>JALTKS010000036.1 GCA_027006175.1 Gammaproteobacteria bacterium
CTATCACCAGATATGACCCGATCGGGCTATTAGCATTAGCGGTTAACACCGGGCACAGTAGTCATCTATTAATGAATTACTTCACTAACACACTAGCCCAATCATTATTATCAATATAGTCTTTAAGGTTCCTGGGACGGTACTTAGGATCTTGATCCCAGCGCTCTTTTACCGACTCGTGGATTAATACGGGTCCTTTCCCATGATCAATTTCACGATAAAACTTTTTCTTTACCCGATAAAAACTACGACGTGAATTATGCAAAGTAGAAGTAGGCTTACTATTAATGGCTTTCTTAAGGTGCATTTCAATCGACAAGCCGGCTTTCTCTGCTTGTTTTGTCATCCATGCCAAAGCATTATCAGACAATAACGAACCATCCTTATCCGGCTTATAACTGCCACCAACATTACTGTGTGCACCGGCAAACCATACCTGTTGCATATCCATGTTTTCTCTCGGTTCCCAAATGGTTGGCTCAAAATCACTGCGGAGCTCATCGATTGCCATTGCATGCCTTGCTATGCGCACATTCTTACCAATTTTTGTATCGTAGAACTCGTCTTTATCATCAAACAAACCTAGAAATGAAATCGGGATCCCCATTGCGCCAACCGTATCCCAAACACCCACAAATTTAATCTCACGCGATGCGTGCGAATGCTGCTGCCTGAATTTCTTCGACTCAACACCATCCGGCGCATACTTCTCACCCGATTTCTTATAATGCTCAAAAGCTTTTTGTATTAATGATGCATCTACCCTTTTGATGATGCCACAATTATTAATCAAGCCACACAAACACCGTACCGTATATGCGCCTCGGCTAAAGCCGAATAAAAATATTTCATCCCCAGGTGAATAGTTTTGCACAATATAACGATAATTATCCATGATGTTCTTATGTAAACCCTTACCCGTCGTACCCGCGATAGTAGAGTTATAATAAGAACCAATCCCCCAGTCATAAAAAACCTGTTGCGGCAGTGAATCTTTTGCTACCGGCTTAATTGCACGGGAGAATTTAAGTACATTAGTTGGGAAGTCTTCACTTAAATCTTTTTCAGGACGGTTCCATGTGCCATCGGCACAGATCACAATTCGTTTTGCCATGAATTCTCTCCTTGAACTAATAAATCTGTAATTACATTTTAACAACCATGTTTTTATCTAATATAGATAACCACCAGACTTGAACATAACAAAAAACCATTAAAGCACCAAAGAATTAGCCGTTCTTTTACTGATCACAATAAACTTATTAATATAGGATACTTCTCTATCTTTATGCCGCAAAGCGACAAACAACTTTTTCCGCATCCCATCTTTACCAATACGTATTTTCTTGACCCCCAGTTTTTCAACATAAGTATCAGCCAGCCATTCAGGTAATACACACACACCACGACCTAAAACCACCATTTGAAGCATAAGTTCGATTGATTCTATTTTTTTTATCCTTTCAGGCATAACATATGCAGGGTTTAAAAACTGATTAAGAATATCCAGACGTTCAGAATTGACAGGAAACGTCAGCAATGTTTCATTTGAAAAATCTTCAGGCGTTATAATTGTATTTTTTGTCAGTTGATGTTTATTTGCTGTCAACAAAACCAATTCATATTCTAGCAACTCTTCATAATGGATATTATCTTTCCTCTCCATATCAGGCGTTACTAACACATCAATATGATGATTTAAAAGACCCTCTAGGCCTGAAAATTGAAATTTATTAACAATATCAATATCTACGTCAGGCATTTGTTCCAGAAAAATACCAATAACACTGGATAGCCATTTATAACAAGGATAGCACTCCACACCAACACGCAATATACCTTGGCGACCCTCACCATAGGCTTTGAGCATATTTTCTGTTTGCTCAAGTACAGGCAACACCTGCTGAGCCGTTTGTAACAACAGTTCACCTGCTTGCGTAAGTCTTAGGTTCCTGCCTTTCCGCTCCCAAAGTGTTACCTGCATTTTTTTCTCCAGGTAACGTATTTGGTGAGAAAGGGCAGATTGACTTAAACAAAGAGAGGCAGCGGCTTCTGTTAATGTCCCCTTATTACGCAGTTCCTGAATAATTTTGAGGTGGCTATGCTCGATCATTTATGATTATTTCTCATGGTTTGGGTTAAAACTATCATTATTATTCATTTTAAGATGGAAATAAACTAGCTGTCTTTAATTAAATGGATAGACACATGATCACTACACATAACCTTGGTTTTCCCAGAATCGGCAAAAAGCGAGAGCTAAAATTCACTTTGGAAAAATACTGGAAAAAAGACATCAAACAGAATGAATTGCTCGATACAGCAGCTTCCTTACGACAGGAGCACTGGCAAAAGCAAAAACAGATAGACTTAGTACCAATAGGTGATTTTTCTTTTTATGATCAAGTACTTGATACCAGTTTTATGCTAGGTAATATACCCAAACGTGCTCAGAATATAACAAACAACACGCTGGATAACTATTTTCGTGTCGCCCGAGGTCGTTCATCTCACAATGATCCTGAATGCACTTGCATTCAGGCGAGCGAAATGACGAAATGGTTCGATACTAATTACCATTATATCGTGCCTGAATTTGATAAAAACACATGTTTCAGCCTCGATGCTAGTCGATTACTCGAACAAATTACCGAAGCACAACAACAAGACAATAAAATCAAACCGGTAATCATCGGTCCTGTCACTTATTTATGGTTAGGGAAAGCCAAAGACGAAACCAATAAACTTAAATTACTGTATAAGCTGCTACCAGTTTATGCTGAGCTGTTTACCAGACTGGAACAAACAGGTATTGAGTGGTTACAAATTGATGAACCCATCTTGACCACAGAGCTATCAAACGAATGGCAACAAGCATTAATAGACGCTTACCATACCTTGCAAAACACCTCGCTAAAATTACTGCTAACAACTTACTTTGGAGAGCTACAGGAAAACCTTCAACTCGCTTGTGATCTCCCCGTGGATGGATTACATATTGATGCTATTAATGCTAAAGACGAAGTGCCCACAGTCATTGATTGCCTGCCATCTCATAAGATCCTTTCATTAGGCATCATCAATGGACGAAATATCTGGAAAACAGACTTGACCGAAACATTAAACTGGTTAACACCTTTATATGAACAGTTACAAGAACGTTTATGGCTTGCTCCTTCCTGTTCATTGCTGCATGTTCCTGTCGATTTAGAAAATGAACAAAAATTAGATAATGAAATAAAATCCTGGTTTTCATTTGCTGTTCAAAAACTGGATGAGTTAGCGTTATTGGCATTAGCATTAAATAAAGGCAATGACTGTGTCGTAACACAACTGGCAGAAAACAAAGCAGCGATTGATAGTCGAAAAAACTCAAAGCGTGTTCATAATCAGGCTACAAAAAACAGGGTCCTTGAAATCACAGATGAGATGGGAAATCGCCATTCTCAATATAGCAAACGGGAAGATATTCAGCGTAAAAAATTTAATTTACCACTTTACCCAACAACAACTATTGGTTCATTCCCGCAAACACTTGAAATAAGACAAGCCAGAAAAGATTTTCGAGCACACCTGATATCAGAAGAACAGTATCGCATAGTGATGCAAAATGAAATAAAGAACTGTATCAATGAGCAAGAAACATTAGGCCTCGATATTTTTGTCCATGGCGAACCTGAAAGAAACGATATGGTTGAATATTTTGGTGAACAACTAACAGGCTATGCATTTACCCAATTTGGATGGGTTCAATCTTATGGCTCTCGTTGTGTCAAACCGCCTATTATATATGGCGATATCTCTCGACCAAAACCAATGACAGTGGAATGGATAAACTATGCACAGTCATTAACCGATAAACCTGTAAAAGGAATGTTGACAGGCCCTGTAACCATTTTGAACTGGTCATTTGTACGCGATGATCAGCCTCGTTCTGAAACATGTTTACAGCTCGCCTTAGCCATTCGTGATGAGGTGTTAGACCTTGAGAAATCGGGGGTTTACATGATACAGATTGATGAGGCTGCTTTGCGCGAAGGCTTGCCATTAAGGAAATCTCAATGGCAGTCTTACCTTGACTGGGCAATCAAATCATTCCGAATTACTGCTAATGGAGTAAAAGATGAAACGCAGATACATACCCATATGTGTTATTCAGAATTTAACGACATTATCTCATCGATTGCTGATATGGATGCTGATGTAATTACGATTGAGACATCCAGATCTGATATGGAGCTACTGGATGTATTTGATGAATTTCAGTACCCCAATGACATTGGACCCGGCGTTTATGATATTCATTCTCCCAATATACCAAGTGTAGATTCCATTGTGGATTTAATAAAAAAAGCAAGACAGCGTCTCCCCGCTGAACGCTTATGGGTTAATCCTGATTGTGGTTTAAAAACACGTAATTGGGATGAAGTCAAACCTGCACTTGCTAACATGGTTGAAGCAAGTAAAATTTTAAGAGAAGCAATATAAACCTGTTTTGTCATATCAACACCAGCAACCTATTGCAGGTTGCTGGTGTTCTTCACTTCATAGCCAATGATTCAATTATTGATATGTAACGCTTTTCATTCGAGATTACCACAAAGCCAATAAGTATCACTACTATAACAACAACAAATAGAAATAAAACAACGATCGGGAGCATAAAAGCACTGAACACCATTAATGATTCACTCATTGAGTTTTCTTTCAATGCATCAGCAACAAATAATGGATTTACCAAATATGGATTTTCAATAAACATTACCCCAATAATCAGGAACAATACGACAAGCATTAATGCTGAAAATATATTCCAAAAAGAAATCATTCGTCTTCTTTTTGTTATAAACTTATTATCCTGTTCATTTAACATTCTAAAACCTCGCTTAGGTATATTTTACAAACGGACTTGAATGAATTATCCGGAAAAAACATGGCACCTGCCATGCGATTTATATAAACCAACTAGCTAATAAACATTCAAATGTTACTGCTTTTGCATGTCCTTTTCCAAGGCAACTTGTTATGTTGATTTCTTCTTACGTATATCCTGTACTAAATAGGAATTACCTGGACCACGTTTGAGTTTAAATAAATCTATTGCCTTAATAAGACTGCTTAAATTTTTATAACCATAATTTCGTGTATCAAAGGATGTCTTATTTGATATATGTGAACCAACTAGCCCTAATGCCGCCCAGCCGTTTTCATCTTCTGTCGCTTCGATTGCTTGACGAAGTAAATTAATTAGCTTCGTATCTGATTTAATATTTTTAGTCGTTGTTTGGTGTGTATCGCTATTTTGAGATTCTTGATCTAGATACAAAAATTTAGAACATGCATTAACAAAGGGTAAAGGGGTTTTACGCTCACCAAAACCCAGAACCACTTTGCCTTCTGCCAGGGCGCGAGTAACCATAGGCGTGAAATCGCAATCAGAGGATACAAAACACATTACATCAATATCCTTTGTATACATTACATCCATTGCATCAATTACAAGTGCAATATCTGAGGCATTTTTCCCTTTTGTAAGGTCGTATTGCTGTATTGGTTGAATAGCATATTCATGTAAAAGCTCTTCCCAGGCTTTTATAGATGTTTTTTTCCAATTACCATATGCCTTTCTTATTGTTACGACACCATATTTTGCGACTTCACTAAGGACATCTTCGAATTTGCTAGCTGGAGCATTGTCTGCATCTATGAATAATGCAATTTTCTGTTTTGATTCATCCATTTATATTTTCACCTTTTAAAAAAATAACGCCGCAAATCCCTGCAGCAAAAAGTTGAGCGATGAAGGACCGTAGCTATTTTCTATCTAAGTGTATTTGCATTGTTATGTGTGCATGCCACTAGCAGATCTTCTTCTTGCAGAAAGCCAAACTAAAAAAACTGTGCATACAGGAGTTAGAAAAGCTGGCCAAAAGAACTTGACCACTACA
>JALTKS010000037.1 GCA_027006175.1 Gammaproteobacteria bacterium
CCTGTTTCACCAGATGATGTGGGACAGAGTAATAATGCCTGTCATACTCAATATGGTAATCAATATGTACGCGTGCACGTTTTATATCGGTATATTGATAGGGATTTGAAGGTAACGGACGTAATACCGGTTTATCCAGTTGCTCGAACTGAGAACGTCTTGTCCCCGGCAGCTTTTGAAACGGTTTATCATTAAGTTCATCAACTAATAAACGGATGGCCTGATTCAATGAAGTTAATGTAAAAAACTGCTGGTGCCGTAGCCTTGCCATGATCCAGCGTTCGACAACCTGTACGCCGATTTCTGCCTTTGATTTATCTTTTGGTTTATAGGGTCGTGCCGGGATAATAGCGGTCTGGTAATGCTCAGCTAATTGCAAATAACTGGCATTGATCCTGGGCTCATAGCGATGTGTTTTACTGACCGCACTCAATAAATTATCCGGCACGATGATTTCAGGTACACCACCAAAGTAAGTCAGTGCTTGAACATGGGCATCCAGCCAATCAGGCAACTGCTGACTCCAGTGCGCACAGGCAAAGGTAAAGCTCGAAGCACCGAGTACAGCAACAAAGATTTGTGCCGTACGTATCTCACCTGTATCTGGATTAACCATGTCCATTGTTGGGCCGGCATAATCAACAAACATCTTTTCACCGGCAATATGGATCTGGCGCATACTGCGTTTTTGTTTGCCTTGCCATTCTTTAAAACGGTGGCAGAATTGAGCATAGCTATAACCATCATCAGGGTGTTGTTGACGGTATTCTTGCCACAATAAATGGCGCGTTACTTTAGTTGTTTTTTTTAGCTCCATAAAACAGATCATGAAGTCCGGTTCAGCAAAACGCCGCTGTCCTGTGAGTGGTTGTGTGGGGAATAATAAAAGCCCCAGATCTCGCTCATCCATGTCACTAGGAATGGGCCAACTGACGTTGGCTTGCTCAGCTCTTTTTATGTAATCGGAAACGGTGCCGTAGCCGATATTCAGTGACTGAGACACGCCACGTAAACTAAGCCCAATTTCATAACGAAGCCGTAGAATTTCTTTGATTTTACGCATTAATAACCTCTTTTTTGCCATTGCCTGATTCCTCTGGATAAAAAAACATCCGGAGGATAGCAGTAATTAAGTTAAATCAACGCGTTGAGGGGGATTATGGAAATGCCTGATCACCGATTCTGGCATTTCGATCACCGATTCTGGAAATCCAGAAAAATGATCGAATAAAACCAGAATCAGTGATCGGTTAAAACCAGATTAGGTGATCGGAATGTTCCAGAATGGGTGATCGGATTGGGCCAGAATACCCAG
>JALTKS010000038.1 GCA_027006175.1 Gammaproteobacteria bacterium
TTGCTGCCGGTCGTATTGGCTCAACCTGGGCACTGCAACCGGATAACGCAGGTATTGAAGTTGATGACCGCCGCCTTATTAATGTTAATGAAAATTTCCAGACCAATGTGCCACACATTTATGCAGCTGGTGATGTGATTGGTTTCCCAAGTCTTGCCTCAACTTCAATGGAACAAGGGCGTCTTGCCGCAAGCCATGCTTTTAATGGTGCCGATACCAATATGGCACAAAATTTCCCCTTCGGTATTTATGCGGTACCTGAAATCAGTATGGTTGGCGCCACCGAACAAGAGTTACGTAAAAATAATGTGCCATATGAAATTGGTGTGGCGCGCTTACGCGAAACCGCTCGTGGTCAAATTATGGGGCTGAGTGAAGGCATCTTGAAAATTCTGTTTAGTCTTGAAGACAAAAAAGTATTGGGTGTACATATTATTGGTGAAGGTTCGACCGAACTCATTCATATTGGGCAAGCGGCATTAGTGCTGGGCGGTACGTTAGATTATTTTATTGATAACGTCTTTAATTATCCTACGCTGGCAGAAGCCTATAAAGTTGCAGCGCTCGATGCCTGGAATAAGATGAATATTTAATGTCACAACAACAAGCCCTGTCAATGAGCTCAAATTCATCACGCTCGCGCTCAGTATTATCTTAACGACGAATCGATGTAACGCAGTGAATCCCTGAGGAGGAAAGATAATACTGAGTGCGAGCTTTTAAAAGAAGGTATATCAACCCTTCTCAAACATCAAATCCCATACCCCATGCCCCAGACGATGACCACGTTTTTCAAATTTGGTCATCGGCCTTGAATCGGGTCTGGGCACATAATCATTCGTTTCCGAGATATTTTTATAACCCGGTGCAGCATTCATAATTTCAAGCATGTATTCAGCGTAATGCTGCCAATCAGTCGCCATGTGAAAAACGCCACCTTGCTTTAAACGCTCATGCAATAATGCTGCAAACTCAGGCTGTACAATACGACGCTTATGATGCTTTTTCTTATGCCACGGATCAGGAAAAAACAATTGCACTTTATCCAGTGAATCAAGTGGTATTTGATCACGCAATATTTCCACTGCATCTTCCTGCATAACACGAATATTACTTAATCCGTCACGTTCAATGACCTGCAATAAATTACCCACGCCGGGGCGGTGCACCTCAATACCAAGGTAATCATTTTCTGGATGTTGTCTTGCCTGTTCTGCTAACGAAGCACCGTTACCAAAACCAATTTCTAAAATACGTGGTGCGCTGCGTGCAAAGATTTCATCCAAATCCAATAAGCCACTATCATGCTCAATACCAAACAGTGGCCAGATTTTTTCAAGACCACGTTGTTGCCCGCGCGTTAAGCGTCCTTCGCGGCGGACAAAGCTACGAATTTTACGTATAAAGGTTTTTTTCTCAGGCTCAGGCATAAAAAGTACTAACGCGAAGATGCTCGCTCACGCCAGAACTAAAAAAACGTTCCATCAATCGGTGACGAGGCACTAGCAAAACGTTTGCGGGGGATACGACCGGCTAAATATGCTTCACGACCTGCTTCAATACCCTTCTTCATTGCAGATGCCATTAGTACCGGATTCTGCGCACCGGCAATCGCGGTATTCATCAATACACCATCACAACCCAGTTCCATTGCAGCCGACGCATCAGAGGCAGTACCCACACCCGCATCAACCAAAATAGGGACGTTGGCATTTTCAACAATGGTGCGGATATTATTGGGGTTCTGAATCCCCAGGCCGGAACCAATTGGCGCGGCTAATGGCATGACGGCAACACAACCGATTTCTTCAAGACGCTTGGCAATAATCGGATCATCATTGGTATAAACCATGACCTGAAAATCATCTTTGACTAAAATTTCAGCGGCTTCGATGGTTTGAATAATATCGGGAAACAAGGTTTTTTCATCGCCTAATACTTCAAGCTTAACAAGCGAATGCCCCCCCAGTAACTCACGTGCCAACCGACAGGTACGTACCGCATCCTCTGTGGTGTAACAGCCTGCTGTATTCGGTAATAGCGTATAACGATCCGGTGAAATCGTCTCTAGCAAGTTAGGTTCATCTGGGTTTTGCCCAATATTACTGCGGCGAATCGCCACCGTAACGATTTCTGCACCGCTGGCTTCGGTTGCCAGACGAGTTTCATCCATATCTTTGTACTTACCGGTTCCCACCAAAAGGCGAGACTGGTATTCGACCCCTGCTATCAGCAGTGGTTGATCATTAAGTTGCGTCATGAGTATTCCTGAAAAACTGATTAAAATGGTCTGGATTATCCAGATTAATTAGGGCAAGTATAACAGCCGAACCTTAGCCGCCACCAATGGCATGCACAATCTCAACCTTATCACCTTCTACAAGTACGTGATTAGCGTATTGACTGCCAGGCACAATGTCCATATTGACCTCCATCGCAATACGTCGCTTACCCAGATCGAGGGACGCCACCAGACTTGCCGCCGTAGAGCCATCAGGGATGCTATGTGTCTCACCATTAAGTAATATATTCATACGTATAGCCTACTGGTAGGCACCTGTTTTGGTCAATGCAAAAAACTGCCAAGCGTTATACAATCATTATAAATAACAAATAAAATGGGTGTGTTAAGGGAAGATTATGCCTCATAACGAAGACATTATAACCGCCGAATCCGCTGGTACGCTCGATGGGCTGCTGCGAGCACGCATCAAAAGAAGCCCTGATCGAGTTGCTTATCGCCAATTTAATAAATCATCCGCAAACTGGGAGGATTTTACGTGGCAAGCAGTTGGTGAACAAGTCTCTCGCTGGCAACAAGCCATTGCCAACACCTCTTTACAAAGTGGTGATCGCGTTGCGCTCCTAATGAGAAACGGTGTTGACTGGGTTGTTGCAGAACAAGCTGCCATGGGCCTGGGGCTCATTATTGTTCCCCTTTATTGTGATGATCGCCCTGATAATATCGCTTACATCTTAAATGACTCCGCAACCCAAATGCTCATCGCCAATGATGCGATGTGGAAACGTATAAAGTCCGGCTGTACCGATGTTAAATCACTGAAACATGTCATTATTGTTCCCATTGGTGATGAAACCAAAGACATTGAAGAAAACGAAAAAGTACATCTCGCTTCGAACTGGCTACCTAAAGAACCAGCGGAATTACAATCTCATACTCGAAAGCCTGAAGAACTTGCCACCATCGTCTATACATCAGGCACCACCGGTCGACCTAAAGGCGTTATGTTAAGCCATTATAATATTTTGTCCGTGACGAATTCCGTTCTTCTTTCCTTTGCTATTTATACTGACGATCTGTTTTTATCCTTTTTGCCGCTGTCGCACACGTTTGAACGTACCACGGGCCACTTCATGCCAATCATGGCAGGCGCAACGGTTGCCTACTCGCGATCTGTTGCATTACTCGCTGACGATATGCAAAAAATCAAGCCAACCGTGATGGTTGCCGTGCCACGAATTTTTGAACGTATTCATAACCGTATCCTGCAACAACTTGACAAGAAATCGTTCATCGCACGGGGGCTATTCCACTTGACCGTGACACTGGGTTGGTGGCGGTTTGAGTGCCAACAACGGAGAGGAAGTTTTATTAAAAAACTCGCCTACCTGCCTCTATTGCCGATACTCGATCCTATTGTCGCTAAAAAATTCCGCCAACGACTCGGTGGCAATATGCGATTAACCGTCAGTGGCGGTGCAGCCTTACCATTTGCTGTCGCCCGCGTCATGCTGGGGCTTGGGCTCAAACTAACGCAAGGTTACGGTATGACTGAAACCAGCCCGATGATTTGTTCTAATCCGGTTGATGACAATGAACCCAATAGCGTTGGTGTTCCTTTCAAAGGTATTGACGTCCGTATTGGTGACAATGATGAACTACAAGTCAAAACACCGGGCATGATGCTCGGCTACTGGAACAACCATGCAGCCACCACTGAAGTCATTGGTGCTGATGGCTGGGTGCATACTGGCGACCAGGCACGTATCGAAAATAACCATATTTATATCACCGGTCGTATCAAAGATATTTTAATTTTATCCAATGGCGAAAAAGTGCCGCCAAGCGATATGGAATCAACCATGGTAACCGAGCCACTGTTTGAACAAGTGCTTGTCATCGGTGAAGGTCAGTCTTTTCTTAGCGCACTGGTTGTTTTAAATGCGGAAGAGTGGATTAAATTAGCCAATCATTTTGTTATCGATCCTTACGACAAAGAAAACCTTCATGACTCTCGTGTTCACAGTCACATTATCAGCATTATGCGCAAAGCCCTGCATGAATTTCCCAGTTACGCCAAAATACGTCGTGTCGTACCCGTGCTGGACCAATGGACGGTTGAAAATGATTTAATGACACCCACCATGAAAATAAAACGCAATAAAGTCATCGAACTGTACGATGATATCATTAAAGATATCTACGCATAAAAATAACAAGCATGGCATTAATGATACTAACCGAAGAAAAATGTTTTGAAATTGCTATTCAAATAGTATCGCAACATAACAAAGAAGATCTACTTGTTACATTTCAAGAAACCTTAAAAAAAATATTCCCAACATGCCAACTCACTTATCATGATGTTACCAACAATGTCCTGACTGAAAATTCGCCTGATGATACAAGGCTTCTTGAGCACTGCATTGTTTCTAAAAAAACCTTGTTTTCTGAAGAAAATAATATCTTCATTTTTCCAATTGTTAGCCTGGGGAAAATTAACGGGCTTGTTTCTCTAAAGGAAAAAGCCTTATCAAAATATGTTTATTTGCTTGAACAATTAATAGCACTATTTAATAACCAGCAACTTTTGCTTGATAATAATAACCATGATGCGCTAACCGGCCTCATGAATCGGCATTCTTTTGAGGATCGTATTGCTAATATCATTAATGCATTTCAGCGCAGAGACAATGAGAATACACCACAATATTGTTTTGCCATTCTTGATATTGATTTCTTTAAACGCGTTAATGATGATTTTGGGCACCTTTACGGTGATGAGGTACTCATCTTGTTTGCCAACATAATGGAAAACACTTTTCGCCACGATGATATGCTGTTCCGTTATGGCGGAGAAGAATTTGCGGTCCTATTAAGAGATATTGAACTTAATACTGCTGTTACTGTTCTAAACCGTTTCAAAAAAATGGTTGCCCAATATGATTTTCCGCAAGTAAATTCAATAACGGTAAGTATTGGTGTCACAGAGATCAGTGCAGGCATTAGTCGTGTTGACCTTATTAGCCAGGCCGATCAGGCTTTGTATTTCTCAAAAGGAAATGGTCGTAATCAGGTCAACAGTTATGAGGAACTCATATTACTAGAGAAGCTGACGACCCAATCGGCGACAGTAGATGATATTGAAATTTTTTAAATTAATAGAGAATACAACTACCAACAAGGAAAACGGATATGCGCTTTATTAAAATCTTACTAAGCCTCATCGCAATCATTGTGGCCATCGCCATTGCTACGCCTTTTTTCCTTGAGCCCAATGATTTTAAAGAAGAGATTGCGAATATTGTTGAAGATAAAACGGGTAGAAAATTAACAATAGTCGGGGATCTGGATATTAGCATTTTCCCCTGGCTAGGACTTAAAACAGGGAACCTGAGCCTGGGCAATCGCCAGGGCTTTAAAGGAAAATCTTTTGCCACCATTGAGTCTGCTCAAATACGTGTCAAACTGGTGCCCTTATTTAGCCGTAAGGTCGAAATGGATTCGCTGCGACTGAATGGTCTTGAGCTTAATCTTCAGCAACTTAAAAATGGCAAAAACAACTGGTCAGACCTTGCCGCTAAACAAAGTGATAAAAGCAATAATAAAACCACCCCTTCTGATGCCCCCAGGATAGCAGCACTGGCTATTGGTGGCATCACCATTAACGATGCAAAAATACGTTTTCGTGATGATCAATCAAATCAGGATATAAAACTATCTCAATTAAATCTAGAAACGGGGCCACTGGAGTTAGGCGCAGCCGTTGATATCAAACTGGCAACGCAACTTTCGGCACAACAGCCTAATGTTAACGGTTCCTTTGAAATGGAAACTGAATTTAAAGCTAATCCTTTCGATGGTACATACCTGTTAAATAACAGCCGTATCGTGGCTGATTTAAAAGGTAAGACACTGCCTGCTGGTGAAATAAAAGGCACTCTTAATGCCACTATCGCCGCAAACCTTATCACGCAAACATTAAAGCTATCCAAGCTAAAAGTAAGCAGTGATCCGCTCAACATTACTGGTAATATGAATCTTGGTAAGATTTTTTCAACTAACCCTAAACTTTCCGGCAATATCCGTGTTGCAGAATTTAACCCTAAAAAATTATTCAACAAATTTAAAATAACACCACCATTAACAGCTGATGCTAATGCGCTTCAACAGGCTTCCTTTGACACAACTATCGGCGGCAGCTTACAAAAGATAAACTTCAATAATCTTAATCTCGTTCTTGATGACAGTTTAATTCAGGGTGATATCAGCTTACTGAATAGAAATCGCAAATCAGTTAGCTACAAGCTGGTACTCGATCAAATCGATCTTGATCGTTACTTACCACCTGCGCCAACGCAAACAAGTCGCTTTAGCATTATTCCCGTTGCTATTGCTGCACCAACAGAAACAGCTCTGTTCCCGGTTGATTTACTGCGTAGCTTTGATATGTCGGGCTCGATTAAAGCAGGTCAATTGGTTATGAATCGATTAAAAATTGAAAACATCGATATAAACATCAATCAACAACATGGCTTTCTGAAAATCGAACCCATTAAAGGTCTGGCATATAATGGCAACTATCTGGGGCATATCCGTATTGATGCTCGCAAGAAAAATGGCAACGTTCCGCTTATTTCCGCCAATGAAGCGCTTAGTAATGTCAACATCGGACCCGTTATTAAAACCATCACAGGCAAAGAAGCGCTCACCGGCAAGGGCAATGTCTCTGCGGTTATTACTACTCATGGTCAAACCATCCCTGCTTTAAAACAAGCGCTAAATGGTGAAATTAAAATATCTTTATCTGATGGCATTCTAAAAGGGATTGATGTCGTCAAAGCCGTTCAAGACACCTATGCCAAATTTAAAAACAAGCAATCATCTACCAATACAGGTAAAGAAGAAACACCCTTTACCAATATGAATGTCAGTTTCCAAGTTCGTAATGGTGTTATGAATAGTCAGGATCTCGTCATTTACTCTGCACTACCGCTAATACGTGGCAGTGGCACTATCAATCTCAATAACAATACACTGGACTACACACTTAAAACCTCGGCTGATAAAGAGCTCGTTGAAGTTGTTGGTATGGATAAGAAATTAACTGGCGTACCACTTCGGATTAACTTAACCGGCAATTTAACCAGCCCGGCTTACAGTATTGACTGGGCACGTATTGTTGGTCGCGTTCTGGAAAAGACTCAGAAAAAGAAATTACTCGACTCACTTTTTGGTAAGAAAAAGAAAAAAACCAAACAACCAACAACCAGCCCTGCGCCAACGACACAAACGGCACCAGCAAAACCTGAAACAAAAGAAGAACGAAAAAAACGCAAGAAACGTGAAAAGAAAGAAAAAATTAAAAACCTTTTAAAAGGACTGTTCTAAACTAATGATGTTATTTCGTACGATGGTTTCCGCTTTACTGCTGATGAGTAATATATCCTTTACTCATGCCGGTGATGTTCTTGAAGCCACTGTTAGCAATGAAGATAAACGCTACTTTGTTAACCTTGAGGTTATTATTAATGCTAATGCACAACGCGTTTATAAAATACTCACCGACTACAATAACTTATCTAAAATCAGTGATGGTATTACGGAAAGTAATCTTGTTTATTCACTTTCTGATAACGATCATCGGGTTAAAGTCACCACTGAAGCCTGTGTCACCTTCTTTTGCAAAACAATTGTACAAGTACAAGATGTTGAGCAATTACCGGGGATGGTTATTATCTCTACCACGATTCCTGATAAAAGTGATGTTGACTATGCCCATGCCCGCTGGAAAGTAACCGATGAAGATGGTCTGACCCGAATTAGCTTTAATGCCGACTTAAAACCTTCCTTCTGGGTTCCGCCCTTGATTGGTCCACCTCTTATTGAAAGAACGCTTCGCAACGAAGCCCTCTCAGTGATTGAGGGTTTGGAAATCCTCGCCCAACAACCATGAGTAACACTGATTTTTCAGCATCACTACTGCGCTGGCATGATATACATGGTCGCCATGATCTTCCCTGGCAAACAGACATGTCCGCCTATCGTGTTTGGGTTTCAGAAATCATGTTACAACAAACGCAAGTTGCTACTGTGATACCCTACTATCAGCGCTTCATGCAACACTTTCCCGATATAACATCACTTGCCAATGCCGATCTCGATAAGGTACTCCACCTCTGGACAGGGTTAGGCTACTACGCACGCGCACGCAATCTGCATAAAACGGCCATAACAATCTCAACTGACTTTGCCGGTATCTTTCCTAAAGATTTAGACACCGTCATGAGCCTTGCCGGAATTGGACGTTCAACCGCTGCCGCGATACTCGCCTTAAGTGACAACCAACACCACGCAATACTCGATGGCAATGTAAAACGCGTTCTTACACGCTACTTTGCCATTGATGGCTGGCCCGGTAAAAAAACCGTTGAACAAATATTATGGCAACATGCCGAAGCATTAACGCCTGCAACAAATACCGCACAATATACACAAGCCATTATGGATCTTGGCGCGACCGTCTGTACACGCACAAAAGCAAGATGCCCGGAATGCCCCTTACAAAAAAACTGTCTTGCCTTTGCCAATAATAGTGTTGCCAACTATCCAACATCCAAACCTAAAAAAACGATCCCCGTCAAAACCACCACCATGCTATTACTGCGCAATAACGACAATCACGTACTTCTGCAACAACGACCACCGAGCGGTATCTGGGGTGGTCTATGGTGTTTACTCGAAGCGCAATGTGATGCCACACAACAAGCGGTTTCAGCATGGAGTCTAAAAGAACTGAAACTGAGCATTGATAACATCAACATCGCCACGCCACTGCGACACACCTTCAGTCACTTTCACCTTGATATAACCCCTGTCTATGCAAGTGTAATCAGTGAAACACCCGCAATAATGGAACAAGCTGACACAGTCTGGTATAACACGTCCGAACCCGATGCACGTGGTCTTGCCGCACCGGTGAAAAAACTACTTGATACACACAATGATGCAATTGCTGGAGCAACAACATGACGAAAATGGTGAACTGTGTAATTCTTGGTGAAGAAGCTGAAGCCCTCGCCAAAGCCCCTTACCCTGGTGAACTGGGTCAACGCATCCTGGAAAACGTATCAAAACAAGGCTGGATGAAATGGATGGGACAACAAACAATTCTGATTAACGAACATCGCATCAATGTTGTTGATCCCAAAGGACGTGCTTTCCTGGAAGAACAAATGGAACGTTTCTTTTTTGGTGATGGTGGCGACACCCCGGAAGGATTTACACCCGTAGAAAAATAAACCCGATTAAAACTTACTCAAGGCGTTCGGGTTATGTTTTTAGATGCATTTTGAACGAGCAAAGCGAGTTCTTAGCATCTAAAAACATAACCCGAATGCCTAACCATCCATTTATCACTCATACTTCTTAAGCAAAACCCCTTCATCCCCACAACAACTCGCCGCACACTGAAGCTTGGTCTCCAACGTCACCGCATCACCCTCAAGATAATCCGAGATAGGTAAATTCGTCTCCGCACAATCACAACCCTTATCATCATAAACATAACTATTAACCAGACCTGCTTTTTGAGCTGCCGCATGTGCCTGCCACATAATCTCAGATGGCGTAGCCGGTAAATCAGATAACTGATACGCAGGGAAAAAACGGGTGATATGCCAGGGACTCTCTGTACCTAAATTTTCCGCGATCCACTCTGCAATACCGCGCAACTCTTCAATGGAATCATTTTTACCCGGAATAATATTCGTACGTGTCTCAACGTGAATACCCAACTCTTTGGCTTTTTTAATCGAACCCAACACCTGCTCCACTTTCGCGGTGGGACAAATATCATGGTAAAACTCATCGCTGAGACTTTTAATATCAGAACACAACACATCCACATACGGTGCCATCAGTTCAAGAGCTTCATCGGTGACAAAACTGTTCGACACATAAACCGTGTACAAACCCGCCTCATGTGCAAGCCTCGACACATCAATCACATACTCAAGCCAAACAGCCGGTTCAGAATACGTAAATGCGATACCCTGCACGCCATGCTTTAATGCCGCTGCAACAAGCTCTTCAGCCGGCACCCATGCCGAGGTGGACTGACCTTTGGCTAAATCATCTAACGCCGTCACGCCCCATGAAATTTCCAGATTATGGCAACCACCACAACGGAAATTACAGCCATAACTGCCGATCGACATAATCCTGGTGCCCGGCTGGTAATGCTTCACTGGCTTATCTTCAATCATGCCAATATCAATCGCCGAGATAACACCATAAGAAAGGTTATAAAGCGTGCCATGCCGATTCACATGCGCCTGACAAAAGCCGCGTTGACCATGCTTCAGCTTACAATGCCAAAGACAAAGGTGGCAGCTAGTCGTGCCATCAGCGTGCTTTTCCTGCAAGGTTGTTTCGACAAGACGATAAGATTGTTTGGGGCTTTCAGACATGCGCTAACTCAGAGGTTATTCATATGTCCATACGGTATGGGAAGCCTTACCGATAGGCAACCCCTAATCTATAGGGGCTTTACGGCAACAAATAGGCTTAGATACGTTTCTTACGATGAGTAAAGCCAAAAAAGCCGAGTAGTGCTGAACCAAATAGCCATGCCGCAGCGGGAACAGGCACCGTAGAAATCGAGGTAGTAGCGTTTCCAAAGCCAAAACTAGAGCCTCCTCCACTAGAACCTGGTCGCGTAAAATCAATCGTCAGTGTAGAAAAATCAGCGCCAGTAATTCTTAATTCAGAGTAATTATCTGTATTCGAATTGGAAATATCTAGACTATTAGCAGAAAGAACATTATTTGAGAGAGTGTTATTATTCGTAGGGTTAGCTAACAACATTATAGAAACATTATCTTCAAGTCTAAACGTCGCCGTCTCATTCAAATCTAAATCATAGTAACGAAGATCTAATGAGCTTATTGCATTTGACCATGACAACGAAACTATTCCTGGATTGGTGCTTATTTCTCCCAAACCCAATGAGTCAACACCACCAAAAATATTAGTAATGCCATCGAGCTGGTATCCCCCCGAATACTCAATGCTCACATTACCCAATGTCGCGTCTGTAAACGTGTAACTAGGAGCAGTACCGTCTAATGTTATTGTAGAAAAATCAAGTAATGCTGCTTGCGATACTGAAGAAACTCCCATTAACAAAATGGAAGCCAAAATAATTTCTTTCACGTTATCCCCCAAAAATATTAAAACGCACTTATACGTATTTATAGTGTGCTAATTCATATATCTAATAATAACTCGTTCATATTGTCATTTCTATTACCCGATCGGGTCATCATTAACTTCGCTATTTTCGTTGGATCGCTTGACGATTAGGGGGCAATCGCGTCTAATACGGCGCTCGACCACGAAGGTCGAGTCATTTCAGATGGCCGGATAGCTCAGTCGGTAGAGCAGGGGATTGAAAATCCCCGTGTCGGTGGTTCGATTCCACCTCCGGCCACCATTTGAATCAACGCCAGATATTGGCCTCAGAAATACCTTCTCATTTTCATTTATGGATAAAAACAAGGTAAATCAATGTGTTGAGTCTCTCTGCCAATCAGGCTGTGAGGCTGTTCGAGCAACCATTACCAGCATGGAAATGGATCTGCGTTCAGCACAAACACAAGATTTAGATCAGCATGAGTATGAAGCGGTTCTTAACGAACTCAGGTCAATTATGTCCGTTTATGACAAACCGACTGACTAATTAATACTTTCATCCAAATAGACTGACCAATCCCTTTCCGGATCACCCGACACAAAGAAATGTGGGTTTAGTAACGAATCTTTGGTGTTGTAACGCAGAATATCCATATGGGTATCCGTTAACCGTCCCCCCGCTTCTTCAACAACACACTGCGCTGCCGCCGTATCCCATTCAGAAGTAGGCCCTAAACGTGGATAAACATCGACAACGCCCTCAGCAACCAGACATGACTTCAACGCACTGCCCATACTGATTATCTCGTAGTCTGCTAACTTAACCAGAAAAGCATCCAACGAGGCACCTCGGTGTGAACGACTGCCCGCAACAATCACCTTGTCTCTCGCCGGCGAATGGCAATGAATAGGGCTCCCCTCTCGACCTGGCTCACGCTTAAAAGCACCTGCGCCACGCCGGGCATAATAAGATGTTTGCATCACAGGCGCGTAAACCACCCCCAAAATAGCATCACCGTTCTCAATCAACGCGATATTGACCGAGAACTCACCGTTTCGCTTAATAAATTCTCGCGTCCCATCCAGCGGATCAACCAGCCAATAACGTTGCCACTGCTTGCGCTCCTCAAATGGAATACTGGCTGATTCTTCTGACAAAATAGGTATTTCAGGGGTTAATTTACGTAATCCGGCATCAATAAAATGATGCGCGGCCATATCCGCTTCCGTCAGTGGTGTTTCATCCTGCTTATGCTCAATGGCGTAGTCGGTGTCATAAATCTCGAGGATCTTCTCACCGGCCTGTTCTGCCAACCGAATAATCTCGTTGAGTAAGGTGTCGTCGATGGTTCTCACGCAGAGTGCTCCTTCTGTAACCGCTCTCTTGTCATAAACAGTGCGGCGATGGTTCTTGCCTCTGTACACTCGGGATGAACTAATAAGGAAGCTAACTCAGACAGCTTCCATTCAACGACTTCAAGTTCTTCTGGTTCATCACCTTCACGACGTTCCGGGTAAAGGTCTTGTGCCAATACCACATGCGTTGTGGCGCTTAAATAACCGGGAGCCACTGTCAATGAGGCCAGATGATAGAGCTTGTTTGAGCCATAACCAATTTCTTCCATTATCTCTCGATTAGCGGCGGGAACAATCGCTTCATTGTCTTCGATACGACCTTTGGGCAAGGATAATTCATAGCGATCAACACCGGCCGCGTATTCACGAATAAGCAACACCGTGTCATCGTCAAGCATAGGCACAATCAACACCGCGCCATTGCTTGAACCGCATAGGCGTTCGTATTGAACCTCGGTACCATTTGAGAAACGCAAATCAAGCTGTTCTATATGAAATAGACGGCTTTTCGCGATGGTTTTGGTCTCTAAAATCTCGGGTTTATTGGGCATCCCGCTATCAATCGCCTTTCTGATGCGAACACTACTTCGCCTTGAGTTTGGCTATTCTAGCATTAGATTCACGTTTCGCGACGGGATCACCGATAACAAGGTCATGAAAGCGTATTTCGGTGCTCAAACGGCCTTCAAACCATGCTTCAAGATGAACCGCTCCGGCGCTACGCCAGACTTTAAGGCCATCTTGAGCAGGTGGGGTGGTTTCATAAAAACGCAGACGTTTCGCTTTAATATCAACATCCATGGTAACGCGCATGGGATAATAACCATCCAGGAAACGCCGCATAAATGGGCCGCTCATCAAGCTATAGGTTCCATCACCATTATAAACAAACGAACGGGTTTCAGCCGTTATACATAACATGGCCTGTTTACCAATGTCTTCCAACTGTACTGTGTTCTCTTCGACCCATGCCTTCGCAATATTTTCACTATGCGATACTTTTAGATTCCGGGACCGTGTTTTACTAAACAGAATTTGTGCTAACGGTACCGCATCTAAATTGCTGTGGCATTGCTCGATAGCCACCCAGCCATCTTCCAGACTGCTATCAGTAATGATCATCTTATTATGATGATGATGAACATCTTCATTTTTGGCTTTTTTAACAAAGGCTAATTCACCCTCATTGACCTCATCAATCGCGAGAGTATCGCTATCATCAAATAGCCATTCTTCCATTTGTTCGGGGGTTAACTGCTGCGAGTAAATACCAGGGCTTAACCCAAGTAAAAACAGGGATATTGTGAATACGGCTAGCTTAGATCGAAACATCATGACACCTCCGTTTCGTACTCCGTGAAGGAGTAGTCCATAGTTCTAAATATAGTCGATAAATTTCCAAACGATAGGATCAATCTCTTTCTGACTCTGTTAAAGTATCACCGTAATGAAATCAATAACCTAAAGACCATGATTAACTGGAATAACATCTCAAGCGTTTTTCTCGATATGGACGGCACCTTGCTGGATCTGCATTTCGATAATCATTTTTGGCGCGAACACGTGCCCATGCGTTACGCGCAATATAAAGGTCTCGATATTGATGCCGCTCGTGACCATTTGTTTCCTCTGTTTCAATCGGTTGAAGGTACAATGGAATGGTATTGTGTCGATTACTGGAGCCAACAACTCGGGTTGGATATTGCTGAATTAAAACGTGAAGTTGACCACCTTATTAGCGTGCACCCTCACGTTACCGATTTTCTCAGTGCCGCTCGTAAATCGGGCAAACGACTGGTGTTAGTCACCAACGCACACAGCAAAAGCCTGGATTTAAAAATGCAATCAACCCAACTTGCCGGCTATTTCGATGCTATTATTTGCGCACATGATATTGGGCTTCCTAAAGAAGAACCGACATTCTGGGATAAACTACAAATGACAGAAGCATTCGATAAGTCAAACACCTTATTGGTTGACGATAGTTTGCCTGTACTCCGTTCTGCCAAACAATACGGCATTGCGCACTTGCTCGCTGTTTATAAACCTGACACGCAAGCACCCATAAAAGATGTTGAAGAATTTAATGCGATAAATCATTTCAAGGACATTATGCCTTAGCCATCACAATGCTATTAAACGACCTTAAAAATATCTTAATGCCACCGTCATTTAGGAATGACGAAGACTACAAGGCGGGCTTTGTTCGTGTTGCTATCGGCATTTTTATGAGTCTCTATCTTGGCATAGGTATTATGCTGGGTTATTTCTCAATATCGACTTACGGCTTTACGATCTTATTATCCTCCTTCATGATTTATTCAATCGTGATTTTTATCTGGATATTAAAAGTACCCGGGAATATTCCACGACGTTATATCGTTATTTTTATGGATATTCTTTTTACGACTATCTCAAGCATGATAGTCGGTTTATCTGATAGCCCTTTTTATCTTATCTACATTCTCATATTTATCAGTCAAGGTGGCCGCTTTGGTCGTCCATACCTGTTTGCTGCTGCATTAATGAGTTTGATTTCTTATGTCTTTCTTTGCTTTATTGATCCGACCTTTTCTGAACATGCTTTGGAAAGTTCATTTAAGGTTATCGCGCTTATTGTCTTACCCATTTATCTCGATGCCATGCTAAGAACGATTCAGCGTGCAAAAAAAGCAGCCGATGATGCCAACGAATCAAAAAGTCGCTTTCTTGCCACCATGAGCCATGAAATACGCACACCAATGAGTGGTGCCGTTGGCATGATTAATTTACTTAAAACGACTGACTTGAATGATGAACAACAAATCTATGTTGATGGCTTATCAACCTCGACCAGCCGTTTGCATATGTTAATTAATGACATACTCGATTTTTCTAAAATAGAAGCGGGTAAACTTTCTCTTGAAATGAGGCCTTTTAGTTTAGAGGAAAGCCTAAAAGAAATTGATATCACACTCGGTACGATGGCTCAGCAAAAAGGCATTAAATTCAGTTACCGCATTTCTGATGATATCCCAAAAACCTTAATCGGTGACTCGTTTCGGCTTTGCCAGATTCTTCTTAACCTTGTGGGTAACGCCATAAAGTTTACTGAAGAAGGGGAAGTTAAAGTAAGTATCCGCCCGCATCATAGCAATCTTTATTTCGAAGTATCTGATACGGGTATCGGTATTGAAGAAAAAAATCTACGTCATATATTTGATGGCTTCACTCAGGCTGACTCTTCAACCACGCGGCAATTCGGTGGCACTGGTCTTGGCACAACCATTGCGAGAGAACTGGTAAAATTAATGAAGGGGCAGATAGGTGCCAGCAGTGTTGTTAATGAAGGCAGTACTTTCTGGTTTGAGATTCCATTACAAGCCGCCAATATTTCAGATATAACCACTGAGCTAGACGATAAAAAAACCAGCTCTCTTGAAGTCCCGGCAACACGTTCGCTAAATGTGCTGTTAGCAGAAGACAGTGAAATCAACATCCTGTTCATGTCGACCATGTTGAAAAAAGCGGGGCATAAGATTGATGTTGTTGGCAATGGTCAACTTGCATATCAAATCCTTTGTGACAATGACTATGACATTGTTTTTATGGACATGCACATGCCTATTATGGATGGTATTGAAGCAACCAAGAAATGGCGCGAAGAAGAAGCAATGCGGGTTAATATGAATAAGGTTCCCATTATTGCTTTAACCGCCAACGTATCAGAAGATGATCGACTACGCTGTCTGAATGCCGGCATGAACGAGTTCTTAACCAAGCCTGTATCACCTGAACGTCTAACCGAGATTCTTGATATCTATTGCCTTAATCAGAAATCAGATTAATCTATTCTAAAATAGATAACCGCCAGCCTGCATGCTTATGTTTCCATCAATATCAGGACGGCCTAATTGCTTAAACCCTTCTAACAAAGCTGGCTGACTAATATCACGAACACCGAGCTTTATTGAATATTGAAATTCACCGTACCTTGTGAACATCACATTACCTGATAATGAAACCGCCCCATCTGCATCACTCAGCTGCATCAGCAACTGACCGTTCCTGCTGGTTAACTCGGCATTGAAACCACCAAATGAAATAGTTTCAGGCGCTATCATGCCTGCTTTTGTCCAGTTGATAAGGCCCTTCGCTTTAAGAAATTTTTCTTGATCCAGATCGATGGCATCAATTTTTATATTGATGATGCCATCAGGTAATAAATCCTGTGATGGAAATCGTTGTGCGATCGCAAGCAAATCAATACTGCCATGTGTATTCGTCACTGAAATAACATCTGAGGATAGAAGTAGCTCACCTGATAGCATTACAACAGGATCGCTCGACTGCCATTGTATTGATGCTTCGCCAAACAACAATGCAAATGGCGATAACGTCCAGTCAATATCACCTATGCTGATTTGTCGAATATTAATCTGCTCAACATGCCCCGACCAAACCGACCCTGATATGCCCACTAATTCCACTGGACTGTTTGCAGCAAATTGCCGGTAAACAAATTTTGCAGGTAGTTTATAAAGAAGAGAAATAATAATAACGACCAACAGAAAAGCTGTCGCCTGCCAAACAGTGCGCATACTAACCTGCCTTTAAGGTTAGCCTTACATTAACCCTACCCACCTGTTCGGTGCGTTCACTATATAACGCGACGACACGGACACCTTTGGTTTGCTGTAAACCACCCAGCCACTTTATCATGTCATCAAAGGAAACCTGATCAATCCACACTTGTACGGCTTGTTGTCGATTTTGCTCAACACGTTTAATAATTGCGCCCGGTAATGCCGATTTAGCCGAACGGTTAATAATACTTTGCATGGCACTGGCATTAACCACTTTAAATCCACTTGTGCCTTTAAATTGTTTTATCTGTTCAGCCGACTTCAACATCTGTTGATAAATCACTTGTTGCGATTGTATGGATGCTTTCAACGATGCCTGTTTAGTAATAAGCGGATCCCAGACTAACAGGTATATCGCTATCAGTAACAATGCTACCCCCCCACCAAGCACCATTAGTCTTTCTCGTGGATTCAAATCATAAAAAGATTTCTTAAGCTTGTCTTGTAATGCCATCATTGGTTCCTTACCTGAATCAGGCTACGCAATTTTCCTTTGCGTTGTGAGGATGATTTCACATCAATTTTAATACCGGCTACCTTTATCATGGATTCTTTAAGATTTTCGAGAACCTGTAAATCCGTTAATTCAAGTTCAATATCAACTACCGCATTTTTATAACTCATGCTTTTAATTTGAACCGCGGGTATTTTTACCAATACCTGACTTATCTTCGCCATCAGTTCCAGATATCCTTCTCCGCCTGATGCTGTTGCGCCACGTAATGACTTTAATTCAATAGCCATTTGCTTTTGTGGATCACTAACACGTTTAACATTCGGGAAGGTTTCTCTAAAGACCTGCTCAATTTTATCTTTATAGTCAGCTTGCACCGACTTGAGTTGTTGAACTTGATATACATCAAGTGAAAATTGCAGAACAACCCATACCGCTAATAATGCTGCGGTACTTAGCCAACGTTGCTTGCCTCGAAGCCAGCGTGTGCTTCGAACAAAAGCCCCCTGTAATAAATTGATACCTTTGTCAGATTGATACCCACTAATCAATGCAGCAAGCGCATCGCCATTACAGGATTCACTATTGACGGGTACAGAAAAGACTTTCTTAAACTGCTCGGCTATCTCGTTATTCTCACTACCGCAATTGGTAAATTGCACCGCATCAGGATCAGCCTCACATTCACTTGCGTGCGAAGAAGCCATGATAGCTAAATTTTCCACATCACAGGCAAAGCCTGTCTGCTCGCCACTGCGCACACAAACAATATCACCCGCTAATTGCAGTGCAGACCAATCACCATTCACGCGCGGCAAAGCCAGTGCATCGGGTAACATAACATCGGGTTCAATATCATTTTCTTGAAGTTGCTGTAACCAGCGTTGCATGCGTTGTTCAACCACTACCGCCGCAGAAACCTTGCCATCACTATCTTGCGCGCCAATCGCCACGTGCATTGATTCAACATCATCAATCAATTGTTCTTCTAAAGCATAAGGAACTGCTTGTAACAGCTTCTGTGCGCCCTTAACCGGAACCGTTGCCGAGGCAAGTAAAACATCAACGGTAGGTACAAATACAACAATGTTTAAATCATCATCTCGCCGCTGCAGGTGCGCCAAATCACCTGACTCTACCTGCTCAGGCAAGCAACCCGCTTCTGCGCAATACGCCCAGCTGGCTCCCTGTTCATGTAGATGAATATACAGTTGCTGCATGATTTATATTTCCGCTCGGCTACGCTGGATGACCAACGGCTGCGACTTTCCCTTATTATCACGTGCTATCACACTTGTTTGACTAGCATTATAGCGACCTAATTCAACAATTACTCGTGTCTTGAAGAATTGACTCGCCACACCAACGCCCTCCGCTTTTCTACCCGACAACGCCTGCACACCTCGAAATTCAGCAATGTTCTGATACCCTGCTTTAGGGCGGTTTGACAAGATAATACCGGCTTCTTCAATCGTGGTACGCAAAAGTGCTGCTAACAATGGAGGACTTACCGTATTAATATTGATATCAACCCGCGCGGGTAAGGCAGATACATAAGGCGACAACTTATCGTAAATCTCCCGCGTAACACCTTTTACTAGCAACAACTCACTGATACTGACAAAGGCGGCATTCGCTGTGCGATAAGGTTGATTTAATGCCAAATATTCCTGATCTTCCGCTCCGGTTGGCAAACTAATATTAATATCGGCATCTATCCAGTCGAGTATCGGCTGCACTAATTCTGTATCGAGTTCTAATACTGCCAATAAATTTCGGAAGTTCTCAATATCGTTACGACTGGGACGACCTTCTGCATCGAGCAGGTTATTCAGGTTAAATCGCCCTTGTAAGTCTTCGACCCGAATTTGAATGACACCGTCTTCAATATCCAGACTTGAATCAATTTTTGCCCAATTGTCATTCTGGCTATCACTTTTATTTTTTAAAAGATCGTCAGCTAATAATTTCTTAACCCAATTTTCACCCGCGCGAAGGTACAATACTGCCTGATCACCTTTAACCATGTTTTCAGCGCGACGAATATCAATGTGTTGCTGCTTTAGCATAGCCGTGGCAATCACACTGGCCAGGGCAACTATGAGTAATGCTGTCACGAGTGCTGTGCCTAACTGATGTGTAGTGCTTTTAATCTGTATCATGACACCAGAAACACCCTTCTCAAGCGCCCCCACTTCTTATCTTCAAAACTCACCTCAATAGCCAACGGTAGTTCCTGTAAGGCAACATCATCCAGTGTCCAGCTATCAAGCCAATCACCATTGGCTTTTAAGAAACGAAATTTTAATTGCTCAACCCCATCCAACATAACTGAAATATACGGCTTACTATCTTGTGCTCTATCCAATACCGACCAGTTTAAACGCAATAAAGAATCGTTATGCCACGCGTAAGCGATACGTTGTAACGAACTCCGTTCCTGACCTGGTAAAAGTCGTTTCCCCGCCGCGGTAAAAGCGATTAATTCAATGGCTTGCGCGTCAACCGTTTCACCTGTTTCATTGTCTTTATAAGAATAGCGATATGTATTCGTGCCTGTTTGTATCGCGGCTTGAACATCACCAAAATTATCACGGACAGGACGTGGTGAGACTTGACCAAAATCGCGTGCCAAACGCATAAAGCTTCGTTGTACGGCGGCTAAACGCAGTGATTCTTCTGTCACCGTTTCGCGTGCATTTAAAATACTGTTCATACCCCCGTATGCGAGCAATGCTAAAATAGAAAAAATAGCTAATGCCAACAGCAGCTCAATCAATGTAAAACCATGCCTGGCTTTTATCATGGCTTCGCACCCACAAAATAAATACTTGAAGCAAGGAATGAATCATCTTCTCGCTGCTTAAAAACACGGGTTTCAATTCGGAATAAGGATTTTGTATCAGTGGCGACTACCTTGGTATTGACGTACCAAACTCTGTTTGCCATTTCTACCTGCTTCCATTCATCACTTTCGGCAGAAAATTCTTTAACTTGCTGCTCGGCGACTTCATTCATTGCAACCCAATGAGCAAAACTTTTTTCTTTTAAATGAATAGCATTAATACTGCCGGCATTAACACTGCGAATTGCGGCAGATAACGCCACGGCAACAATGACCAAAGCAACCAATATTTCTATTAGTGTCATACCGCGCATTTGGGCGTTTTTTATGCAGGAATTATTCATCATGCTTTATGCTTGCCTGACTATCACCGGTTAGTTGATAACTGAATTCAGCATCGTGTGTTCGCAATGTCAGTGTAAAGGGGCTTGCTTCGCCACTGCTATAAAAATAAATACGTTCAACTGAATTTTCATCTGTTGATACATCACTGCCTTCAACACTTAATTCAACGAGCATATTTTCGGGGAGTTTACGACGACGAAAAACAGGATCATTGCTGATTTCAAGCCAGCTATCTTTTTTAAGGTTTAAAAAATAATACTCGTTTGATTCAAACTGTAATGCTAATTCCTGACTCAGCAATATAGATTCTTCCGAAGCAAGTTGCATCAGTGCTGCCAGCCGTAATCCCTGTTGCTTTAAATCATCTTGTGAATTTTTCAGACCAAATGATAAAACCGTAAAGCTAATTGTGATCCCCAGGATCACTAATACAATCAGTAATTCCAGTAAGGTAAATCCTTGTGATCGCCGTGACACCTTGGTTAGTTACTCCAGTTCCCGATATCGGCATTAATACCTTCACCACCAGGTTGTTTATCTGCACCAAACGAATAAATATCAATTTGACTGTTCGCTCCCGGACTTAAATACTGATAGGGCGTATTCCAGGGATCATTTTGTAACCGGGCAATATAGCCGCCTTGTTTCCAGTTTCGAGCATTCTCCGGTTTTTCAACCAGGGCTTGCAAACCTTCATCGGTGGTTGGATAAACATCATTATCCAGCTTGTAAAGATTCAGTGCCGACTCAAGCGTTAAAATATCCTGTTTTACTTTAACCAATTTTGCTTCATCAGGGCGATCAGCAACTTTAGTGACAACAACCGCAGCAAGAATACCGAGGATAACCACCACCACCATGACTTCAATCAAGGTAAAACCTGTTTGAGATTGTTTTCTTAACGCATGCATCTTCATTTCTTACTGTCCTTGTTTTTCAACTACTTCACTAACTGATTTAAATCAAAGATTGGCAACAGAATTGCCAAGACAATCACTAATACAATCACGCCCATAATCAGGATCATGGCGGGTTCAAATATCTTCATCAAGGTTGAGATTCGGTTTTCCAGATCACGCTCCTGATTTTGTGCGGCTCGCTCAAGCATATCTTCTAATTGACCACTGCTTTCGCCACTGCCAATCAAATGTAATACCAGTGGTGGAAAACAATCACTGGCTTCCAATGCTTTCTGTACCGTTGTTCCCTCTCGTACACGCAAACTGGCTTCTAATACCGCCTCGCGCATCGGCAGGTTTGCCATTACATTGGCACTAATACGCAAGCCCTCTAAAACAGGCACACCACTGGCTGTTAAAATGCTAAAAGTACGTGCAAAACGTGCTGTATTAACACCGCGTACTAACTTGCCTATTAAGGGTAATTTAAGAAGCCGGACATGATAACGGCGTCTAATCGATTCTGTCTGCAATGCTTTGCGCCATGCCAATACGCCTGCTACTACCAGCAAAATCATTAGCCAGCCAAAGTCACGTACTATGTCGCTGGTAGCAATCAAGGCACGCGTAAGAAATGGCAGGGTTTGTCCTAAATCAGTAAAGACCTGCACAACCTGAGGCACCACATAACCGAGCAATAAGCCCACGACGGCCAATGCTGTCAGGGTTAGTACTGCCGGGTAAATCAATGCCTGACTAATAGACTGAATCAGCATTTGGCGATTTTCTGTGTAGTCAGCAAGGCGTGATAACACCACATCAAGATGACCTGTTTGTTCCCCTGCCGCCACGGTTGAACGATATAGTTCAGGGAATATCACTGGAAAATCTGCCAGTGCATCAGCCAGCGTATGTCCTTCTTTTATACGCGAGCGGACCGCAGCAATGGTGCTTTGCATCCGATCATTTTCAGTTTGTTTGCCCACCGCTTCCAGGGTTTCTTCCAGAGGCATTCCTGAACCTATCAAGGTTGCCAACTGGCGAGTAAACACCGCAAGCTCAGTCGAACTAATACCACGACTAAAGGTTTTTTTCTCTGTGTTGGATTTTCGTTGACTAACTTCATCAACCGATAAAGGAGTTAAACCTTGATCACGAAGTTGTTGGCGAACTTGTCTTGGTGCATCACCTTCAAGGACACCTTTGAGTTTACGTCCGCTAACATCCAGCGCAGTATATTCAAAGGCACTCATGTCTTAATCTTCGCGAGTTACACGCAAGATTTCTTCAATCGAGGTTGCACCAGATGTCACCAAACGTCTGCCTTCCTCGGCAATGCCCGGTGTCGATTTTCTTGCATAGGCTTCAAGTTGCTGTTCGCTAGCGCCATCATGGATCATGCCGCGAAGTGTTTCGTCCACGAGGACTAATTCATAAACGCCAAGTCTGCCTTTGTAACCAATGCCATTACAGCTGTCACAACCTACCGGTTCATAAATAGTCGGGGCTTTTTTAAGCGGAATGTCTAATGCGGCGCAATCACTTTTCTGTGCAACATGGGGGCGTTTACAATCCGGGCATAATCGACGCACTAAACGCTGCGCTAATACTGCACTTAAACTTGAAGACAAGAGGAAAGGTTCAACACCCATATCACGTAAACGAGTCACCGCGCCGACAGCTGTATTGGTGTGTAAAGTCGATAGAACCATGTGACCGGTCAAACTGGACTGCACGGCAATTTGTGCGGTTTCCAGATCACGAATTTCACCGACCATCACCACATCCGGATCCTGACGCAAGATCGCACGCAGACCGCGCGCAAAGGTTAAATCTACTTTCGTATTCACATGTGTTTGGCTAATGCCATCAATGTAATACTCAATCGGGTCTTCCACCGTCATGATATTACGTTGCTTATCATTAAGACGCTGCAACATCGCATACAGGGAAGTGGTTTTACCCGAACCGGTTGGACCGGTGACTAAAATAATGCCATGCGGTTTATGAATAACACCGCTGATCAATTTAAGTGTTTTAGGCAACATACCTAAATGTTCTAAATTCAAGCGTCCCGCTTGCTTATCAAGAATTCGCATCACTACACGTTCACCGCCACCGGCGGGTAATGTTGATACACGCACGTCAACTGCACGCCCGGCAACCCGTAATGAAATGCGTCCATCCTGGGGTAAGCGTTTTTCAGCAATATCGAGCTTTGCCATTACCTTGATACGCGATACCAATAAGGGTGCAATCGCTCGTTGGGGTTCAAGAATTTCTCGTAACACACCATCAACACGCATACGGACAACAAGGCGGTTTTCATAAGGCTCGATATGAATATCTGAAGCGTTCTCTTTAATCGCCTCTGTTAACAATGCATTAATCAAACGAATAATCGGTGCATCGTCTTCGGTTTCCATGAGATCTTCAGGTTCAGCCAGATCCTGCGCGACACTCAACAAGTCATTATCTTCGATGTCGTCCATGATCGTCATCGCTTCACTTGAACCTTGTTCATACTCACTTTGCAACAAGGCTTCAAACTGAGCATCGCTAATAAATTCGATACGTATCTTACATGCCAAATAACGGCGTATCTCAGCAAGGTTGACTGCTTTGACATCTTCACGGCAGATAACTTTCAATACGCCATTTTCTGTATCACCGAGTAACAAACCATGTCGCTTCGCATAACCAAAAGGGATCCGTTGTGATGCTGATGCAGTCACATTCTCGTCTGCTTGATTATCGACTATTTCTAAATGCATCATTATCTAGTTTGTTTGTGTTGCGTCAGTTTTATACGGTGGTGGAATTTCAAGGTAAGAATCCAGTGTTGGCAATACCGGTGAGACACTGTCATCCAATAAATTAACGCCATCTTCTTTACCTTCTAACTGCTGTGCACGGATGTAATTATATTTATTACTTGAAAGAATTTTTTCTTTACCATCTTTCAAAATAACCGGATGCAAGAAAACCATTAAATTGGTTTTTAACTTGCGTGTAGTGCGACTACGAAACAGATTTCCCAGTAACGGAATATCACCTAGCACCGGCACCTTAGACACGCCTTCGGTTAAATCATCTGAAATCAACCCACCCAATACAATAATTTCACCATCCGCCACCATTACCGTGGTTTTAATTGAGCGTTTATTGGTAATAATATCGGCTGACGTAACATTGGTGTTGTCAGGAACGACACTGGATGTTTCCTGTGTAATATCAAGTTTAACCGCATCACCTTCATTAATCTGTGGTTTCACTCTCAATGTTAAACCAACATCCTGACGTTGAATCGTTTGAAACGGATTGGCCAAACCACCGGTTGTTTGTTGCGAGCCGGTCACAAACGGTACATTTTGACCCACAATAATTTCCGCTTCTTCATTATCCAACATCACCAAATTAGGTGTAGAGAGTAAATTTGAATCATCATCAGATGCAATTGCACGCAACAACACGCCAAAGCGATTACTGCCACGTCCATCACCCGCGCCAATACTAAATCCACCGCCCAGTGTCGTAATAGGTGCAGCACTTAAAGCAAGCGCAAGAACATTCGGTCCTGTCCCGGGAAATTCCGATGCCACCAAACCATTGCTGGAATCAAGTGTACCAAACTGAACGCCTAATTCTGAACTCTTGGTAGATGATACTTCCGCGATGATCGCTTCGACTAACACTTGTGCTCGCCGTATATCTAACTGACGAATAACACCCTTTAATGAACGCATCACATCTGGCTGTGCAGTAATCACCAGCGCATTCGTATTCACATCTGCCTGAATGCTGATGTTTGATGCCGACTTGCCTGCTGTCTTCGCCTTACCATTTGCCTTGGAGAAGTTACTGCTAACACTGGTTAAAACAGGCACCAGACTTGCTGCATCGGCATACTTTAAATACACCACTTGTGTACTGCCACCACCGCCGGTAGGTGCATCAAGGTGTGCAATTAATGCACGTAAACGTAAGCGCTCACCTTTATCGCCACCAAGCAAGATACTGTTTGTCCGCTCATCGGCAACCAACATCGGTGAACGATTAGCTTGTTTACCTACACCACTGCTTTTCTTTAGAGCACCTAAAACACGAACCATTTCAGCCGCGGATGCATGCTGCAATGAAATAACTTCAACGTCATCATTACTTGGACGATCAATGCGTTTAATAAGCTGGATAATCCGTGCAATATTATCCGCACGGTCAGACACAATCAGGACATTCGATGATGGGAACGCCGCCATATGACCTTGCTGAGGAATCAATGGACGAAGGATAGGCACTAACTGCATGGCGTTCACATAATCAACCATCACAACACGGGTTACCAGTTCATCACCCCGCCCTGGCGCACCTCTGCTCGCAGTACGAATGCTGCTTTGTTTTGCTGTTGAGTCAGGCACAATTTTTACAACGCCATCGCCCGGTACGGCAGCAAAACCATGCACTTCCAAAATAGACAAGAAGGTTTGATACACCTCTTCGCGCGTAAGCGGTTGGTGCGAAATAATGGTCACCTTACCTTTAACACGAGGATCAACAATAAAGTTTTTACCGGTCTTGTCAGCAATCGTTGAGATCAAGGTATTAATGTCTGTGTTTTCCAGATTCAGCATGGTTGTTTCAGCATCAGTCATTGGCTCCGCCTGCAACACTGGCGATAACAATAACGCTGGCACTAACAGCACCATTGGCAACAAGTTTAATAAAGCATTCAACCTTGAAATGTATTTGTTCTGCATCCTACTTTCCCCGTTTACGTCTCCCTGCTACGGATAACAGAGGTGACGAAGCCGCCTACCTGTTCCATTCGGATCAAGTAACGGTTTGGTGTTTCAATTATTATCTTTTCTGCCGAGTGAATAATCACTCGATCATTTATTGTGTTCCGAGTTCTTTACTCGTTAAAACTTTACGCCGCAGACTTAAATTTTCCATTCGTCCACGATACTCAAGTAAAATACGTTCACCGTATATTTCTTTCAGTATGGCACCACCTGGCAAGTTGTCACCTACACTGTACGATTTTTCTATTGCCCCCTGACCAGCAGCAATAAATGCCACGGCATTACGCACATCAGATGAGGCAATCACTCCTTTCAAAAGCAGGTTTAATTTCGTCTCGGGTGCGCCAGCACCACGTTGTGCAGTAGCACTCACATCTGCTTGTCCAAACAAATGACTGTTGGCGATCCCCTGAGCCATTAAAATTGCTGACGATGGCGATACGCGATTAACGATTGACGGTGTCGAATGCGATTGTGCTACTGCGCCACTGTCATCATCCAGCATTTGCCAGATAACACTCGCAATAGTTTGCGCAATGAGTGCCAGTAACAACAGGTTAACGAACCAAACAAGTCCCTGTTCTCCAACGCGACTGCTTATGTTGCTGATTATCGGAGCCATTTGCCGCCAATTCTTATATTTTTTAGTCAAAAAAATCCGGAATAAATCCGGATTCAATTTGTATGTACTTGATACTAGCAGCTTTTTAGAGCTTGGAAAATGGCTATTATGTAGTCAAAATGAGTTTTTTCAGGTAGGCATTTGGTATTATTGTTTGCCAAATTAACGTCTATGTCGTTGACCTTGTTGAGGTTTTCCTCTTCCGCGTGACCCGCCACGATTTCCCTTATGATCTGGGCGCGGTTTACGCTGTATCCGAACCGGTGGCTGTAACTCATCTAAAAACAGGCTGGTATCAACCTGCCCCACGGGCAAACGACTACCAATATATTCTTCAATATCCATCAAATTAAAGGCATAAGTCTCACAGGCAAAGCTAATGGCATCACCCGATTCACCGGCACGCGCCGTACGGCCAATACGGTGAACATAATCTTCACTGTTATCCGGCAAGTCGTAATTGAAAACATGGCTCACGCCATCAATATGTAAGCCACGTGCGGCAACATCGGTCGCCACCAGCACTGGCAGCTCACCTTTTTTAAACTCTTCCAATAAACGCTGGCGTTTATTCTGAGGCACATCACCGGAAAGAATGCCGGCACGAATACCGTTGCTTTCCAAATAGCCCCAAATCTTTTCACCGGCACGCTTGGTATTCGCAAATACAATCGAGCGGCTTGGATCCATGTGTTTCATTAAGCCTATTAAAAAAGGGATTTTTTCATCATTAGCGGTATGGTAAACAATTTGTGAGACCTTATCAGCGGTCATTGTTTCGGCTTCAATCACCACACTTTCTGGTGAATTCATGTGCTCGTAAGCCAGTTCCATCACACGATGCGATAAGGTCGCTGAAAACAACAGTCCCAGGCGTTTGCCCGGCTCTGGCATACGGCGCAGTAAATAACGAATATCTTTAATAAAGCCGAGATCGAACATGCGATCGGCCTCATCCAGCACAATAACTTCTGCTTCTTTCAAATTAAACACATGCTGCTTAAAGTAATCGATAATACGACCTGGCGTACCAATTAAGATATCGCAGCCTTCTTCTATCGTCTTACGCTGTGTTTCATAGCCGGTTCCACCATAGGCAAGCGCCAGCTTAAGACCGGTATGCTTGCCAAGTTGGACGGCATCTTTGTGAATTTGAATGGCTAATTCACGTGTCGGCGCCAACATTAAGGCACGAGGCTGATTCGGTTTTCTCGATGCTGAAGCAGGGTTTCTCAGCAAGCGTGTCATGGCTGCCAATAAAAAAGCCGCTGTTTTACCGGTACCGGTTTGGGCTTGTCCTGCTATGTCCTGACCCTTTAAAGCCAGTGGCAAGGTCTGTTCCTGAATCGGCGTACAGCGAGAAAAGCCAGCTTCTTCAAGACCTTGCAGCAGTTCTGCAGGTAGATCCAGCGATGAAAATAAGGTGTCTGTTAGATGTTTATCACTCATGGGGATGGCAGCATAACAGAATAGAGCGTTAATTGGGCTTGCATTACGGATCTGATTAAGCTCAAATCTTACTTACCGAGAGAACATCCCGAACATATGTCCGATAAACTGGACTTAAATCATAAATTTTGAAGTGGAGGCTACATTTTGAGCGAAAGCATCGTTCACGTCACAGATGACACATTTGAGGACGTTATTATCAAGGCTGAAGGTCCAGTCCTTGTCGATTATTGGGCAGATTGGTGTGGCCCGTGCAAGATGATTGCACCTATTCTGGAAGAAATTGCCGCGGAATACGCTGGCAAAGTCACTATTGCAAAACTCAATATTGACGAAAACCCAGGAACAGCACCTAAATACGGTATTCGCGGCATTCCTACCTTGATGATTTTCAAGGCAGGCAACGTTGAAGCCACCAAAGTCGGAGCCGTTTCCAAGTCTCAGCTGACCGCCTTTATCGATAGCAATATCTAGTACAATGGCTGCGTTCATGTTTCTGGACGCAGCCATTTTTTGATGTTAGGGTTGCTTTAACTAGGAAGTCAGTAGACCTTCCGTAGAACAAATTCGAAAATTTAAATCCAAACTTAAATAAAGCCCATTTAAAAACAACACGTCTGGGTATGGCGTGCACAGTCTTTTCAGACAAACCGCTCAAGACCCTTACATTCTCACAATTAAACCATACGAATCTATACTATGAATCTAACCGAACTGAAACAAAAACCCGCCGCCGCACTGGTAAAACTCGCTCAAGAAATGAAAATCGAAGGAATGGCTCGCTCTCGCAAGCAAGACATTATCTTTGCCATTCTTAAAGCACACGCCAAAAAAGGCGAAGACATCCACGGTGACGGCGTACTGGAAATTTTACAAGATGGCTTCGGCTTCTTACGTTCAGCGCAGGGTTCTTACCTTGCCGGCCCGGATGACATTTATGTCTCACCCAGCCAGATTCGTCGTTTCAGTTTACGTACCGGTGATACCATTTCCGGTAAAATTCGCCCACCGAAAGATGGCGAACGTTATTTTGCATTATTAAAAGTTCAGGAAATTAATTTCGACTCCCCTGAAAATGCCAAGAACAAAGTCCTGTTTTCAAACTTAACGCCGCTGCATGCCAACGAACGTATCGTGCTGGAAATCGGAAACGGCAGCACCGAAGACATCACTGCACGTATTATTGATTTAGCCTCACCGATTGGTAAAGGTCAGCGTGGTTTGATTGTTTCACCACCGAAAGCCGGTAAAACAATGATGCTGATGAACATCGCACAATCCATCACGCATTCCTGCCCTGATTGTCATTTAATTGTATTGCTCATTGATGAACGTCCTGAAGAAGTCACCGAAATGGAACGCTCGGTGCGTGGTGAGGTGGTGTCATCTACCTTTGATGAACCCGCCAGCCGTCATGTACAGGTTGCCGAAATGGTGATTGAAAAAGCCAAGCGTTTAGTTGAACACAAAAAAGACGTCGTAATCTTACTTGACTCTATTACTCGTTTAGCACGTGCCTACAACACCGTTGTGCCGTCATCCGGTAAAGTACTCACCGGTGGTGTTGATGCCAACGCCCTGCAACGCCCAAAACGTTTCTTCGGTGCGGCGCGTAATATTGAAGAAGGTGGCTCACTCACCATTCTTGCTACCGCGCTGGTTGAAACCGGTTCTCGTATGGATGATGTGATCTACGAAGAATTCAAAGGTACCGGTAACATGGAATTACATCTGGATCGCGGTATCGCTGAAAAACGTATTTACCCCGCCATTAACGTTAACCGCTCTGGCACACGCCGTGAAGAATTGTTAACGAAACCAGACGAACTCCAAAAAATGTGGATCCTGCGCAAGTTACTCCACCCAATGGATGAACTCGCCGCGATGGAATTATTACTCGACAAAATGAAAGCAACCAAGAACAATGCTGAGTTCTTTGATTCGATGAAACGTTAAAACTGATTCATCCCAATGCTTTTTAAAAGCACTGCCAGTGTTGGTGGGGCTTGTTTTATTATTGCAACGATTAAACCCGTTAAAATAATAAATTATTATTAAAGTCCCTATATTTTCTGTTAAGTTGTTGATACTGTTATCATAACAAAATTATTATCCCCTAAATGTCGTTTTTAAATGCGACATTTAGGTATGGGATGATAATAGTAATGAGACAATAAAGAAAAGACAAAAAACGAAAAAATTTTAATATTGTTAGTAACTTACGTCAAATAACGCAAAAAACCAATTATAGACTTTTTTGCCTCTTAAATCGATTAATCCAACTCAGCCTGATGTTAGGTCTACTACATATAGTTAAATGCTTTTCGGTTTGGGTATAATTACTCTATTAGCAAATACAATACTGTTTATGTTCGCTTTGTTGGGGTACATATCCACTGAAATACATGTTCGAAAAGTAGAAGATCCATACTTTAAAAATGCACGGTAAAAGTTATGAAAACTATATACACACTTCTGATCGGTATGTTCCAAAATAAAATCATAACCTGGAAATTACTATGAGAAACATACTATTAACAGCAATTGTATTTAATCTTTTCACCACATCAGCATATGCTGTCGATCTTTCTAAGATGGAAGCAAGTCAGTTAGGTACCAGACTCATTAATGTCCGTGTCTGCCGAGATATAGCTTCACTATTTGGTATACAAACGATGCTAGCAAGAAATTTATTCAATAAGTACGATAAACATGCGACTTTATATTTATCAAAGCTTCGTTATGGTGATAAACGTAACAAGGAAATAATAAAAGCAATGGAGAAAACAGCTTTTCAAAGGATGAGCTCCACCGGAATTGATAACTGGAAGAATATTTGTCTCCCTATTTTTAATAGTAAAAATAATGATTACCTTTAGATCACGATGTCTAACAGCTATTGCTCTGATTCATGCAACAGAACCTCTAATTCATTACCCATGTGTTCCAAAACCTTATCTTTTATAAGGTGCGCCAAGTAATGATATGTATTAACTCGACATGTAACCGGTGTATGTAAACTGCTACGCCCGCTATCCTGAAATTCCAGCCATGCCAGTATTGGCAGGTCATATTGGTTTTCATCTACCACTACCCAACAGTCTTCTTCAACAATCAGGCGCATTTGTTTCATGCCCTGCAACTCAATCCGCAACGGTAGCGCCAGATGCAACTTTGCTCTGCGCCAGACGTTATACAAACTTGCCGCAACTTCTCCGTCACAGCTCGCATACACCGGCATATCGTGAATGCGGGTTGTCATGCTTGCCTATCCGGTTAAACTCGCAAATAACAAAGGTAGTTGCTCGGGTAAACGGTCGACGTGATCGATCACAGTGTAATTATTTTCACCAAATATACGTTTCACGTAGCTGTCTGCATGGGGATCCAGCGTTAAGCAATACGTCAGTACACCTGTACTGTATAGCTCTTCAACCGCTTTTTTAGCGTCATGACGTAAATGCTGCGGATCCTGCTCATCAATATCGGCGGGTTCGCCATCGGTAACTAACAGAATTAATTTACGCCGTTCTGGCTGCTTCAATAAATGCTGTCCGGCATGGCGTAATGCCCCGCCCATACGCGTTGACAGGCCGCCTGTCATACCCGATAAGCGTGCTTTTACATCATCGTCAAAGTGTTGGTTAAAGTCTTTAAAGCGATAATACTGTACGTCATGACGCCCATCAGAGGCGAAGCCGTGTAGGGCAAATGGATCGCCAATGCCATTAATCGCTGTCGAAACTAATGTCGCCGCTTCACGGGTTAACTGTAGAACCGTTTTCTCTGAACCACCCATTGTTTCATTTGTCGATTCTGATAGATCCATTAACACAACAATAGAAAGGTCACGGGTATTAAGTACGTTGCGCATAGTAATACGCGGATTGGGTTGTTCACCCATACGAATAGCAACCATCGCATCAATCGCTGCATTGATGTCAAGTTCATCACCATCTTCCATGCCACGTATTCGCTGAACACCTACCGGCGTTAATAGATCAATAATCTGTTTAATACGGTGGGCGATGGGTTTGTATTCCGTAAGGATGTCATCGATATCCTCCGGGTTACCCCGCGATTGACGACGCTCATAAACGGTTACCCAGTCAGGACGGTGTAACTGAATCTGGTAATCCCATTCCTGATAATGAAAGGGATCAGATATGGGCTCTTTGCCCCACATATCATTGAAACTGATTTGATCATCGGTCAAATCATCTTCGTAAGGACGCATATTGGTTTCACAGGTCCAGATTTCCTGCGCATCGTCGCCTGCTAATTCACAGTCCACTTCATTCGCCATTTCAATAACCGAGACTGTTTTTCGTACTTGTCGCTGGCTTGCAGAAACATATTCAAATTCGGCGTTCATATTGAATTCTTCAAATTCCCAAACGAAACGATTATCGTCGCGGAAGGGAATGCGAATACGTTCAAGTATGCGTAGGCTAGGCACATTCTTACGTGATGAGAATAAATTAAATAATTCTAAACCCATGTGCCATGAGTAATTATTATCATCCTGTTTTTCTTCAATTTCACTGTGGAAACGAGTCACAAATTCTGCAATTTGTTCGTCATCACTTGTTACCTTGCCATCCAGCAGCATCAAGGCAAGCTGTTCCAGCTCGAGCATGGCTGGATGTTCAACCTTACCTTCATGCTCGGCTTTTAAGAGTGAAAGCCAAAGTTTTTTCAATCCTGGAAATTCTTTAACCGCCTTGTATTCAACACGCGCGTCTTCTATCAAACCGATGAAAAACATTTGTGCAGGACTAAGCTGCTCAGCAGAGATAGCTGAGTCGGAATAGCACATGTGGGCGGCCATATGTGCCGCTGTTGCACGGTACAGTTCCAGACCGGCAATCTTGTTGTCATCACTGCCATAATCATCCACCGCATCAGGCATGTACAGAATGCGATGTTCAATATAAGGACGAAAATCGGTGTAGTCCGCACCCGTCGGGCGTAAAAAGAAATCACGACCCCATAAAGCCCGCAAGTAAAAATTCAGTTTACGTTGTACCTTAATAAAGAGAACACCGCGGCGCTCTTTTTGTAGCATTGCCCTTGAATCCGCTGATTCAAGGTTAAAATAGGTTGTTAAGTTCGCAAAGTCACGGCGATAAGCTTGTGCGCCAAAATTTGCCCAGCGACGCAAACCACTGAGGGTCAGTTTATCGAGTAATTCATCCATGTGGTTTAGCATTGGGCGCAAACCGCGAGAAGCCGTTGAGGCTAATTGATGAATAAAGGTCAAATAGCCGCGTAGCAACTGTGCATCACCCAGGTTACGCGAGGCAGTCGGTAAACTGCTAAACATTAATGAAATAACTTCACCGGATGTCATTGAAGACAATTTGGATGCAGCAGTAATACAATCGCCGATAACGTCTTCGCCACATTCTTTAGCCACTAAAGGCATTTCCTGAAGGTAAGTAATGACCAGATCAGAACCACGACCTAAATTGCACATTGCTTTTGCGCCATTTAGATAAGTCTCTAATCCGGTTGGCGACATGATACGTGCCGCTTCCTGAAAAGTGCCGTTTAATACATCACGGACTTCAGGAGCAACATCCTGTAACTGTTCTTCGTAATCTTCAAGTTTGATCGACATTCTTCGTACCTAACCAAAAAATTAAAGGTTTTTTTGAATTCATGCCTTAATAAAACCGGCATGGTTCGTATTTACTTTTCAGTAAAAAATTAACCAAAGAATGTTTGTACCGCTGCGTTTAAGGTATCACGCATATCAGGATCATCCGTGAGCGGTGTCACCATGGTTATGCTACAGGCTGCCTCAGCATTAATACCCTTGCTAATCAACTGACCTGCATAAACCAACAAACGCGTAGAAATACCTTCATCCAGACCATGACCTTTAAGGTTACGGGCACGCTGTGCGATGTGTACCAGCTTCTCGGCTGTCTCTTTATCAACACCCGATTCTTTAGACACAATTTCAATTTCTGTTTCTTCAACAGGGTAATCAAAGTCCAATCCACCAAAACGCTGCTTGGTCGACTGTTTAAGATCTTTCATTAAGCTCTGGTAACCCGGGTTATATGAAATAACCAGTTGGAAATCAGGATGTGCCTCAATCAGCTCGCCTTTTTTGTCGAGCGGTAAGCTGCGACGGTGATCCGTTAAGGGGTGAATAACAACCGTTGTATCCTGACGTGCCTCAACAACTTCATCAAGATAACATATCGCACCAATACGAGCGGCGGTTGTTAAAGGACCGTCCTGCCATTTTGTACCATCAGCATCCAGCAGGAAACGTCCAACCAGATCCGAAGCCGTCATATCTTCATTACAGGCTACCGTGATCAACGGACGTCCCAATTTGTATGCCATGTACTCAACAAAACGAGACTTACCGCAACCGGTAGGTCCTTTTATCATCATCGGCATACGCACATTGTATGCAGCTTCGTAAAGCTCTATCTCGTCAGCAACAGGTTCGTAGTATGGTTCGTCTTTAATAATGTACTGAACCGGATCAACTGCGTTATCTTTGTTGGACATAACTCACCCTTTTAATATCTATAAATAAAAAAATAATTAGGTTTTAAATTTTAAAAATATATTATTTTTCGTCTTCAGTTTCCTGTTCGCCACACCAGCCTGCAGCTTTCGCTGCTGTTATTGCGGCATTGTGTATTTCTTCATGGCGTTGTCGTAATTCATCTGGCAAGTGACTAACGAGGCAACCGTACTTGTCCCATTCTTTATTCACCTTATCGAGTAATGTGTCGATACCCGCAAAATTCCACCCTTCGCAGGTTTCATCATCATCGATAAGACCAAAAACTTTTGCATCACGAATCAGCTTACCAATGGTTGTCATACCACCGTTAACGTCATTATCGATCCCAACGTATTTATCTGGTCTTGCCATAATATATCCTGCTATTTTATGTTCAGATTCATTCATAAAACGGATGGTGATATAGAGAAAAAATCAACAACGCTTTAGGAAAGGATCTACATAAAAAAGCCCCTGTCCGTATTCTTTCGGGCAGGGGCCTTAATAATGCTACCCTGCGGTCTTAAACAGATGTTCCGCGGTGGATGACCATTGCAGTACCAGCCGACTGTGCAAAGTTATCAAAGCCCAGCAGACGAACATGGTTATCTGGGTGTGCTTTATGACAGTTTTCGACTTCAGCTAAAATAGCATCTACATCGGTTTCACCAAACATCGGTAATTTCCACATGTACCAGTAGTTGCTAACAGCATTTTCTGGTTCTGTGTGTTCAATGCCTGGGTTCCAGCCTTTATCAACAATATACTGGATTTGAGCGCGAGTAGACTCAGTGCTCAAAGGTGGCAGGTATGAAAATGTTTCATATTTACGGCTTACAGCAGCATCGCTCAAGCTAGAATTGTAATCTTGTACGTCACTCATTGTGATTTACTCCAAAAATTTTAAACTCGTTTAAATTTGATTAGGCAGCAAGGTGTTAAAATAAGTGCCAACACCTTGCTGCTGTTGAATCAATAATCGCTTATTTATGTGCGACGTCGATTTTATCAACCGTATCAAATTCAAATTTGATTTCTTTCCAGGTTTCCATCGCAATCTTGAGTTCAGGACTGTGCTTCGCAGCAGCTGTAAGAATATCCTTACCTTCTTTCTCAAGTTCACGCCCCATGTTGCGCGCTTCAACACATGCTTCAACAGCAACACGATTTGCAGCAGCACCCGCAGCATTACCCCAAGGGTGACCTAATGTACCACCACCGAACTGCAGACAAGAGTCATCACCAAAGATGTTAACCAGTGCTGGCATGTGCCATACGTGGATACCACCAGAAGCAACAGGGATTACACCTGGCATTGCGCCCCAATCCTGGTCGAAGAAAATACCGCGTGAACGATCTTCTTTAACGTATGAGTCACGCATGATGTCAATCCAACCCAATGTTGCATCACGGTCACCTTCAAGTTTACCAACAACCGTACCTGAATGAAGGTGATCACCACCAGACAAACGTAATACTTTAGTTAGTACACGGAAGTGAATACCGTGGTGTGGGTTGCGATCAAGTACCGCATGCATCGCACGGTGAATGTGTAACAACATGCCGTTGTCCTGACACCATTGTGCTAGTTGCGTGTTCGCAGATAAACCACCTGTTAAGTAATCGTGCATGATAATAGGTGCGCCGATTTCTTTTGCGTATTCAGCACGTTTCATCATTTCATCTGATGTAGGAGCCGTTACGTTTAAGTAGTGACCCTTACGTTCGCCTGTTTCAGCTTCCGCTTTATGGATTGCTTCCATAACGAAGTCGAAACGATGACGCCAGCGCATAAATGGCTGAGAGTTAACGTTTTCATCATCTTTAGTGAAATCTAAACCGCCACGTAAGCCTTCGTAACAAGCACGACCATAGTTTTTAGCAGAAAGACCCAGTTTAGGCTTAATAGTACAACCTAATAAAGGACGACCGTATTTGTTTAATATGTCACGTTCAACCTGGATACCTTGCGGTGGTCCATTACATGTCATTACATAAGCAACCGGGAAGCGAATATCTTCTAAACGAAGTGCGCGCAGTGCTTTAAAGCCGAATACGTTACCAACCAATGAGGTTAGTACGTTTACAACTGAGCCTTCTTCGAAAAGGTCAATTGGGTACGCAACGAAAGCGTAGAAACAAGTGTCATCACCTGGTACGTCTTCGATTGCATAAGCACGACCCTTGTAGTAATCAAGGTCAGTTAAGAGGTCAGTCCAAACTGTTGTCCATGTACCTGTTGATGATTCAGCTGCAACCGCCGCTGCAACTTCTTCACGTGGTACACCGTCTTGAGGGGTAATTTTGAAACACGCCAGGATATCGGTATCTTTGGGTGTGTAATCCGGCATCCAGTACGTTTCGCGGTATTCTTTTACACCCGCGTTATAGGTCTTAGCCATTATCTTCTCCAGTCATTCATTTAGTTATATGCGGTAAACGCCGCGGATGGACATTATTCACAAAGCAGCGTATAAATAAAAATCAATAGTTTCTATATTTTACATAGGTAATAGTCTATGGAATATGCCATTGCCAAAGATCTTATTCGTCATGTCAGTCTGCGCCAGATGCAGATTTTTGAGGCAGTCGTGCGCCTGGGTAGTTATACCCGTGCCGCAGAAGAGCTGCATTTATCACAACCAACCGTTTCGATGCAGGTTAAAAAGCTATGTGAAACAATTGGTTACCCACTTATAGAAAAACTCGGTAATCAATTGCATACTACCGACATCGGTAAAGAAGTGTATGCCTCAACAAAAGACGTTCTGCGTAGTATGGCGGCGTTGGGTGAGTCTACCGCTGCCTTGGGTGGCGTGGTGAAAGGGCCTTTAAGGATGGCTGTTATCACGTCAGCTAAATATTTTATGCCACATTTACTCGGCGCATTTATCAACCAATACCCTGACGTACAACCTATCTTGAAGGTCACAAACCGCTCACGGGTACTGGAACGTTTGCATTCTAATGAAGACGATTTACTGATTATGGGACAAGTCCCCGAAGGGCTCGCGGTTGAAGCTCACCCCTTCATTGATAATGAATTGGTTGTGGTTGCATCACCAAACCATCCATTAACTCAGTCTAAATCGATCACACTTGAACAACTAAGTAAGGAACGTTTTTTAGTTCGCGAATCAGGATCGGGGACACGCTTGGCCATTGATCGATTATTTGCCGAACAAGGCTTAAACGTTCAAACATATATGGATCTGGGGAGTAGCGAGGCGATTAAACAGGCAGTGATGGCGGGGTTGGGAATATCAGTACTATCCAAACACAATTTACGTCTGGAACTGGCTGGTCATCATATTGCCATTCTCGATGTGGAAGGCTTCCCATTATTTTATCGTTGGTATGCCGTTCATTTAAAAGGCAAAAAACTCTCATTGGCATCACAAACATTTTTAGAGTTTCTGCTTGAACAAGGTAAGGAAATGTTACAACAGCTTCCGCAGGGACAACCGCCTTCAGGTTCCTCTTAGTAAGATCTCTTCTGCTACTTCCAGCTCTTCGGTGCCACCTTCTAATAATAAAGCGTCACCCTGTCTTAACACCATATTAGGATTGGGATCCTCACCACGAATATCACCACGCCGTAGCGATAAGATACTGACCCCCATTTCACCAAGGTGACATCCCTCAATTGTTTTGCCAATCGCCTGGCAACCTGCTGCAAGTACCACGGTATGACGACGGTAATGATCATCAGCCATGTCTTCAACGCTTTCTGCTTCTTCACCGTGGAAATAGCCGCGAAGATTGTAATAATGGTCTGCACGGGTTTTTTCTATTAAATGTGATATCTCTTCTTGTGGAACATCTAAAATTTCTAATAGGTTTGTTGCCAACATCATGCTTGATTCCAGTTTTTCCGGTACAACGCGATCTGCACCTGCTTGTTCTAATTCTTCCAGATGTAAATCATCCTTCGTACGAACAATAACCGATATCTCCGGATTTTTTTGATGTGCTGTTTGAATAATTTTAGTCGCCGTCTGCGTATCAAATGATGTGATGATCATGGCTTTAGCGCGGCGCACACCGGCAGCGCGTAACATGGATGAATGGGTCGCATCACCATAATAAACACGTTCACCTGCTTCATAGGCTTCACGCACAATAATGGGATCGAGATCCAAACCAACATACTCAATCCCTTCCTGACGCAAAAATGAAGCGAGGTTCTGACCAACACGACCATAACCGGCAATGATCACATGATTTTTTAAATCCAGCGATGCATGCAGCACCTCTTTCTCATGAGACTGTCTCCCCTTAAGGTAGCTTCGTGCAAAAAATCTTTTCGCAATCGAGCCATTTTCCCGAATTAAAACCGGCGCAATAATCATACTGGCGATGATTGCCGCTAAAATTGCCTGACTATCGATGGTCGAAATTAATTCTCTGTTCAAGGCTAAGGCTAATAATGCAAAACCAAACTCACCACCTTGTGCCAGAACCAATGCGGTGCGCGTTGCCACGGCATTTTCATAACCCATCGCCCGGCTAATAAACATGACAAGAATACCTTTACCTATTACCAAAGTAGTCAATAGTAAGAATGCTTTCGGCCACACTTCTGGCAGCAAACTCACATCCAGTTGAATCCCAATCGTGATAAAAAACAGCCCCATAAACACATCACGGAAAGGTCTGATATCAATTTCAATCTGGTGACGGTATTCAGATTCACCCAACATAATCCCCGCCAGAAAAGCGCCCATTGCCGCAGACAGGCCGAGCACATGGGTAATACCACCGGCAGTTAATGCAATAAAAATAACCGTTAGGGTAAATAATTCAGCCGAATGAACCGAGGCAACAGTATGGAATACGGGCCGCAATACCCAGCGACCTAAAGCACTCATAATAATAAACGCGATCACTGCCTTGGCAAGGGCAAACAGCAACTCGGTACTCATATTCCCTTCCGCACCACCTGCCAGAATAGGAATGATGACCAAAAAAGGAACAACGGCAAGATCCTGAAATAACAACGCACCTAATGCTAAACGTCCGTGACGAGAGTGCATTTCAAGCTGTTCAGTTAATTGCTTGGCAACAATTGCCGTGGACGAGAGCGCAATCGCGCCACCAACAACGATAGACCCTTCCCAACTAATACCGATTAAATGTGCAATCCCCATTCCCGCCAGAGTAGTAAGTACAACCTGCGTTGTACCAAGACCCAACACGGCTTTTTTCATTGCCACTAACTGCGCTAATGAAAACTCTAAACCAATGGAGAATAATAAAAAGACAACGCCAATCTCGGCTAATAAATGAATCGACCCTTCATGCTCAACCAGACCAATGGCATGCGGTCCAACAACGATACCAACAAATAGATAGGCGAGAATAGGCGGAAGATTAATGCGCTTTAAAGCAATGACCGTGACTATCGACATGGCTAGCAACACAAGTACAACAAATAATGTATTTTCGTTCATGTTACCCCTACTAGGGTCATTCCCCCTTATAAACGATATAAGCTACTCTACTACCACCCACCTGTCATCTGAAACGCTGCCCACTGATTGGGTCGTGGATATTTTTTCATTGTAACAATTTGTGCCTGGCGCAAGGCTTCTGCCTTGCCGAGTTTTTTCAGGTTTTTATAAAATGCCGTCATTAATACTCGTGTTGATTCATCCGGCACACTCCAGAGACTGGATACCACTGTTTGTGCGCCAGCATAAAGGAAACCACGATTTAAACCAATCACATCATCACCTTGCCTGACATCACCTAAACCTGTCTGGCATGCGGAGAGGCTTACCAGTGCGGCATTCAAATCAAGATCATAAACTTCGGTGGTGGTTAAACTGCCATCATTTTTTGTATCTGGTGCTAATAATAAACGAGACTTTTCCGGTGCCTGCGGATTAAACTGACCATGACTCGCCATATGAATATAGCGGAACTGATTTGCCTGTTGCTTTAACTGTGTTTCCGATGCTTGTTTGCGTAACACAACTTTTGATTTAGACCAATAACGGGCTATCGCACGTGCTTCATCTTCTGCGCCAGGTAAATCCATGCGTGGATTATTTAAATCCGGATTACCCAATACTAACAATTCATTTTGCGTCGCCACCGGTTTTGCTAAAAAGCGTATTACCGATGCCGAAGGCAATAAACGTAGCCGGTATTTTTTAATCAGATATTGATTCTTGCCCAATACATTAAAAGGCAGGTAATGCAGCACACCATGCGGGACAATTGTCAGGCGTTTAAAACTGCTGATATCCTCTGCCAATGGCGCAACAAGCTGCTGATAGAGCTGGGCAGAATACTTTTTCCAGACCGGTTTGGCTTGTTCAACTGCTGCACGTAAACGCCCGACCTTTTCTTTAAGCCCATTGGCATCCAGTTTGATGACCTTGATTACACGAGGTGTTAGCAAAAAGACATATAACGCTTTTTCGTTCTGGTAATAATATTCCAGCAAGGCTTCATCCTGTTTCAGCAATGACTGGATATTTTTTGCCTTTAAACTGCTCACTGTCACCAGTGATGCCAGCTCCGGATTACGGCGACGAATATTTTCACGGGTGTTTTTAATTGCTCTTGCATTACCCTGCCGTTCAAGTTTGTCCAGTTTTGTTAACAACGCATGACTGTTTACGCTTTGTCCATGTACTTTAAACGTCTTGCGATAGGCAAGCATGTCCACCAGTGCTCGCGCTTTAGCACGTTCAGCATAATTAAACGCTTCAGCGTCCTTACCTTGCTCGCCCAGCACCGCGATTAACTGCTGATAAATTTCCTGCTTGTCACCAACAAAACCAATTTTAAACCGTTCAATATTGATTGAGGAACGCTGCGCTTCAATCACTTCAATGGCGCGTTTAAAATAACCGGCTGCCTCATCGGCTTTAGCTTCGTGCAAAGCAATCCGCCCACGATCATAAAGCACCAGATAATGCATCTGCCCGAAACCTTTCAGACGCGGTTCTGCCAGAGATTTGTCATAACCCTGTTTGGCTTCTTTTAGATGCCCGGTCTCCAGCAAACTGCGGTAGAGCATGAAGCGTGATTCAAAATGGTAAATATAATTGATGTCTTCAATACTGACGGCACCGTAAGATGCCGAGGCAACAAGATAGTTTGCCGGGTTAATAATATTTGCCACCGATACCGTATCAATCAGTAAGCCACCCAGACCGACATCTGTATCCTGATTCATTACGGTTAAGGCTTTATCATACTGCTTTGCTGCAAAGTAAATGCGTGCGGCAGCAGCGCGACGGGTAATATCATACTGTCGGGTATTCAACGTACCGGTGTTAATCGCTGTGATCTGTTCTGCGATAGCTTTAGCACGTGTCCAGTTCCCTTTGGCAACATAAGCCAGCCCCAGGTAACCACGCGCTGGGATACTCCATGCCTGCGTTTGTTCTTTTTTTACCTCACCATCCTGACCCAGAGTAAAAATACTCACAAAGGCTTTACTGGCACTGCCCGCTTCCTGCTCATGTTTAAGCTGAAAAATATTTTTATCTGCCAGTTCTACGGCGCGACCTGCATATTGAATAACCTCATCATACTGACCGAGTGCCAGGTAGGCTTCTGCCAGCAGGGTCTTTAAGCGAAACTCAGATTGCGGGCGGTTATAAAACATTTTCCGCACACTCAACACCATGGCTGAATTGTTTTCATACTCCATGTAGCCATCTGCTGCTGCAACACGTTGGCTCAGCTTTTTATGACAACTAAAAAATGATTTGAACTCACGCACCCGTAGCAAACTCTGGCAAACATAATAATGCTCTTGCACGGATAGCTGGTTTAGATCCTGCTTTTTGGCACTGGCAACAAGTTGTTGATTGTCACCGCGAACGGCTTGTCGGGTAATCGTGCTATTACAGGCAGCAAGACTGAGCAAACTTATAAGAATAAGAAGACGTTTAAACATGATGGGTATCTCTCTGTACTACGATACCAATCACGTTCCCGGTTCCGGCATCTGAGAATTAATATTGTCCTAGTGCGTTTATTTTAACCCTATCAATCGTGAATACAAAACATTTGTTAGATTTATCGAACATATCTAAGAACATAAAACCATAATGTACAACTACCGCATTAGTGCCATAACCTATTCCGAAAATAATCGCTCATGTTTTCTATGGTGACGTTCTCTATTATTTAATAGGCTCAATGCCCCAAATTTTTTCAGCATATTCCTGTATTGCACGGTCACTCGATAAATGCCCCATCATCGCTACATTCTTTATCGCACTACTCGCCCATGCGTGAGGATTGTCATAAAGTTTATCGGCGTTAAATTGTGCTTCAATGTAACTGGCGTAATCAGCACAAAGCATGTATTGATCATGTTCAAGTAACATATCAACAATGGGTTTATAACGGCTTAGATTATCGTGAGAAAAATACCCTGCACCGATCATATCAATCACTTCTTTTAAGCGCGGATCATTATTATAAAAATCACGCGAAAAATAACCACGTTGCCATTGCTCACTGACTTCATCTGTGCTCATACCAAAACTAAATATATTGTCATCGCCAACCGCTTCGGCAATTTCAATATTGGCGCCATCTCGTGTACCCACTGTCATCGCACCATTCAGTGCCAGTTTCATGTTGCCCGTTCCAGATGCTTCCATTCCTGCCAATGATATTTGCTCTGAAAGGTCCGCCGCAGGAATAATATCTTCCGCCGTTGATACATCATAATTAGGAATAAAGACAATTCTTAACATCCCTTTAACAACCGGATCATTATTGACAATATCAGCAACATCGTTAATTAACTTGATAATTAATTTAGCCATCGCATAACCGGGGGCGGCTTTACCACTAAAAATAACAGTGCGCGGTACCAGGTCATTAATGTCGCCACGACGAATCATATTGTAGCGAGTGATAACATGCAGCACATTGAGTAATTGTCGTTTATATTCATGAATACGTTTTACTTGCACATCAAACATTGATGATGGATCTATTTTTATCCCCAGGTGCATTTCAATCTGTTTTGCCAGATCATGTTTATTTTGATGTTTCACCTTCATAAATTGTTGGTGGAATACGGTGTCATCGGCATATTCCATCAACTCTTCCAATCGTGATAAATTAGTTAACCAGTTACCTTTTATTTTACTGCTAATTAATTTAGCCAGTTCCGGGTTCGCTTGATTAAGCCAACGTCGCGGGGTAATGCCGTTAGTAATATTAATTATTTTGTTCGGGTAAAAATCATCAAACTCAGAAAAAATTGTTTTTCGCATTAACTCGGTGTGAATAGCAGAAACACCATTCACTTTATGGCTGCCAACTATTGCAAGATGCGCCATACGAATACGTTTATCCCCCGCATCATCAATAATCGACATCCGCTGTAACTTACCCATGTCACCAGGATATTTATGCATGACATCGTTTAAGAAACGATGATTAATTTCATAAATTATTTCCAGATGCCGTGGCAACACCGATGCAAATAGCGGTACCGGCCAGGTTTCCAGGGCTTCCGGCAATAACGTATGATTTGTATAGGAAAATATCTGGCTACACATTCCCCATGCCTGATCCCATTGCATGGCATGCACATCAACCAGAATTCGCATCAATTCTGCAATAGCAATAGAGGGATGCGTATCGTTAAGTTGAATCGCTACTTTGTCTGCTATTTCCAACAAACCTTCATGATTACGCCCATGTCTATTTAAAATATCTTGTAATGACGCACTAACAAAAAAGTATTGTTGTTTAAGGCGAAGCTCCTGACCCATGATGGTCGTATCATCAGGGTACAAAACTTTTGACAGATTTTCTGATTCATTCTTTTCGGCAACGGCTTTAATATAATTGCCTTCATTAAAATATTTTAAATCAAAATCCCGGGATGCTTTTGCTGACCACAAACGCATATTATTGACCGTGCCATTTTTATAACCAGGCACAGGTGTATCCACCGCCATTGCCATCACTTCTTCGGCATCCACCCAGTGATGTCGCATACAACCATGCTCGTCACAAAACTCAACGGCACGTCCACCAAATTTTATTGGATACAATACTTCTGCGCGGGGAAATTCCCATGGGTTGCCATAGCGTAACCAGTTATCGGGGTGCTCTACTTGCCAGCCATTTTCAATGCGCTGATTAAACATGCCGTATTCATATCGAATACCGTAGCCGTATCCCGGCATTTTTAATGTGGCGAGTGAATCTAAAAAACACGCGGCAAGTCTGCCCAAGCCACCATTACCTAAACCGGCATCTGGCTCTAGTGCGCGAATTTCCTCCATATCCACACCCATGTCATGTAATGATTTTTCGCACTCATCCTGCATGCCAAGATTAAGCATGCCGTTCATTAAGGTTCGTCCCATTAAAAATTCGAGTGATAAATAATAAACACGTTTTACATCCTGAGAATAATAGTTGCGCATGGTGTCTATCCAGCGCTCCATTAAGCGATCACGCACCACATAGCTCGCCACATTCAACCAATCATGGGGCGTCGCCGTGGACAAGTCTTTACCCACCGAATATTCAAGCCGATTTTCTAATGAGTGCTTAATTTCGTCCGAGATTATTTTTGCCATGTCCTTATCCCCGAATTGAGTCATAAATATCGGCATAACACCTAAAAGCTCAAGCTACACCTATATTCGATCTTATATAACCATATAATTTACAAGGTAAAAGTCAAATTAGATGATTATTTTATAAACAATGTTTTGACAGAGACCTATTTTGACGCGATGATAAGTACCTGTGGAGCTTAAAAATGACAAATATTAATCAAGCAAAACAGATGGATTTTGACCAATGGCTGGATTTGGCCATGAATGACCCAAAGGGCTTCGAGACCGCGCGCACTGCGGCTATTCAAGGCTTTCTTGACTCAACACCCTCCCATTCCCGTCAGCGATTAACCGGCTTACAATGGCGCATTGATATGATTCGCCAGCACAGTAAAACACCTATGGCGGCTTGTCAGGTAATTTACAGCATGATGTGGGACCAGTTAGCGGGAGATGAAGGCATGATTCATTCACTTAAATCCTTTGCAAATGGCACTTTTAACCCACCTGAAACCAAATTTAACGCGGATATTCTGCCTTTCCAGCCCCGTTTAGAAGAAAACGGCGAACTTAGCTGAACTCTACACTTGCCGAATGCGGCAGTTTTCCGTATTATGCGCGCCCTTAACACTGCGTCACAGGGACGCACAGATTCTGAGGAAACAGGACATGAAGCCAGAAATTCACCCATCATACGAAGCCGTAAAGGTGACGTGTAGCTGTGGTAACAGCTTTGAAACAAATTCAACTGTCGGCAAAGATAGCCTTGCTATTGAAGTCTGCTCAGAATGTCACCCATTCTTCACAGGTAAGCAAAAATTACTTGATACAGAAGGTCGTGTTGATAAATTCAAGCAGAAATACGGTCGCCGCAAAGCTTAATTTGCATGCAGCCAACACTGCTTTTAAAGGCGCTCATTGCTGGGCGCCTTTTTTATTGGCTGCTATTCCCCCTTTCCGCACACGCCGCACCACTCTGTCCACCGGATCATATTAATAGTCAGGCCCAGGTTCGCTATGTCCATGACGGTGATACCTTACGCCTGAAAAATGGTGAGAAAATCCGTTTAATTGGTATCGATACACCTGAACTTGCCCGGAAAGGGCGTCCTGACGAACCGCTTGCGATTCAGGCACGCGACCGATTACGACAATTAGTGGCCGCCAGCAATAATCGGATTAGCCTTAGGCTTGATGACGAGAAACGCGACCGCTATGGGCGACTTCTTGCCCATCTGTACAGCCAGGATGGCAATAGCCTGTCCGCCCAGTTACTCCAGGATGGTCTGGCGACACTATTGGCCATTCCTCCCAACCTCGATGGGCTTGATTGTTACGCCAGAGCAGAAAAACAAGCCCAACAGACGAATAAAGGCATATGGCAATTAACGCGATATCAGACGGTGACCAGCACTAGCCTGAAACGTCGCAGCCGTGGCTACCGACGGGTCATCGGCAAGGTTATCCGCATTGGTGAAGGTCGCCGTAATCTTTGGCTAAACTTGCCGGGGAAGGTCGCATTTCGTATTGAGAAAAAGGAACTCCCCTTATTCTACGAACTCAAACCTCGGGAGCTACTTGGCAAAACGATTATTGGCCGTGGCTGGCTGTATCAACGCAAAGGGGAATTACGTATGCGCCTGCGTACTCCCTATGCGCTTGATATCCTGAACTAAACCACGATACTAATACCATGAAATTAAATACCATCATGCGCTACGGCATACTGTTTTTTCTCATCCTGCTAAGCGGCTGTGCAGCAAACCCTGTCACGGGCGAATCTGATTTTGTCCTTATGTCAGAAGATGAGGAAATCGCCATTGGCCGTCAAAACCACGCTAAAATTATTCAGCGTTATGGTTTATACGATAATCCAACGCTACAGGAATACGTGCAAACCGTTGGCAATAAACTCGCTATAAAAAGTCACCGAAGCAATCTTGTTTTTCGTTTTACCGTTCTCGACAGTAATGAAATTAATGCCTTTGCTTTACCCGGTGGTTACATCTATATCACTCGAGGCTTACTTGCCTATCTTTCCAACGAGGCAGAACTCGCGGCTGTTTTAGGCCATGAGATTGGTCATGTCACTGCTCGACACGCTGTGCGGCAACAAAGTGCGGCGGCGGCAACCGGTTTCTTTGCGGCAATACTTGCTTCACAAGCCGACTTTTATGGTGCTGGAAATTTACTCAACACCATTGGGGTCGCACTCATCCGTGGTTATGGGCGTGATAATGAACTGGAGTCCGATCGTCTTGGCGCCGAATATTTAGCGAAAAGTGGCTATGATCCACTGGCGATGATGGAAGTCATTCGGGTACTTAAAAATCAGGAAATATATGACAAACAATTAGCCAAAAAAGAAGATCGTGAACCCAATGCTTATCATGGTGTCTTTGCGACGCATCCAGACAACGACAAACGCTTGCAGGAAGTCATTGGCCGCGCCAAACAATTACAATCCAATCCATCCACCAATCATCATCAAGTTGCCTTCTTACGAAACATTGAAGGACTTGTCTTTGGTGAAGGTGAAAAACAAGGCATTGTGCGTGGTAATAAATTTTACCATCGTGAATTAAATATTAAATTAGAACTGCCTCTCAGCTGGCGCATCGAAAACCAACCTAATCGCATTGTTGCGATTGCGCCTGAAAACAAAGGTTTATTGCAAATTACAGCGGTTGATATCAATAAACGTATTAGCCCTATGCAATTTCTCAAACAACGCCTTAAACTCAGTCAGTTGCAAAATGGCGAATATTTCAAGAGCCATCAGCTTGAAGGCTATACCGCCATTTCATCCGTGTCGCGCACAGTCTATGGAACGCGTCTGGTCCGTTTTGTGGTGATTTATAAAAACAATACTGCCTGGATATTTCAAGGGCTTGCCAAAGACGAAAATCAACCCTATCAATTTGATGATGCCATTCTCAACACCGCCAGAAGTTTTCGTACGCTCACCGCAGCAGAACGCAACAAAGCAAAACCTCGGCGCATACATATCATCACAGCAAGCAAAACAACCCGCTTTGATGTGCTTGCCCGTGAATCACAACTTGGAGCTAATGCCGAAGCGCAACTTCGATTACTCAATAAACGTTACCCTGATGGCGATCCCATTCCCGGCACCGCATTAAAAATCATTCAGTAATCACAACAAATTGAAATAAAGCCGTGTAGAATAGCGCCTATATAAAACGAGTAAACGCCATGACAGACGACTTGAAAAAAGCAGCCCTGCGATACCATGCCGAACCGTATCCCGGCAAAATTGCAATTGAAGTAACCAAGGCCTGTGCTTCACAACAGGATCTTTCACTGGCTTACACTCCCGGTGTTGCCGAACCTTGTCGTGAAATAAACGCTAATAAAGAAGCTGCCTACCAATACACCTCAAAAGGCAATCTGGTTGCCGTCATTACTGATGGCACGGCGGTACTGGGGCTTGGCAATATTGGTGCATTAGCCGGCAAACCCGTTATGGAAGGCAAGGCGGTATTATTTAAACGCTTTGCCGATATTGATTGCTTCGACATTGAAGTCGATGCTGAAGAAGCTGATGACTTTGTTGATACGGTGGCACGCATCGCCTCTGGCTTTGGTGGCATTAACCTTGAAGACATTGCCGCGCCACACTGCTTCGATATTGAAAAACGTTTAATCGAGAAGCTCGATATTCCGGTTTTTCATGATGACCAACACGGAACCGCCATTATTATTACGGCCGGTTTAAAAAATGCTTTGGAGCTGCAAGGTAAAAACTTCAGTGATATACGCGTGGTGTGTTTAGGCGCAGGTGCTGCCGGTATTGCTGCCATGAATATGTTAATTGCCATGGGCACACCAAAACAAAATATTATGCTGTGTGATCGAAAAGGTGTCGTACATAGCGGACGTGATGATCTTAATGAACAAAAGCAACTTTTTGCGAGTGCTCATACACAGCGAACTCTGGAAGAAGCCATGCAAGGTGCTGATGTTTGTATCGGTGTCTCTGGTCCTGATTTAATTAGTACCAGAATGGTAAAAAGCATGGCAGATAAACCGGTCGTGTTTGCACTGTCTAACCCTGATCCGGAGATTAACCCTGCCGAAGCCTTATCTGCACGTGATGATTTAATTATGGGTACCGGTCGTTCTGATTATCCTAATCAGGTCAATAATGTTTTAGGTTTTCCATTTATTTTCCGTGGTGCATTAGATGTTCGTGCCAGTGAAATTAATGAGGCCATGAAAGTTGCGGCAGTGAATGCCTTAGCAAGCCTTGCTAAGGAACCGGTGCCACAATCGGTTTGTGATGCCTATGGTGGTGAACAATTCAAATTTGGTGCCGAATATATTATTCCCAAACCACTTGATCCGCGCTTAAAAGATTTTGTCTCTGCTGCCGTGGCTAGCGCTGCTGTTAAATCGGGTGTTGCCAAAAACCCTTACCCTGATCATTATCCTGAACAAACATAACGCCATGCGTAAACTGCTATTAACAAGTCTTTTATCCCTGCTTCTCACTGCCATACCCTACAGTAGCTTTGCCAGTGACCGTATTGCACCACTGACAACCATGAATCAACAAACCGGTATTATTGATCTGGGTTTAAAAGGTCAACAATTAGGGCAAATAAAAACCACCTACTTGATTCCCTTGCAACTTGAGTCAGCACCGATTAAAGCCAGCATTGAAATGTCATTTGTTGTTATCACCACCGGCATTTGTCCAAGCAGTTATTTTCCTACCGAAGTTTTCTTAAATGGCGAAAGTATTGCCGAAATCGATTTTCGTGAACTGGATGAAGGCTCGAAACAGGCATTGCATATCGAACTCCCCATGCAGCACCAACGACAGGGTAAAAATGAAATTAAAATTATTACCGGTGACTGTAATGAAGGTCTTGATAGCCTGCGCTTCAATAATGTTGGTCTACGCATAGAAAAAGCATCATAAGCAGCTAGCGTTAAAATCCTACAAAACACAACCGCCACCGCCTACAGACAGGTCTGTTTCCTATAAATAAACTTCTCACACCTGAATAATGTCACGGAGAGCCAAGGATGGTCCGCTTGTTATTGCTTTGCAGTCTTTTACTGCCGATACCGCTTATCGCAAGCGCCGTTTATCAATCTAACGATAAATATGGCCGCCCGGTATTCAGTGATACACCCAATAAAAATGGTAAGCACCAATTACTTGAGATTCAAATTCAAAATGATTACGACTGGCATAATCCAGAATTAACGCTTCGTAAAGCCAGAAAGCTAAAAAAGAAAAAACGTCGTAAGAAAAAGAAAAAATCATATAGCTTTGCCGAACTGCAAAGTAAGTGCGCTCAATCACGCTACCGGTATCAACACTTTCGTGGTAGCAACACTGCCAGTGACTGGGGAAGCTATAAATCAAAAATCATCAAGTATGCTCAAAAACGTGATTATTGGTGCAGTCGCGCGTTAAAACGTAAATAATTTATTTATAGGTTTAATGACTCTACTTTAGTCACATCATCTCTTTTCATCGGTTTACCATCAACCGGAGATAACGGCGCTTGTCGCTGACTTGAGATCGGAAAGACAACAATATCTATTGGTACATCACCGGCAATAAAACTATAGGAAGGATAAAACTCATATTTATCTTTTGTTAGTCTTAAACGTTTTTCACTTTGCTCATAGGGGATCGTATGTTCATTCAGGAATTGACCGAACAACTCGGGGGTATCTGAAAATAAATGCAGGTTTACATCTGAATACTCACCTGCCGTGCCACGTTGAACTGAACCAACCAGTCTAGGTTCATATCGTTCTAACAAGTGCATGGCTTTAATCGCTGTTTGCCTTAACGCTTTTAACCGTTGTGGTTGTGACTCAGCATGAAATAAACGCTGATACTCAAGCAGTGCTTGCTCTATATCAACATTACTGGGCATAACATGTTTATCAATAATGCCCAGGCTATTTGCCGCCTTCTGCTTTGCCATTAAAAAATCTTTAATGCCATGTTCTGAAATTAAACGTGCTGCTTCCTGAGAAATTCGCTGCCTCATATTCGTGTCAACACGATGTGATTTACGAGCCATACTTTGGTACCTGTAACCTTTTTAGAAAATTTGTTCAGGTGCTTGCTCAACCTCAACAGTCTGGTCGTTTTCATTTACTGTTGTAATGTGTGCCGTTTGTTTTGGTATATTATCCATACGAAAAATTTCAAAAATAGCATTTGGCTGACCTTGTGCTGCTAACAAACCCGTATCAGGATCAATCTTCACCGTTACAATTCCAGAAGGCACTTCTTTGGTTTTTTCAGGTACGCCCTTCATTGCCTTTTCCATAAAATAAATCCACATAGGTAAGGCTGCGGAAGAACCTGTTTCTCTTGAACCTAAAGGGTGATTGTTATCAAAACCCACCCATGCCGTTGTAACCAGGGTACTGCTATAACCTGAGAACCAGGCATCTTTTTGATCATTGGTGGTGCCTGTTTTACCTGCCAGATCTTTTCGACCAATACGTAATGCTCGTCGCCCTGTGCCTGAACGAATAACATCTGAAAGAATACTATCCATGATGTAATTATTCTGTTCCGTCATAACACGTGTCGCAAGTTTTATTGGTTTTTCTTGTGCTTTTACTTCAGAACTATTTTCAAGATCGGCTGTAGCAATATTTTCAACTGGCAGTGACTGCTCAGTTTCTTCTGCCAATTCTTTTTGCAATGCCTGTTGCAACTCTAACTCAAGTTGTTTTTCACATTCACGACAAACTTGCACCGGATCAGTTTCAAAAATAATATTACCTTCGTCATCTTCAATACGGTCGATAAAATAAGGCATCACACGATAACCACCATTAGCAATCGCCGCATAGCCTGTTACTAACTCTAACGGTGTTACAGATGCACTACCTAATGCCAGAGATAAGTCTTTCGGTAATCTATTTGGGTCGAAACCAAATTTAGTTGCGTAATTAATTGCCGTTTTAATACCGATGGCTCTTAGCAAACGAATAGAAATTAAATTTCTTGATTTCATTAATCCTACACGTAAACGCGTAGGTCCAAAAAATTTGCCACTGTAGTTTTCCGGGCGCCAGGTATTTTCCAGACCGGAATCATCAAACACGACAGGCGCATCATTCACCATGCTCGCAGCCGTAAAACCATTATCCAATGCCGCTGAATAAATGAACGGTTTAAAATTTGAACCTGGTTGACGTTTTGCCTGTATGACACGATTAAACTTACTGTAGTAAAAATCAAATCCACCCACCAAGGCTTTTATTGATCCATCTTTAGGTTCCAAACTAACAATGGCACCTTTCACAACCGGTATCTGACTTAATTTTATTTTGTCTTCAACCGTTTTATGAATGCGAACAATATCACCCTGCTTAACAATATCTGCAGCATACTTAGGTGCTGGACCACGTTTATTTTCATCTATATAGGGTCTTGCCCATTTCAAACCATCCCAGTCAACTCTTATTAATTCACCATTTCTTAGAAAAACAGTGATCGCTTTTTCTTCTACATGAAGTACTACGGCTGGTAACAGTCCACCGACAACCGGTATTTCACTTAAACGTTGCTTAACAGGGTAAGTGAGCTCTTCTGGCAATTTTTCAATCACGACCGCTTTAACAATATCTGTTTTAGGTCGATTTAAAGAGGGTGGCTCAATCGGCGGCAAGACATTTATTAATTCCTGAGTTAGTTTCATGCTCGATTCAGCACCACGATAACCGTGACGATACTCGTAATCTGTCATGGTTCGACGCAATGCAGCGTTAGCAAAACGCTGTAAGCGCGTATCAACCGTTGTGTATACGCGATATCCCTGTGTATACGCCGATTGTCCATACCGCTGTACCATCTCGGCACGTACCATCTCAGCAATATAAGGTGAGTCGAGCTCAACACTCAGACCATGCCAACTGGCATCATCAACTATGGCCGTTGCCTTCTCATAATCGACCTTACCTATATAACCCAACTCAAGCATTCGACCGAGGACATAATTCCTCCGTGTCATTGCCTTGCGCTTGTTTCTAATTGGATTATTGGTTGAAGGTGCTTTAGGCAAACCGGCTATCATCGCCATCTGATCAAGCCTTAACTCATTGATATTCTTGCCATAATAGACTTGTGCTGCAGCGGAAACACCGTATGAACGGTGGCCTAAATAAATTTTATTAAGGTACAGCTCCAGAATTTCCTCTTTACTGATCTCTTGTTCTATCTTTAGCGCTAAAAATATTTCACTTATTTTTCTTAAATAGGTTTTTTCCCTGGATAAAAAGAAGTTTCGCGCTACCTGCATCGTGATCGTTGAGCCACCCTGCCCTTTTCGACCCGTCTTGGCTAAATGCACAACGGCACGTAAAATCCCTTGATAATCGACACCAGGATGCTCGTAAAAGCGGTTGTCCTCGGCGGCAAGCACGGCTTTTAACAACAAATCAGGGGCATTTTCATATTTTAGAGGTGAACGTTTTTTCTCACCAAACTCTGCTATGAGTGCTCCATCACGAGAAAGTACCCGCAATGGCGTTTGTAGCTGAACATCTTTTAAAACATCTGTTGAAGGCAAACTTGGTGCTAAATACACGTAAGCACCCGCGACTAAAACCACGCCAATTGTGAACGCTGTAAATAGCCATATGACGCTAAGGCGAAGGAATTTAAAGAGAAATTTCATGATTACTCTATAACCAGTTGATTCTAAGTATGTGAACCGCATCAAAGTGTTGAACAAGATAATCGATTATAAAGGACATGTGACTCCATGCGATAGTTCAAATTATAGATAATTAACATTGATAATTACTTGACTCTGGTATTTAATGTAGTTAAATATAAAAGACTCGTAACTAACGGGATGATAAAAGGAAAATACTAAGGTGGCCTTCTCAAGTTTGTTCTCTAAAAAGCAGCCCCCCGTATTGGGGCTGGATATCAGCTCCACAGCGGTGAAATTGCTCGAGCTGAGTCATTCCGGTGGTCGTTACCGCGTGGAAAGCTACGCTGTTGAGCCATTACCCTTAAATTCAGTCGTTGAAAAGAATATCAGTGACATTGAAGCCGTTGGCGAAGCCATTCGCCGCGCAGTGAAGCGTTCTGGCTCAAAAACCAAAAATGCCGCAGTCGCTGTTGCAGGTTCCGCGGTTATTACCAAGGTAATTTCAATGCCGGCATCACTCAGTGACGACGAAATGGCGAGTCAAATTGAATTGGAAGCGGATCAATACATCCCTTATCCGCTCGAAGAAGTAAACATTGATTTCGAAATCATTGGTAGCTCAGATAGAGATGATGATCGTGTTGATGTATTGCTCGCTGCTTCTCGTAGTGAAAATGTCGATGTCCGTGTTGCTGCTTGTGAAATTGGTGGCCTTAAATCATCCGTTATCGATGTTGAAGCCTATGTAATGGAAAACGCATTTGAACTGTTAGTTGACCAAATTCCAGATGGTGGTGCAGATAAAACCGTTGCGATTGTTGATATCGGCGCAACCATGACCACGCTCAGTGTTCTACATGATAAAAAAATCATCTACACCCGCGAACAAGTATTTGGTGGTAAACAATTAACGGAGGAAATTCAACGCCGCTATGGTTTATCTTATGAAGAAGCCGGCATGGCCAAGCGTCAAGGTGGCCTACCTGACAACTATGTACCGGAAGTGCTTGAGCCTTTCAAAGAAGCCATGGCGCAACAAGTCAGTCGTTCTTTACAGTTCTTCTTCTCATCAAGTCAATACAATAGTGTTGATCACATTTTATTAGCGGGTGGTAGTGCCTCTATCGCAGGCGTTGATGATTTAATTGAATCCAAACTGGGCACCAATACCAGTGTTGCAAACCCATTCACCAACATGTCGTTATCTTCCAAGGTAAAAGCGCAAACACTGAGCAATGATGCGCCTGCGTTGATGATTTCATGTGGCTTGGCATTAAGGAGCTTTGACTAATGGCAAGGATTAACCTACTACCTTGGCGCGAGGAACAGCGCAAGGAGAGGATGAAACAGTTCCAAACTATCGCAGGGCTTGCGGCATTTCTCATGGTCGCCATTATAATCCTTGTTCATATACGCGTAGGTGGCATTATTGAAAATCAGGTTTCTCGTAATAATTATCTGAAAAAAGAGATTAAAACTCTCGAGAAACAAATAGCTGAGATTAAAGAATTAGAAAAAGAAAAATCTAATCTACTTGCTCGAATGAATATTATTCAACAACTACAGAGCTCCAGACCTCAGGTAGTACACGTGTTCGACCAAATGGTTAGCACAATTCCAGGTGGTGTTTATTTAACCAGTATCAAGAACATCGGTCCTTCGATTACATTTGATGGTTTTGCACAATCAAATGCGCGTGTTTCTTCCTACATGCGTAATATTGATGATGCCGATTGGTTAACAAGCCCTCGTCTTGATGTAATAAAAACCATCAATGATAAAGGCCAACGAATAAGCAAATTTACCCTGGTTGTTAAACAAACAACGCCTGCTGCAAAAAAAGCTGCCGAAGCCGAAGCGGCTGAACAGGAGGCAGTTCAATGAATATTTCTGAACTTAATGAATTAGATTTTCAGGATATGGGTAATTGGCCTATGCCTGCCAAAGCATTAGGTATTGCGTTCATGTGTGTGGTTATTTTATTTGCCGGTTATTGGTTTGATACCAAAGACCAGCTAGCCGAACTTGAACGCGCCGAACAACAAGAGCGCAAATTAAAAGCCCAATTTAAAAGTAATGCCAAAAAGGCGGCCAATATTGTTCTTTACAAACAGCAAATGGTAGACATGAAACAATCATTTGGTGCTATGTTAAAACAGTTACCTAGTGAAACCGAGGTTGCTGAACTACTTGTTGATGTTTCTCAAACAGGGTTGGCAAGTGGTTTGGAATTCGACTTATTCAAAGTAGATGAAGAAGTGCCTTTAGAATTCTACGCAGAATTACCTATCCGAATTCGCGTTACAGGTAACTACCATGAATTTGGTAACTTTGTCAGCGGCGTGGCCGCTTTACCGCGCATTGTCACCTTGCATGACTTCTCAATTTCTCGTAAGAAGAAGAGTGACCAATTAGTAATGGAGGCGACAGCTAAAACCTATCGTTACATAGATGAAGATATCACCGAACCAGACGTAGCAGGAGGTGCAAAAAAATGAATAATAAGCACCTTACAACAACCCGTTGGCTAGGTATTGCAACAATTAGCCTCTTGCTTAGTGCCTGTGGCAATACATCGCATCAAGATTTAGCGGATTTCACCGCTAAAGTGAAGGCTGACGCCCAAAAGGTTTCCAGCATCGATGCCTTACCCGATATTCAGCCTTATGAAACTTACCTCTATAAGGCAAATGATCGTCGTGACCCATTTACCGATACCGTTGTAACGGATGAAGCAGCAGTTGCCTCAACGGATGACAGTATCAAACCTCCAACCAATCACCGCAAAGAGGCACTTGAAGCATTCCCTCTTGATTCATTACGTATGATTGGAACATTACAACGCGGCGATACACTTTGGGCTATTGTTAAAATTCAAAATAATCCTGATGGTGGCATTCATCGCATCGTAACCGGTAATTACCTTGGCCAAAATTATGGTCGAGTAGTTGGCGTATCAGAAGAACAAATTAATCTCATCGAAGTTATACCAAATGGACTTGGAGGCTGGCGTGAACGCGAAGCTTCCATTGCCCTGAGTGAAGAGTAAGGGGAAATACAATGAGTGGAAACACTACAAATACACGTTCGCAAGCAATGCGCAATAATAATATAATAAAATGCATAACAACATGGTTGTTCGCTGTAGCGGCTCTTTTGTTATTACCTGCCTCAGCGTACGCCGCGGCATCACTCGATGATATTAGCTACTCGACCTTACCGGGAAATCAGGTTCAGTTGAAACTTAGCTTATCAGGCGACGTAAAAGAACCTGTAAGCTTTACAACAGATAACCCCGCTCGAATCGCACTTACCTTTGCTGATACTGCCAGTAACGTTAAAAAGAAATCAACCAATATAAGCGTCGGGGTTGCACGCAGTGTTTCGGCTATTGAAGCAAGCGGACGTACACGCATTGTTGTTAATCTGGTTAAGCTTGTCCCTTACTCTCTAACCAGAAAAGGTGATGATATTTATATCACTCTTAACACCGGAGGTAATAGCCGCAGCACGACAACAGCCGCTGAAACACCCGCAGCCGTTGCCATTGAAACCGGGCAGCATAGTATCAATAATGTCGATTTTCGTCGTGGCGAGAAAGGTGAAGCACGCATTATTATTACAATGTCTGACCCCAAAACGATTGTTGATCTTAAAGAGGAAGGCGGAAAAATTGTTGCTAATTTCCTTAACACAACATTACCGGATAATCTTGAACAAACCCTGGATGTACTCGATTTCGCCACACCTGTTAAACAAATAGACAGCTTTCAACGTGGCGAGAATGTTAAGGTTGTTATCGATCCCGCCGTATTGGAATATGAACACCTTGCATACCAAACAGGTAATGTCATGACTATTGACGTTCGCCAAATCAGTAAAGAAAAACAAGAAGAATTACGTAAGAAGAAATTTGGTTATGTGGGTGAGAAACTATCACTTAACTTCCAGAATATTGATGTTCGTGCTGTCTTACAATTAATTGCTGACTTCACAGGTCTTAACCTGGTTACCAGTGATACAGTTCAAGGCAACATCACCTTACGTCTGAAAAATGTTCCCTGGGATCAAGCAATGGATATTATCTTGAAGACCAAAGGCCTTTCTAAACGCCAAACAGGCAATGTTATTCTGGTTGCACCTACAGAAGAAATTGCTGCTCGTGAAAAACTAGAGCTTGAATCACAGAAACAAATTGAGGAACTTGCCCCATTACGTTCTGAATATATTCAGGTAAACTATGCAAAATCAAGTGAACTAGCTGAATTATTAAAGTCAGAAGATAACTCCTTATTGTCTATCCGAGGTAATGTCACTATTGATGAACGAACCAATACTTTATTGGTTCAAGACACGGCTGATAAACTGACTCAGATACGCAGACTGATCAGCACTCTTGATATTCCTGTACGACAAGTACTTATTGAATCTCGTGTGGTAGTTGCTAACGATGACTTCAGTAAAGATTTAGGTGTACGTTTTGGTATCAACAAAAACTCATCAAATACAGCCCAAAATGGTACTGTAATATCTGGAAGTCTAACTGGTGCGACAGACCAAATTCTCGACAGGGATACGCTGGTACAACGAGACCGCTTAAGTGTTAATCTACCTGCATCACCAACAGATGCAACAGCAGCATCAATTGCTCTAGCCATTGCAAAACTACCATTTGGCAACTTGCTTGAACTAGAACTTTCAGCGCTACAACAAGAAGGCCGTGGTGAGGTTATTTCCAACCCTCGTGTTATTACTGCTAATCAGAAAGAAGCATACATTGAACAAGGTACTGAAATTCCGTTCCTGACTGCTTCTGCAAATGGTTCGACAACCATTACCTTCAAGAAGGCAGTACTCAGTTTACGTGTTACCCCTCAAATTACACCGGATGATCGTGTTATCATGGATTTAACTGTAACTCAAGATACCATCGGTAGATTTATTAACCTACTCGGTTCGTCTGTACCCAGTATCGATACTCAAGAAGTGACTACACAAGTATTAGTTGATAACGGTGAAACCGTAGTACTGGGTGGTGTATATCGACGTGAAACGCGTGATGAAACACAACGTGTACCATTCTTCGGTGACTTGCCTTACGTTGGGTTCTTATTCAAACAATCGGTCAATGTTAACGAAAAACAAGAATTATTGATTTTCGTTACACCAAAAATTATCAAGGACACGCTTCGTCTTAATTGATAATTAACGCATAGCACGTCACAATCGGGGCCTGAGACTATCAGGCCCCTTTTTTATGAAATCGTTAAAACTATGAATCACGCAAGCAATATATTTCTGGTTGGCCCTATGGGAGCCGGCAAAACCTCGGTTGGCAAACAGCTCGCCAAGGCACTCAAGCGTGATTTTCTTGATAGTGATAAGGAGATTGAAGACCGAACAGGCGTCAATATCCCCACTATTTTCGATATCGAAGGTGAAACCGGGTTTCGTTCTCGTGAACAACAAATCATTGATGAATTAACACAATATGACCATCTCGTGCTCGCCACAGGGGGCGGGGCAGTCTTAAACAAAGACAACCAAAAGGCCTTACAATCACGAGGTACTGTATTTTACCTTAGTGCCAGTATCGATCAGCTATACCAACGCACGCACCGTGATCGAAACAGGCCATTACTGCAAACAGACAACCCAAAACAAAAAATCAGTGAGCTATTAGCGATTCGTGATCCTATTTACCGCTCTGTAGCAGACTTTGTGATTGAAACTGATGGCCAAAGCGTACGTAAAGTCGTTGATGATATTTTACTTTGCCTTGATGAAAACTAACTTCAATACAAATCAATCTTACCCAAGACATTGATAGTCCAAACATTATATAATCTTTCTATTATTTCTTGAGAAAACATGAGATGAAAACATTAAACGTCGATCTGGGTACCCGCAGCTATCCTATCCATATCGGTACTGGACTGCTCGATAAGCCTGACCTCATTCGTTCCCATATTCAGGGGAACGAAGTCATGGTAGTGACCAATGACACCATTGCACCTCTCTATTTAGAACGCTGCCTGAAGTTACTCGATGGCTACGATATCGCCACAACCATACTGCCGGATGGTGAACAATATAAAACCCTTGATACACTTAATCTGGTTTTCGATGGACTCCTGAAAAAACACTTCACTCGCCGCTGTACACTGGTTGCCTTAGGTGGTGGCGTCATTGGTGATATAACCGGCTTTGCGGCAGCAAGCTACCAACGTGGCGTTAATTTTATCCAGATACCCACTACGCTGCTTGCCCAGGTGGATAGTTCAGTCGGTGGTAAAACCGGTGTCAATCACCCTCTTGGTAAAAATATGATTGGTGCTTTTCACCAACCTCAGTGTGTCATTGCCGATACAGATACGCTCAATACCCTTGATGATCGTCAACTCTCTGCCGGTATTGCTGAAGTAATCAAATACGGTCTTATCAATGATGCCGAGTTCTTTAACTGGCTTGAAGACAATTTATCTAAATTAATGTCTCGTGATTCTGATGCGCTATCCCATGCCATTGAACGTTCATGCCATGACAAAGCCACCATTGTTGCCGCCGATGAAAAAGAAGCCGGTGTAAGAGCCTTGCTCAATCTTGGCCATACTTTTGGTCATGCTATCGAAACAGGTACTGGTTACGGAACCTGGCTACATGGCGAAGCGATAAGCTGCGGTATGTTGATGGCGGCAGAACTCTCGCACAAACAGGGTTGGTTCACACAAGAGGAACTTAGCCGGACACAGACTATTTTAAGTCAGGCAAATCTTCCTGTCTTACCACCGACCTCGATGAATAGTGAGCAATTTATCGACATTATGTCGGTTGATAAAAAAAACCTGGAAAAGAAAATTCGCCTTATTCTGATGAAAGGAATTGGAAAAAGTTTTATCAGCGATGATTTCGATACCACCTTATTGAACGAAACATTATCTGATAGTCTTTCAAGGGCACAACAGGGATAACGCATGCATAATCGTCATCTTGCCAGCTACGCAGCATTAGACGAAACAACTCGCGGACGTCGTCATACCGAAGAGTCTCCCGCCTATCGCGGCGAGTACCAGCGAGACCGTGACCGCATTATCCATTCCACCGCCTTCAGACGACTAGAATATAAAACGCAGGTTTTTGTCAATCATGAAGGTGATTTATTTCGTACTCGCCTTACCCACTCAATTGAAGTTGCACAAATTAGTCGCACCATTTCTCGTTCCCTTAATCTAAACGAAGACCTCTCGGAAACAATTGGTCTTGCTCATGATCTCGGACACACACCTTTTGGTCATGCAGGACAGGATGTACTGAATGAGTGCATGCAGGAATACGGTGGCTTTGAACACAATCTTCAATCTCTACGTGTTGTGGATGAACTCGAAGAAAAATATGCACAATTCCCTGGCCTGAATCTTACCTTTGAATCCAGAGAAGGCATTCTTAAACACTGCTCAAATAAAAATGCCAAACTACTCGGTGATATTGGCGAGCGTTTTATTAATAAACATCAACCATCGCTGGAAGCGCAGCTAACAAATCTTGCCGATGAAATCGCCTACAATAGTCATGATGTTGACGATGGTCTTCGCTCAGGACTCATTAGTTTACAACAACTTCGTGAAGTTGAATTTCTTGATACACTCTATGAAGATGTGGAAAAGAAATACCCTGAACTACCAGACCGACGTAAAATTTATGAAATTGTTCGTCGGCTAATCAGTATTCAAGTCATCGACCTTATTGAAACCAGCAAGGCACGAATTGACACAATTAAACCAGAAACAATTGAAGATGTTCGCCAACATAGTGAAGCCATTATTTCCTATAGCAAAACCATGCGCGAACAAAACCTCGCTATCAAACGTTTCTTGCGTGAAAACCTCTACATGCACTACCGTGTTCGCAGAATGAGCGCAAAATCCTCACGAATGATAAAAGAATTATTTAATACCTTTATGGAAGATACTTTATTGCTTCCACCTGAATATCAATCGCGTGTTAAACAACAAAAAACAGAATCTGGAGAACCCGGTAAGGCTCGTATCATTGCTGATTATATCGCAGGGATGACAGATCGTTATGCCTTGGCGGAACACAGTAAACTATTTGATCCCAAGCAACTTACCTGATTCCTATATGCGTATATATATGCAGCAAATACCATTAGAACCAGGGCAGGCGCCTCGTTTTCTGCATCTTATTATTCAGGAAGATTTATTAAATGGGTGGTCATTAGTTCGTGAAATGGGTTATCAGGGGAATTCCGGCAGAGTACGACGCGATCACTTTGCTGATTATCCAGATGCAATGACTGCTATGCTAAAAGAACGTGACACACAAATTAAACGTGGCTACCAGGTCGTTTTTGTTGATGGACAAGGACAACATCATGAGTGATACACAATCTTCAACATCCTATGCATCGGTTAGTTATTTACAACAATATCAGTTAAACCGTGAACCTTTTGCAATTGATCCTGAATCTAATCAGGATGATTTCTTTTTACTTGATGCAGAACGAGCACAACGCCTTAACATGCTCTACCACATGTGCCAGAACAGTGAACTTTTATTAGTTGTATCTGGCGTTCAAGGAAGTGGTAAAACCAGCCTGTTAAATAAATTTCTGGAAATGCGCTCTGACAGTTGGCGCCACTGCGTTATTAATGCCACAGCTACCACTAACCCGGACCAACTTCTCATTGAAATTGGCGAAGGATTTGGTCTCCCTCAAGACTCGGTTAATTTTGGTAGTGGCTTTGAGATGTTACAAAAACGTCTCACTGAAATGAAACGCAGTGAACTGATGCCAATTCTTATTATTGATGATGCTCACCAACTTCCTACTGCCTCATTAACTATTTTATTAAAACTGTCTGAACTTGCTGATGACGATGAACGTTTATTAAGAATTGTTTTATTTGGTGAGCCCACACTCAACGAAATGTTCAATGCCCCCGAGCTTAAAGAAGTTAAACATAGAATTACCCATACCTTAACAATGCCTTCTTTGGATGAAAAACAAACGATCGAATACATTCAATACCGTTTGTCTATTGCAGGCTTGCAAGGTGATAACCCATTCAGTTCATCTCAAATGAAACAAATTCATCGTCAGGCAAATGGTATCCCTGGCCTTATCAATCAACATGCTCAAGATATTTTATTACGCTCTATTACCAAAAATGATCCTGTTCCAGACTTTGCGATACGATTCCGTTCAGGTATTACCGTCATTGTTATTCTTGCTATTGCAGCAGGCATAACCTGGTTCCTTAGTCGTGATGTCATCGAGTCATTGGGGAAATCTCAGTCTGATCGTACCGCCAAACTGGAAACTCGTGAACTCCCCCTGTTACCTCCTAGCAAAGATGTTGCTGAATCAATAACAGAAAAAACACCGGATTTTGATGCGATCAGTGGTGGTGTACATTCACCAGACGAAAAGAGCAGTACTAATGAAGCAACGATCATTCCTGATGACGTTGAACTAAAACCAACCAAGACCGTTACGACAACAGCAATAATTGAATCAGAAAAAGTTTCGTCTCAGCCTACTGAAATTAAACCTGCTATCACTCAGGAAAAAGAGCCTGAACAACCAAAACAAGTTAAACCAACACCGCCTCCAGTACCCAAAACAGAACCGGTTGTTGTCACTGAAAAACCGATCACTACCGACAGTGCTGTTAAAAGTGCTATTGAGCCTGAAAAGAAAGACTGGCTCTCTCAACAAAAAGCCAATCACTTTACCTTACAGTTAATGGGTAGCCGCAAACGTAGTTCTCTTGTACTGGTACAACGCGCGCATAAGATTACGACTGAGAGCGCCATTATTCGTACTCAATTAAAAGGGGCTGATTGGTTTATTCTTATTTACAAAAACTTCCCAAGCAAACAGCAGGCTCGTGATGCGGTGAAAAGACTGCCTAAGGCACTACAACTCACAAAACCATGGCCTCGACCCTTTAAAGGCTTGAAAAACCTAAATTAGATGCACCAAAATAGTGCAAACCGGTAATTCACTATGAATTACAAGGCTTTTAGTCAGATCTGAATTGCTAATTTAACCCCCTCGCCTGTATAATTACTGCCCTTTTGCCTGGGTCGCAAGAAATCCGGGCGTTCGGAACAATTTCAATCTACGTGAACGGGCTGTACTGTGAGTTATTCAGATAAAATTCAATCTGGCATCTACCGACCAGAATTCGAAAGAGACAACTGTGGCTTTGGCCTCATTGCGCACATGGATGGCGAACCGAGCCATTGGCTACTTGATACAGCGATTGGCGCACTAGCCCGCTTAACCCACCGTGGCGCCGTTGCCGCCGATGGAAAATCCGGTGATGGCTGTGGTCTGTTAATGGGTAAGCCCGATGGCTTCATGCGTGCTGCAGCTAAAACGGAAGGGTTTACCCTCAAAGACCAATACGCGGTCGGCATGGTATTCCTTAATACGGATAACAAGCTCGCCGATACAGCGCGTAACTGTCTTGTAAAAGAACTAAAACAGGAAGGGCTTGATGTACAGGGCTGGCGTGTTGTGCCTACCGATTCATCCGCCTGTGGTGAAGAGGCGCTCGCCAGCCAACCACAAATTGAACAGGTGTTTGTTAACCCGGCAGATGGCATGGACGATGCGGATTTTGAACGTCATTTATACATCGCCCGTCGCCGCTGTGAAAAAGCCATTGAAGACAACGACCCGATGTTCTATGTCTCATCACTGTCTTCAAAGGTTATTTCTTATAAAGGTTTAGTCATGCCTGAAAACCTGCCGGTTTTCTTCCTCGACTTAAAAGATACCAGGATGGCGTCCAGCCTTGCCGTCTTCCATCAGCGTTTCTCGACCAACACCTGGCCACAGTGGCGTTTGGCGCAGCCGTTCCGCTACCTTGCTCACAACGGTGAAATTAATACGGTGCAGGGTAACCGCAACTGGTCGGTGGCGCGTGGGCATAAATTTGAAACACCCACCATTCCTATGGCGGATGTTCGTCCACTCGTATCAATGACCGGTTCTGATTCAAACAGCATGGATAACATGCTCGAAGCACTGCTTGCGGGCGGCATGGATATTTTCCGCGCCATGCGTCTGTTGATTCCACCTGCATGGCAAAATGTTGAAAACATGGATCCGGATCTACGTGCTTTTTACGAATACAATTCCATGCACATGGAACCCTGGGATGGTCCTGCCGGTGTAGTACTCACCGATGGTCGCTATGCCGCCTGTACGGTTGACCGTAACGGTCTACGCCCGGCTCGTTGGGTGATCACCAAAGATCGTCACATCACGGTTGCCTCTGAAGTAGGCGTCTACGAATACGACCCAGCCGATGTTGTGGCAAAAGGTCGTTTAAAACCTGGCGAAATGTTTGCCGCCGATACCCAAACAGGTGAGTTACTTTTACCTGAAGATATCGACAACCGACTTAAAGCGCGCCAGCCTTACAAACAATGGATGAAGGAAAATTCCAGTCATCTTGAATCCAGGCTGAAAGAAACATCGTTTACGAATTACATGCCGCTTGATGAGCTAAATACTTATCAAAAAATGTTTCAGGTTACTTTTGAGGAACGTGATGAAATTATTCGTGTGCTCGGTGAAAACGGCATGGAGGCGATTGGTTCCATGGGCGATGATACGCCCTTCCCCGTTCTTTCACGCATGGTTCGCTCCCCTTACGATAATTTCCGCCAACAATTTGCACAGGTAACCAATCCGCCCATTGATCCAATCCGTGAACAAATTGTGATGTCACTGGAAACCTGTCTTGGTCGTGAGCGCAACATGTTTGAAGAAACGGCAGAACATTCAGCGCGTTTACTGGTTCGCTCACCGGTGTTATCACATGGTAAGTTCAAACAATTACTTGAAATAGGCAAAACAGATGCAGAGTATGCTGCTGAGACTATTTCACTGAACTACCCGCATGATGTCTCTCTTGAAGATGCAATTAAAGATATTGCCAGTAAAGCATCGACTGCCATTAGTAATGGTAAAGTTGTTTTAATTCTATCTGATCGTGACATCAGCAATGATACTTATCCAGTGCATAGTTTATTTGCGACCGGTGCGGTGCACCATCGTCTGATTAAAGATGGACTACGCTGTGATGCCAATATTATTGTCGAAACTGCTACCGCACGTGATCCACATCACTGTGCCGTTTTAATTGGTTATGGTGCAACCTGTATCTACCCTTACATTGCTTACGAATGTCTTAATGACATGGTGCGTAACGGTGACGTTGATATTAAAAATGCGGCTGATCTTGAGCGTAACTATCGCCGTGGTATCGACAAAGGTTTATACAAAATCACCTCAAAGATGGGTATTTCAACCATTGCCAGTTACCGTGGTTCGCAATTATTTGAATCGGTAGGCTTGCATCAGGATGTGGTTGATCTGTGTTTTAAAGACACCACCAATCGTATCTCGGGGATTCGCTTTGATGAATTTGAAGCCGATCAAAAACAACTTTGTGATCTTGCCTGGAACCCTCGCAAGAAAATTGGCCAGGGTGGTCTGCTTCGTTATGTCCACGGTAGCGAAGATCATGCCTACAACCCGGATGTTGTTCGCAGCCTACAGCAAGCGGTTAACAGCGGTGATTTCAGCAAGTGGAAAATCTATTCTGCACAAATTGATAACCGTGCCCCGATTAGCTTACGTGATTTATTAAAACTCACTGATGAAAACTCAGCGATTAAGCTTGATGATGTTGAACCGATTGAAAGTATCCTGACCCGCTTTGATTCCGCGGCAATGTCGTTAGGTGCGTTGTCACCGGAAGCCCATGAAACACTCGCTGAAGCAATGAACCGCCTCGGTGCACGTTCTAATTCAGGTGAAGGTGGCGAAGATCCAGAACGTTACGGCACCATGAAACGTTCTAAAATCAAACAAGTGGCTTCCGGTCGTTTTGGTGTCACACCGGCTTACCTGCGTAGCGCAGAAGTCATGCAAATTAAAATTGCCCAGGGCGCAAAACCGGGTGAAGGTGGTCAGTTACCGGGACATAAAGTCAACGAGCTGATTGCCAAACAGCGTTACTGTAACCCCGGTGTTGCATTAACCTCGCCACCACCGCATCACGATATTTATTCTATCGAAGATTTAGCCCAACTTATTTACGACTTGAAACAAGTTAACCCTGAGGGTTTGGTATCCGTAAAACTGGTTGCTGAAGCCGGTGTGGGCACTATCGCCGCAGGGGTTGCCAAAGCCTACGCTGATTTGATTACGGTCTCGGGTTACGATGGCGGCACCGGCGCATCACCACAAACATCCGTAAAATATGCGGGCGGTCCGTGGGAACTGGGCTTATCTGAAACACACCAGATTTTACGTGCTAATGATTTACGCGGCAAAGTTCGCTTACAAACTGATGGTGGTTTGAAAACCGGACTCGATGTCATTAAAGCCGCCATCCTCGGTGCGGAAAGTTTTGGCTTTGGTACCGGTCCAATGATTGCGATGGGTTGTAAGTTCCTACGAATTTGTCACCTCAATAACTGTGCAACCGGTGTTGCCACACAGAACAATGTTTTGCGTAGTAAATACTACACCGGCGAAGTTGAAGCAGTGATGAACTACTTCAAATTTATTGCTGAAGAAGTTCGTGAACACCTGGCGTTACTGGGCGCTAAATCACTGGCTGATATCATTGGTCAAACACACTTATTAAAAGCACTGGATGGCAATACCAGCAAACAACAATCACTGGATTTATCACCGCTGTTATCCGATGCCGGCGTTGCTGCTGATAAAGCCCAGTTCTGTGAACAGGATTTCAACGAACCCTTTGATAAAGGCGAACTTGCCGAACAAATGGTCAGTGATGCCCTCGATGCTATCGAAAACAGTCAGGGTGGCGAGTTTAGCTACACCGTTCGCAATACAGATCGTTCTATCGGTGCTCGCCTCTCCGGTGAAATTGCGGTACGCCACGGTAATACGGGAATGAACGATAATCCCATTCAACTTAACTTAACCGGTACAGCCGGACAAAGTTTTGGCGTCTGGAATGCCGGCGGTTTGAATATGACACTGGATGGCGACGCTAACGACTATGTTGGCAAAGGCATGGCTGGCGGTAAGCTGGTTATTCGCCCCGCTAAAAACAGTCTGTTCAAATCACATGAAACCACCATTATCGGTAACACCTGTTTATACGGTGCAACCGGTGGCACCTTATACGCATCTGGTTTAGCCGGCGAACGTTTCGGTGTTCGCCTATCGGGTTGTCATGCCGTTGTTGAAGGGGTTGGGGATCATGGTTGTGAATACATGACCGGTGGACTCGTCACTGTTTTAGGTAAAACCGGTACTAACTTCGGTGCTGCCATGACCGGTGGCTTCGCCTATGTCTATGACGAGAACAAGGAATTTGCTGACTGCATCAATGATGATGTTGATATACACCGCATCCAGCCTGAAAACATGGAAGCTCACCGTAATCACTTACGCGACATCATTACCGATTTTGTAAAAGAAACCGGTAGTGAGCGTGGACAATATATTTTAGACAACTTTGCAGACTGTGCCCGCAAGTTCTGGCTGGTAAAACCAAAAGCCGCCAAACTTGAATCATTAATGGCCGACCTGCAACAGCGCGCCGCTTAAACGCTGCCGCCAACGAGAGTATTAAGATGGGTAATAATTTTCAATTTCTTGATGTAGAACGCCATAATCCGCAAAAGAAAGATGCGAAGCTACGCATTAAAGAATTTGCTGAAATCTATGGTGAATTTGATAAAGATCGCGCGGCTGAACAGGCTGATCGCTGTTTGCATTGCGGTAACCCATACTGCGAATGGAAATGCCCCGTTCATAACTACATCCCTAACTGGTTAAAACTGGTTGCTGAAGGCAAACTTTTTCAGGCTGCTGATTTATCTCACCAGACCAATAGCCTGCCTGAAGTCTGTGGTCGGGTTTGCCCACAGGATCGTCTTTGTGAAGGTGCTTGTACCTTGAACGAAGGTGGCTTTGGTGCCGTGACCATTGGTGATGTCGAAAAATACATTACCGACACCGCGCTTGAACAAGGCTGGCGCCCTGATTTATCAAAAGTAGCCGAAACAGGTAAACGTGTTGCTGTGATTGGTGCCGGCCCTGCCGGGCTTGGTTGTGCAGATATTCTGGCTCGTAATGGTGTAAAAGCTGTTGTCTTCGATCGCTATGCCGAGATTGGTGGCTTACTCACGTACGGTATTCCCTCTTTCAAACTTGAAAAAGAAGTTATTAAACGTCGCCGTGACATCATGGAAGGCATGGGTATTGAATTCAAACTCAATACCGATGTTGGTAAAGACATTAGCATTGCTGAACTGGTTGCCGAATACGATGCGGTTTTTCTGGGCACCGGTACCTACAGTTACATGAAAGGTGGCTTCCCTGGCGAAGAACTCGAGGGCGTTTATGATGCCCTGCCTTTCCTGATTTCAAATACCCGGAAAGTGCTTGGTGAAGCCGATAGCTGCATCGACATGAAAGGAAAAAAAGTTGTCGTATTGGGTGGCGGTGATACAGCGATGGATTGTAACCGCACCTCAATTCGTCAAGGTGCGCAAAGTGTCAGTTGTGCCTACCGTCGTGATGAAGCGAATATGCCCGGTTCCAAACGTGAAGTTGCAAACGCCAAAGAAGAAGGCGTTGAATTTCTCTGGAATCGCCAGCCTGTTGAAATTGTTGGCACGGATAAAGTAGAAGGTATCAAGGTCATTACGACACAGCTTGGTGAACCGGATGCCAATGGTCGCCGTAATCCCGAGCCAATTGAAGACAGTGAAGAAATTATTCCTGCCGATCATGTCTTAATTGCCTTTGGTTTCCGTCCTAGCCCGCCTGACTGGTTAAGCGATCTTGGTGTTGAACTGGACGAGCGCAACCGCGTTAAAGCACCGGCTAATGGCAAGTTTGGTTTCCAGACCAGCAACGAAAAAATATTTGCCGGTGGTGACATGGTACGAGGTTCCGATCTTGTTGTTACCGCTATTTATGAAGGACGTCAGGCTGCCGAAGGCATTCTGGATTACCTGGACGTTTAAAACCTAATCGATAAGGAAGCGAGAGATTAAAATAATAAACTCTCGCTATAAAAAACTATGAGTGAATTACAAAACGACCGCTTCTTGCGTGCCTTGTTACGTGAGCCTGTAGACTGCACCCCAATCTGGATCATGCGCCAGGCAGGACGTTATTTACCTGAATATCGTGCAACCCGTGAAAAAGCCGGCGATTTTATGAGTCTGTGTAAAAACGCCGATCTTGCTTGTGAAGTCACCTTACAGCCTCTCGAACGTTTTGATCTTGATGCTGCGATTCTTTTCTCGGATATTTTAACCATTCCCGATGCGATGGGTTTGGGTCTATATTTCTCAGCCGGTGAAGGTCCGCGTTTTGAAAACCCGGTTCGCAGCAAAGCCGATGTCGATAAAATTGGCATTCCCGATCCTGAAGGTGAATTGCAATACGTCATGAACGCAGTACGGACTATTCGCCGCGACCTCAATGGGCGTGTGCCATTAATCGGTTTTTCCGGCAGCCCCTGGACACTTGCCACCTACATGATTGAAGGCAGCGGCACCAAAGACTTTGCCAAAAGCAAAGGCATGATGTTTGAACAACCTGCACTACTGCATAAATTACTCGAAAAACTCGCCGACAGTGTCACCAGCTACCTCAACGCACAAATTATGGCGGGTGCACAAACAGCGATGATTTTTGATACCTGGGGCGGCGTACTCACCCCACGTGACTACAAAGAATTTTCACTACGTTACATGCAACGTATTATTGATGGTCTCATTCGTAAGCACGATGGCCGTAAAGTACCCGTTGTGCTGTTTACCAAAGGTGGCGGTTGCTGGTTAGAAGACATTGCCGCGGCAGGCCCTGATGCTGCAGGCCTTGACTGGACAACGGATATTGCTGAGGCACGCAAATGTGTCGGTGATAAAATTGCCTTACAAGGCAACATGGATCCATCAATCCTCTATGCCTCGCCAGAACGCATACAAGAAGAAGTTAAAATGATTCTTGATGGTTATGGCAAAGGCAGCGGGCATGTCTTTAACCTGGGTCATGGCATCCACCAGCATGTTGATCCTGACAATGTCAAAGTACTTGTTGATGCTGTGCATGAATACAGTCAGGCTTACCACAACTAAGTACCGTTCAGCTTGCTTTGCGGTACTCAGTCGTTTGCATCTTTGCTTCCTGTAGCACGCCGTAACGCAATGCCATGTGCGTCATTTCCACATCACCGCGCACGTCTAACTTGCTGAATATACGGTAGCGGTAAGTACTCACTGTTTTAGGGCTCAGGCAAAGCTTGTCGGCAATTTCATTTACTTTAAGACCACTGACAAACATAAACATAATTTGTAGTTCACGATTCGATAACGAAATAAACGGGGATGCCTGCTCATTTCTGGTTGTCTGGTTCGCCATTCCCTGTGCCACATCGGTACTCACATAACGTTTACCCAGACGAGCTGCCTTAATCGCTGAAAACAAATCATTGACCGAACTCTTTCTACCTAAACAGGCGATAGCACCTGCCTGTAAAACACGTGACGGAAATGGCTCATCAACCTGACTGGTTAAAACAATAATTTTCAGATACCTGTTATTTGCCAACATACGACGTGTTACATCAAATACTGAAAGATGTTCAGTTCCTAAATCCATGATGACAATATCTGGCTCGCATTGCTTTGCCTTCACTATCGCATCAGCACTTTTTGTTGCCATTTCAACACTGTTAATCATCTGATTATCTAACAATAACTGGCTAATACCTTCACGAGCCAGATTATATTCATTAACAAGTAATATTTTGCTCATCATCATTCCCTCTCATTAGCTTTCTTATGAGTCTATTTTGATGGAATGAGTTTTTGGCGCGATGACACATGACACAGTACAAGTGTGACTTATTCACACGGGCATTACAGTCACATTAAAAACATAAAAATCAATATGTTACATTCTATTTTCGGGTGAGCTTAATTGAGCGAGTATAGTCTTTGGTGCAGTTTATCTGTTTTGCATTCACTAATTGACACTCTAGATTATGAACCGTTCTTTGAAAACCCAGCTTTACAACAGGGCTTGGCACAACAGTAGGTGGCTCTTCATCATCATCACCGGGGATAATCAATGGTTTCCCCTGCACAACGGATAACACATTATTATTATAAATAACCGTAAATTCACCTGCCTCACTGATATTTTTTACAGTTGCAACAATCCTGTATTTAAACGTCGTATTCCCGCGATTTCCATTTAGATCCTGCTTTGAAGCACAGGCAAGGCCTCGTCTTTTCTTTTCGCATTGAGTAAAACCAGAGGGTAAATAACGTGCTGGCTTACCTCCCTCTAACCATTTTGCCTTGAGTAATAAATCGCGCAAATCATCGCTTACAGCGACAGGTTTACTTCGAACCACCGCTCTAGGCGTTGGCCTTGAAACTGTTTTACGAGGTGTTCTGGCGTTACCACGCTGAACTAACTGAATAACCTTGTCATATTCATTGGCCGCTTTCCAAAAGCCACTTGCTTTCGCTCTTTTAAGCCAAAATAATGATTTATCATAATTTTTAGTGAGATACTTACCATCACGGTACATGCCCGCAAGATAGTATTGTGCCGGTGCATACTTTTTATACGCTGCTTTTCGTAACCATTTTTCTGCCTTGGCGTAATTTTTTTTAACGCCCGTTCCATTTAGCAACATAAAACCAATTTTAAATTGTGATTTCACATGCCCGCTTTTAGCCGCTTTGCTAAACCAGTTAAAAGCCTTAACTTCATCAATACCAGTTCCCTGCCCTTTAAGATACATATTACCTATATCATATTGAGAACGTATCTTACCTGCCTCGGCTTCAGCAATTTTCTTTGAAAATTGCTCATTCCAAATATAATCACTGGTATCTGCAAATATATAATTTGTTAAAAATACTAATGCAACTAAAATAACTATTTTACTGTTCATCGAGAAGGCACACTCCTATGCCTGGTGCATTGCTCTAATTTATATCTTGCGATAAGTCACTTTTTCTCTCTTTTCACCGCGATAACAAGTCACATCACTAGCCATTACCTTGCAACGCATTAGTTCTTTTTTCTGCGGTCCGTAATCCAGTGGTATCACTATGTCAGGATCGTCTGGGTCATCCGGAAAGATTAAGGTTATATTTTTATTATATTCACCCGTAAATTCACCTCTATTTGTAAAATTACTGAATGATGCCTGCATAATATAAGAAATAACGCCATACGATTCGTTATATTCCATCTCTTTGCTTTCACAAACCAGTTTATTTGATTTTTGCTTACATGTAGTCATTTTCGAAGGCAGCAATAAAGCAGGCTTCCCTTTCAACTGCCACTGGTTGCTTAATATAATATCTTTTACAATTTTTTCATTCAGCTTAACTGTTTTTACCTTTCTTGCTTTCACCTTGGGCTTTGGTCTTGGTTTTGCCTTAGGTTTAGCACGTACAACTTTTGCAACCGGTGTCGGTCTTGGATCAAATGCAACTTGACGTTGTTTTTGCAATGCCAGCTTGGCTTCTAACCTTTCTATCTCACGCTTGGCAGGATTATAACCTGCAGCATATGACTTTTTATGCCACGCAAGCGCTTTATTTATATCCTGTTTAACACCTTCGCCTGCCGCATAAAGTTTACCCAGATAATACATTGCCGGTTTATACGATTGTTGTGCTGATTTATTTACCCATTTAAAGCCTTTACTGTGATTCTGTTTGGTGCCTTCACCTCGGTGATATAAATACCCGAGTTTATACTGTGCACGCGAATACCCTTTTTCAGCTGCTTTCTTAAACCACTTGTAGGCTTCCTTTGCATCACGTGTTGTACCCTGTCCTTTTAGATACATATTCCCAACATCATATTGAGCTTTAAGATTTCCAGCTTCGGCCTTAACCATTTTCTTTGCAAACTGCTGATTCCAGATGTAATCACTTGTATCAGCGACACCTGGCAATGCAACAGAGAATAGACTTAACGCAAGCAATATTTTTTTCATACGCAATAACCCCTGACCAATATTGGCAGCCCTCTATCCCCACAGATAATTTAAGAGAAATTCTTGTAAATGGACCTTATAGATAGGTATAGACAACAATTCCCTATGCCTCAAGGTTAATCGTACTTATGGAAGTAAAATAAGCAGTTTTTCCAGAATATTATTGGCTTGAGAGGCATAACCACCGCCAAACATATTGAAATGGTTAAGAATATGATACAACTTGTATATATCACGTCTTCTTGAATAACCTGCATCTAAAGGCCAAATTTGCTCATAGGCGGAATAGAATTCTTGAGAAAATCCACCAAATAACTCGGTCATGGCAATATCTGTCTCTCTATCACCATAATAAACAGCCGGATCGTAGATAACAGGCTGACCCGCCTCATCATACGCTGCATTTCCTGCCCATAAATCCCCGTGTAAAAGTGATGGCATAGGAACATAATTATCAAAATAAAAATCTAATTCTTCTAATAATAGTTGACCATTATTAAGTAACTTTCTGCTTGCCCCCCGCTTCGAGGCTAATTTCAATTGATATCCGAGCCGTTGCTGGCGCAAAAAATCGACCCAATCCGCACACCAGCTATTTTTTTGCGGCGTGGCACCAATGGTATTTTCACGATGCCAGCCGTGCCCACAACCATTTGAGTCAGTTTGATGCAGTTTTGCTAATTGCTGCCCCATCAACGCCCCATTTGCAGTACCTGACAGATCAAGGTTCTCCAGTACTAAATATGCATGAGCCCTGGTTTCACCGTAGCAAACAGGAGCAGGGACACGAATCACTTTCGCCCGTGCCAATTCAAGCAAACCTTCGGCTTCAGCAACAAACATTGCAATGCGGCTAGCATGATTTAACTTCAGGAAAAATTGACGACCACACTCCCCTTGTAAACGATAGGTCTCATTGATATCTCCACCACCGACAGCCACGTGGTTCTTTAATATAAAAGGGGTTGCTGTACTGCTGGAAATATCAGCACTAATTACCTGACTATCAAACATTCTGCGTTTTAATCTCGATGTAAATGAAGTCGCTCATGCAAGGGGCTGCTACGAGGAAAATGCGCCAAAAGAAATTCCATTTGATCTGCCAATACACGCTTACTCTGTAAATAGACATACTCCGCATGAGTGGGTATAAAAGGCACTGCTAGCAAGGCTATACCTGCCTGTTCTGGTGTTCTACCTGCTTTATGGTTATTACAACGTTTACATGCAGTTACTACATTGTTCCAGCTATCCGCACCTGATTGGCTCAACGGGGTAACATGATCACGCGATAAATCCCGATCCAGAAAATGCGAACCGCAATACATACACAAATGTGCATCACGCTTAAAAAGTGCTTTATTATTTAATGGCGGGCTATAGTACTTTCTTGCTTTTGATGCAGCACAACTGCCGTGTGTTGCAACAATAGAATTAACATTAATAACGCTACGTTGACCGCTATGCGCATTAACGCCACCGCGCACTCGATAGAGTAAAGAGCCACAACTATAAGCAACCTGCTCTAAATGATATAAGCGAACCGCATCCTGATAATTAATCCATTCCAGTGGCATACCCGCAGCATCTGTTCTTAGTATCTGTTGAGTAAAACCAGTCACATCTAACTCCTTCTTTCATGCGTAAGGCTAAGCTACCCTGATTATATTCATATAATCAAGCAAGCGGCCAAAAAAAACGGGGTACCAAAGTGGTACCCCGAAAACATCTCTAAGGAGGAGAAACTACAATTTGCAGACACTACGTCCATTCACCATTTGGCTTACTAAACAATGATGCAATGCCCATGCCAAGCTGAAATAACCGATTATCAATCACTTAGCATCAATGATAAACCTTGTTTTCGTCATTTTATTGACCAATTACGTCAGTGATATGACGCACTGGGGCCATGCTTATGTTTATTTACTTGAAGAGTCTGCTATAACCTCTATGCTTTACTAGATATTTTAGTATCAAGTCCTGGACGACACGGCATGCCCGATGACACCGAAGTAGAGAATGAAGAAATAGCCCACTTACTGGTGGTGGATGACTCACGTCTGATGCGCCGCGCTATCGGTAAAATTCTTGGTAAAGAATACCGCATTACCGAAGCGGCTGATGGAGAAGAAGCATGGAGTACGCTTCAAGAAATTGATGATATTCGAGTTATTTTTTCCGACCTTTCCATGCCTAATTTAGACGGTTTTGGTTTACTTGATCGTATACGCCAAAGTGATGATCCTGCTATCAATGAATTACCCGTGATCATTATTACTGGCGCGGAGGATGATGACGAAACCAAACACAAAGCACTGCAAAATGGTGCCTCTGATTTTATTAGCAAACCTTTTGAATCAGTACAATTACGAACCCGTGCTAAAACACACGTTCAACTCAATCAAACTCATAAGAAACTAACTGAAACCACATCTGAGCTTGAAAAGCAGGCAACAACCGATAGGCTAACAGGACTTAGTAATAAAAAATATTTTGATAGCCGTATTGTTAAAGATCTCTCTTATGCAAAACGACATCGCGGCGAACTGACCTTGGTACTATTAGAAATTAATGAATTCCATCGATTATTCCTGAAACGGGGTAAAGAAGTCGCTGATGACATTCTGAAACGTGTTGCCAATATCAGTTGTGCGGAAACCCGTAACGAGGATACGCTGGCACGTATTGGTTTAGCTAAACTTGCTTTTATTTTACCTTCTGCAAACAGGGTTGGTGCCAAGAAACTCGCGGATCGCGTTTCTGAACAACTCAATGAATTAGACGTTAATTTTAATATCGGTATTGCAGCGACAGACATTAACAATACAACATCTACCGATGACATTATCAACCTGGCGGAAGATCACTTACAGACTGCCATTAGCCAGCCAGGCAACAGTATTGTTATAGATGAAATAGTAACCAAGTTAACGCCTTTAAATAGCCTGCCAGATATCGATACAGCAATACGATTATCCGGCAGCGCTGAAGCTGAACGTTTACAACCTTATCTCGCGGTATTATTAAATAAGCTACTGCCTTTACTCAAACTATGCAATAAAAAGCTTGGTTTAGATATTGACGATGCCATTTCTAAAATTGAAAAACGGCTGAAAAAATAACCATTATATTACTTACCGCGCTGTATTTCTGAATATTGCAAGGCCAATCTGGCCTGGTTTACAAATTGAATAAAACCTTTTTGCAATTCATCATTTACCTGTATTCCAGACGTGCCCATGTCAGCATAAAAAAGTCCGACAATTCTATCTCCCGCCCTTAGCGCTGCAATTGAAAAAGAACTTACCTTAACTTGTGAAACAAACTCTTTTGGCACCAGGTTTTTCCAATCCGGTGAATTTACATCATTCACCAATAACTCATTACCTTCGCGTAGAATTTTAATAAATAAATTTCTGTTATCTCTTACCTGTAAATCAAAATATTTTTTCAGATTATCCTGATTCTCACCTACACCTAATCGTACTTGTAATCTGGAATGGTCTGCATTCAACAAACACAATACTGCTCGATTAAAGTGCAATCCTTTATGAATCCCTTCCAGAACTTTTGCAAACACATGATGCACACCGGCAGACGAGCTAATTAAACCTGTTATATCCTGCAATATAGAAAGCTGGACCTGTAAATCAGCGCTTTTAATCAGCTTTTGCTTTGGTTTTTTTATAACCGATTTAGCAGCAGCAATCTTTTTTGATACAGAACTGTCTTTTTTATTCTTTGCTGCGCTATCTGGTTTTTTATCTTTATTCAGTTGTTCTTCATCAAGATGTTCATCATCTGTAGTAGATCGCGTTCCTGCATAAAACGATAACTGTCTGGACATCTTGTTCAATAATGCATCGCTGGTTTCATGCACTGGTGGCATTAATAGCTTCATGTCAATACCGTAATCACTGGCCAGGTCGCAGCTATTACGAAAATTTTGTTGCATGCACTCTTCAATATCACTACGACTAATACCGACAGCATTGGCCATATCCTGATAAATTTCACCTAAACTGCTTTCTTGTCTGTTTTGTTTCCCAAAAAGCACTTCCAAACTTGAATTTGATAAGGATGATAATGCTTTATTTATTTCGATAGGGTCCGTTAAGTTTTTGCTTGAGTTAGAACGATAATTTTGCATTGTTTTTATAACGTTATTTGAAAACCCCCACTGCTCACCCAACTTTTGGCCAACGGTGTAAAATGATAAACCTAATTGCTGCTGTTGCACCTTACTCCAACTTATATGGTTTTTTTCATCCATCAACAACATCTGCTTATACTTTTCAGGTAAGGCATAAGCAACAATAATTTCACCCAAACCATGCAGTAATCCACAGATATAACTTTGTTCAATATCTTTAACCCCTGCTTTTTCTGCAACTTCGCGTGCCATGCCTGCATTCAAGAATGCATTAACCAACATGCTATTCATATCAAAGCCATCATCACCGGTATTGAAACTTTCAATTAACTTCAACGTTAAGCAAAGACTTCTTATTGTTTCAAAACCCAGCAATATCACTGCACGAGAAATGATTGTAATCTTGCCTAAGCCTCGGTTATAAACACTTGAGTTCGCTAACTGTAATAACTTCGTTGTGAGATTAGCGTCCTTCATCACCTCCACTGCCAATGACATAGCATCACTATCGCTATCACTGCTGATATGGCGTACTTTATTTAAAGTCGCACTAAAGATCGGTAAATCACCCAAATGAGATAATCGTTGTTCAATTTTTTTCAGTGTTTCAGCACCGTCAACTTCAGCTGTCTTGTGTTTCTTTTTCGCTGTCATTCAATCTATCCACATAAGTGTGTTATATAGAGTATCCTTATGCGGTTTGTTATCGACACTCAGGGTCAATTCATTAGCGACAAAGGGTTTGACGGAAGAATATGCTTACTCATAGCAAACAAAAGTCATCTCAACGTATCTCAATAATGGCACTAACTGCCATTGTCATCGCTTTTATTGAGTTCTTTTTCGTTGATCTCATGCTTGGCATGGAGTCTCGACTCAGTGATCGCTTTGTGCTCTCTCAAGCCAGCAACCTCCGTACTGACCCGGATATCGTGATTATCGATATTGATGAGTACAGCCTCGATAGTATTGGCAGAAAAGAAGGTTATGGACGCTATCCCTGGCCACGTGAATTACACGGCAAATTGCTTCAGGAAATTATCAAGCAAAAACCTAAGGCAATTATTTACGATATCTTGTTCTCTGATCAAGACAATCAAGCTAAACACAACGATGAAACAAAGACCGCCAGCGATGACGCTTTTGGCAAGGTCATTCAGCAAACAAATAATATTTATTTTCCCATTTTAAGACTACCCGCCGAAAATGATTCTGAAAGCCAGATTATTCTGGGTAAATTTGGTTCTGCTCTGGGGTTTACTGCAACCGAGAAGGCTGATCCGATGGCGCGTATTTCATTACAATTACCCGGCATTCCTGCCGCCATTGATACGGGGCGTTTGGGTAACGTGCAATATATTGAAGATCCCGATGGGGTGGGTCGCCGCTACTTACTTTATACCGAAGCCTATGGCTGGCGTATCCCCTCCTTGCCGGCACGACTTGCACGCGATCTTAATTACCCTATTCCCGATCAAGAAAGTATTCGCTTGCATTGGCGAGGTAAAAAATCTTCTTTTCATCATATTTCTTTTTATGATCTCTATGATGATTTTTTTAATCATCAAAAACCCCAGCGTAGTGCCAACGAACTTGAGGACAAAATAATTATCATTGGCGCATCCGCACCCTCATTGGGTGACCGTCGCACAACCCCACTGGACAGCCTTTATCCAGGTGTTGAAATGTTGGCAACTGCTATTTCAAATTTAAAAAATAATCGCTACATGCAGGAACCGGATCCGGTTTTTCCAGCCATTATGTCTCTGGTTATTATCCTCAGCCTGCTTTACGCGGTGCTCCATATAAGAAACTCATTTCGTATCTTTATCGGCTATCTGGCATTTACGATTATCTCACTTGGCATTAGTTATTTTGCTGTTGCCTCACTCCTCATTATTCCTTTGCTACGACCTTTATTATTTGGCTGGCTGTTTTACACCTTTGCAGCGCTTTATGACTATCTTGAAGAAAAACAAACTCGAGAACGTTCCATGCGAATGTTCAGCCGTTTTGTCGACCCACGTGTCGTCAGTGATTTAGTCAGTGAAGGTGAAGAAGGACTCAATAAATATTTTAATGCACAGAGAATCCAATGTACGGTTCTCTTTTCTGATATCCGCGGTTTTACCACCATGTCGCAACATCGTGAGCCAGAAGAAATTGTTTCGCTGTTAAACCAGTACTTTTCACGTCAAACCAATGTTATTTTCCAGCACGGCGGTACCATAGATAAATTTATTGGTGATGCCATTATGGCATTCTGGGGTGCGCCAATTACTGATCCCAACCATGCTCAACATGCAGTTGAGGCGGCTCTCGATATGGTTGAAGCCTTAACATTATTCAAACAATCACTGGGCGGCGAACTCGGTGAAAGCTTTGATATTGGCATTGGGATTCATAGTGGCGAAGCCGTGGTGGGCATGATTGGCTCTGAAACAAAACTCGATTACACCTGTATTGGGGATACCGTTAATACTGCCAGTCGGCTTGAAGGGCAAACCAAAGGCAGAGCCAGAATTCTTGTTTCCGCGGCGACAAAAGCACTTTGTAATGATAGTATTAACTTTAGAGACCATGGTGCAGTCTCAGTGAAAGGCCGCGATGAATCGGTAAAAATATTTGAACCGCAACGAAAATAATATTTCGCATCACAGGAGGTGGTTGTGAAACAACTATTCTACTTTGCCCTGATTCTTTTCATATCAAGTACTAACGCCCTTGCTGCGGATAAAATCGGTGTTATTTCACGCGATGCCAATCTCTACGCAAAACCTTTTAAAGATGCCGATACCATTGCAGAATTGCCTGCAACAACGCCTATTATCATTCTTAAACGCAAAGGTGGCTGGTACGAAATCAAAGCCGCGGAAAAACAGGGTTGGGTAAGGCTCACTCGTGTTCGCCTCAACCGACAATCTGGTGCAACAAAAGAATCCACTAGTGGCGTTGGCGAGTTACTCTCCGGTCTTGCTACCGGTCGTGGAAAATCCAGCCAGGACACAACAGCCACCGCAGTAAAAGGACTTAGCGAAGAAGAATTGCGTAATGCCGAACCTGATCTCGATGCACTTAACGCGCTCGATAATTACGCGATCAACGATGATGCCGGTGATAACTCCGGCTTACAAACCCGACAAATTGATTACCAACCGGGCACCGCAGCCAAATCTGACGACACAGCAACACCAGCTAAAAAAACCAGTTATGAGGAGGATGAAGAATGATTGCACCTCTGCAAACACTCTCACTTCCTGCCCTCCTGCTGATGCTTAGCTTTTCAGCGCATGCCTTTGACTTTGGCAGTGTTCTTGGTGGCGGCGATGACTCTGGCGGCGGCTCGAACGTCTTCGACATTGGTGAAATGATCAGTGGTGTAAAAGACATCTCCCGTACTATTACCGGCATTGACGAGGAAGATGAAATCGAAATCGGTCGTGATGCCGCAGCCGTACTACTCGGTGCCTCAAAACCTGTTAATGATCCTGAACTACAGCGCTATGTAAACCGAATTGGTCGCTGGGTCGTTAACCAAACCGACCGCGCTCACTTGCCCTGGCGTTTTGCTGTACTTCGCTCAAATGCAGTCAATGCTTTCGCAACACCTGGTGGTAATATCTTCATTACCGATGGTCTTCTCGACCTGCTTACAAGTGAAGCCGAACTTGCCGCGGTGATTTCTCACGAAGTGGCGCATGTGATTCAAAAACACCATATCAAGGCCATGTCGAGTCTCAACACCAGTGGGCTGTCAGGTGTTATTAAACTCGCTAGCGCGACCAGAGAAGGTCGCAGTAATCAAATGACCACCCAGTTAGTCGGCGAAGTAAAAGACATGTATCTACGCGGCCTCGATAAAGGTGATGAGTTTGAAGCAGATAGCATGGGAACAGTGATCGCGAGCAGAGCCGGTTATGACCCGTTTGCACTCATGGCGGTACTACAAACACTTGATAGCATCGATCCCGAAAACTCAGGGCTTGCACTACTCTACAAAACCCACCCTCCCGCCTCCGATCGCCTCGACAAACTCGAACCGGTGCTCGAGCAATTTGACGAACCCGCCGAAGAGTCACCCATGCTGCAAAAACGCTTTAATAAATACGTTGGCAAGCACTCGTGAAACAATTTTAAGCTCCTCTTCCTCGCTGTTTATGCACAGCGCGTTAACAATCAATGAATTAGCGTCATAAAAATGTCACAAATTGTTACAAAACCCTATCGTTATAGTGAAACATATTGATTTTATTAGCTATTATGGAAGTGTCGAAAAACTAACCAAACTAATAGAAGCCACTATTTTCACCGCAAAAAATGGCTATTTTATAATTTACTCCACAGACTTATCCACAGCTTTTGTGGACAACTTTCATTCTTCTATTACGCTCAATGACTTAAAGAAATATCGCCTGATTTCACATTCAATTTTGCCCATTTTAGTGCGTGAAGCGTCTGATTCATCATGCTAGAGTGCGCCCATGTCTTCCGCTTGTTATCTCCAAATCGCCATTGCCTCACCGCTGCGACAACACTTCGATTATCTACCGCCTAAAGGGACTAACACGACCGACTTTCCTATTGGTAGCCGTATTCAAGTTCCTTTTGGTCGGCGGACAATGACCGGTATTTTGCTGGGTATCAGCGATCACAGTGACGTCCCTACTGGCAAATTACGCCCGGCACTCAAGCTACTTGATAGTGAGCCCTTACTCAGCCCTGAAATTATGTCACTACTGCAATGGGCAAGTGACTACTACCACCATCCCATTGGTGATGCGATGCAACATGCTCTACCCGTGCTACTTCGGCAAGGAAAAGCAGCCAGCGCACGTACGGAAACGGTTTGGCGATTATCAGAAGCCGGTCGTGCTGCCGATCTAAATGAATTAAAACGTGCCCCCAAACAAGCGGCACTATTACAACAACTGCTCGGCGCACCCAAGGCCTGTTTCAACAAGGACGACTTCAATCAGCAACACAGCCATTGGCGAGCCCCGTTAGCGGCATTAGTTAAACGTGGTTGGGTCGATGCGGTGCAACAACGGGGCCTGCTTTCACAAGAAACCATGACTGACTCTGCACCGGACTTGAATGATGAACAGCTTGCTGCAATACAAACCGTTTCAGCTGATATCGACACATTTCAGTCCTATCTTCTTGATGGTGTTACCGGCAGTGGCAAAACCGAAGTGTATCTCGGTATTATCCAACACGTTTTATCTCAAGGTAAACAAGCCCTGGTGCTGGTACCTGAAATTAGTCTCACGCCACAAACCGTGAGTCGTTTTCAACGCCGCTTTCAGGTCCCAATCGCTGTGATGCATTCAGGGCTTGGGCAAAGTGAACGATTAGATGCATGGCTGGCGGCACGAAGTGGTGAAGCAAGAATTGTCATCGGCACACGTTCAGCACTGTTTACACCAATGGCAAAACCTGGCGTGATTATTATTGATGAAGAACACGACAACTCCTTCAAGCAACAAAAAGGCTTTCGCTACCACGCACGCGATCTGGCGGTGCTACGCGCAAGGAAGTTAAATATACCTGTTATACTAGGCTCAGCAACCCCTTCGCTTGAAAGTCTGGTGAATGTTGAACAAGGTCGTTATCAATCACTCATATTAAGCCGTCGTACCAGCAAGGCAACGCCACCCCCTATCCGCACTATCGACTTACGCGGTCAGCCCATTGAAAGCGGCCTGTCGCGCACGCTAATAGAAAATATTACCGACCATTTGAAACGTGACGAACAAGTCTTACTGTTTCTCAACCGGCGCGGTTATGCACCCACACTCTGCTGCCATGATTGTGGCTGGATTGCTGACTGCCCGCGCTGTGATGCCAAACTCACCTTGCATGCGGCTAACCAACGACTTCGATGCCACCACTGCACCACCGAGCAGTCGATGCCTGCCAACTGCCCCGAATGCGGGAGTACCGAGCTACGTGCCCTGGGTCAGGGAACGGAGCGTATCGAATCAACACTGGAAACATTATTCCCCAATACCGACATTGTACGAGTGGATCGCGACTCCACCCGCCGCAAAGATGCCATGCAAACCATGCTGAATAAAATTCATGAGGGTAACAAAGCGATTTTAGTAGGCACACAAATGCTGGCGAAAGGTCACGACTTTCCTAATGTGACCCTGGTGGGTATTCTCGACGCCGACCAAGGGCTGTTTGGTATCGACTTTCGCGCCAGCGAATCCATGGCACAACAAATTATTCAAGTGGCGGGGCGTGCCGGGCGTGCCGACAAACCAGGGCAAGTGTTAGTGCAAACCTACCATCCCGATCACGCGCTGCTCCAAACACTGTTACAGCAAGGCTACCCTGCCTTTGCCAAACAGGCGATACAGGAACGCCGTGATATTGAACTTCCACCCTATTCATCCATGGTGCTCCTGCGTGCTGAAGCCAGCCAACGCGCCCTGCCAATGGCGTTTCTCAGCAAAGCCTATGCCGCTGCCATTCGCTGTGGCAGCAAGGGAATTGAGCTATTAGGTCCCTTGCCCGCCCCAATGGAACGCCGCGCCGGTCGCTACCGGGCACAGCTGCTACTTCAGGCATCAGAAAGAAAACCACTGCAACTGCTATTAAAAAAACTACTCTCTGAATTAGATAAACTACCCGAAGCACGCCGCGTACGCTGGTCAATTGACGTTGATCCGGTCGATACCCTGTAATAAATCACAAACAGGCTTGCATGCGCTGTCCCGTCAAGGATAATAGCCGCCCATGAAAGATGAACTGCAACAAATTATCCACACCGCACTGGCTGGGCTGACTAGTACCGGTGCCCTGAACTGTGACCTGCCTGACAATATCAATATTGATCGTACCCGTGACAAGAGTCATGGCGATTTTGCCACCAATATTGCGCTGGTACTGTCCAAGCCAGCCGGCATGAAACCACGTGATTTAGCCGATGCCATTGTCAAAGCCTTACCCGCCAACCCGATGATTACCAAGGTTGAGATCGCCGGTCCCGGTTTTATTAACTTTACACTAGCCGATGACGCCCAAGCCTCGGTGGTCGCCAAGGTTCACGCGCAAGCAGCGCAATATGGCTGTGGTGATTTAGGCAAGGGTCAAAAAATTCAAATCGAGTTTGTTTCTGCCAACCCAACCGGTCCACTGCATGTGGGTCATGGTCGTGGGGCGGCTTATGGTGCATCACTCGGTAATTTATTAAAAGCCGCCGGCTACGATGTGCATAACGAATACTACGTTAATGATGCCGGTCGTCAGATGAATATTCTTGCCGCCAGTGTTTGGCTGCGTTATCTGGAACTTGGTGAACCGGATTTCCGTGATCATTTCCCTAAAAATGGTTATCAAGGCGACTATGTGCAATGTATTGCGGCAGCACTGCGCAATAGCCACGCCACACGTTTCGATCACGACATTAAAACCGTGTTTGCTGATTTACCTGCAGATGAAGGCGAAGCAGGCGGCGACAAAGAAGCCCATATTGATGGCATTATTGAACGTGCCCGTGAATTACTCGGTGATGATGATTACCAGATTGTTTTTGATGCTGGTTTACATGACATCACTGATGGTATTCGTGTCGAACTGGAACATTTTGGTGTTCACTACGACAACTGGTATTCAGAACGGCAACTCCACGACAGCGGCAAAATTGATGAGTGCATCGCCCGCCTGAAAGACTCGGGGCATGTTTACGAAGACAAAGGTGCGCTGTGGTTTCGCTCAACCGACTACGGTGATGAAAAAGATCGTGTTGTGGTCCGTGACAACGGCATTAAAACCTACTTCGCCGCTGACATTGCCTATCACATGGAAAAACTGGAACGCGGTTTTGATCGCGTGATTGATGTTTGGGGTGCTGATCATCACGGTTACGTACCACGGGTAAAAGCGGCACTCGCTGCAATTGGTTCGGATCCCTCAAAACTCGATGTCTTATTAGTTCAATTCGCTGTGCTTTATCAGGGCGGCGAAAAAATGCAAATGTCCACTCGTAGCGGGCAGTTTGTTACTTTACGCGAACTTCGTCAGGAAGTTGGTAATGATGCCGCGCGTTTTTTTTACGTTATGCGTAAATGTGAACAGCACATGGATTTTGATTTGGATCTCGCCAAATCACAAAGTAACGATAACCCCGTTTACTACATTCAATATGCGCATGCCCGTATTTGCAGTGTGCTACGTCAGCTTACGGAAAAAGAACTTGAATGGAATAAAGACAATGGGTTGGCAAATTTAGCCATTCTCACTGAATCGCATGAAACCGATCTGATGACCTTGCTCGCAAAATACCCTGAACTGGTTGAAGCTGCTGCTCGTAACTATGAACCGCATCAAATTGCTTACTACCTGCGCGACTTAGCTACGGCTTTTCATACCTACTACAATGCGCATCAGTTTATCGTTGACGATACGGCTACCCGTGATGCCCGCTTTGCTTTGATTACAGCGGTTCAACAGGTGATTAAAAATGGACTATCATTGCTTGGCGTTAACGCACCGGATACCATGTAAGCATGGCAAGAAAAATGGCGAAGAAAAATAAATCTTCCTCGACCCCCTTACCGGGTTGGGTCTGGATGATCACTGGCTTGTTTATTGGTCTGTTTGTTGCCTTTCTTGTTCACTTAAAAGATAACTACCCAGGGCTGTCATTACCTAAAACAGCGAATACCGCCAAGCCATCCAGCCGTGATACGCGAGATGTCCGCAAACGCAACACCGACAGCATCCCTGCTGCCCCTCGAACACAGTATGATTTTTATACCATCCTGCCGGAAATGGAAATAGCGGTACCGGACACAGATACCGACGACAATACGAATAAAAGCACGGCATTCAAACATAACAGTCAATTTATTCTACAAACGGGCTCCTTTAAAAAACTTGCTCAAGCCGATGAAATGAAAGCCAGCCTTGCGCTATTAGGTGTTCAGGCAAAAATTCAATCCGTTACCATCAACAATGCCAACAGCGGTGCAACCACATGGCACCGTGTTCGCCTTGGTCCCTATGATAGTTTTGGTGAAATGAATAAAATCCGTTCGCGTCTGCGTAGAAATAAAATTGAAGCACTGCTATTAAAGTTAAAAAGCTAATGAAAACGCCGCAACGCATTGCGACTGTTGACATACTTCGTGGCATTGCCATTTTAATGATGTTTGTATTTCACTTTAGCTATGACCTGAATCTATTCGGTTACGTTGACATTAATTTTCTTGAAGAACCTTTCTGGGCAAACTTCCGCCGATTCATCGTTACCTCATTCTTACTATTGGTTGGCATTAGTATCATCTTAACCGACCGCAAAAAATTCGATCAGCAACGCTTTAATTACCGTATGGCAAAAATTCTCACCTATGCCTTATTAGTCACCCTCGGTAGTTACATGATGTTTCCTGAAAGCTTCATCTACTTTGGTATTTTGCATTTTATTATTGCCGCCAGCATTCTCGGCTTACTGTTCCGAAAATATTACTGGTTCAATCTTATTCTCGGAGTGGGGATCCTCATTCTCGATTTGCTCTACAGTAACCCCCTATTTGATAACCCCATGCTTAACTGGATTGGCTTCACCACCTACCTCCCCTATACCGAAGACTATGTTCCGTTAGTACCGTGGTTTGGTGTCGTGCTGATTGGCATGTTTCTTGGGCGCGCATTGTTTTTAAATAACACCCCCTCATGGTTGGCATGGAAAGTCGATAACCCTCTCAGCAAAACACTTGCCTTCGGCGGGCGTTACAGCTTACATATTTATATACTGCACCAACCTATTTTCATCGGACTTATCATGCTCGTGTCTGGAAGAACTCCTATTTAGCAGGCTAGCTATGCAAACATTAGTCATCATTTCTCGTGCTTATGTTATTTTCCTTGCTGTATTTGGGTTTATTTTTGGGCAACTCTTTGCTGGTGATTTTAATACAGGTCCTACACTTGCGGGATTATTTGGCCTTGTTAGCGGCTTACTCGGTGGACAGTTCGCGCTGAAAACGCGGACTCGTTCACAAATCATTATCTTATGTTGTGTTATTAGTCTATTAGGCGTTGGCTTGGATGCGTATCATTATTATGCGTATTTAAATAGCTCAGGAAATTACTATGCGTGGTTCTTAATCGCCCCATTTAGTCTTTTCCTGATTGTGCTTATTGCTCGCCTTTACAAAAACATGCCAAATAAATAATGGAATAAAGAATGATGAAAAAATTAATTTCTAATGTACTGATTATCAGTCTAAGCATATTACTGTCAGCTTGTGCCATTCCTGATCTTCCGGGGCCTATCGGTATTCCTGGTCTATAAGCTCATTATGAGCTTGCAATAAACATCTCTTTTTTTATGCGATACAGGGCTGAAATATCTTCTTCCCCGTATCCAGCTTTTTGTAATCGTTCATAATGTAAACGCGTCATTTCTACAATGGGTAGGCGCATGTCAGTATCACTGACGGTTTCTATCATCTCTCGGCAAAGGTCTAGGTCTTTTTTATGCAGATCGACTTTAAAACCGGGTTTAAATTTATCCGCCACCATTGTTTTACCCCTGTGTTGTAAAAACCAATTGCCTGCAGCCCCGTTGCTAATAACATCGATCACTTCTTCCAGAGGGAGTTGCATTGCCTCAGCAAAGGCGAGTGCTTCGGTTACCGCCTGATTAATTCCTGCTGCCATTATTTGGTTAACGGCCTTGGTCGCCTGACCTGATCCTGACGGCCCCATCCAACTAATCTTACTGCTTATTGATGCTAAAACGGGTTTGGCTTTATTCAGCGCATCTTGATCACCACCGATCATCATGACTAATTTACCGTTCTTTGCGCCTTCTACGCCACCAGATACAGGTGCATCAAGAAAATAGATATCTTTTGCTTTTAAGAATGCCGCAATCTCTTTTGCGGTTATTGCAGAAACAGTAGAAGTATCAACAATGATGCTACCCTTGCGTAGTGATGACATCATGACTGAAATAACGTCACGAATGTCATTATCGGCTGAAACACTGGTAATAATGAGATCTGATTGACTCGCAAGTTCAGTCAGGTCTTTCGCTATTGTTGCACCACAGTCTTCCGCTAATTTCTGGCTACGTTCAATGCTGCGGTTCCACGTTAGCTGTAACTGTCCTGTTTTTTGTAGGTTGGCAGCCATGCCGTAACCCATTGCACCTAAACCAATAAAACTCGCTTTCATCTTTAATCCCCAATAAAAAAATGGTCAAAATGACCACATCTAGTTCTTTTGTACTATATACGATTGTGCTAGCCAAATTTAGACTGACGCTCAACTAAATATCCTAATAATAAACCATGGTCATTTTTAATGAGTCAGTACCGCCTTAGTTTTTGTGAAGTTATTCCCGTCTCTGATCAAATTACCGAAACCATTGTTGATGAAGACATTGAGGTAAATAATGTCATGATCGCGGAATATCATGAATGGCTCGCTCATCATCATGATGGCAACATTGGACTACTGATTAATAAAAAGAACCACTACAGCTATTCATTTGATGCGCAACTGGAAATAGGCGTCATTGACAAAATTAAAGCCATTGCAGTGATTGTTCCCGACGCAGCACGAGAAATTGCCGCAAATGCAATTTTAAATATGGGCATTCGCAGAAATATTTCCCATCATGTTTTTTACAGCCGAACGAAAGCAATTAAATGGCTTGAAGAAGAACTTGCAAAGTTTTAGACCCTGTTACTTTACCCCATAAAGCGCATCAACCATTGGGTGGATATCCGCTTTATCAAACACCGGTAACGAACAACGTTGATTTGCGCAAGCAAATGCCGCCGCTTTTGGCAGTGCTGGATACTGCACATCCGGGTTTGGCATAGCGCCTTCTGATTTATCCCACCATTCAATACGACGATAACTACCCGGGTAGGTTAATGCTTGTTTGTACAAGGTCTGTGATGTCTTGTCTTGCTTACCACCAACAATGGTTATATGAGTTGGATCCGTTGCCAGCTCATAAGCTAATAATAAAATACCCGCTTCAGTTAAACGACTTGTTGCTACTTCTTCAGTCGCTAAATAACGCATAGCGCGTTCAGCTGTTTCTTTATATTGCTTGTCACCCGTTAAATGAAAGACTCGTATTGCTAGACGTGACACCGCAATGTTTTCATCAATATGTGGCTGAGGTTTAATAATCGCATTATCAGGTGCATAGGATACGGCATAGCCAGCACCTTTTTCACCGGCGTAACGGAAGGTCTTATCAATATACTCAACTGTTTTTCTTGCGCGTTTTAGTTTCTCTCTATCACCAGTTGCTTGATATAGTGCAAGGTTCGCTTCTGCCGCGGCAACACTATCACCTAAATAGGGTCCACCTTTATCTTGCTTATCATGACGGTAGCCGCCATTCGCCATGGCACGTTCTGCTTCAACCCAGCGCATCGAACGTTGTGCAATGTCCAGGTAGTGCTTGTTACCCGTTGCCTGATAAAGACTCACCATGGCTCTTGATGCCCAGCCATTTTCCTGTGCATATTGGTGTTTATCAATAATAGGCATGCCTCTTGCTCGGCGTGCTTTATCATCTAAATCAAAATACTCACGGCTATGCACACCTTGTATTAAATCTGCGTCCTGGCTGGTATAGAAAACACCATCTTTGCTCATTAAAAAGGTTTCAAGATAACCGGCAATTTTTGTTGCTGCCTGTAAATATTTTTTATCGCCAAACTGTCGGTAGGCGAGTGCATAGGCACGCAAGTATCCCGATTGTGATGGCATGATTTTTTCAAAATGTGGGTAATCCCATTTACCGCCAGTTGAATACTGGTAAACACCGCCCCAAACCGGATCAATTAATGCCATGGCGGCATCTAATGTATGAATAGCGCGTTTTTCTGCCTGTTTATCTCCGCCACGTGCGAGTAATAAATCATATTCAACACTGTCTCGATCTAAAAACTTCTGACCTAGTTTCAAACTGCCATAAACTGGATCGTAGGCATCAACATGGCTTTTTTGTAATTGTTTTTTTACCGACTCTGTCAACAAGGCGCTGCTGGCAAAGGTTTTCTTTTCTTGAATCGGTGCACCTTGCTCAGGGGTGGGATCATCCACAATCGCTTGTAATAATTTAGCCATGGCTTTAGGTGGAATGTAGCCAGCCCGTTTTACCAGCTCGGTCCCGTCTGCATTAAAGAAGATGGTCGCAGGCCAACCAAAATCCTGATAACGCCGTGCCAGATCAGGGCGGTTATTTTGGTCGACTTTCAAGGCAATATAATGGTCTTTAAGAATCTTTTTAACAACCGGATCAGAATAGGTTTTAGCTTCCATGACATGGCACCAATGGCACCAAACCGCTTCAAGATCGAGGATGAGTAACTTGCCATCTCGTTTTGCTTCAGCAAACGCGGCATCATTAAAATCGCGCCACTGTACCCCGTCTTTGCTGTCTGATGTATTGGCTTGTGCGAATGATGTGATAAAAAGACTAAGTATTAAACTGGTTATTAAACGCATATCAAAATCCCTGTTATTGTAGGTCTATCCTTAACTATTTCCGCCTGAAATGCTGTGAACTATTCACACTTTTTACGGTAATTTATCTTCAAGATAGGTGTAACCTCGCAAACCCTGCTTGAGTTCTTTTAGGTAAAACTTCCTTAAATCCACATGCAAATCTATTGCTTCTACCTTGACCTCGTAAATAGCTTGAAGTTCCTCGGGGTTAAAATGCACTGCTCGCAACACCTCATCGACACTGCTACCTTGAATCGGTGTATCCACATAATGACTACCATCGGCATTCACTACCACGTGTACTGAATGTGTATCGCCAAATAAATTATGTATATCACCTAAAATTTCCTGATAAGCGCCCACCATAAACATACCTAATAAATAAGGCTGTTCTGGTTTTATAGCATGCAGTGGCATGCTGGATTCAATGCCTTCTGCATCCACATAGTGTTCAATCATGCCATCTGAATCACAGGTAATGTCATGAATGACACCCCGGTGGGTTGGTTCTTCATCCAGTCTTTGTAATGGCACAACTGGAAAAATCTGATCAATCGCCCAGACATCTGGCAAAGATCGAAATAATGAAAAATTACAAAATATCTTGTCGGCCATATTTTCATGCAAACTGTCCAGTATTTCCCGATGCCGACGAGATCGCGAGTTTAAATAGTGATAAAGTTTCTGACAAGTCGCGACAAAATATTGATCTACCTGCGCACGCTCAGATAAGTTAATCACGCCATGTGTGTACATCTGTTTTGCTTCTGCCAGCCAATGACTGATTTCGTGATAGGTCTCTACGGCACTTGCTTCATCTAAATGCTGCATAACTTGCCACATATCATGCAATATCACCGGCGCTTGTTTGTCAGGTGCGAAGACTGTTGTACTATCGGCTGTTTCCGTATCAATAACATTAGTGATTAAAATAGCATGGTGCGCGGTCATGGCACGCCCGGACTCGGTAAAAATATCTAGTGCAGGCAGATGTTGTTGCTGACAAGTTTCTTGCAAGGTGCGTACAATCGTATTGGCATATTCCTGCAGTTGATAATTCATTGAACAAAAACTACGGCTACGCGTCCCTTCGTAATCAACACCCAGACCGCCCCCGACATCCACCACCTTAATCCGGGCACCTAAACTATATAGTTCTGAATAAAAACGAGCGCACTCTCGAATGGCACATTGAATATCACGAATATTGGCGATTTGTGATCCCATGTGAAAATGCAGCATCTCCAGACAATCGAGCATCCCTGCTTGTTGTAGCTGTTCAATCGCTTGTAATACCTGTGTTGCAGACAAACCAAATTTTGATTTCTCACCGCCACTGTTTTGCCATTTACCTGCCGCCATGGATGCAAGGCGAATTCGCAAGCCTAGTAGCGGACGAATACCCAGATCTTCTGCCTCTGCAATGATCAGTGGGATTTCAGATAATTTTTCAACAACGATATAAACACGGTGTCCGAGCTGCTTACCTATTAATGCCAAACGGATATATTCACTGTCCTTATAACCATTACAGACAATTACCCCTTGCTCCTGACGAGCCAGACCAAGCACCGCCATTAATTCAGGTTTACTGCCTGCCTCTAATCCAACCGGTAAATCGTTGTCCGCCATTATTTCTTCAATAACTCGGCGCTGTTGGTTAACCTTAATTGGATAAATAGCCGTATGTTTACCCGTGTAATTATTTTTCTGCGCGGCCGCAACAAAAACCTGACATAACTGCTGTACACGATCCTGTAATATGCCATCGAATCGCACTAAAACGGGTAAACCCACTTGTTGTTGCTGTAGCTCATCAACTAATTGGACTAAATTCACGGCTGATTGTGTTTGTCGGTCAGGCATAACCTGTAGCTCGCCATCAGCGCTAATACCCACATAGCCATCACTCCAGCTATCTATATTGTAAAGCTGTCTGGATCGCTCAATATCCCAGTCTGATTGCGTCATGGTATGATTCATTCCAGCATTTAAAGCGCTATTATCGCGCAGTACAAGCCTTCTTGCATTATCTATACGTGATCCGGTATCTTCGCGCTACATTCATTTTCTGGTCTTTTGTCATGACACTCGACAATAGTTGGTTTAGCGAACCTTACGATGTAACCGGCAGCGCCTTTTCCCTTAAAATAAAGGCTAAACTGCACGATGAACAAACGCCTTTTCAACATATTGAAATCTATGAGACGGAAAGCTATGGGCGTTTAATGGTCTTTGATGGCTGTGTCATGCTGACCACACTGGATAATTTTATTTACCATGAAATGATGAGCCATCCTGCTCTGCTAAGCCATCCTGAGCCATGTGACGTGCTTATCATTGGTGGTGGAGATTGCGGCACACTGCGCGAAGTCTTAAAACATGACTCCGTACAACGATGTGTTCAGGTTGATATTGATGAACGTGTTACCCGTGTATCGGAAGACTATTTCCCTGAACTCTGTGATAGCAATAATGATGCTCGCGCTGAATTATTGTTTGACGATGGTATTCAATACGTTGCTGATTGCGCTGATGCACAATTTGATGTGATCATTATTGATAGCACCGATCCGGTCGGACAAGCCGCACGCCTGTTTGGTACTGAATTTTATACGGACTGCCAACGCATCACTCGTGATGGCGGTATTCTTGTGGCGCAAAGTGAATCGCCACTGAAGCAACTCGACTTGATTAAATCCATGTCTAATAACATGAGGTCTGCCGGTTATTCCTCAACACACACCTTTGAATTTCCTCAAAGTTGTTACCCCACTGGCTGGTGGAGTTGTACGCTTGCCGGGAAAGAAAATAATTTTGAAAATATACGGCCATTAGATAATGGCGTGACAACAAAGTATTATACTACCGAATCGCACCTCGGTGGCCTGGTCTTAAGACCCTTTATTCAAGACGCGCTTAAATAACTCCTGACCGCTATTTACACCATTTTTTCACTTCTGCCTTTGCGCGCGCTATAATCTTTGTACGCTCATCATCACCAATATAATTTCGCGCGCCATTCTCACCTTTATAATAAATAGTTCGCGATCTTACTATTCTTAAATGCTCTCTCTGGGCATTTTTACATTTTCTCTTTTGTTCTTTTTTAAGCTTTTTTTTCTCTTTTATTTTTTTATCTTGCTCAGCCCGTTCTTCTTGACGTCCTCTTAAATACTGCTCTGTTCTTGATTTTCTATTTTGAATATCTTGTGGGCTTTGCGGGTTTGCGGGGCTGACTTTTATTTTAACTTCTTTTGCTTTATCACTAACCGGCTTATCAGAAAAATGTACCTTGCCTGCCGCATCTGTCCAGCGATAAATCTCCGCTTGAAGAGGCAGCGCTATCAGTAAAATCACCATGATGCTTATTGGTTTCATCGTCTGTTTATCCTAGCCTTATTTTCTCAAGCGATCCAATCGTAATCTTTCGCGTCCATCAAATAAACGTCTGGAGCCTAAAACCACCGCTACCACTGAACCAAAACCTGTTCCTGCTGCAATTAAAAACATAATTAATATTTGATATTTCACCGCTTCAAGGGGTGGACTACCCGCCAGAATTTGACCTGTCATCATACCAGGCAGGCTAACAAGACCTGCTGCTGCCATCGAGTTAATAATAGGGATCATGCCATAACGCATAGACTGACGGCGTATCGCCATAATTGATTTTTGTCCACTATGTCCCAGTATTAGTTGCGCCTCAATCTGCTTACGTTGTTCTCTGGCAGCCTGTGTTAATCGCTCTAAACCCAGCGCGATACCTGTCATGGTATTACCGAGCATCATCCCTAATAACGGGATTGAGTATTGTGGGGTATACCACGGTTCATTATTAATAATAACGGTCAACGCGATAAAGGTGACAGTAAAGGTTGATAAAAACATCGACACGGTTCCCATACCAAAGCCCCACCAGCCTTTATATGGGTGTGTTTGACGTGCCATGACCTCACGTCCGGCAAATAACAGCATAACTGTCACAACAACAGTCATGTAAATCAGGTTAACGCTATCGAATAATATCTTTAAAATATATCCCACTAGCAATAATTGAATTGTTGTCCGTGCTGCTGCAATGAGCAACTGCCTTGTTACGCCTAGCTGCAACTTCAAGCCTAGTGCGGCTAATAACAGAACAAGTAGCGCCGCAATCGATAAATCCCATGCACTCAGTGAAATCATGTTCATGCCACCACCTCACTTAATCCTGTCTTATCAAAATGAAAATGCCTATCCGCCACTCTCTTGCTTTGTGCTACATCGTGACTTACCCAAATGATACCAGCGGGTTTTTGACGACAATAATCCAACAGTAATTTTTCTACTTTTGTCACACTAGCAGGATCAAGGTTGGCGGTGGGTTCATCTAATAACAAAAAGTCAGGTTGATTTTGCAATAAACGCAAAATAGCAAGGCGCTGTTTCTCGCCAGTTGAAAGCCGATCAATAGACCATGTTAATGCTTCTTCTTCAAAACCAAGTGCCTGCAACTGTTTCGTATCAATCTCATGAATATGATCAGAAACCTGCTTGCCCCACCACGCACTCTCAGCCGTCAATAGACCCACTTGTTTACGCCATTCCAGTGCTGATATTTCATTCACACTCACGCCGTCTATGCTTAATACTCCCTCATGCACATCTAAATCAGCGACAGCCCGTAACAACAGCGACTTACCCACACCAGAAGGACCACTAATGACAACACATTCACCAGTATTTATTTCAATACTCGATGCAGGCAACCATTCGCTTTCCAGCTTATCAACGCGTAAACTTTTCATACTATATCAGCTACACTTTATTCAACGTCATTAAAGAGAACATTATGGCAGAACCTGAATGTCCACAGAAATATTCTTATGCCGTTGATCTAGAGGCAGGTGATTATTGGTGGTGTTCCTGTGGCCATTCCAGGAATCAACCCTTTTGTGACGGTTCGCATAAATACACCAACTTTGAACCAGTAAAACTCACCATCGACGAAACAACGCGGGTATGGCTATGTGGCTGCAAAAAAACCGAAGACGCCCCTTTTTGCGATGGAAGCCATAAACAACTTGTTTAGGATTTTGTTGTCAAACATTTTATAAGCTAACTAACCATGGTGACTTATGCTAAGCGAAAAAACAAAAAAACCGCTATATAAACCTTCTGTTATTGGTTTTTCCTTTATCATCCTCGCTATTCTTACCGCTATGGCAGGCCCTATTGGCAGTCGTATTGGCTTGTGGGATTTTGATGGTGCAGTGTTAATTATAAAATGGGCGGCATACGGCGGCATTGCGGCCGCTATTTTATGCTTATCGGGTTTATTCATGGCTTACCCCGGTAGTAAACGCCGAGGGTTTACCTATAGCTTACTCGGACTTATCATCATTGTTCCCATGCTATTATTTATACAGTCATGGAAAGAAGCCAAATTAACACTCCCCCCCATACAGGATATTACCACTAACACGGAAGAACCCCCTTCATATTGGTACGCACCAAATTCACGTATCTACGGTGGTGTTGGCGTCGCCGCCTATCAGGAAGAAGCCTACCCTGATATCCAACCGCTCATAGTGCCTATTGATAGCAACAAGGCTTACGACTATGTCATTGAAGTTATTAAAGACAAAGGCTGGGAATTATATGAGCCCAGTCGTGAAGATATGCATATAGAAGCCACTGAAACCACATTCTGGTTTGGTTTTAGTGACGATGTTGTGATTCATATCACGCCGACCGACGATGGGGGTAGCCGTATTGATATGCGTTCCAGCTCTCGTTTTGGTGGAGGTGGTGATGGTGGGACAAATGCGAACAGGGTACGGGGGTTTTTTGAGGATTTTAAAGAGAAGTTATCTCAATAAAAATTCGGAACCATATTTGTAACTCATTTACAACGAAGCAATAAACTATATTTCAACTCAAAAAGCCAGCCATTATCTTTTTGCGACGCATTGATGCAGCGTAGCGAATCTCTAAGGAGTAAAAAGATAATGGCTGGCTTTTTATATTTCTGATTAGCATTTTTTTGGCTGTGTTATGGGAAGTATTATTTTATTACTTAAATCTTTTTATGAAAATATTTTGTGAATATAGCCCCACCTAACGGGGTTTCATTATGCATACTGCACCCATTTCCAATGGGTCGCAGCAAAAAAACGGGCGCCTAAATTAATAGGCACCCGTAATTCCCAACCACCAGGTTGTAGTTTCTGACTTATTATTTTCCAGATGTAAATTCTGGGTAGGCTTCAAGGCCAATGTCAGTAAGATCGAGTCCTTCGTATTCTTCTTCTTCACTAACGCGAAGACCCATTACCATCTTAATACCGAACCAAACGATACCAGCAGCAACGAATGTCCAGATGAAGATAACAGCAAGACCGTATAATTGGTCGCCGAAAGTAGCGTCAGAATTAGTAAATGCAACAGCAATCAGACCCCACATACCAACGGTACCATGAACTGAAATCGCACCCACTGGATCATCAATTTTCATCTTATCGAAAGCAATAATGGATAGCACTACAATCACACCACCCACTGCACCAACAAGTGTTGACGCTAACGGAGAGCCCGCTAATGGTTCAGCTGTAATCGCAACAAGACCGGCTAATGCACCGTTAAGCACCATTGTTAAGTCCGTTTTACCAAACAGGATACGTGATAAAATCATTGCTGCAACAACACCACCGGCGGCAGCCATGTTAGTGTTAACAAATACGGCCGCAACGGCATTTGCTTCATCAACGCTAGATAGAATTAATTCTGAACCACCGTTAAATCCGAACCAACCTAACCAAAGGATGAATGTACCTAAGGTCGCAAGTGGCATGTTCGCACCCGGAATAGGATGTACTTCGCCGTTCGCACCGTACTTGCCTTTACGTGCACCGAGTAGTAACACACCGACTAACGCCGCTGTTGCACCACATAAGTGAACCACACCCGAACCCGCGAAATCCTGGAAGTTAGCTGCGTCTAAGAAACCACCGCCCCATTTCCAGTAACCTTGCATTGGGTAGATGAAACCTGTCATGAAGATTGAAAAAATCAGGAATGCCCACAACTTCATACGCTCTGCTACCGCACCTGAAACAATCGACATCGCAGTTGCAACGAACACAACCTGGAAGAAGAAATCAGACATGCCTGAGTAGTAAGAACCATCATACCAGGCGGCAGGATCTGTTTTCAGTACATCTGCAGCGGCATTATCGCCACCGAACATGAAACTGAAATCAAACGCAGGAATAACACCTGTACCATCTGCCGGATACATGATGTTGTAACCCATCAACATGTACATGATAGAAGCAATCGCAAACAAGGCGACATTCTTGGTTAAAATTTCTGCTGTGTTTTTAGAACGAACCAAACCAGCTTCGAGCATGGCAAAACCTGCTGCCATCCACATTACTAGTGCACCTGATACGAGGAAATAGAATGTATCTAGTGCATAACGAAGATTGAGAATATCTTCCATTGTACTAACCCCTCAATTTGTATTTTAAATTAGAGCGCTTCAGCACCGGACTCACCGGTACGAATGCGAACTGCTTGTTCAAGATCAAAGACAAAAATTTTGCCGTCACCAATTTTGCCGGTGTTAGCTGCCTTCGCGATAGCCTCAAGGACCTGTTCAACCAAATCATCATTGATTGCGATATCAAGTTTTACTTTAGGCAGGAAATCAACAACATATTCTGCACCGCGGTATAACTCGGTATGTCCTTTTTGACGACCAAAGCCTTTCACTTCAGTCACTGTGATCCCTTGAACGCCAATTTCTGACAATGCTTCACGCACGTCATCAAGCTTGAAGGGCTTAATAATTGCACTTACGAGTTTCATTACATCTCCTCCCGAGTGGTTAAGCCTGCCTCGAAGGGCAGGCATGACCGTTTATAGTATTTTTATTAGAGGCTCTTAGAGACTGTGAATACGAAACGATCATCATCAAGTTTGTTCGCATTCAAATCGGTGTCTGTGTAATCAAGAGCGAAATCGAAACCAGCCCAAGATTTGCTTAAACCAATTTTCCAGTCATCGTAATTTTTGCTTTTATCAATATCCTGGCTACCGTAATGAAGACCTAAAGCAAAATCATTTGGTAATGGAATATCTACATCAAGTGTTGAGTATAAAGAATCACCTGTTGCGCCATAGAAATCATCAGAGTAAGCAAGACCCGCTGTTACAGCTGCTGGACCGAAATCGTATGATAATGAACCATAGATTTCATCAAAGTCGTAATTGCCTGTGTCAGCTGCTTTTGAATCTGGGTATGAGTAGTATATGTATCCGATGTCATAACCAATTTTGTTACTGAATTCACCACCAAAACCTAAGTAATAATCAATTTCGATATCAGCGTCATCACCGAAATCCAGGTTAGAAGCCCAGATACCGGCATAAAAACCACTATCGTGTTCTAAATCAAATCCACCTTGAATCGCTGGACCTTCATCAGTTTGCGAAATACCGCGGTAAATGTAATCCGTTGTTAACGCAACGTTACCACTGAAGGTAACTTCTGCTGCTGCCGTTGAAATGGCAAGTGGTGATGCAGTCATTAAGACCGCAGCCGCCAATGCTGTCATTTTTGTGTTCATGGTAAAACTCCTCATACTTTATATAGTGTTATATCTTTCCAAATTTTTGTTCTATCTTGGTGGTTGTTTTGACGAGATGACCCATCAATGTCATTTTATAGTGCATAGGTCATGCCACTACTTATAAATATAATAATAACAATAGGATACAATCCTTACTTAATGTGTTATGTTTGTATTTGTTGCACCATTATTGATCTAATCAGCTTTTGTTGCCCAAAAATGGGGCAAATGCAGTTGTTTATCTCTTTTAACAAAATCAGTTAGGATAGATATTCAACGTAATGGAAATATCATGAATACACGCAAAGCATTTATAGAAGAAATCACACAGCAGCTCGAAAACGGGCTTCCATCAGGACTTGGTTTGATGCGTGAAGACATCGAATCAATTGTTAAAACGGCAATGGCGGGTGCGCTTTCTCGCCTTGAGCTTGTCACCCGTGAGGAATTCGATGTACAAACAGCGGTACTGCTTCGTAGCCGTGAAAAACTGGAAGCGCTCGCAGCAAGACTCGAAGTACTAGAACAAAAAACCTAAATACCATAAAGTAAGTCATTATTTTTACGCTGCCAGGATGGTGGCTTAACCAGACAAAGGAATTGTCTATGTCACTCGCTGTTGTTTTTACCCGTGCCAGTCATGGCATTCATGCCCCGCTCGTTAGTGTTGAAGTTCATCTTTCTAATGGTTTGCCTTCTATGTCGATGGTCGGACTTGCAGATACCGAGGTCAAGGAAAGTAAAGATCGCGTACGTAGCGCCATTATCAATTCGCAATTCGATTTCCCTGCTCGGCGTATTACCATTAATCTCGCACCCGCTGATTTGCCCAAGCAAGGAGCTCGTATGGATCTCGCTATTGCCATTGGAATTCTCGTTGCCTCCGGTCAAGTTGAAGTGACACAACTAGAAAACTATGAATTCATCGGCGAACTCGCGCTTACAGGCGAAATTCGGCCTGTTCCTGCGGTATTACCGGCTGCACTTGCTACTCGGCGCGCAACACGACAATTAATTTTGCCGATCGGTAATCAAACCGAAGCGCAATTAATTAGTCATGCTGAGCAATACGCAGCTCACTCTTTACTCGACGTCTGCAACCACTTAAATGGCAGTAAAAAACTCAGCCCTCTTTTACATCAACCCCCTTCTAACCGCGTTGAAATTATTGATGATATGAAGGACATTCGTGGTCAACAACATGCACGGCGCGCCCTGGAAATTGCCGCTGCAGGTGCTCATAGTTTAATTATGGTCGGCCCACCCGGGACAGGTAAAACCATGTTGGCAAAACGGCTTGCGGGCATTCTTCCCAACATGACGGAGGATGAAGCCCTTGAGTCTGCAGCTGTTCATTCTATTTGTGGACAAGCACCCTCTGAACAAAATTGGCGCACGCGCCCTTTTCGCTCACCTCATCATACGGCATCGGCTGTCGCACTGGTTGGTGGTGGCAGTCAACCTCGGCCTGGTGAAATTTCTCTGGCGCATCATGGCGTATTATTTCTTGATGAACTGGCTGAATTTGAACGTCGTGTTTTGGAAGTGTTACGTGAGCCATTAGAAAGTGGCAGCATTCATATTTCTCGTGCTGCGCGACAAGCGGAGTTTCCTGCCCGCTTTCAGCTTATCGCTGCAATGAATCCTTGCCCCTGTGGTTATCTCGGCGACCCAAACGGGCAATGCCATTGCAGCCCAGACAGAATCAATCGTTATCGTGCAAAAATTTCTGGACCATTACTTGATCGTATTGATATGCATATTGAAGTACCACGTATGCAATACTCTACCTTGCATAAACAACACGCGGGTGAATCAAGTGCGGCTATACGTGAACGTGTACTTGCCGCACGGCAACGCCAACATGATCGGAATCAATCAACCAATCAGGCATTAACAAATAAGGAAATTGAACAATTTTGTAGCCTTGAAAAACATGACAGTATCATGTTGGAAAAAGCAATTAAACAACTGGGTCTTTCTGCCAGAGCATGGCATCGTATCCTTAAACTGTCTCGTACCATTGCCGATCTCGATCATTGCGATACAATAAAAACACCGCATCTACAAGAAGCAATTGGCTATCGGCGACTTGATCGCTCATCCGCCTAGAAGCCCACTGGCTTTTATTGACGTGTTCCGTTAGCATCGCCATCCAATATTAGTAGTAATGAGTTTGCATGAAAAAAATTCGCTTACGTATTCCAGGTAGCATGGGGGCAGCATTAGGTGCCGAACTGGATTTACCTCTTCATCATACCCCTCATGCATGGGCTATTTTTTCTCATTGTTTTACGTGCTCTCGTAACTTGAAAGCCTTCCATATTATTTGTGAACATCTTGCACAAAATGGTATTGCCGTTCTGCGTTTTGACTTCACGGGTATTGGTGATAGTGACGGTGATTTCTCTCAAACAAATTTTGCTAGCGATGTGGATGACATTGTTGCTGTTAGTGAGTACATGGCTGCAAATTATTCTGCGCCAGAATTACTGATTGGTCATTCAATGGGGGGAACCGCCATGTTAAAAGCAGCTGAACGTATTCCCTCTTGTCAGTCTGCTGTTACTATCGCGGCTCCTGTTGATCCCGGATATGTTGCACGACACTATAATCACTTACACCCGCAAGTCATTAAAACAGGTTCTGCAAGCATGACTATCGGTGGTAACCATTTTAGTATTGGTGAAAAGTTTTTTCAGGATCTCTATTACCCCGAGGATGGTTCTTACCTTGATAGTTTTCAAAAACCGCTGCTGATTTGTCATTCACTTGATGATGATATTCTTGATCATGCCCATGCAGAGAAACTACATCTCCATGCAGGTAAACCCTCTTCACTTGTCAGTTTAGATAATGCAGATCATCTGCTTTCAAATAAAGATGATGCGGCTTATGTTGCCGATCTTATTGCTGGTTGGGCGAAACGTTATATACCATAAAAAAGGGTCGCCAATGGCGACCCTTCTCTGTTCACATCTTAAATAAAATTTATTTAGATTGTGACACCATGTAATCAACCACTGACTTAATTGCATCATCACTTAAATCAGCACGGCCACCTTTAGCAGGCATACCGTTAAAGCCGTTAATCGCGTGATCATACAATGTTGCCGTTCCTTGACCAATACGAGCAGACCATGCAGCTTTGTCACCTAAGATAGGTGCGCCTGCTGCGCCAGTACCGTGACATGCAAAACATGCACTACTATAAATATCTTTACCACTTTTCTTCGTTGGTGCAGCAGCAGGCTTATCACCTGCAACCGTTACTTGTGCGACAGGTGCAATTCGTTCTGCAATCGCTTTATCATTACTTGCTGCGTTATCTTTCTTTGCTGCTTCTTTATTACCGGCAGCCATTGAACCTGCGACAACAAAAATAACTACCGCAAAAACAGCTAAACCCAACATAAACTTCGTTAGGGTGCTCCAAACTTCACTATCATGATCGCCCACTGTACTTCCCCTTGCTTAATAAAAAATCTGGGGCAGATTATAGACACATTACTTCGATGGGAAAACCATCATTACCCCTAAATTCAGTGATTTCCCTATAAGAAATCACTGAATTCACTTACTATTTAGCATAGAATTATACATCTATGCTATACAATACAAAGCCGGTCAGGGTACTATGCTCGTCCTGTAACAACCTAAATATGCGCCCGTAGCTCAGCTGGATAGAGTGTCGCCCTCCGAAGGCGAAGGTCATGGATAAAAAAGGCACGAAGGCTAACAGTCAAAATTTGGTAATATACAATCATGCGCCCGTAGCTCAGCTGGATAGAGTACCGCCCTCCGAAGGCGGGGGTCACAGGTTCGACTCCTGTCGGGCGCGCCATTACCGAAATAATGACCTTTAGCTTATTCGGGCACAACGGGTGAAATTTTAGCTTGTGCCCATATTGTGCCCAAACTGTGCCATTTATGACGAGCCCCATTTAACACCACGTTTTATAAATTAGTCTTTTGACCCTTAGCTAAATACATATTTGTTCTGCTTTTCAACTGAAGCAACCGCTCAACGTTAAGGGTAACTGGTCGTTCATAAAACGCAGCGGAAAACCCAACCTATGTTGACCCGTTTTTAGCCTGCACTGATCCCATAGCTGGCACCTGGTTTGTTAGTTGCACCATCCTTGAAAAGGACTTCAACGCCACCCCCTGATTGCCCAAAGTTTGGTGCAGCAGTACCCATTAGATTTGGTTTATCATAAGTGACAAGATGAAAAACATATTTGGCAGATGCTGGATTTGGTAATGCATATCGCCCAACAGCAGCAAAACCACTTGGAACAAAATGCATATCTGCACTCGTAGTGGCAAATGTGCCAGGAGAATAATTGCCTGTTCTGGAGTCAACACGTTTATCACGATAATAAGCTGAATAACGATAATAAGCGTGTGGAACCTTAGACGATATAATTGATTCAGGCGGCTCGACAACACTCTCAGAGAATGATAACCCATATGTATCTGTCTGCATCTGAGTGCCTTGCAGTAAGCTAATAATTAAAATTTCATCATTAATATCAATTCTCTCACTCTTGCCTGCTTCTTTATCTGGATTACCAGATAATAAAGTATAATCGTTCTCAGTGAAGGACTTTGCCCTTAGCTCTTCCAGTGGGATTGCGATAGTCGCGTTAAAGATAACTAACTGACTCTGTCTGTAATCGATAATTTGATAACCCATCCCGGTCTCAGGTTCTTTTAGTAACCTTTTTGACGTTTTTATTCCGATGTAATAAAGTGCCATCTTTTTGCCTATTTAAGTTAACGCCTTGCTCAGTGGCAATTCAAAGTGGCACGTTTTTGTGCAGACAAAACAAGTGCCGCTTTTAATTTGACCACTGGAGCTATTTTTAGCCATTAAACTTATTCACTGCTAGATATGCTTCACCTGTTTGCGAAGCATGTCTTCTTACTCTTGATATAATATCAGCAAACCCCATAACTCCAGAAAGGAATAAATATAAGTGGCTTGCATCAAGAAGTAAAAGTGTTGATTTATTACCAGAAGCATCATTTATAGATATACTACTGTAACCAGATATTGACACCATTATTCCCATAGTATTATCAGCCATTTTATTAACTTTAGCTTTTAACGAGTCAATATCTGTTACTCCAGATTGATTTTTTGTGAATTTTAGCTCTACAAGATACGTAGTTCCATCATGCGTTAATGAACCATCGATTTGGCGACCATCACTTTTATATGGTTTTCTGTTTGTTATTTCACAAAAATCCAAAAGTTCATAGAACCAACTTTCAAACTCATAGCCACCTTCCTGAGTTCCAACTTTTGTGTGCATTGTATCAAGATCAGTTTGTAATTTTGATTTATCGGTCAGCGACCGTTGGATTTTTTGCCTTTCTTTTCTGGCTTTTGCTTGTGCTTCTTTCCGCTCTTTCTCCGTTTTAATCTCTATATCTTGTTTATTTAAATAAGATTTAAGTTCCTGTACTGCTTTATGTGCATTTTGTATTTTTTCATCTGAATCTTCCCAGTTTCTAAGGTCTGGAAATGTCGTCTGCTCCGACAAGTTTCTTGCCATTTCAAAAATAACTGCTTTTCCTTTATCTGTTGCTTGTAATTTTTGAAATAGTCTATCTAAAAGTTCTCTTTTTGATTCTTCACTAGACCAAGATGATACAAAAGATTCAGCAACATGCGATGCACGTAAAAACTTACGAAGTGCATTTTTACGCCAGTATGCCCTCAAAGCAGCTTCATAGGTGAGCTCTATTAATCGTGGTGTTATTTTTGTAGCCAAACTTTCAGATTCCCCTTTTGAGCATAATGCCGCATTTAGCGGCTTGTCCGCTAGAATACTTTATTAAGAACTTTCGGTAAAAGAATGTTCAACCTCATAACCAATTTTAGAGCCTTTTTCTCCAAACATATTTACATATTTCCGAATCTCAGGTTTTCCAGCTCCCCCAAAAACCAATTTATTAAGCGTCGCTCGTATCCCAAATTGATTCTTTAGATTTTCTAATGGGTTACTTTGTGTAGCAATTTTAAAAATACCCATTCCTGCTTCCATTGTTACAGACTTATTAGCTACACCATATCCAATTTTCTTATCAATGTATTGACTCACAGAATCCAGCTGTTTTCTGTACATGAGTAGGCCTTTCGTATCATCTTCGCTCATCGCATTCTGGAACATTCTCAGCCAATCACGTAACGACTGGAAATCACGCCTCATCTGTAGCGCAATGGATATCATTTGATCTGCCGAATTAGCCTCTTGAATAATCCTAATGGGTAATGCCGGAATATTTACATATGCTGAGAAAAGAGAATCATTGCCATATATTTTTTTTGTTACATTTACTTTTTTGTCAGTCAAGAATGTTATCAACTGATGCAGTGCATCTTCTGCTGGAAGCATAAATCCAGAATTAAGAAACAATCTCTTCCTTAAAGGATGCGGCGTATAGCTTTTTTCGTACACAAAGCTTCTTGCACACATCCCAGCACCACCCCACAAAGTTGCTGAAAGAAGTTGGTCTGGAGTCTGGCGCTTAGCGTTCCACCCATCAATATTTTTCTGGTGGGCAATTTTTAGCGACTCAGTTGAACATATATGTTCTACAATCCTATCGCGTGGCCCCGCGATTTTTTCAGGCTCAGACAAGAATGGATATGCTCGTACCACTCCGATCTTCTTTGCTTCTGATATAGGACTCTTAACTCCCTCCCATGAATCAGTGAACTTTTCTTCAACAAGAATTTCATCTCGGAGTATAAGATCTGTCAAGAAATCGAATAAAGCCTCCGTCTGAATAATTGCGCTTGAAATGGGGTTGTACGAATGCTTTCCATTATCTAATATAATCTCCCCAACAATATCACTCTCAAGTCCTTCAGTAAAAAGAGTTGAAATCTCCTGTAAAGACCAATTGTCTGCGACTACACCTTGAGTCATTGCATCTCCATATTGCTAACGCCTTGCTCACCGTAAAATTGAGAGCGTAGTGAATAATTTTGCTGAGCGGTGTTCCCTAGATTGTGCTATGCATCTAGCCATGTACCTTGCCTCTCTATTTGAATGAACAGTTCTAATAGGTGATTAAACAGATCCGTATAACATGATTAATATTTTCTTATAATTATGTGTTTATTCCGTATAAACAATACTTTATGGAAAATTTATCCTCATAGCAAATCGGAACCCCATATTATCCTTTACCGATAATCAGTCATTGCAAGAGATGAAATCATTCGATCTGTTATATCTTGTAATAGCATAGACTGACTCTCCAAATACGAAACTGTAAATGTAAAAGACCTACTGCCAGCAAAAACACGTACAAGACGCACTCTGAATATTCCTGCACCGTTTAAAGCTTTTCGATGATATTCAGTTATAAATGTCGTGATTCCATTTATTGTGCGTTTTTTTGTTCCTTCCCAACTTGTAAATTTTATCCCCATTTTTTCCATGGGCGGGATCACTATATTTTTTATCTCTTGATCTAAATCACGGATATCAACCGCATTTAGTGACTTTGCATCAGCCTGAGTAATCACCGTTGCAGGATAGTAACGTATATTAACAATTCCTACTGTAGCAGCACCGACATAATAATTAGCAGCAAATGGAAGCTTGGAATCAACGTTGGGTAGTTCCTTAATATCTAAAATAGATTTAGTTAATGTATTAAGTGTGACCTTTTGGTTGTTGGTTAACAAGACCCAATTTCCAGGCAAATCAACAGTAACTGATTCTGGCAGCTTGATTGTTACTAAATCAGTTTTTTTACTTCCAATTTTGAAACGTGCAGATTTGCCGCGAAGATATTGTGAAATATCATAATTTTTATTATTATATTTTACTTTAACTAAAGACGCATTACCTAGAAAAACAGTAAATGGAGAAAGTCCTTTTACGTTAATTTTTTTATTTGCACGACCAATATCAAAAAAAAGTTTCTTCCCTTCTCGATCATAAATTTCAGTCCAGCTGTCACCAACATAGTTAAGCTCTACTGTACTTGTTTTTTCCAGCGTATTGAATCGTTCTTTTTCTTTAGCAAAGTTAGGAGTAGACTCATGGAATGTTGATCGGCTTTTTATCATTACTGCATTTTCTAATAATATATTTGCAAGCTGTCCTTCCATAGAATTCTTGTTTTTAGATTCAGCACATCTTGAAAGCAATTGAGAGCGTACTTTCGTAGCACTCAATGTTTCAACCAAACTCGACAGAAACATTGCCATCTTGTCAAAATGCTCATGTGATTCACTATTCTCTGCATACTTTTCCATAGATTTAGAACCATATGTCGCTGCAGTAATACCAGAAATTATCCCCAGTGCTACATAAAGAGATTGCTCTTCTGTAAGAGACTTATATTGACTACAAGTCAAAGCACTCACATTGATACTAAACATTGTCAATAAAATACCAATCAGAAAATGTTTCATCATTCATCCCTTAAACGTTCAATAATTTGATCAATTCTTCTTTATTACTCGCCTGGAGGCGGCTTCTCAGCGACTCCCATCAGTCGCCACTATCGCATCCGACTGCTTTCTGTATTATCCAGACAGCAAAACATAAGCATTCATTCTGTTTTTCCACTCTAACTTCAGAGACTCAGCGGAAGCAGTTTCCCAGTGGGGCGTATTGTTAGTTACCTTAACGATTTTCATCCCACTCAAGCGAGCTCTCACATTTTAAGTAATGTGCAGCTTCGAATCTTTTTAAATAAGGTTTTTGTAACACACCGTTCATCATACCCCAAAACCATTTTTCCTTTGTTTCATTATCAATTTCTTTAGGAAAGCTATAAGTAAAATGGTACTCACTTTTCTTGATACCAAACTCCAGAAAAGCTGGATAAAGGTAATCATAAATAGCCCAACGAATATTATTTAGCAACTCAGTTAACCAAGAGAAATAGTAGATAAAATAGTTATCGTTAAGGTGTTCACAAAAATAATCAATGGCAAATGGGATTGATTCCAAGCTCACTTCATAACCATTGTCGCCTAACATCTTGTGAATAGATTTTGATACACCAGTAAGTCTAGATAAATTGTGTTTGGAATAATTACCTGAAATATGGAGGAGCTCAAGCCTAGATACATTTAGCTTTGCATTAATGTTTAGGTCTGGAAGCCAGAAAGTCATAGACGATCTATAATTAAGCCATTCAGATAGTGAATTTACTGCTGTTTTAAGATGCTCTATGCTATTTTCACTATTAAAACATGCAGATTTACATGCATGCTCTAATACATTCAAACACGACCCCTTTACCCCTGTAAGACCATGATCGCTAGATTCTTTGACAAAATCAAGAACTCGCAACAGAAAAAGCTCTCTATGGACTGAGTCATAAAAATTGACTTTATATTCGCCTGGAAACTGCTTCACTTCGCGTAGTTCGACTAGCGAATGATTCACAATATTATTGAGTGCGTCTATGCAAATACAAAGCCCAATAGATTCTTGCTCTATAGCACGCATAGATGGGCACCTAACACCGTAATCAACGGTATGTGACTCGTTTGAGAAAGAAGGGATTAACGAAGCCCACAGAGTATCTTGTTAGGCTAACCAAATGGAAAAACCATATCGTCAGGTACCGTATACAACTTTGATCTGAGTATCCTTGCTTTAAAATTCGTAATACTTTTTATATCACTTTTAACTTTTTTAAATTCTGAATATTCAAGCCTTGGGTCTATCATTATCTGGTCTATTAAAGTATGTGGTTCAACATCATACTTGTAAATAGTATTTTTTTTCCCATTTTCTTTTTCAAAATACAACAATCGAACTTCATGTTCATGTCTAAATGCTGGTCTTTTTACTAATAAAGTTTTGGCTAAAACATATGCTGGTGGGTTTATATAACCTTTAAAGACAGTATTTGCAAACGCCATTAATTTTGAATTATTCAGGTATGAAACTTTACCGATACAGCATTGTACATTTTTCCATTTACCAAGAGTGCCTGCTAAGCTGGCTGCTAATTTAGATATTGTAGTTCTTATACGCACACCCTTTGAATCTGGTGAATAAATTCTCCACATAGCATCCGACGCTTTGTGTCTCGTCCAACATTGGCCATAAAAATCATCTCTAAATCCTAAACGTACAATCTCTCCATCAAGTAGCCTAGCTTTTGAATTTAAAATAAAATTTTCAAATGGGTCATCCCACTTTTCAGGGCTAACCAAAACATTAGTTTTTGTTGAAAATAGTTCATATAGCCTATCCAACGATATTATTCGGTATATGTATTGATTTTTTACGCTTAAGTCTATGTTTATAAAATTACTTTTGTTTAGCATGTATTTTATATACCTAACTTTCTAATTCAGTTGAAGACAAAAACAGTGTAGTGAAGCGATCGGCGCTTTTCTTTCGCCAACTGGGCGCCTTGTTATACCTTTTATTTTCAGTCATGGTTGTTTGGCTAGGTTTTCATATCCTAATAATGCTGCTGGGCTAAAAGATTCGAACTCCCATCTTGGTAGTTGACGCACCTTTTGTTTGTAACTTTGTAACAACTCCTCTAAATCACTAGGCTTGTCAATTGCCAAAAGGATTTTAACTTTATCAAAATATTTACTTGAAATTGAACGTACAAATATTTCAAAGCCACTATTATAATGCCCAAGCCATACCAAGGTTTCTGGCCACCATCGACTGTAATCATCTGCAGCTTCAATTTCTGCACGCATAAAAATAACAAAATCTGCTTGTAATAGATGTCTAAATTCGATACCAACACCAGTACACCTATCTTTAAGGAGATCACCTCTTAAAGATAGCCTTCTCAATCCCAGTCGTTTATTTCTGTGGTCTAGAGACTTCAGGTAATCTCTAAAGATTTTAAAATCTACCATGGCATCACGACCATAATCACTATTACCAGGTAAATAATATTTCTGTTCTAAAAATATATTTGCATGTTTATAATTTTCAAATTTTATAAATATTGCCATGGTATATAAAAATAGCTCATGAATAATAAATTTAAAATTATCAAAGTCCCAGTCATGGTAAGCAGTTAGATTTTCTGTTTTTTTTGTGTACAGAATTATAGTTTCAAAAAAACGGTGCAATTTCTGTATATACTCGTCACTATCAAAATATTGATTGACTGTAATTATTAATTGAATAAATTCATTTCTATAAGGAATGAAGCTTTCAATATTTTTTATAACTAATTCATCAAATTCTTCTTCTTTGGGTACTATTTTAAATCTCTCTAGATTTTCAGCAAATGTACTTAGGTATTCATCAATAGCACCAGACGCATATGGTTTATTGTTTTTTATTCCTTCAATTGTTCTCTTTAAACTAGTTGTTGTGCTTAATGAAATTGGTTGTTCTTCGTTGAGAAACGAAGGCTTTTTACCTATTTCAGGCTTTACATATAATGGCTTATCGTATATCCACCTGAGAAGTTTTTCAAAATTTTCACCGTAGCTGTCAGGTTCACTTAAATCTATGTAAATTCTAGACTTATAGTAGGTAGGTAGATGAGGGCTTCCATTTTCATCTTTCTTTGTGACAATAGCGACAAATTTCTCTTGTTCTTGATTTTCATATACTTCTTTAGAAATAATCTGTGTCTCAGTTCCTACACCGCCAGCTCTTCCATCAGCTTTCTTCGCATAGGTTTCGTCTGTAACGATAGCGACTTTCTTAATGTCTGGGTCAGTAACCATTTTCTCCATAAAGGCAACTGCATCATGTCCTTCCTTTAAATCCCATTTGTCCAAAATAACATCTATACCTGCTTCTCTTAACTCTGTCGAAAAATCAATAACCCATTGCTCATGAGAAGAATTAGACCAGCTATATGAAATAAATAATTTAGGCGCATCCATTTTTATTTTTCTTTTATAAGTATAAATATGGGACATAAGTGCTACTTTGCGCACTCATTTCTTGGTTTTTTAAGGTATAGAAACAATTCCTTTTCTTTCATGTTCTTATTCACCAATGTTCCGTATTAGTTAAGGTGTATTATGTAGCAGTTCTACTATAAATAGACTTTACTCCTGCTTAATCAATAACGTCAACCAAAGCTAAGTTCTTAATGTCTTCTTTGGATTGCCGCTTCTACTTGGCATCACTATAACGAACCCGTCCGCTCCCAGTACACTCTAGTCACCTGCTTAAATTTAATGAACGGCTGCAATGGGTTAACAGCAACTATACCACCTATATTTCCATACACATGTATCTGAATTTATTCCGCCAGCTTCAACAGATCAAACACCACCCTTGCAAAGTCTTTGGCTTTCTCTGGATCCGATAGCAGCTGCATCATTTGGTTCTGATGCGCATCACTACTATCAATAACCGCATCATCAACTGCTTTGGTAAAATCACCTAACATCGCTTGTTCGGGTGAGTTATTGGCTATCTGACTCATCACCAGTGTATTTTCACTCACTTTATCTCTAATCGTATAGGCGTAGTTCACTAAGTCTTTTTCAGTCAGTTCATCCGTAATAAACAACTCATTTAGTTTTCCAATAATGACCGATAAAAACTCTTCTTTCTTGTCCTTTGCTTTGGCTGAACCTAACCCCGCACCAGGTTCCAATTTATAATCCTCTGAATCCTCTTTAAGTCTGAGGTCTTGTTGCCGAATTGCAGAGAGGCGGTAATGGCTTAGTACTACATTGTCTAAATCAATTTCATCCTCATCAATGATTGACTCACGCAGCATCGGGCGCAGGTTACGTGCGTATAAACTTAATTTTTCTAATTCTTTATTATCGTAGTCAACAATCTGTGACATAAACTCGTAGAAACGCACGAAAGTACCTAAATCCTTTTTAAAGATATCCAACGCATCCTTTTCTTCTTTGCATTCTTTAAAGCTATTCTCAGCATTAGCAATCAATACGGCATCGCCGCTTTTCTTGCTTCGCTCAACCATCTCTTTGGCTTGTTTGTATGCATCAACAGCGGACTTATAACGCACCTTCCAGCGCTCTATAGCCGGTTTGCATATATTGGCAATGGCAGCATTACTCTTGTTCTTAACAAAAAAGGCATCGCAAAATTGCTCAACTTCTTGCCATGTAAAGATCCCCGCTGCGCGAAGCTTATCAAACAAGTCAAAGATTAAATCAGGATCAGATACGTCAGCTAATTCAGCCGTTTCATAATAGGGTTGGAATGACGCCAATATGTCGTCTGGATCGTTGAAGAAATCTAGAATAAAAGTACCGGTCTCAGCTTTCCCAGGATAAGTTCGGTTAAGACGAGATAAGGTCTGCACACATTCAACACCACCTAGCTTCTTATCCACATACATGGCGCATAATTTAGGTTGATCAAAGCCAGTCTGGAATTTATTCGCTACAATCATTACTTGATAATCATCTGAGTCAAAGGCTTTACGCATATCGCGGCCTTTTAGATTTGGGTTCATATTTGACTCAGTAAACTTCTCGCCAAGGATACCTTCAACATTCGGATCTTTCTCATCAAACTCGACCTCACCAGAGAATGCCACCATAGCGTGTATTCTCTGATACCCCTTCTCAGTAATGTATTTATCAAAGCCTAATTTAAAACGCACCGCTTCTTTACGGGAGCTCGTCACGACCATCGCTTTGGCCTGACCATTTAACAGACCCATCACATTGTCTTTAAAGTGTTCAATAATAACCTGTACCTTTTGAGCAATATTGTAGTCATGTAGCCGTACCCATTGATTGAGCTTCACCTTGGCTTTTTTACTCTCCACTTCTTCATCAGAGGCTTCGATCTTCTGGGCAAGGTTATACGCCACCTTATAATTGGTGTAGTTCTTCAGCACATCGAGGATAAAGCCTTCTTCAATCGCCTGGCGCATGCTGTACACATGATAGGCTTCTGGTTTATTGGTCTTAGAGGCGACTTCATCAGGGTTAGGTAAACGGCCAAATAGTTCCAGTGTTTTTGTTTTAGGCGTTGCTGTAAAAGCAAAAAAACTTAAATTCTTTGATTTGCGACGTGAAGCGACTGCCGCATCGAGTATATCTTCTGTCCCCAGTTCTTTTTCGTCTAAACCATCATTGACTGATTCACCGTCAATCATTAACACTTCTTTTAATTGACGAGCGGTAGACCCTGTTTGTGAGGAGTGCGCTTCATCGGCAATAATGGCGAAATGGCGTTCTTTTAAGTTAACGTTATTTTCAATGGCTTTTAATACAAAGGGAAAGGTTTGGATCGTTACAATGATAATAGGTTGTGTGTTCTTAAGCGCCTCGGCTAATTTTTCTGACTTAGAACCATCGCCTTCATTTCTGTTTATGCGCCCTACTACACCATCGGTATGTTCAAACTGAGAAATAGTATCTTGTAACTGATCATCTAATACTGTTCTATCGGTTACGATAATGACAGAATCAAACTGTTTATGCCCTTTATCATCATAGAGTGATGATAATTGATGCGCTGTCCATGCAATGGAGTTGGATTTACCCGAACCCGCGCTATGTTGAACTAAGTACTTATGCCCTGCACCACTTTCATGTGCATCATTCACTAACTTATTCACCACGTCCCACTGATGATAACGCGGAAAGATTAAGGTCTCTTTTTTATACTTACGCCCTTCCCAGTCTTCTTTTTCTTCTATCTGTAAATGCACAAAGCGAGCGAGAATATTTAACAGGTTATCGGGTAGTAAGACTTCATTCCACAAATAGTCAGTAGCGTATTGATTAACATCTTCTGGCACATCATTGCCTGCACCGCCTTCTTTTGTACCTTTATTAAACGGTAAGAAGAAGGTTTTATCACCATCTAAATGCGTAGTCATATACACTTCAAACTGACTGACAGCGAAATGGACTAATGCCCCGCGTTTAAAGGTTAATAAAGGTTCTGGTTTTTTAGTAATGGGATCTATGGGTGGGCGGGTAGTTTTATATTGTTTTATGGAATTTTGTACGGCTTGTTTGAACTCAGACTTTAATTCTAAGGTGGCTATCGGCAAACCATTTACAAATAATACTAAGTCAATACGCCACTTCTTAGCGCGTATACCTGTTTCAGCTTCATACTCATCTGTTGCCCAGGGTGAATAAACTAATTCAGGTACAACGCGAAACCTGTTCTTCTTATAACGCGCTAAGGTTTCAGGGTTTAAATCATGCTCAGGTTTAAACTGACACAAATTAAAGCGCGTCCCCCTATCTCGCAATTCATACCGAAGCACTCCCAATGTACCAAAGGTCCGCATGTCTTTATTTGCCGCATTGGGATCGGCTTTATTTAATTGCGCCGCGACTTTTTCTAAAAACTTCTTATCAGTATCATTGGGATAGAGCTTACAGAACTTTTGCCATTGTTCATCTTGTGTGTCTTTAACATAGCCTAATAAGTCTTCGGAATATAAAGCCAATTCACGGTTGTAGCTTTCAGGTTTTCCCAATAACCAACCGTTAGCCACTAACTGACGAATCATGTCATTTTGAAATACCATCTCGTTTGATTTATCTGGCATTTTTACATATCCCCATTCCCTACCCCTTAAAATATCCATCTTCCGGTTGCGATGAAATACAATTATTCAATATAATCAATATGTTATAAAAAACCCTTGCCAATACGACGATTGAAATGAAATAAAACTATGCCCAAATCGGTATGTATCTAGCGTATTTCCTTGAATCTGGCGCACTTGGATCATTTTTAACCAACCCTTGCTCAACTGCTGCTGAAATAATTTGTGAAATCGTATTTCCGCTCCGTTCGGAGAGCCCAAACCGTTCCCTAAGGCTTTGATTTGTCATTTTCTTCCTTAGCACCCATTGCAAAACACAGTGTTGATGACAAGCGCGAACACGGTCGCTACGATCCATCGATTTGAAATCTCGCTGGCCATAAATAATAACTACCGTTCTCTGATATTCCACCAGAAAATCCGGCGCTGGTAATTGAAGCAACTCTGCCGCCTCAACAACCCGATCAACACCACTACTTTTTTCTTCACAGATACCAAATCGGCGCATAAGATCCGCCAACCGTTCATTACGTGACTGATAACCATCAATAAAGCGCTCCACAGGAACGATGGGCTCACCCGGGTTCGATATTTCAACACGATCAGCATACACCTCAACTATCGGGCTCGTTCCAGTAAGCTCAAAGTCCTGATGTATGAGTGCATTTGCCAGTAACTCACGTATAACGACTTCAGGAACAAGCTTCACGGCTTTACGAATAGCATCTTCAATCACTTCATTTTGAGGTAGTTTCCCCATCACATACTGAACCAAGCCCTTAAAGCCAACCGCATACCCCTTCTCGCCAGTAAGATCAGATTCAGTATTCAGCTTGGAGTCACCGGCATAAACGACAACACGCACCGCCTTGCGCTTTACGCCTTCGAAATCATTCATATTTTTCGCCAAAAGCACGGCAGCAATATTCAGAATTTCGTAACTACCATTAATAGATCGAATCAGCTTTTCTGCTTCCAGACGTTGTAATACGCCCACCTGATCGGTTGGATAAGGGAGATCCAATAATTCAAAAAATGACTGCGTATCAATCAACTGGATAACGTCTTGACCACTCAAATCTTGCTTCGCAATATCCTCTAGCCAATCAGGTTGACCCTCAGCAAATATTTTTCTAAGTTGATCTTCACTCATCGGCACCAGTTCTTCACCAGACCGCATAAGGTAAGAACCTTCGTAATGATAGGCTGTTCCTTTAGACCGAGAAGGAATATGAAAAACAACAACCCGACCATCCGGATGTTGAACTTCTTCAATGTCTACTCGAAAACCAACGGCAGTGAAAAGCTTAGCCGCCATAGCAACGGGATCATTAAATGCTTGAGATCCAACAACCGTTCTCGGTGGTTCATCGGCAACGCCTAATAAAAGATATCCGCCGCCTTCATTAGCAATAGCAACACAATATTTGTAGAGCTTCTTATTATCGAATTGCGTTTTTGCCTCTTTGAATTCCAAGTTCTGGGTTTCAGAATGAACACTGCGCCAAAGATCAATCTGTTCAGGAGTAATGGTCATGCGGCGACTTCCTTGTCATTTGATTTATTGTTTGAAGATTTGGGTGGCTGCCAGTTTCGTACGTCTATTTTTCCTGTGACGGCTGCGGAGATTAGGGCTGTTCGGCGTTCTTGCAATAGCGCAATCATATTCTCGCACTCACTTGTTAAAGATTCAAAAACTGCTTGTTCTTTTATAATGAGTTTTGATATTTCAATCTGTTCATTTTCAGGCGGCATTATTACTTTCAATAAATCTAATCGCTCTACCGACACACCTGGCTGTGCTGCAGAAACTGAGTATTGGCCTAAATTCATAAACCTAAGCATTTCTGCTAAATAGACATTCTTAAAAGGCTTTTTTGGATAAACAACTATCGCATGCTCAGAAGCAAAAAATTTACCTGACGCCATATTAATATTTCCACATAACGCCCCTTGCCTACCAATAAGCACATACTCACCATCACAATTGTAATTTGATGTATAACCTCTTACACCATTACCACCATAAACAAGATACTTCCCAACTTTTCCAATACTATCTGAAGTAATTGTATCTCCACTTTGAAGCTTTAAGGCAAAACTCAAACGAAGTATTTTCCAATGCACAGGAACTTTATCTATCCACTCAACACCTGAATGACGCATGGGGGCTTTGGGATTTAAGCCTTTGGTTACGGCATGGATAATGACTGCCTGTCGTTTTTCTTTTAGTAGTTTGATAAGTTGTTGTTGTTTTTCGATTAGGGTATCGATTTTGGCGGTTTCGTGATCGAGAAAATTCACTATATTTTCAAGCTCTACGTTACTAGTGCAGCCAATTTTTATTCCACCTACTGTATCAGTATTTAAATTAAGCTGCGTACCAAATTTACCAAGACCTTTATATGCCTGCTCTCCAGCGAAAACATAGAACAAAAATTTACTTGGAATTTTAAGCTCAGGAAAATATACAAAGCCATCGTGAATACATGCTTTCATTCCAGTAATACATGGCTTACCTACAGTTCCAGCAATACTAAGAAATAGTGATTCTGGCTCTAACTTCACACTTAATGAGCTTCCTAATTCTGAAAGCCTTTGTGGAGAATTAATTAAATAAACATCCGATGCCGTTACATCTGCAATTCGAGTCCATGCATATTCGCCGTCATCATCAAAATATTTAGCATCATCGATTGGTCGAGGTGAAGCACCTCGCTTTACAACACTTAAATGTTTAATTTGAATAATATCCCAATAATCAGGGACAGAACCTAACCATTCTTCTCCAGACTCTTTATAATTTGGATAAGCTTGATACTTACTCACAATATTCTCCTGTTGAGGATTTTTTCGTGAGAGCAAGGCGTGGCTGCACGCAGGGAGGGAGCGTATGTTTAATACGTGACTGAGCGAGTACAGACACAACGCCGCAATCGCGGAAAAAGGCCATCAGGAGTGCACCTCTTGTAGTAACTTCATAATCTCCCCACTAACCTTATCCAAATCCTTATCTATCTCAACCAAATCCCTCGGTGGCTGATAAACATAAAAATGTCGATTAAACGGAATTTCATAACCCACTATTCCTATTTCCTGATCTTTCGCATCTTTCTTAGTGGCATCTATCCAGGCATCGGGCACATGGGGTTGTACTTCTTTTGCGAAGTAGGCTTCATTGATTTCATTGACGGGTTTTGATGGATCGAGGGCGACGTTTTCATTATCACGCAAGTCGCCATCTGCTTTGTATTCTATAGTTTGTCCATTTACATCAAACAAACCATAAACAGGATTAGCTTTACCTGTATGAGTTTTCTTAATCACTTTTTCAGCATCTGGATTTTTCCAGCTAACGGCTGTGGTGATTTGTTTTTTCTCTTTGGTTTCTACGCTGATATTTTGTTTTTTACAGGCAGCTTTAATAGCTTCGTCATACACGTTCATATCATCGTGCTGTTCTGTGCCGATAACCTCTTGCAGTTGTTTGGCTTTTAACAAGGTTGTTTTCTGCTCTAACCATGTTTTGGGGTTTAACAGGTCTTTAATCTTGGCTTCTTTGAGTTCGCTGAAATGTATTTTTATGTGTTTGCGAATGGCTTCTTCGTGTTCGGTTAGGTTGCCGTAGTTTGGGCAATCAACATCATCACTCCAGTTATCTGAATAGTGTTCATACACCCATTTCATTACTGCATTTAATGGTTTAGGGGCAAAGCGTAACCCTTCAATACGTTCATCACTGAACTGATAGGATTCCCTTAATGGCCGTTCGATAGTAATGCGTCGATAACCAAATTCATGGGTATTAAATATTTTGCTAGAAAATGTTTTAGGGGCTTCTGCTTTTGGATTAGCTGATTGTCTACCGCGATTACTTTTCTGCTCAGCAGGTTTGTCTAACTCACGAGCATCAACCACTTCAAACGCACCAAAGTTGCGTGTAATGGTGGCAATATCACTTTCATCCATGATGTTTCGTTTTGAACCTAATGACTTTCGCATTTTACCGTAGAGGTTTACCCCATTAATGAGTTGGACTTTACCTTTGCGTTCATCTGATTTTTTATTGGATAGCACCCAAACATAAGTAGCGATACCTGTGTTGTAGAACATATCTGTTGGTAAAGCGATAATGGCTTCGAGTAAATCAGCTTCTAAAATATAACGACGGATCTCAGATTCACCTGAACCTGCTCCGCCCGTAAACAGGGGTGAGCCGTTTAAGATAATACCAATACGCGCGCCGCCGTCTGCGGCATCTCTTAGTTTACTGATTAAGTGCAGCAGGAATAACAGTGAACCGTCTGACACTCTGGGAACGCCTGCGCCAAATCGTCCTTCAAAACCTTTTAAGGTATGTTCATCTTTAATATCGGATTCAATCTTTTTCCAATCTACACCAAAGGGGGGGTTGGATAGCATGTAGTCAAATTTATCGGCATAGAGTTGGTCATTGGATAAGGTGTTACCCAATTTAATATTACTTACTTCTTGCCCCTTGATGAGCATGTCTGCTTTACAGATGGCGTATGACTCCGGGTTGAGTTCTTGCCCAAAGGCTTTTAACACCGCTTGTGAATTTAATTCGTGTACATATTCCATACTCGATGAAAGAAAGCCCCCTGTCCCTGCGGTGGGGTCATAGATGGTTCGAATAATGCCTTTACCGGTTAAGGCATCATCATCTTCTAAAAACACCAGCGAGGTCGTCAGGCGCACAATATCGCGAGGGGTGAAATGTTCACCGGCAGTTTCATTTGAACTTTCAGCAAAACGACGAATGAGTTCTTCAAACACCAAGCCCATTTCATGGTTAGAGATAGCTTTGGGGCTTAAGTCTGTATTTCTGACTTTCTGAACAATTTTGTATAAAAGGTTGGCATCGTTAAGCTGGGCAATAAACTCGCCAAATTTGAAGTGTTCAAATATCTCGCGCGCATCTTTTGAGAAACCCTGGATATACGATTCAATATTATCTTTAATACCCGACTCACCGAGTTTGGAGAGATCCATTTTTGAGGTGTTGAAGAACGACAGACCTTTGGTCGCACGTAGTAATAATTTTTCTTGCGCTTCTTCTGAAATGTCCATTTTCTGAACTTTTTCATATTCGGCAAGCACGCTTGCTTTGGAGTCTTCTAATACACATTCCAACCGGCGTAATAAGGTAAACGGGAGAATAATTCTGCCGTATTGGCTTTGTTTGAAATCACCACGTAATAAGTCCGCGATAGACCAGCAGTAGGCGGCCAGGTTGTTTGTTGATTGGGTCATTAACTATTTTTCCAGTGTTTTTATTCTATTTAGATGACTGCTATCAAATTGCTTATATGACTAAATCTTCATATCGATAACATACCGCTGTTAATCTTCGACAAATTCAAATAATTCACCTACCGAGCATTTAAAAAGTCGGCACAGCTTATCAATTGTCTCAAAGTCTACTCTAACAGCTGTCTCTTTATAGAGCAGATCAATGGTATTGCGGTGCATGCCTGTCTCACGCGCAACATCACTAATTTTCATCTTCTGTTCGCCCAAAAGTCGCGACAAATGACACCTAATCATACCGGTTAACCCCCTTTAACACGAAAAAACTTCATTTAAGATAAAAAAAGTACGTGTGGAACATAATAAAACGGATATTATATTACTCAAGATGACAAATATTCATCCAGAAAATAATTATTTTATTTCAAATACAGACTATAAAGGATTTTCGTATGCAAGCAAACATTACATACATAACAACAGGCGAACTAGCTAAACGCATCAAATACGATGCACGAACTATCCGAGAACAGTTAAAAGATGCCGTACTTCTCGAAGGGACGCATTACATCCGACCTTTCGGTGGGCGCAAAATTCTTTATCTGTGGGAAGCCATTGAAAGAGACATGATTAGGCACTCCTCGGAAGAAAGCATGGTACCAATGGCCAATGGTGGTGTTTGTCATGGCTAAGGTACGGGTACGCAAGGAAAGCGGAAAATTGTTCATGGATTTTCGTTACATGAATAAACGCTGCCGTGAACAGACATCTCTTACTGATACAGCTGCAAACAGGCGTAAGTTGCAACGCTTGCTTGAGCGTATTCAAGCTGAAATTACATTGGGAACGTTCAACTATGAAACGTATTTTCCCAACAGCCCTCTAGCTGCAGGGTTTAACAATGTTGCTATACGTACGGGTGCAATGTCGGCGACACCTATATTTAAAGAGTTCTCAACGCTATGGCTGAGTGAAATGAAAATTCAGTGGCGTCCTTCTCACTACGACACCATTAAAAACACATTGGATATTCATTTAGAACCGGCATTTGGCAATATGGAAGTTAGCCAAATACGTAAGGTCGATATACTTAATTTCCGTTCTAGTCTTGCCTCTGTATCGGGCAGAAAAAATGGAACTGGGCTGACTGCATCGCGCATTAACCACATCATGACCCCCTTGCGGATGATATTGAATGAAGCTTCTGATCGCTATGATTTTGCATCACCCTATCAAGGTATTAAGTCTTTAAAAGTACCACGGACCGATGTTGAACCTTTTACCTTAGAGGAAGTTAAGGCAATTATTAACAATGTTCGCAAGGATTTTAAAAATTATTACACCATACGATTTTTTACAGGGCTTCGAACCGGCGAAATAGATGGGCTTAAATGGGAATATATTGATTTTGACCGCAAACAAATACTTGTGCGTGAAGCATTGGTTAGAGGGAAGTCTGCCTACACTAAGAATGATGGCTCACAGCGTGAAATTGATATGTCTTCACCTGTTTACGAAGCCCTTAAATTTCAATTCGAAGTAACTAAAAATAATGATTATGTATTTTGCACTCGTAATGGAAATCCGCTTAGCCATAGTAACGTAACAAAACGTGTTTGGTATCCACTGCTCCGGCATCTTGAACTTCGAAAACGGCGACCGTATCAAACCCGTCATACCGCTGCCACATTATGGCTTGCCTCTGGTGAAAGCCCGGAATGGATAGCAAGACAAATGGGGCATACCACCACCGAAATGCTGTTCCGAGTGTACTCACGCTATGTGCCTAATTTAACACGGCAAGATGGATCTGCCTTCGACCGACTGCTCGACATGCATTTTGATACTAATACACAAGGAGTATCAGATGAAATCAATTGATAATTTTCCAGGATATCGTGAAGCTATTCAACGAAAGCGTCACAAACAACTTATCAGGCAAGTGACTCAAATATTAATGAATCGTTTGATGATTGGTGATGGGGATAATTTGGTTGGCATTATTGGTAGTGATATTGCTCGAACTAATAATGAAGCTGTTAGGAGTTGGGTTGAAAGTGTTATTGGCTATACAGAAACACGTTCACCTGATGAGGTGACCCGTTTTCTAGCTGATGAATTAACTAGATATCTTACTACCGTAAATCTATATACGAATCAATATTACTAAATATTGTCATAATTCCGACTTCGGGAAACCAACTATGAATATATTTCTAGACTTTGATGGCATATTACTCACAACTAATATAAAAGACAGAGATTGCTATTCTTTCTCGTTAAGAATCTCGTTAGCTTCGTTCTCAATCATGCGTAACAATTTTTTTAGATTCTTTGATGTTTTTCCTTGCAAATAGGTCAACGACAATAAGGTCAATGGATGCAAACCCATCTCACAACACAACTCTTCAATTTTCTCAATCGTGGGAGTCTTTATGCCCCGTTCAAGCTCACTTACATAAGTTCGAGAGGAAATCATCGAAAAATCCTCCTGTGTCAGACCTTTGAACTGACGAACTGTCTTAAGGCACTTGCCAAAAGGTATGCGTGACTTGAGTATCTTTGATGCCATAGTAGCTTTATATAGCCACTATGCATACAATAGCGCTACACGCTATAGCGTTCATTTATGCATAAAGAACTAAGGAGGCAATAAATATAAAATTAAATATTTTTGTAACAAAATCTATGAGAATGCGAACAATAATACAAATAATGCAAGCTATCACATCTCTGTGATTTTATTATTTCAATATATTAGTAACTAATTACGTAATAACAAAAAGGAATAATGATGAAACATCTACCTAAAATAATACTTTTTCTAGCCGTTTTCATTTCTCTCAGTGCTTGTTCTGAAGGCCCATCTTTTTCATCAATTGAAAAAGAATTTACTGCCTCAATTCAGCGAACAAATAAGTGGCCAGTCGATATTAATGAAGTAAAAGTTCTTGGATGTGAAAAGGCAACTGGCAAACCAGGATATATATGTGATGTATTTGTTGACTATAAACCTTTGATGGGGCCTCGTGTATCAAATACTAATACTTTCAGATTTATCTCAGTACAAGAAGGTTGGATGCCAACGGAAAAGATAAAGTAATCAAATGCTCACATAGCAAATACATAACATTATTTTATTTTTCACTATTAAATACGAACATCGATAATAGTTATTCATGTATTAAACTACATTAAGGTTAAAAACATTGATTAAATATCTTTAATAATAATATCAGCCTCATATTTAGGAATTTCAATGTCTAATTTTTCATATAAACTTCCGACAATATTCATATTAATAACTTTTTTAGTTGCTTGTAAAAGCATTGGTTTACGTGAGGACGAAGCCAGTAAAAAATCTAATACTGAATGTAAAAATGAGCAAAAAGAATGCAATACTAATGCCGCCAAAAGAAATAAAAATATTGCTCCAGCAGTTGAAGAACTTAGACCTGCCAAAGTTATGAATGGAGATATGTCTAAAACAAAAAAACTTCCACCAGACGAAGGTGTTGATTTTAATAAAATTGAACCCATCACCATAAAATTTCCGAATAATTAATGCAATCGACTCTCTCACAAAAAACTCCGCTATGGTGGATGCTCACTATATTTGGGCTAAGCCTACTGTATATTCTCCCTGAGAGTATCTTTAACTCGCAGTTAGTTATAGCATCTGGCAGTGACATGTCTGATGAAATACGCATTCATTCAGTTGAATTTTTTGGGAGAGCTATCTCTGGATTTGGTGCCAGTATATTAATCTCCGATTTTCTTATTAAAAGAAAATTATTATGCAATGCAGTTACTACTTTAATCGCATTTTTATTAATCACACTTATAGTGTGGCCAACTGTTTACTTTGGGCAAAAATGGATGATTGAATCATATCTTGTTAATAATTCTACAGCAGAACAAAGGCAACAAGCATTTTTCTCGCAATTATTAAAGGCGGGATTTACAAAGAACGTCATTAATATTGAAGGACTCCCTAACATTAATCAATCAGAACCATCCAAGTCTGAAATGACGTTTCTTACTCTTTTCAGCAGTCTAGTTTATGCTGACCCAAAAATGGATGACGTATTACACCCTCAATACAAAAACATCGTTTCAAATTACGTAAAAAGAAAAATGTACGACGATTTCGACGATAACTATTTACAATATAAAAAAATGCGCGTTGAAATTAATAAATATTATTATGAGTATAAAAAATCAAGCAAAAAATACTTTGATACTGTAAATGGTTATGAAAAGATTGCAAACAGACAGTGGGCAAAAGTTGAGGCTCAAATTAAAAAGGGTTGGACTAAATATAATAATGCCAGACAGTCGTATATTGACAAGTCCAAGCCCCTTGCTGAGCAAGCAAGCAAAGATATTCCTACATACTTTCGTCGTAAAGGGAAGTGCCGCTCGGAGTCGTGTATTGATCGGTTAAATAATGCATATAATAAAAAAATACTTAAACTTGGGCTTGGATATATCCCACCAGAAGAATGGCTATTAGAAGATAATCGCTCTTATTTTGAAAAAAACTTGCGTTGCCAAGGTCGAAACTGCTCTTTTAATATCAATATTTTTGGGGCCTTAAAAGAAATTTTTGGGAATAGCGAAAAAAAAGAATTAGCTTATACATCGAATCCCCTTCACTACCAACTTATTATATTAAAGAAATTCTTTAAAAAACTAGAAAAGCAATCTGGCTACCCGTCGAATATTAAAGCATTAAGTCAGTTTAGGAGTCATTCAAAAACCTCTAAAACAATACGAGTTAATTTACACAAAGAGGGTATACTGCTTCCAAAAACATGGCGTGCACACCAGAAAAATAAATTCTATGATGCTATTCGAAATAAAATTATTCTGGTTTCTAATAACAAGTGGTCAGAAACCCCTTGGAAGAAAGATATTAATATCCGGCCTGGGCTTAGTCGATCAAGATTTGAGATGTCTCAAGGAGTACAAAATAAAATAAAAAATGAGATAGGCGATGATTTTTATGTCTCCCCAATGCTAACTAACTGGAATGACAAAATATTTAAAGAAAAAGTAATCGATATAAATATTAATCGACAAACTAACAAAATTATCAAATTAGTGGAATCTAGTGTCACAGAATTTGAAGATGGCCACCAATTAGAGCATTATGGAAAAAATGCCATCCGTTCTACTTTAGTGCCTCCAATTTCTATGACCTTAAGCCTTATACTGGTTGTATTAACAATAATCAAAATCCCATTAAAAGCATTTTCTATAATTCAAACTCACTTTTCTAAAAGAAACGATGATAAACAATCTAGGTGTGAAAATAGTCGCCGTAACAGAAAAGTAATGGTCGGTATTTTCTTCGCTACTATAGTTCTTATATTTAATATTCCCCTTTTATTCTCACCAAGCATCTATACTAAAAACGATTCACCAGTTAACTACTTTCTCAGTCAAGTTGAGGAAAGATCTACATCAATCGTTTCTAATGCTGTTAAATGGGCTCTGCATACACAACCAATTGTGTACCCTTTTGGTGCTTTTCTTGAGAGTAAATTAAACATTATGAATAATGTAGACAAGCACGTTGAGTTCCTTAAATCCTTAGATGAAAAAGTCATAGGTAAAACCTTTTCCGATGGATCAAAAAATTAGCGCTCTACACTCTATTCGTACCCTTATGCTATATAGCACACAATACAAGAAATCTTTATTTCTATTATGCCTCTCGATTATGTTCCGTTTGCTTTAGTTCATTTTGTAAATAATTTGCTTTCTTTGTAACTAAATCTTCAATAATAACAGGGTAGTTGCCTAATAAATATCCCATGATAAATACTAAACAAAACTCCGCTTTTTTTTGCGGAAGCGCAAATATAATCGGCAGTGTTGCTATTAAATAAAACATAACTGATGATAAAAATATTTTCTCAATATTGTCCGTTGAAATATTAAAATATGTTGCAACTTCATTTGCATACAAACTAATCACAACACCAAGGAATATAAAAACACAACTAAATAATAAACTCAGAACAATCTTTGTTAAATTGGAAATTTCTTCTTGTCGCATCAATATTTGTTCTTTTTCTACACTCATATTATTGAATATCCATTATGACTATTAATGCATCACTCTACCTATAATCATTAATACCGCACGTCTTATTTCATGTTTTTTTAAATTAATTTAAATATTATATTACTGTTAATCTTTGACAATTAGCATGGTCACGCATTCTTATTTATAACTCTGTCAAAGATTGACAAAAACATCTTCAAACAAATTCATTTCATGCTTGGACGCATGTGCTTCAGCACGTTTGCTAACTTAATATTTCGATTATTATCTATATCGCTCTTAAGTATTGTATATGCACTAGACTTCTTGTAACCGATGAGTGGCGCGCATTGTTCTATTTTTATGTCTGGTTCATACGCCAAAAGATAACCTAGAATAATTACGTGCATACAGTGCACGTAATGGCTCAATGTAATAGCTGGATCAAGGTGACCCATGAGTAGTGCCTGCTGATATAAATGACGTCTGCTTTTTTTCTCTAATGGTAAGAGTACAATATTATTCATGCTCTTCTGATCTTCAATTATTTCGTTAACCCAAGGTATATCTAGTCTTTCTATATTCGGCAAATGATGAATAAATATCATAATAAACCTGGCCGTACTAAAAGAATGCCTAAGAGTGTGATAAACAACCTTACTATCTCCTGTTATCTGCTTAAGAAGCACTATTACGGGACGAGTAAGTCGTGATATATTTGGCACTTCTCTATTAATAGAAAATAAATATTCATTCGGGTCTTTGGGATATTTTCTCAGCCACCATAGCAGTAGCATTAGTTCATGCTGTGATAGTAAATCAACCAGTGGTAGCCATCGCCTACCAGATTTACTTTTAGATTCAGTAATTATAATCTCAAGGTATTTTTTTTCACCCCGTAGATGACATCGCTTTAGGTTGCATAAATCACTTCTCCTTGCGCCCGTCCTAAACGCAAGTATAAACAATATGAATCGATACCATTCGTATTCACCACCATTACGTGCTCGATCATGCAAAATATTTTTAACTTTTTCATATTCTTTAACTGTTACGACCCTTGCATTAATAGTTTGTTCTTCATTAACGTAACCCTCTAGATCTTTAAATTCGACATGTGGAACATCACTATTTACTGTCTTAAGCCAGATATGGAAATTCTTTAAATTCTTACGAGTAGCCTGTCGCTCTTTTAATGTCACCTTTGACAACAGAATATCGTCATACAACCTGTACCAATCTGTAATATTCTTTATTTCAATCACTGGAGCTAACATATAAAATGGTTTTCCTAATTGACGAAAATAATTTGCAAATGTACTCGTCTTATTCGTTTTTTGAGTTGCTACATCTCCTTTAATTAATAAACAACCATATTTAATCAAATATTGTACCATTGGTGAAATTACTACTTTACTTGAATTAAATTTAGTGAGAACTGATGAATCATTCTTTTTCAGTGATGAATTAATTTCCTTAATGACAAGTCTATCGCTTTTATTTTGTTCCTCGCATATCTCGCTAAGTATCACTATGTCATCTAACTCTTCATTTTCTGTTTCATTTTCATTTTCATTTTCTTTAGCTACACTTGATAGGCCGCCCTTAAGATACTCACTAATTAACGGCGGTAAAATCTCGCCTAATTCATAACATACCCATTTTTGCAATTCTCTTAACGATTTTGGACACTCACTTCTTGGCAACTGCTGACCCAGAAAAAACTTCTTTACAGAATAATTTATCTTCTTTGCATCAGCATCTACAATTATTTCTTTTAACCCATCATCTTTACGCATTAACCTATATAACTGACTTGTAATTGATCCTAGTGGATAACTTCTTTTTGTTTTTTTAGCACTTTGTTCATATTGCCATACCAACTGCTCATCGATGCCCTCTATTCCTTGTATTAAATCTGTCTTTTGAATTATTGACATCACTGAATCTTCACCGTCAATAACCCAACTGCTCAAAACAAGTCCAGCACATAATTGACCTATCCTTTCCTCACTATCCAGCGCAGACATACCATTCAAAGAATTTAAAAAAACAGACCACAGTTTTCGTGACTTCATTGCCTTTCTAAACGAGTCTGGTTTATGCCGAGCTTTATCATTTATTAAACGTATCAATGAAGGTAGTTTCATTTTTAATTTAAATTCTTTGCAAGCTTCATTGCAATACTCCTTTAACGCGTTCAAACGAGGCTCTATGCGTTCAATTGAAACATCATGATATAATTTATTTAACGCTCCCCTTACATCATAACCTCTTACATAAATCTCTCTATCACTACTTATATCCACATTATCTAACAATGTTTTAAATGCCGTAACCACAGCACTTATATCCTCCTCGTTCATGTCTTCCATATATCGATGATTATCCAATATAAAATCCTCAATTATTAAATCAAAGTCCATTTTCTATTCTCCATCCATCACGTAACATAATTTCATTTATATTTTCTCTCATTTCACTTAATGACTCTTCCCAATCAAATGTAGAATATTTGCCTTGCGCGGATTGTCCATAATTCCAGTGCCCTAACATTGCGTCTATTTTCTCATCATGTACATTTCTTAATCTTAGTTCCGTTCTAATGTATCCTCTGTTTGCCCATAAATTTAAAGGCCATACATAGCCCAATGCATTTTTCAATATTACCCGTATTTGCTCAGGTGAAACTGCCTTAGGCTTCATGTTGTTACCAATGAAAAATATAAACCCAAAAGTATTTTTTTTATGTTCTTGCACTACACGTCTTTTTAGGCTGTGAAGATTCTGATTATTAGAATCCGTTAAAAGGAAAAATGTTTCGATATTCAACATTGGCAATTCTGAACAGAATCCCTTTACCCATTTCCTATATATAATTAATTGCTTAATACAAAACTCGCTGAGCGCTACTATCCGAGAGTTATAATAATCGGCGAAGTCTTTATCTGTAATTATTGCTGCCTCTCCTGCTAAATCAATGTCTTCTTCAAAATGATATTTAAAACGCACCGACCTTGCTGCTGTTGCATAATCCAGCATTAAAACGATATAACATGAAAACAAATTATGAAATTCAATTCTCCGCTGTCCACCTGATTTTCTTATTTTGCTTAGGCTCTTTTGAATATCTTGAACTAGATTTTTTATACTTTTCTGTGTCGGTATTGCTCGCGCGCCAATCCATTCATTATTTTTAAACATTCTTGGTATATTTACTGATAGCTTATTATGAACGCCTAATTGAGGGCATTGCTGATATGTAATCGTTGCCATTTTAGATACTGACTTTGCGTATAAACGTTGCAATGTTTTTACTGGGCGAGCTGTATAATATGGCTGACTCGCCAACTGATCTAAATTACACCCTGTCATCAATACTGCATCTGTTAAATCATTTGCAATATCTGCTGCGTGTAATGGTATGTAGCGCGAAATCATTTCCAATGAAATTACCCTTCCACTACAACTAACAGCATCATTAATAATTTCTCTACATATTTCCTTCAGTTGCTTTATTGGGATATTAAAAACACGATCTCCCGACTTTTTACTACTCCCTTCATCTTTATTTATTGACGCCAGTGCATCAACTATTACCACTGGACAACCTAATGGCAGGATACTTACTGTCTTACGAACTAATTCCTTTGCTTTACTGGCCAGAACTGTTTTATAAAAAACAGGTTTTGTCTCAACTAACATAACCTTTTCATTTATGCAGAATGCTAAACTACTTGCAATATTTCTAACCGTCTTTTTATATGTTATTAATGTAGAAACTCTTTCTATCGTTTGGCCGTAAAGTAATGAAATTAATATTGCTACTGCCGACTTACGTTTATATATACTAATTGTTGTATCATCAATTATTGAATTTACATGCGTCAACACTTTTACCATTTCGTGTGGCGTCAACCTACCCCAGTGCGTAGGTAGTACTTGATTCCTATTCGCGATCGCTTTTGCTGCACCAGCTTTATCGAGCATTCCAACTTCGGGTGTTTTTAGCTTAAACGCATCCTTTGATGGATTTACTTCATGTATTTCACCGTCGCTCTTTTGATCGTTAGTTCCATCTTCTTGTATCCATGTTTTATATTTTTTATCGCCTTCCTGTGTTAATAATCGTGTGTTTCCATTTTCATTTTCAAATGCCGTAGTCTCCGTAACGAGACCTCTTATCTCATCCATTCGCAAGCCCCTCGAATCACGTGACCCTGTAATTCTTCCTCTACCCTTACTGTTCTTTGGATTAAATATTCTGTAGTTGTAAAGAACATCTAAACCATCAATAAACCTTATTAATTCCTCGTAACCATGCCAGTGTATTTTTGCTCTACTTTTAGCTTCTATTAACGCTTTTCTATAGTCCTTTGTGGTCATTCCAAATGAAGGCATGATTTCCCTTATTTTCTCAGCTTCTTGCTCACCCAAACTTCGACTTGCTCGACAAAAATTAATCAAGAATTGTCTAGATGATATTTTTTCAATATCTATCCATACCAATAATGTATGGATTAGTAACCAGTCATATTCGTTGCAATATTCACCTTCACAACCTGACGTTATCGCTGCATACAATGGGTTAGATGACGTATATGGTCTAAGTGTCTTATAACCATTAATTTTATTTTGATTTCTTTTGATCTTTAAATCATCGATGAGAAATTCATTCTCCCGACATACTTCCAGGTACCACTCAATCATCCATTCGGCAACAGCGTCACCCTTCTTACCTATTTCCATGATTTTAGGCATAATACGGTCTAAAAAAATTCTCAAATCATCTATAGCAACACAAGAATTTGGTACGCCTAGTGATTTTGAAATTTTATAGAATAATTTATTACCATTTATGCCTTCTTTGTTTTGCGGCATAACCGCTTTCTCACAAAAAATACTTAATATATCTTTCGTCCTGTATTTATCATTCATTACTATCATCTCTACTATTGATTAGATCTAATCTTTCAGTGATATCTTCCTCATTATTCATACTATTTATCTCACTTTTATCTTGATTATTTAGTCGTCGTGAATAACAATATTTTTTTCTTCCAACTCCTATTATTTTTTTCCTGTCTTCATGTCTTAACCCACCCTTTGAAAAAACATCCTTACCTAACACTTCTATATATTTATTTAGTAAATCATTTATATTTTGTTCATCACCCAGCTTATACAATAAAAATGGGAGGACTGAGGACATATGCAGGCTGCATTTTCTTTTTCTGTTTAACCCATGAACCAGCTTTGCCCTTATTCTAAATTCAGGATCTATGCTGGCGGCTAGATTAATTTCAAATGGACAAGTTATATAACGATATTTTTTATCTCTTCCCCTACAAACGAGAAAATTTGAAAGTTCAACAATTTCCCTTTTTATTTTTTTTGATAGTTGTGATGCAATAAGCGAATTGAATGAATTGCTTTCATACAGAATATCTGTTTGTTGCATAACTTCTACTACTGGACCCACAATGTCTTTAATACTAATTTCAACAATTTCTAATTCATCTATATTCATCGTTTATCCCTCATCTACTAAAAGGGCTTCTTTATTTGATTGCCCTACATAAGTAATAAACGGGCTTACGTCTCCACGATCTTGTGTTTTTTTGGAGTATTATTAAAAATAATTTTAAATAAATTTTTAATATCAATAAAAACAACTAGATACAAAATATTTATTCCGTGACTATTTTAGAGATACACATTACTTTCTTGTATTATTCAAAAAGTATTTATGCTGTTTGATAAGTAAAATCCATTGTCAGTACACTGGGTTATATGACGGCTGTCGCTCCAGTGCTGACGTTTACTGAAATTCAACGACAGGCGAGTTAAATACTGAAAGCAGACCGTTAGAGAAATCTAATGTAGCTCTGGAGCAGAGCTGCAAATTTATTGAGAATATAACTTTTGCTGTCTTTTTTTTGTGCTATTCGCTACACGATAGTATTATCAATTTAGTAACTCAATGAAAATATTAGTGATATTGCATTTATCGCAAAATTGCTACATAACACACCTGAATGAATACGGAAGTTTGAACAATAAGAAGATGAAAACAATGGAAATGTTTCTAACAACACATTCAAAAAATCTAAAAAACAGTCATATTATGTAGCCAATGTGCTACATATATAGTTAGCTGCTTGAAAAGAAACCGAGAAAATTAAGTAATGAAATACAAATGTACAAGTTGTGAATCTATAAACGAACTACCTGAGGGTGAAGATTCTACTAATTACGTGTGCTATTCATGCAAAGCACAACTTCCTGCAACGCCAGAAACAGATGGCGAAAATAGTGCGGTAGTTGGCTTAATTGGTGGCGCGGCATTAGGTGCGTCAATAGCCGGCCCTATTGGCGCAATCATCGGCGGTATTCTTGGTGGTATTATTGGTAAAGAATCAAAGGGGGTTGGCTAGTGACCTTTGACTCAATAACTATTGCACTAATATTTGCACTCATCGGTGCTGGTATATACATGGCAGTAGAATTAATAAAACAAAAAGAAATTGAAATTATTAACAGTGTTGTAATATTTTTAGCCTTGTACGCTGTATTTGGTTGTTATGAACTTATCTCTGCAGCACTTGTTGGTGATCCAAATAATTTACCAAAAACATGGAGAGAATATTTGGGTGTCGCAGGTGTAGTTGGTGTTGGTCTCTCATTGCAACATATAATAAAAACATTTAAAAAAGTTATGGCAAAATCCGGTTCTGCGGAGAAAATGCCATAAATATAAAGTCAGCTATCAAGGCGCTCAAGTTCGCGCAAGAACACGCAGGACTCGGCATAAAGATCCGAGCATCTTAGCTAGAACGTTATATTTTTTAGGAAGTTAGGATGACCATTAAAGTTAAAAGATTTCAAAATACAAAAGGGGCAATATTGTTTCTGGATGAGTTGGCGCATGGGGTGAACAATACAATTGTATTTAGAGGTCATGCTAATTCAGATCATAGGCTTGTTAATACTTGGCAGCGTCATCGAAGCACTCCTCACGAATCTTGGATGTCAGATATTGATGAAGCACTTGAAAAGTATAAAGTGGGTTTAGAAAAACTAGGTATTGAATCCCATAATCATTTAGATCGCTTTGAGTCATTGGAACATGGGAGACATCATGGGGTTCCGACACCATGCTTAGATTTTTCTTATTCACCTTATGTGGCACTATTTTTCGCGTTCAATGGAGTCAGGATTAATTATAAAAGCAAAAAAAAATCATTATTCAGTTGTTTATGCACTAAATGTGAATCAGCTTGCTTCTGAATGGGCAAAAAAAACAAACCCACCCAAAGACAATACAAATGAATTCTATAGTACTTACAGGGCATTCCAAAATGCAGGAGAAGAATTCCTTAAAAATGGCTTTCCTGCCAATGAACTACAATTCATACCCTTTCCTGGTAAGGATAATACAAGGATGCAAAAGCAATTAGGATCTTTGCTTTACGACACTCTAAACTATAGTCACATGAGAGTTAAAGATTTAGAAGAATACATTAATAGCGTCAAAGAAATCCCTGTGTCAGAAGGTGGAAGTACAAAGCCTGGAGAACCGATACTTTATAAAATATATATCAACCAAAAATGCACAGGAAAAGTATTTGAAAAATTAGAACTAATGAATATGACGGGTGGTAATCTTTATGGTGATGCAGATGGGGTGGCTCTAGATATTAAAAATGCATACAATTACAACCCTAAATTCTCCTGCCTTAGGGATGTAAAATCACCTGAGTTAGATGATACAAAAATATAACAATCGCATACACTAGGGCAAAATAAAGCGTCGGTGACGCGGGAGTTGTATTCTCAAATCACCTGAAATATCAGTAGGGACATAATGGCAAAAATAAACCAAATTCAAAATGCCCTTAAGGAACTAGATGGTGGCGCATTTCAAAAGCTAGCTGACTCTTATCTATTAAGAAAAGGTTATCCGCAAATAAATCCCATTGGCTCTGTTGCTGGGAGCAATAAAGTTAGAAAAGGTACACCAGATACGTTGATACCAACTAGTGATGGAAAATATTTATTTGGTGAATATACAACGATCTCTAAGAGTAAAGTATGTAGTAAATTCTCTGACGATATAGCAAAGTGTCTAGATGTAGACAAAACAGGCATAGAAATTACCAAAATAAAAGAAATTGTGTTGTGTTATACATCGGACTTATCTGCGGGAGAGATTGATAAATTGCGGGAGCAATGTGAAAAGTCAAATGTGAACCTAAATCTGTTTGGCCTGGGGGCTATATCATATGATTTATTGGAAAAGCTCCCTAGCCTTGCTAAGGACTATCTTGGCATTGAGGTCGATACGGGCCAAATCGTGCCGATCGATGAGTTTATCTCGCTATATGAAAGAAACAAATTATCCACAACACTACAAACAAAATTTCACTTTAGGGTGGATGAAAAAGGTGAATTGCTTTCATTAATTCAAACTAACAGCCTAGTCATTATTTCAGGGCAAGCTGGAGTGGGTAAATCAAGAATTGCTGTCGAATGTTATAGGCAATTTATTAAAACGAATGATACTTACAAAGCCTATTGTGTATTTAATCAAGGAATTGACTTATTTGAAGATATTAAGTCATATTTTTCTGATTCTGGCGATTATCTTATTTTCGTAGACGATGCTAATCGCATAAGTGGTTTTCAGTATATCGTTCAACTATTACAAACAAAACGTAGTGACCAGAATTTTAAAATAATCGTAACTGTTAGAGATTACGCTTTAGATAAAATCAGAGAAATCTGCGAGCCTATAAGTGGTATTTCAGAGATAACCATAGAACCATTTACTGACGAAGAAATAAAAAAACTCCTGCAAGAAGAGTTTGAAATAAATAATCATCTATATCTTGATAGGATAGTTGATATTGCTAAAGGAAACCCCCGTGTCGCAGTAATGGCAGCACAAATTGCCAAAGATAGTAATACGCTTGAAAGTATAAGAGACGTTTCAGAATTATATGATAAATATTACTCATCAATAAAATCAGATCTAGAAGTCTTAGAAGATAGCGATATTTTAAAAGTTGTAGGAATCGTTTCTTTCTTTAGAAACGTTGATAGGACAAATGATGTTCTCATGTCAGATATAAAGGAGATATTTGGAATTTCTTCTGAAGATTTTTGGGAGGCATCAAAAAAACTTCATGAAATGGAAGTTTTGGATATGTTTGAGAACGAGGTAGTTAAGATATCAGATCAAGTTCTTTCGACCTATCTTTTCTATCTTGTGTTTTTTAAGGAAAAATTGATTGATTTTTCAATACTGATAAATGATTTATTTCCGCAGTATAAACAACGACTCATTGACGCGATAAACCCAATACTTAACACTTTCAATTTTGATGAAATCAAGAAAATCATGGAGTCAGCAGTTGATGATATATGGATCGTAATGCAGGAGAAAGATGAAAGTGATTTCCTGAAACTGATTGATGTGTTTTGGTTTTTAAAGCCAACTGACACTCTAATCTACATTCAGGATAAAATTAATAGCCTAAATGGTCGAGGTGTTAATTTTGAAGATATTAAATTTAAAGCTGATTCAAACTTATCTTTACCTGAATTCCTATCAACACTCTCATTGTTTAGGTATCTTGGAGAAGATCAGGTCAAGATGTCTTTAGATCTCTTTTTGCAGCATGCAGAAAAGCAGCCACACGAAACACCAAAAATACTTTACTATCTTATTGATAGGTATGGTTTTCAACCTGATTCATACCGTTATGATTACTATGTCCAACATGCGGTTGTTGATAAATTACTAGAACATAGTAGTTCAGGCGGTAATGAATATTTCATTAGGTTGTTTATTGCCTTGGCGGAGAATTATCTTCACACCCATTTTTCTAGTTCCAAGTCTGCCAGAGCTAATGCAATAACTTTTACGCAATTTGATTTGGTTGACTCTAAAAGTCTGCGCAACCTCCGTGAGAATATTTTAAAAAAGTTATTCAACTTATATAAAAATAAAAAATACCAAAAACACATTCTTAGATTGCTGTTATCCCATACGCAATCTGGCCTAAATATCTCCGTTACTAATATTGTCGAGAATGACTCAAAACTCATATTGCCATTCTTTAGTAGTGAGCTTGATCCAAGTAATATCTATCATTGCATTGTAGTTCAGCAATATTTGAGATTACTAAAGCGTTTCAACATCCAAGCAGAAGAAGAGTTGGATACGCAGTTTCAGACTCCCGAATATATGCTTTATGACCTCCTGACAGATAAATTAGAAAGGGTTGAGTTAAAGCTTAGCCATGATGCCTATAGAGAGTACAAAAAGAAGAAAATAGAGAAGTTAACTTTGTCATATTCAAAAGAAGACTATGACAATATATTTCATCAGCTTCATGAGGTTTTGCAAACAATTGGGGGGCATTCACAATGGCAGATCAATCAGGGAATACTTTCTATATTCGAAGATCTATTAAGACGGGATGCTGACCTATCACGTAAAGTTATCAGTCACTACCTTGAACAAGGAGACTATCTGGAAATAAACCCCTGGATTGTTATGTCTAATATGTTTCTTAGATGTGATGCAGCACTGGTTTTTGATATTATAAATACACCTGAATATCCAACAAAAAACAGATGGCTTTTTAGCTGCTACCAACATCTTCCCAGCAACGAAGTTCAACAAGAGCATATGCACGCGTTATGCGCTTTATATAAAGAATCTGAATATAAATATTTTATTAATGATCTTGATTACCTTTTAAAATATGAAGCTGTACAAAAGGGGTTTGTAGCTGATGTTATTGTAATTATTATTGAAAGGGTAAGTAAAGCTTCAGAATATGCCAATTCGCTTTCTCTAATGCTTAATCCGCATACGGAAATAAATAAAAAATTAAACTCAGTGTTTGCTGGTAATTTCACGCTGCTTGAGGATGCATATATGGCAGTAGATAGAGTTGATCAACATGCAGATTACAACGGCGGCACATTAACAATTCTTCTCGATAACGACAGTGCATTCATAGATAAATATTTGAGAGATAAATTCTCAATAAAAAAACATCTGATCTATCATGATGATAGCCGAGACTATTCATTCATTTGGGTGCGCGACGACTACATGAGTATTATGCAGCGAATCACTTCTGTCGTGTTTGAGAATGAATCCAAAGGGCACTGCTTCGGTTATTACAAAATATTTTTTAATAAAAGTGTGAATGAACAAACTGATAATTCAATTTTAGAGAAACAAGGTGAATATCTTCTCAAAGAAATATCAACTAATTTTGATAAAAATGATTATATGCGTTTTTTATTTTCTGTAATAGTAGAATTTACTTTAGAACGGAAATTGATTTTTTATAAGGAATTCTTAGATAAGAATAAAGAATTCAATGATTTCAAAAGTCTTCCCTATGAGCCAACTTCCTCAAGTTGGTCTGGTAGCGCTGTGCCGATGCTGCAAAATAAAATAGCATTTCTTGAGAGCATAATGCAGTTATGTAATTCAGTGGAGCTGCTAAAACATAGGCAATTCATAGAGCATGGAATTCAAGAAATACGTGATCAGATTCAGTATGAAAAAAAAAGAGATTTCACCGAGGCGTAATCGGTGTATAACATGGCGCGACAGCAGACAGCAATTCCGTGGTGCTTCATTGCTGCAGGTGACCTGGGCCGTTATTGAATGACCTGTTTGGGCTGAATTTAGCCTAATTAATTTACGTCACGAACGGCTGCTCCCGCTGGATTCTGTTGAAAAACTAATGGAACTATATCACTGATTATTGATCTGATCTTGAAAGGATATTCAGGAGAGATTAACCATGTTGGGAAGCTTACCTGCTGCACAAAATGAACTGTTTTATGACTTTTGTCTGGAAGATTATGTGCCACAAGACAACCTTCTCAGACAGATTGATCAATTCCTCGACTTTAGTGATCTTCGTAAACATTTATCTTCTTTTTATAGTCACACAGGGCGACCTTCGATCGATCCGGAACTCATGATCCGAATGCTAATCGTCGGTTATTGCTACGGCATCCGTTCAGAACGTCGTTTATGTGAAGAGGTCAATCTAAACCTGGCATATCGTTGGTTCTGTCGTCTCGGCCTAGAAGGTGGACTACCCGACCATTCAACCTTTTCGAAAGCGCGGCATGGTCGTTTTCGAGATAGCGATGCCTTTCGCCGTGTCTTTGAACAAGTGGTCGATCGTTGTATGGCTGAAGGACTGGTGGGTGGTGAAGGTTTTGCCACCGATGCGAGTTTGATTAAGGCCGATGCGAACTGGGAACATAGCGTGCCGGGCAAGGAAATCATGGATCATTTACCACAAAGTGATGCCAGCCGTCCGATACAAGATTATCTCGATGAACTGGAACAAAGTGAACCACAAGGTAACACCCCTAAAAAGATTTCATTAAGCGATCCGCAGTCGCGTTGGTCTTGCAACCGTAAAGGCGCCGCTGACTTCTTTTACTCTAATAACTACCTCATCGATATTGAGAACAACATCATCATGGATACACGGGCAACGCCTGCAAACCGCAGCAACGAGGTTGAAAGCACGCGGGAAATGATTAGCCATGTCGAAACGCACTTTGACATCAAACCCAATCGCCTGATGGGAGACACCGCCTATGGCACTGCCCCGATGCTCGGCTGGTTGGTTGAAGAAAAACACATCGAGCCACATATACCGGTGTGGGATAAATCTGAGGGTAAGGAGGGGCTGTTTGCACGGTCTGACTTTACCTGGCATAAACAAGAAGAATATTACCAGTGTCCGGCAGGAAAACGTTTGCTTAACGGGCGCCGCAACTTCAAACAACCTCGTACTGGGATCACCAAAGCCAATACCATCATCTATAGTACCAGCGCGGCTGATTGCAAAACCTGTCATTACAAACAGCAATGCTGTCCAAATACATCGAACCGCAAGATCGCACGCAGCATCCATGAATCATCAAGATATGTTGCCAGAGCAATTATTAAAACACCTGAATATAAACAATCGAGCAACGACAGAAAGAAAGTCGAAGTTGTCTTCGGTCACATGAAGAACATCCTCAAGTTCGAACGACTACGATTACGTGGACTCAATGGTGCACAAGATGAATTTTTACTCGTTGCTCTGGCACAGAATTTAAGAAAACTGGCTAAATGTTGTTATCGTCCACCGCCGGATAGGGGACTAGCAGTGACTGTGTAACCCAAAAATAATAACAAACATCTTCAATCGTACCCATTAATAACAAAATGGATATGATTGATTAGAAACCCCTCGCTTTACGTATCAAAACGTTCAATCAACTCGATATATCAAAGTGTTTTTCAACAGAATCGCTGAGGCGCAGAAGTTGAAGCAGAAGAACTGAGTGACTGCTTATGTATAGCAATCTGTTCCACATGATTAAAATACCGTCACGATGGCAACTTTACGACTGCAATTGGTCCAAACTTCGAAGAACCGTTCTTTTAGTTTCCATACAATCCATAGTTTCATGCACTCGTACGTACCTTTACTAATTCACCTTGATGACGAAAGTGTTCTATAAACCTGTGCCAAATCGTACTTTAAAATTTCCAAAAACAAGTCATTTCAGACACTATTTGTGCCCTGTTTATGTGACTTAAATTGGTGTATAATGGTGTAAATGATGAGTTTTGCTTACTAAAGTCAAAACGATAAGCTACTGTTAATAAAGAACTAACCCTATTAAAACCTATCTTTATGTTGGCCTCCGAAGGCGAAGGTCACAGGTTCGACTCCTGTCGGGCGCGCCATTACCGAAATAATGACCTTTGGCTTATTCGGGCACAACGGGTGAAATTTTAGCAACATGAACACACACGGCACCGGACAACTTCAATCCGCCACCTACGGCAACGGCCTGCCCTATCGTCATAGGTTTGATAAGGCAGGCAGAACAATCCAACAGCAGCGTGGCACACAATCCATTGCCTACCGCTACGATAAAAACGGCAACATCACACAACAAGGCAACACCACCTACGTCTACGATAAACTCAACCGCCTCCGTGCGGCAAACGACCCGCAGTTTAAACACATTGCCTACAGCTATGATGCGAACGGTAATCGCACAATACGAACAACAAAAAACGATAAAACAACCTATCAGTACAAAACAGGCACTAATCAGCTTGTGGGTATTAACCAGCAAACAATCCATTACGATAACACCGGACGACGAATTGACGATGGCCGGTTTACGTATGCCTACAATGCCCGTGGGCGGATTGAAACCATCACAAACAAAACAACGAAGCAAACCACCACCTATCAATACCGTATGGATGGGCTGCGGGTATCAAAAACAACACATAACAAAACGACCTATTATCTTTACAGCAAAGACCAGCAACTCATTGCTGAAGTCAATAACCAGGGCGGCATAGAAAAAGAATATGTTTGGTTGGGACTGATGCCACTAGCGGTGATTGAAAATGATAATGTTTATTATATTCATACTGACCATCTTGCAACACCGCGACTCGCAACGGATAAAAACAAACAGGTTGTGACCTTTCCCCCCGACTTAATACCACGACTAAGTAGAGAATTTTCATATTAAGCCGAGTTCAGCCAAAAAACGGCTATACATTAAAAGCCGGTGCCATAAGCTGTTGTTCCGCTCGGCTTAATCCAACCTTTGTTGCAACCGATTGCCAATTTTCTACGCTAGCCAGCACTTCATTTTTAATTTGCTGTGCCATTTTTTCATCCAACTGGAATAAATCAATCACTTCCATTGCAAGCTCATAATTCAGGCTATTATCATTTTCATTTATATTTAAATGCAGACCACCCGCTGGGCTCACAGTGTTTATGTCGTAAGCCGGTGAGAGCAACCAGCCACCCTTGTTATAGATAAAACCGTGGTTTCTTAAATGATCATCTGTATTCGAAACTGCAATATTAAATACTATCCGTCTCCATAATTCAGCTAAGTCACTCTTGGTGTTGGAACCATGATTTGTTAAAAACTCAGCTAATTCCAGATAACTTGCACCCTCTTCACCATCATCATAACCCAGTTGCATCATTGCTGATGTAAAGTGCAAACGACTTTCTGCTGTGCGATCAAAACGTCTGGTTAAAAATGTATGATGTTGACTCGCAAATTTATCCAGACGGCATGCCGACATATTAATGCCTGCATCCATTGCTAATCGGTGCACAACAAATTCCCATGCTCCAATATCATAATGATCATGACCACTTGGAAACTTGGCAATCCATAAATTATTTTCTTTATCAATTATGCAAGACTTTGGTCTTGCTCCACCAAGTGATGAACCGGGTGAAATTAACATATTCAACCACTTTAAATACTCTGGGTCAGAGATATCTTCCGCATCTTCCAACTTAGTTACTGCATACTCAAGTTCAGGTAATGAAGTGACAGGTGGTGCAGCCAACTGTTCATTGTTATCTAAAAAATCACCATCGAAATCTAATTTAAATCGCAATGCGCCCATACGGTACATATCATGCACGCCAAGCAGATAATCAGACTCATTCAAAACATGGGGTTTACGTTCTTCCTGACGCGCGATAACCGCCTCTCGCCTTTTCATCAACAGACGCCCCCAGCGATCTGGGCATGAATCAAGAAAAACACCAAAATTCTGTTGGTCGTTATTATGTTGCTCACCCGAATAAAGCCGCAATTCAGGGTCAATTTGCTGGGCAAACGTTGACTGCAACCATGCTTGATCATATGCAAAACTAAAATGTTCTTTTGCCTTCACCACCTCTGAGCGCAATGTACCCACAAGCACCGGCTCATCGAATTCCTGCCAATCAGCAAAAACATAAATTTCACGGCTCATCATGATTTACTCATTAACTTAATATCCTGAAGCTTTCGCCCCAGGACATCATCACTGGCTACCTTGGCAAAATCGTCTACCAGACCAAGCACACCCAGTACTGCCACATAATGGCCAATAGAGACGGATGAGTCGCCCTGCTCAATTTTCCTGACCGTATTTCGGCTTAAACCCGTACGTTCTGCAATGAGAGACTGGCTATAACCGCGACGTTTACAGGCAAGCTTAATATTTTCACCCAAAAGGGATAAAACTTTCTGATTTTTTGGGAAAACAGCAGCACTTCGCTTCTTTTTAGCATAATTGCTCATTGTAATTACCAAATAGCATTAATTTGGTAATTGTAGTGCTCATATTGTGCTTAGTAAAGGATATGACTAAAACCAAACAGATTTATCTACGAAACCAATGACAAAAGACAAAAATGATTATATCTATCAAAAAACCTATTAATATCGATACAAAAATGTGACGTTTTATGGCTGTAAATTTATGCAAAAAATACAGGCAACAGTCATCGCTAACGGCTTAAATTAGCTGAGTATATTCAATCCTGTGCCAACAATATTTGGAATCATGTGGTTTAAAACGTGATAAAATGGTTTGCATTAGAAACTATAAAATAGTGTGTTATTGATATGCGAATAAAAACAAGCTTTGCCGTAATCGGTTTAATTACTAGTGCGCTTCTTAGCAACATCAATACTGCATATGCAAATAATCAAGCTGAACAACAGCTCATTTCTATGATCGGAGGTAAACGTCTTCTCTCCTCTTGCCCTCAACTACTTGAGGAATGGGAATATTCAGTATTGGGGTTAATCATACAAGAGAGAACCTTTCAGCTGAGTCAAGGTAGAGGAATAGCGGCTGATAAGCTACAACCTATTTTGGCAAATGCCGATGCACTCGCCTTTACATGTAATTCTGTGGAGGTAAAAAACGAGGCCAAACGCTTTCGTAAATTTGTTGCAGAACAGTGGCAGATTCGCTCACTCGCTTTTGGGCAAACCAAGCATTGTTTAAAAAGGTCATTTGAAAATAAAATGCTCACTGAATATTCTTTAACAGAAGATCGTATAGTGGATACCCCAATTAAAGCAGCTGCAGATTTTGAAAGCGAGGTTCGGGCAACAACATTTACTAATAGTTTCAGGAAGCTGGTAGGTGATAGAATCATACAAGCCTCTGGCAAAGAACATAACGATGGAATCTATTCGGCAGCAGATAATCTAGCTGTTAGTCTTGATAATCAGTGTCGCACAATGCTGGGATCATCCAACCGCTTACTTGAAAAATTCAGCAAACTTTACCAGCAACTCTCTTGGGCTCCTTATAATGTGAGCGTAAATACAACACAGGAACGACGCTTTGAGTATATACCCAAGAGGTCAGTTTTAGGTACAAGAGAACACGGCGATACAAAACCCAGCGTCACCACCCGCCATGCCTGTAGTGGTTATGCGCGTAATCAAAAAAATAGTGACCATTCAATTACCTGTAGTCTGGTGCTGCGAAATGATGGTGCAGCAATTATTTCAATTGATAACTCATTCTGGAAAAAACTTGGAATAGATACAAAAGAGGAACTACATGCAGCAACATTTCGAATTCTAGACCCATTAAATCGAAAAGAGACCAACGCCATTCATGTCTCCGGTAAAAATAAAACACACAACCAACAAATCGTTATTCCAGGTGTCGTAGATGCCTTGCGAAAGGCAAAGATGAATCAAACAGTTAATATCAAACTTGATCTTAGCCGTAAAGGCAACCGCATTGGTTTGACGGTGATCACTATTAATAAAGACCTAAAACAACCTGCTGTCGTTGCAGTCAGCGATCTACTTAAAGCCTACGACTATGCATACACCAAACAGAATCTCGATAGTCAGGGCTTGATAAAGCAGGCACTTGATAACTTAAAAAGTAGTGGAATTTGGAAAGATAAAAGATGAATGACCATACAGCGAATTCCAACACAGGTTAAAACAACCTTATAATTTACAATAATTATTTCAAAAAAAGCATGCTTAAAGTTGCTCTTACAAAGACGCCTCTGAAACTGAAATGACCTTTCTCCCCAACGCTGTACTACGAAAATACTGAGATATTTATGGATCCACTCTCACAAGCCGTTCTCGGTGCCAGCCTGTCCCAATCGGTGGCAGGTAAACAAACCACTCAACGTAGTGCGCTCGTCATAGGTGGGCTTGCCGGTATGGCAGCTGATCTGGATGTACTAATTCGCTCGAAAGCCGATCCGCTATTGTTTTTAGAGTTTCATCGGCAATTTACGCACTCACTTTTTTTCATTCCTTTTGGCGCCTTACTGTCTACTCTCTTTTTTCTCTTCATAATGAAAACAACGTGGTTCCAAAAAAAATGGCCAACCAGCAAATTATCCTTTGCTAAAATCTATTTTTTTTCATTTCTTGGCTATGCCACACATGGTCTTTTAGATGCTTGTACTTCTTACGGTACGCAGTTATTTTGGCCTTTTTCAGATGAGCGGATTGCCTGGAATGTCGTTTCTATCATTGATCCACTTTTTACCTTACCTGTTTTAATTCTTATTGTTGTTGCGGTCTATAAAAATAATACACGCTATGCTCAGGTGGCTTTTGCTTACGCCGTGTTATTTTTAAGCCTGGGTGTTTTACAGTACGACCGGGCTATTACTGCTGTACAGCAACTTGCCGATCAACGCGGTCATCAGACCCAGCGTGTATTGGCTAAACCCTCTTTTGCAAACCGGCATGTCTGGAAAATAATGTATGAACATAACGGGCGCTACTATGTTGATGCCGTAAAACTAACCAATGATGTGAGTTACATTGCGGGTACATCTATTCAGAAACTTGATATTAAACGTGATTTACCCTGGTTACAAAATAACACTCAGCATGCCAGAGATATTGAACGTTTCCGTTGGTTTTCTGACGACTACCTTGCAATCAGCCCAAATGACCCAAACTTTATAATGGATGTACGTTATTCCTTTGTCCCCAACCAGATTAAATGGCTATGGGGTATTAAGCTCGATCAACGGAATCCAGACTCGCATGTAAAATATAGTATTCAAAGCAGACCAGACAAAGAATCGACTAAGCAGTTTTTTGAACTGGTGTTTTGATTTTTTCAATCTGTTTGCTATCAGTGTAAAATAGACATAAACATCGTTAAGATTTGTAAGGTAAATGTAATGAAACTAACGCCCTCAATATTCAGCATTATCGTGCTTCTATTTTTAAGCACTCAAGCCTCTGCAACTGTGCGTGAATACTGGGTCGCGGCTGAAAAAGTTGACTGGAACTATGCGCCAAGTGGCAAGAACCTTATTAAAGAAGATATGGGTATGTCTGTTTGGGGAGAACAGCTTGTTTATAAAAAGTACCGTTACATTGAATACACAGATGCAAGTTTTACTAAAAAAGTGCCACAGCCTGAATGGATGGGCATTTTAGGCCCTCAATTTCGAGCGATAGAAGGCGATACGTTTAAAATTCATTTTTACAATAAAGCAGACAAGCCGCTCAGTATCCATCCACATGGCTTGCGCTACGATGAACGAAATGAAGGCGCCGACATGAAAGGTGAAAGTGCCTATGTTTTACCAGGAAAGAAATTCACCTATACATGGACAGTCGATCATGAAGCAGCACCTGGTCCCGCAGATCCTTCGTCTATTGTTTGGGCGTACCATTCACATGTTGATTCTGTAACTGAAATTTATGATGGCTTGATCGGTTCGATCATTATTACTAAAAAAGGTATGGAACGTTCTGCCAGCGACCCACGACCTCAAGATGTTGATGTCGCCTTTACAAATTTATATATGGTGTTTGATGAAAATGGTCGTGAAGCGATTAAACGCACCAAGGGCAAACAAGTACGCCACGAAGTGAGCGAGCACGAAGATGAGGAAGAAGGTAACCTCAAGCACTCTATCAATGGCTTTATATTCGGTAACCTGAAAGGTCTTACTGCTAAACATGGTGATCGGGTACGTTGGCATTTAATTGGTATGGGTACCGAAGTAGATTTACATACGGCTCACTGGCATGGCAAAACGGTACTGGATCACGGTCGTCGTACTGATGTTGTTGAATTATTACCAACCAGTATGACCAGCGTTGATATGATTGCCGATAACCCAGGTAACTGGTTGTATCACTGTCATGTAACGGATCATATTACAGCAGGAATGATTACGCGTTGGACAGTGCTTCCTAAACAATAATTTTGTTCTATATTAACGCCAGAATTCTGGGCTAAATAAAACCAGTACTGAAAATATCTCCAGCCGGCCCAGTAACATTGCCAATGCTGAGATCAATTTACCGCCACTGTTTATAGACATAAAATTCTGTGTTACTTCTCCCAGACCCGGACCTAAATTATTCATTGATGTGGCGATTGCAGAAAAGGCAGTTACCTGATCAACACCCGACACAAACATCATTAAAAGCAATAAGATAATAAATGTTGATGAATAAATACAGAAAAATCCCAAAATATTTTGTCTGATATTTTTGACTATTCGATAGCCATCAAACTTAATCGTAAAAATACCATGCGGATGAATAAGCTTTTTTACTTCATATATCGCTAATTTCATCATCATTGCTATACGCATAACCTTCATGCCACCCGCGGTAGAACCACCACAACCACCAACAAAACTGATAAGTATCATTAGAAACGGTAAAAATAATGGCCACAAAGAAAAGTCCGCTAAACCAAAACCGGTACTTGTAACAACAGAAACAATTTCAAAAGCAACATCTCTTAACTGTTCCAGGAATGTTCCCGTATGCATCAATAAGTGCAAAATCAAAGAAACACTAATAATTGTTAACGTAACAAATACCAGAAAGATTCTAACTTCCGTATTTTTCCAGTAATGCTTCAAATTCATGTCACGTAGTGCAAGAAAGTGGACACTGAAATTGATACCACCGACCAACATAAAAAAGATTGCAATAAAATCAATCACGTTACTATTAAAATAGCCCATGCTCTGGTCGTGCGTAGAAAAACCACCTGTTGAAATCGTTGACATGCTATGTGATACCGCATCGAATAATGTCATTCCCGCCAACCAGTATGCGAAAGCACATAGTACGGTTATGCCTAAATACATTCCCCATAAAACCTTGGCGCTGTTAACCAGCCGAGGAGTAATTTTTTCCTCTTTCATCGGCCCCGGTGTTTCGGCAAGGTACATTTTCATGCCACCAATACCAAGCATGGGCATTATTGCAACAGCCAACATGATTAATCCCATGCCGCCAAACCATTGTAATTCCTGCCGATAAAATAAAACTGAATAGGGTAAATTATCCAGACCTGTTATAACAGTTGCACCTGTCGTTGTTAGTCCCGATACCGATTCAAAAATAGCGTCCACATATGAAAGCTGCAAGGTAAAGACAAAAACAGATGCGCCTAATAAACTAATGGCTACCCAGAAAATGACAACAATAAGAAAGCCTTCTCGTCTTCGCATAGAACCCTGTTGTCTACGAAAAGGGAACCAGAAAAGAAATCCGATAACAAACTGAAAGGTAAGACTGATAACATAGTATTGTGTAATGCCATCATCAGTCCATGTTGATATGAACATTGGCAATAATAATATTGAACTAAAGACCATAAACAACAAGCCTACAATTCTATAAATTATTTTATAATTTATTCCCATAGAATGACTTGTTAAATCAATTCACCTTTTTATTTGCCATATGGTGTATCACCAATACTAAAACAAGTCCTAATAATATTAATCCGGCAACGAATGGTAACGAGTCCGTACTCCAGCCTGGTAGTTCAGGTGTACTACCAATCAACTTCTGTTTTCCTGCTACCACTTCATATTGACGCGACTGATACGGCCAAAGTATCCATAAAGAAGCCAATAATACACCTTTAATAACCAACAAGGTTCGCTGATAAAATTGCTCTAACAAGTATCCTAGTAGGCGTGAAAAACTCGCCAAACCAGTTATTGCCCCTAATATAAAAGGTATTAAGATCGATAGGTTTAGTTCACCCACTGCCATTATAATGGTGCTGTACTTCTTCAATAGCAACAACAAAAATGAACCTGACACGCCTGGAAGAATCATGGCACAAATTGCAATCGCACCAGATAAAAATATAAACCATGCGGCATCCGGTGTTTCTACGGGCACCAGATTAACAATGATTAAACCGCCAAGCGTCCCAATCACAAGTGTTACCGCATCACCCGTGTTAAACCCTTTTAACTCCTGAATCAGTACATAAATTGAAGCGAGTATTAAACCGAAAAATAAACCGTAAACATGTTCAGGGTAATCACGAATTAATTCAGGCAGAGGAATAACGTGTGTAAAAAACCATACGGCAAGCAATAAGCCTGCCAGCAAAGGGAGAATAAAATTAAAATGTGGGCGCTGAATAGCTGCTTTTACATCCAGTGTTATACAGGCTTTTATCCATTTAGCATCAAAAGAACGGATCGCGGCTAATAACTTTTCATAAATCCCTAAAATAAAGGCCATGGTGCCACCACTGACACCGGGAACGAGATCGGCCATTCCCATGCAGAAACCTTTGGCTATCAACTGCCAACGCAAAATGACTCTCCCATTTATTATTCTAATCTAACTCGCTATAACACCGGTTCTTACCGCTGCCTTTCGCCTTATATAAAAACTGATCAGCTCGCTCAAACGCCATCTCGGGTGTATCACCTTTCTTGAATTGTGTCATGCCACCAGATACTGTAATTTCAACACGCCGTTCGCCATGGTGGAATTCACACTCTTCAACTGCCTTACGAAGCTTTTCTACCACAGCTTGCGCCTGTGCTACTTCCGTTTCTGGCAGTAACATAACAAATTCTTCTCCACCAAATCGTGCAATAAAATCAGTATCTCTTACTCTATCCTTAAGTAAAGTCGCAATTGTACTCAATACTTTATCACCGGCTTTGTGTCCGTAGGTATCGTTTACCTTTTTAAAATCGTCTATATCCCAAATAACAATGACTAAAGCTGACTGGTAACGGTTCCAACGACTAAACTCATATTCCATTCGTTGATTCCAGGCCAATCTATTAGGTAATTGCGTTAACGCATCCTGCAATGCATTTTTTTGTTCTTCAATCAGTCTTTCCTGTAAACCTTTCGACTCGGTTTCCAATTGATGTACTTTACTCGCTAGTTCACCAACACGTATCTCCATTTGAAGCTTTCTGGTTTCTTCTGTGCTTCTAAATGTTTCAACATGTTCGGTTATCTTACTTAACTTCATGGCAATACTGGTTTTTAAATCAGTGAGATCAACCGCCTCTTCAACATCTGTTTGAATCTTTTCTACTTCGCCATCAACATCATCACTAAATTTTTTGTTTTCATCAAAAATTGTTTTCTGGTCTTCTGCATTATCCTGAATATGCTGATCAAGCATTTGTAATTTTTCAGTGACTTGCTTCAGAAAATCCTGAAAATCATTTTTCTCATGCTCGATTCGTGTACGCATCTTAATAACAAGATCGGCAATTGACTCCAGCGCCTTAACAACCTCATCTTCTTCTATTCCTTTTGCCCAATCTTCTTTTAGACCTGCAGCGTACTCTTCCAGATCTTCTGGGAGATCCAGTCTTTCTAATAATTGGATCAATATTTCATTGATACTTAATGATTGATCAATAAATTCCGGCTGCTTTTCTTCTTCAAGACTTTCCGTGTTTCTGATAGCACTGCCTGAAGAAATCAGCGCAGCGATACCCTTTACGAGTTGCTGTAAATCTTTTTTATTTTCGATGCGTCTTGTTTTTTCTCTCAAACTATCCAAATCAGCCGCCACAGGAACGGGGACATCAACTGCCATCAGAAGGTCGGTTAGTATTTGTCTTATAATATCAATGACATCATCTACTGTTTGTTTCTTTTCTAAAACAACCTGCTCCTGCTTAGGCATCTGCTGATTTTCAGTTTCGGGGCGGGGTTCTTGATTCTTTTTATTTCCTGAAAAAATTCCTGATAATAAACCTTTTCTTTGTTTTTCTTTTCTTTCACTCTCAGGCAGGCCAATTTTTATCGACTTCTCAATCAGTACTAAAACAGATTCAAATAACTCAACTACGCCTGAGTCATCTTTCATGTAATCCAGACGTTTAACAAGTGCTCTTTTTTTCTTATTGACATCATCGGGGAAAGGTAATTTTTCCAGGAGTGTTTTTATCAGTGCCTTTGCACTAACCGTTTTTACTTCTTTGTCTGTAGCTGTCTCAACAATAATATCGACCATATTTCGAATACGGTCATAGTTTTTCTCACGGCGTACTGAATTTCTTAGACGCTCTAATTGTTCATCCAGTTTTTTGTTTTTACCGTCAGCAGAAAGGGTTATACGTGATATACAACGGCGTAATAATTGATCTGCTTCCGACCACTCTTTTTCTTTGTCTTCAAGCAATTCCAGACTTGAATAATATTTTTCTTTCCAATTATCCATCTTAATGTTTCATCGTGTCTTTTGTTAAATTTATGTCTATCGAAACAGGTAGGTGATCTGAAACACCCTGCGGTAAAACGCTCACGTTATTTATACTCATCCCTTCACTAATGAGTATGTGATCGATATTTCTTTTAGGTTTCCAGCTAGGAAAAGTATGCGGCTTTTTTTCTGGTAACGTCATGTGTGTTCTTGTAAATAAATATTTCATTTCACGGCTTTCTAATTCACAATTTAAATCACCCATCAATACAACATGCTTTTCGCACTCTATTAACTCACTAATAAAACTAATTTGATTCATGCGCGTCTTTCTACCTAAAGCCAAATGAACACTAATAACAGCAATCTCATATCCAGATGCTTCTATCTTAGCCATCAATGCCCCACGCCCAGGTATTAACCCCGGCAACTTGTGCTCAGTCACACTGACTGGCTTGTAACGACATAGCAGTCCGTTGCTATGCTGGGCCAACTTACCCATGTTTCTGTTTATTTGCTCAAACCAAAAAGGGTAATGCGCTTTATTCGCCAAATATTCTGTTTGATTCATATAATTACTACGAAAACTGCCCGCATCTGTTTCTTGCAATGCAACAATATCGTAATCGCTTATCAGTTTAGCGACTTGATCCAGATTTTCCTGTTTATGCGAATGCGGTAATACATGTTGCCAGCTCTTCATCAAATAGTGATGATATGCCTGTGTCGCAATGCCACCTTGAATGTTGTAACTCATCAACCGAAGGCTGTTTTTTTTGTTCATTTCTGGCTTTGATTCGCTCTGCATCTTTTACGCCTGAATAGGGGACACCATTTCCCCCAACTTCTCAGTTAGCTTCATGTTTTCACTGTAATCTATCGGACAATCAATGATACTAACTGTGTTATCGGCCAATGCGGTGGTTAATATACCCGACAATTGTTCCGCTTTTTCCACACGGTAGCCTTTGGCACCAAATGATTCCGCGTATTTAACAAAATCAGGATTACTGAAATTAACATGCGATTTACGACCAAACTGATTGATTTGTTTCCATTCAATTAACCCATACCCCCCATCATTCCAGATGAGAATGACAATGGGGGTATTCAGCCGCATCGCCGTTTCAATTTCCTGTGAATTCATCATAAAACCGGCATCGCCCGTTACCGCCACCACGGCATGCTCGGGATTACTTAACTTGGCGGCTATTGCCCCTGGCACTGCAATCCCCATACTGGCAAAACCATTCGATATGATGCAGGTGTTTGGCTGCTCACAGCGGAACATTCTCGCCATCCACATCTTATGCGCCCCAACATCACAAATAGCAATGTCATTGATCGCCATCGCTGTTCTTAATTCCCATATAAGCTTTTGCGGCTTAATCGGGAAACTATGGTCATTTGCATGTTGATTCATTTCATCGATCAGCGCCTTACGCAACGGCCGCATCAAATCACCGCTATGCGGTGTTGCCTGTTCTGCAATACGATCCAGACTGAGATTAATATCGCCCACCACACAGCACTCCAGTGGGTAAGACTCATCTACCTCGGCAAAACCACTATCAATATGGATAATCTTACGGTCACGTGTTGGATGCCAAAGATATGGGTGATATTCGACTAAATCGTAACCAATACAGATGATCAAATCCGCGTGATCAAAGCCACAATTGGCATAATCGTGTGCCTGTAAGCCGGCGCTCCCTAATGCCATAGGATGCCCAAAGGGAATCACCCCTTTTGCCATAAATGTGTTGGTAACCGGTACATTCAATGTCTTGGCAAACTGCGCCAGCTGCTCCCATGCGCCAGCGCGCACGACCCCATGACCAGCAAGTATTATTGGGTCACTCGCCTGAGAAATAAGCTCAGCGGCGTAGGCTACCTGATCTGCACGCGGTTCCGGTAATTGGGTATAGCCCACCGACAATGGCTGGCTGTCCGTGTCCATTTTGGCAATATTTTCTGGAAATTCTATAAAACAGGCACCGGTTTTCTCACTTTGAGCCAGTTTGAAAGCCTTTCTGACCACCTCGGGTAAAATATCCGGTGTGGGCATTCTTGAGGCAAATTTGGTGATTGGATCAAATAAGTTGATTAAATCGAGTACCTGATGAGATTCCTTGTGTAAACGATTTGTCCCTGCCTGACCCGCTATCGCCACCAAGGGGGCATGATCCATGTTGGCATCGGCTACACCCGTGACGAGGTTCGTTGCACCTGGGCCAAGCGTGGCAAGACAAACACCGGCTTTACCGGTTAAACGCCCATAAACGTCCGCCATAAATGCCGCACCCTGTTCATGACGAGTGGTAATAAATTGAATTTCTGAATCGAGTAAGGCATCCATCATGTCGAGGTTTTCCTCGCCGGGGATGCCAAAGATGTATTTCACACCTTCCTGTTCGAGACATTTTACGAAAAGTTGCGCAGCTTTCATGATCACCCTGATCTGACCTTACTACGCTTCATTCTAGATCAGGCAGACAAAAGATGCCTGCCTGATGAGGATATTTTAGAAGATTTATTTTTTAGCTGGTTTTAACTGTTTTGCTTCTTTGGCAACCAAAAAGTTAACCACCTTAATCATATCATCATTACTTGCACCACCAGGATTATTAATTCCGGCCTCCGAAGCACTGGTACGATATTTACCATTCACCAACATAGAAGGAACGCCCTTGATACCTGAACGGCGAGTTAGGGTAATCGCTCTTTTAACTCGAGATTGCACAATAAATGAATTCCATGCTTGATCAAATTCTTCTGCTTTCACGCCATGACTAACGAAGAATGCTGAAATATCTTTTTTTGTCGCCAGTCGTTGACGATTCTTGTGTACTGCTTCAAAAAACAAACTGTGCGTTTTATCTAAAACACCTAAGGCCTCAGCGGTGTAGTAGGCACGTGCATGCGGTATCCATGACTCACGAAAAATCGCTGGAATACGAATAAAATTAACATTATCAGGTTTTGTCTTTAACCACTTGTTTAGTGTTGGCTCAAAATCATTACAGTGAGGACAGCCATACCAGAACATTTCAGCCACCTCGACCTTGGCTGGATCGGCTGTGCCTATTGGAGGTGTAATTAAATTATATTCAAAACCCTCATCAATGGCTGATGCGGTGCCCGCATACATCATGAATGTCGCGACCAGGATTAATAATATTTTTTTCATTTCAATATTCCATTAAATTCTGTGCACAGTATATAAAGACAACTGAAATTAAATCAAAGTTCACCGTATGAATGCAATCCAGATAAGAACATGTTTACACCTAGAAATGCGAATAAGGTCACAAACAGACCAATCACAGACCACCATGCCATCGGCGCACCACGCCAACCCTTGGTCAGTCGCATATGCAACCATGCTGCGTAGTTCAACCAGACAATCAATGCCCAGGTTTCTTTTGGATCCCATGACCAGTAACCGCCCCATGCTTCCGCTGCCCATAATGCACCGAGCACCGTTGCAATCGTGAAAAAGGCAAAACCTAAGGCAATCGACTTATACATGATGTCATCAAGCATGTCGTTTTGCGGTAGCACCCGTGATGCCAAACCACCTTCTGTGGCATTGTTCCGAATCAGGAACACTACGCCTACCATTGCGGCTAATGCAAAACAACCATAACCAATAAAGTTTGCTGGAACATGTATCTTCATCCAGTAACTTTGTAGTGCGGGGACTAAAGGCTGAATTTCAGCCGCGCCTTTATCAAATTGATACCAAAGCAAAAAGGCGACGGCGGCACTAATAATGAGTAATACAAACCCACCCAGGGCACGCGTCTTATAGCGCATTTCATAAAACAAATAAATTAATGCGGTAATAATTGAAAATAAAATAAAAACTTCATAGAGGTTACTTACTGGAATATGGCCGAAATCTACATTGATAAGATACGATTCACGCCAGCGAACCATTAAGCCAATTAAACCCATTGCCGTTGCAATCCAGGTCATGCGAGTTGCTACTCGACCAGGGAATTCTGACTTAACAAATAAAGCGATAAAATAAGTCGCTGTTGCAAAAAAGTATAAGGCACTCATCCACATGACCGCAGAAGTGCTCGAAATGAAAAACTTAAATAAGAATTTGCTATGTTCTTTATCAACTAGACTAGAAAGTGCTGCAATTGCTTCACGGCCATCCATTCCTTGTGACTTCAGTGCCATAACTGCCGGCTCATACTGAGACACCGCGTAAACACTCACTGCCGCAACGGATAACATCAGGGTTCGACTTTGTTTCCAATACCAGCCCAGGGCAACCATTGTTATGGCGGTACCAAATAAAATACCGACTTCGTAGCCATCCATGTTTGATGAATAACCATTCCATGCATAAAAAGCACCGGCAATCGTCAGTAAGGCAAAAACCCAATCATAGATCGATAGGGTTTTCAGAAATGGCTTATTAAAATCGTAATTTAACGTATCAGGTGTTGCTGACATAATCTGCCTCAGTGATGTTCATCATCTTCATGTAAGCCCAAACGTTGAGCAAAGCGCTGTTTTATTTTTGCAAAATCTTGAGAAAAATCACGTTCATTGCGATTGCAACTACCAGCAAGAATGACATCGTAATTTGATCCCGTTTTATTTCCTACCCAAATCCAGCAACGCCGCTGCTGAATATAAAACATAATAAAGATACCAACAATAAGCATAACACAACCAAACACAATGATTTCCTTACCCGGAGCGCGGGCAATTTGTAACCCTGATGCCTGTATATGTTCAAAATCTTTCAACTCGAGATAAAACGGCGCACCGTACTCATCAATATTGCCATATACCGTCAGAGCATCATCAAAAAAGTCGCTGTCTGCATCGGTAATGCCCTGGCTAATATCAATACCTTCTTTTTGTAAAATATTGATATACAAATTACCCAGTGCCTTACGCAAAATATCATAATACGTTGTCGTTGCCTTTTGTCGCTGACTTTCTGGAATATTCTTTTCGATGTGTTTATTGATGCCATCAATACCGCCATCGACAAATATATCGACCAGGCGGCGTGTTGTTTTCTTCATATCATCCGATATTTCAAGTCGCTTTTCAGCAGGTAATCCACTTAACATATCGTTGATTGTTTCAGAAACAACCTTTCTGACCTTTTGCTTATCTTGCATCGCTGCATAAAACGTCATAAACCGTTTTACTGATCCTTGTGCGTCAGCAGGGATATAAAGATAACGGAAAGGCTCAGCAACAGAACTACGCACACCGCTTAATAAATAGAAATGTTTATTTTGCTCAATCGGTGACATGTAATTAACATATTCACGTGCCTGCCCTTGATCATCGCGTAACTTAAATGTGAAATTCGGACCGTAATTCTTAAATTTCTTTTTACTCGTTTCTGATTCAACCGGGTTTATATTGAACTTACGAAAATCATCAAACTCAATGGTATAAACTTTACCATCGATATCCATGGGGATTTTACCAAAAACCTCTCCCTGTAAATCCAGCGTTTCTAATTTGGGATCGCTTAATGGCCATGCGCGTAACGATAATTTTGAACCACCATCATTAAAGCTGGCCTGATACATAGCATAGCCTTTATATAAGAGTGGGTGGTTAACTGAAATAGTTGTTTCCAGTGGTTTTTCTAATTCATCATCATAAATCACTAAATCACTTTCAAATGATTTAGGCTGACCCGATACATAATGCTCAATTCTAAAATCTTTTAACTCTATGTCAAAAGGTAGTTGCTGTATCAAAAAACCATTTTCTATATTAAGAAAAACAATATTGGCACTTTGTCCTTCAGAAATACTGACCGAGCCACGGAAAGAAGGATTGTCTTTAGTTAAAATGCTTTCTGTCGGTACTTTAGAGGCAGGCAATGCATTATCTGTTTCTATTTTTACTTCGCCAGTAAAAAGAGCATATTTCAGCGGCATGTTATACATGATCACTGAGCCAACACAAATAACAACAATAGCGATATGCGTAAATAAGTAACCCAGTCGATTTACACTGCCGCGCATCGCGGCGATCATTGTATGGTCATCGTGCACTTTTGTTCGAGTACGATAACCCTCATCATGCATATGCGCTTCAATAGAATTAATTAATTCATCTTGATTAGACGATGCTTGCCACTCCGCCTTATTATGAAATGCACGTAAGGAATTTCGACCTGCATGCGTACGGAAATTGCGCATATCACGCAACATACTGGGGCCATTACGAACAATACAAACACTGGTTGTTAGCAATAAGAAGAAAAGTAAACTAACAAACCACCATGCACCATAAATATCGTAAAGGCCAAGTGAAACAAATACATCATGCCAGAACGGCCCAAACTTAATTATATAGTTTTGATAGGGTTCGTTTTGTCTAAGTATTGTGCCAATAATCGATGCAATCGCAATTCCAACTAGCACCGTTATTGCCAGGTTCATTGAACCCAGAAACTCGACCAGGATGCTCGAAAAACGATAGTGTCTGCTTTTTTTCACCGATGTACTCATAACACTCTTACTTAATTTATTTTTTTCAATAAAAAAGGGTGGCATTACACCACCCTTTTATAGAGGCAAAAAATTATTTCTTAATGTAAGCCAGAAATATATTCAGCCACCGCTTTCATTTCACTGTCTTTCATCTTGCCTGCAACACCACGCATCATGCTTGCTGGATCATTTGTACGTTTAGAGAGACTAAAGTCTTTTAATGCTTTCATTGTGTACTTGGCATGTTGACCGGCTAAAGCAGGAAACTTGGCAGCAGGGTTACCTGCACCAGAAGGACCATGACAACTCGCACAGGCTGCAATACCACGACTGGCATCACCCGCACGGTATAATTTCTGACCTAGCTCAAGTGACTCTTTCGTTGCAGCACCGCCCTTGATTTTATTGCTGGCAAAAAATGCTGAAACATTGGCAATATCCGTTTCACTAAGACCGCCAACCATTGCATTCATGGTGCCATCTTTACGATCACCGGTTTTAAAATCAGTGATTTGTTTCGCTAAATAGCCTTCACCCTGTCCTGCCAATTTAGGCCAGTCCGGGTTTGCACTATTACCGTCCACACCGTGACAACCGATACATAACGTTGCTTTCGTTTTACCAGCAACGGGATCACCTGCTGCCAGTACACTACTTGCTACCGCTATCATCACTACCGAAAGGAGGAATTGCTTAATCATTTGCATGGTCCTTAAATAATATTCAAAAAATAAAACTTATTTGCTTTTGCTAACCATGTAAGCAACGGTATCAGCAATTGCTGCATCACTTAAGTTTGCACGGCCACCCTTAGCAGGCATGAAACCTTTTTTACCCTGGAAGCCTTTGTTGGCGTGACCAACCATTACATCCATGCCTTGAGCAATACGTGCTTTCCAGGCAGCCTTATCACCAACTTTAGGCGAACCAGCAACACCGGTTGCATGACAAGCAGCACAAGCCATGTCATATGTTTTTTTACCCGCCGCAAGATCAGCCGCTTGTACACTTGCTGCCATTCCTAATGCTACGATAGCCGTTGCAATAATCGTCTTTTTCATTTTATACACCCCTGCCTGTTATTAAGGCATGATTAATTAAATTTGTTTATTTCTACTATTCATCAGCACTATATAAGATTATGCTAACAAATATTGAAAAATGGCCTGACTATATACCAGAACCACGGTACTCAGGTCAAATACTGTTGCCTACAATCTGACCCTTTTAAACTGTATTAATTCCATTAAATACAGTAAATTACGCTCTTTATACAGGACTGAACCTGAACCCAAGATGAACGACTTTTCAAACACCTATTATCTCACTAGTGCCAAGCTATTTAGCCAGTGTCCTGCTGACTCTGGCAGCGAAGTAGCGTTTGCCGGACGATCCAATGCTGGCAAATCCAGTGCCCTTAATGTCATTACAGGCATCAATGGGCTTGCTCGTACCAGTAAAACACCGGGCCGCACCCAAATGATGAATTTTTTTGCGCTGGATGAAGAACATCGATTAGTCGATTTACCCGGCTATGGTTATGCCAAAGTGCCCAAAAAGGTCAAAATTGAATGGCAAAAAGAACTTGGCAAATACCTCGAAAAACGAGCGGCTCTACGCGGCTTAATCCTGTTAATGGATATTAGGCACCCATTAAAGGAATATGACTGCGAGATGCTGGATTGGGCGAAACGGGTTGAATTACCGGTACATATTCTGCTGACAAAAGCCGATAAGCTCTCAAAAGGCCCTGCCAGTGCCTGTTTACAAAAAGTGCTCAATGCGATTGATAAGCCTTACCCGCTTTGTTCTGTGCAACTCTTTTCATCCCTGAAAAAACAAGGAATTGAACAAGCACGACAAGTCTTAACCGATTGGCTCACTGTTTAAACCATATCACCCTACCGTTGAAGCAAAAAAAACCTCAACCGTAGGGGACGATTGAGGTTATATGGTTCGGTCATTAGGGGGTAACCGAACCCACGTACTTTCTACTCAGGGAGAAGGAGTAGAAAGACACCCGATATAACAAAGAGAGGGTCTGCTAAGTTCGACTGGTAACTAATACAAAAGTTCAATATTTCTAATAATTATTTCTTAATGCGCCTGATCCCAATTTACACCCTTACCCACCGAGACCTCTAAAGGCACCTTAAGCTCAGCAGCTGTCACCATTGCCTGCGTAATTCCTTCAATCGCTTTATCGAGATTTGAATCCGCAATTTCAAAAACCAATTCATCATGTACCTGCATAATCATACGAATTTGATCATTTTTATCGCCAATCCATTCTGCACAGGCAAGCATCGCTCGTTTAATAATATCGGCAGCGGTTCCCTGCATGGGTGCATTGATCGCGGTTCTTTCTGCATATTGCCGGCGCTGCATATTGGAGGCCTTGATATCGGGCACGTATAAGCGTCGCCCAAACACTGTTTCAACATAACCTACTTCTCGTGCATGTTCTCGCATTGTTTCCATGAATGTTTTTACACCGGGGTAGCGTTCAAAATAAAGATCAATATATTGCTGTGCTTCTGTTCGCGTTACATCAATTTGTTTTGCCAAACCAAATGCCGACATGCCATAAATCAGACCAAAGTTAATTGCCTTTGCACGACGGCGTTGTTCCGTTGTTACCGCATCACGACCTATACCAAAAACTTCTGCTGCTGTTGCTTGATGAATATCTATTCCATCGGCAAAGGCCGTCAATAAACCCGAGTCTTCTGATAAATGTGCCATGATGCGTAATTCAATTTGTGAATAATCCGCGGCAACAACCGTAAAACCAGGCGATGCAATAAACGCCTGTCGAATACGCCGACCTTCCTCACTACGAACAGGAATGTTTTGTAAATTTGGATCACTGGATGATAAACGCCCTGTTGCGGCGACAGCTTGATGATATGAGGTATGCACACGACCCGTATTTTTATCAATCATCAACGGTAACTTATCCGTATAGGTTGACTTTAATTTACTTAAACTTCGATGTTCTAATATTAATTTGGGTAACGCGTAGTCAGCGGCTAATTCTTGCAACACAGCTTCTGCTGTTGATGGCTGTCCTTTGGGTGTTTTCTTGATCACGGGTAATTTCATTTTCTCAAACAAAATTACCTGAATTTGCTTTGGCGAACTTAAATTAAATTCCTCATCGGCAACCTGCCATGCTTCCGCTTGTATTTCATTAATACGCTTTGTCAGTAATTCACTTTGTTTTTTGAGCATTTTTGCATCAACTAATACACCTTGCCTTTCTATGTTAGCAATCACTGTTAATAACGGCATTTCCATCTCCTGGTAAACCGTTTTTAACTCTTTTGCAGCTTCCAGTTTTGGCCAAAGTATTTGGTGTAACTGTAAAGTGATATCTGCATCTTCAGCGGCATAAGGTCCTGCCACATCCAGATGCACCTGATTGAAACTTAACTGCGCCTTACCTTTACCCGCTACATCTTCAAATTTAGTGGTTTTGTGTGATAAATATTTTAACGACAATGAATCCATATCATGTCTTGTGGCAGTGCTATCGAGTACATATGATTGCAACATGGTATCGTGCTCAATACCACGCAAAACAATATTATAATTTGCCAGCACATTGCGGTCATATTTTAAATTCTGACCCACTTTAAATTGTCTTGAATCTTCAAGTAATGGTTTTAATTCTTTTAATACCCATTCTCTTGATAATTGATCTGGCGCGCCTTCATAGTCATGTGCCACCGGCACATAAGCCGCATGCCCTGCTTCAACACTGAAAGAGACACCAACAATTTCTGCCTGCATATAATCCAGACTGGTCGTTTCGGTATCAAAAGAAAATAAATCACTCTTCTTAAGAACCGTTAGCCAATGAGAAAATGTTTTTTTATCTAAAATAGTTTCATAGTCGGTATCTATTTTCGCTGGAATAACTTCTGTTACTGATTCAACCTCGCCGTCAATTTGTTCTGCTAACCAGGTCTTAAATTCATATTGTGCAAACAATTCACGTAAGTGTTCTCTGTCTGGTTTTATGCGCTTTAAGCTTTCCGGTGTTTCATCTAACGCCACATCACATTTAATAGTGACCAACTCTTTAGACATTGGCAGTTGCTCTAGACTATTTCGTAAACTTTCACCAATTTTACCTTTTACCTGATCGGCATTTGCCATTATTGTTTCAAGATCGCCGTATTCTGTTAACCATTTTACAGCTGTCTTGGGTCCACACTTTGGCACCCCTGGCACGTTATCAACCTTGTCACCCACTAAGGCTAAATAATCAATAATTTGATCCGGGCGCACACCAAATTTTTCCATTACCCCGTCTGGATCTGACACTACATTTGTCATGGTATTAATCAGTGTTACCGAATCATTCACTAACTGCGCCATGTCTTTATCACCGGTCGAGACCAGGCTTTTCATTCCCGCTGCCGTTGCCTGCACACACAAAGTACCAATGACATCGTCTGCCTCAACACCCTCGACAACCATAAGTGGTAGCCCCATCGCTTTAACTATTTCATGTATGGGTTCAACCTGACTGCGTAATTCATCTGGCATAGGGGCACGATTTGCTTTGTACTCACTGTACATCTCATCACGGAAGGTTTTTCCCTTGGCATCAAAAATCACCGCAATATGTTCAGGGTCATATTCCCGCAACAAGCTGCGCAGCATATTCACCACACCGTAAATAGCACCGGTTGGCTCATTACGTGAGTTGGTTAAGTTGGGCATACCATGAAAGGCACGGTACAAATAAGATGACCCATCGACTAAAACCAATGGTTTTTCAGGTTTTTTAGACATAGATTTGCAAGTATCAGTAATGAAAATGTTTAGCTATTATTATATGGAGGACATGCTGTCCTTGTGCCGACATTATGCGTGTTTTCAACGCTTGATAACAGGAAATTGATTATGGAAAAAACATCGCCACCTTTACCGGGAAATCGGCCATTTACCGATACTCATCTAACCCGTGAATCATGGAAGATATTTCAGGTTATGGCTGAATTTGTCGATGGCTTTGAACGTCTTGCTCAAATTAAACCCTCTGTGAGTATTTTTGGCTCCGCACGTACCGATCCCAAGCATCCTTCTTATATTCTTGCCGAAGATATTGCTCGATTACTCTCGGATTCAGGCTTTTCAGTTGTGAGCGGCGGTGGTCCGGGTATTATGGAGGCAGCCAACAAAGGTGCCTTTGCAGGCAAATCACCCAGTATTGGTTTAAATATTGATTTACCGCATGAACAGCACGACAACCCCTATCAGGATATTCCTTTACATTTCAGACACTTTTTTTCTCGTAAGGTGATGTTTGTAAAGTACGCATCGGCCTATGTCGTATTACCCGGCGGCTTTGGTACACTGGATGAGCTTGCGGAAATTCTGACACTGATTCAAACCGGTAAAAGCCGTCGTATTCCCGTGATTTTAGTCGACAGTGAATTCTGGTCAGGATTAATCGATTGGTTTGGCAATACTCTGGTAAAAGCCGGTACAATAGATCCGGAAGATATGGAGCTTTTTAAAATTCTGGACAAGCCACAAGACGTTGTAGATGCTATATTTAAACACTACGATGCACGTGGATTTGAACCGTCTGCCGAAGAACAGGAAATCCTGTTAGAGCTTTAAGTTTTTGAAATATATAAATAAAGGACTCATCATGCAACACCGTCAGCTACTATTGGCAATATTATTATTACCTCTGAGCTTATCTATTCAGGCTGGCGATAAAGAGGACCTGCTTGTTCCGCCTCCACCACCAAAACTTAAAAGCGGTGAAGTCATTGAACCAGAAGTCAACATCATCAAGCGTAAAGATGCGACAGAAGAGCAATACAGTGTTAACGGGCAGGTTTATGCTGTGAAAATCACTCCCACTAGCGGCCCTGCCTACTACTTAATCGATACCGATGGTGATGGCGTACTCGAAACTCTGGATGATGACTTTCAGCGTAATCTCAGTATTCCACAATGGGTTCTATTTAGCTGGTAATCTACATTTTTACTCATGTCTGTTTATACCACCATTGAGCAAAATGAGCTTGAAGCTTTTTTGCTAAATTACAATATTGGCGATCTCATTGACTATACCGGTATCAGTGATGGTATCGAAAATACCAATTATTTTGTTAATACAACGCAAGGCAATTATGTTCTTACCATTTTTGAAGAACTCTCCGCCAAGGAGTTACCTTATTTTCTCGATTTAATGGCATTCCTCGCAGAACACGAAGTGCCCAGTGCCCATCCCATTGAAGATAATAACGCTCGGTTTCTTCGAACCCTTAAAGGCAAACCAGCCGCATTGGTTGTTCGTCTCAAGGGTAAGGGCATCAAAGATGTTAATTCTGAACAATGCTATGCCCTCGGTGCCAACCTCGGGAAGTTACACTCCGTTAGCCACCATTTTACTGAACATCGCGATAACCCTCGTGGGCCACACTGGTGGCACGATATGTCGGTCAAACTCGACGATCATCTTTCAGGCAGTGAACGCGAATTACTGGATTCAGAAATGGCATTCCAGATGCAACATCGTCGCGATAAGCTACCAATGGGTGTCATACACGCAGATTTATTCAGAGATAACGCCTTATTTGAAGGCAATAATCTTACCGGCATCATTGATTTTTACTATGCCTGTAATGATGTACAACTTTATGATCTTGCTATTACCGTAAATGACTGGTGCTCTAATGCTGATAGCTCTCTCGATACTGCTCGCGTTTCGGCGATGCTTGAAAGTTATAAGCTAAAACGACCCTTACTCGATGAAGAGATTCATGCCTGGCCAATGATGCTTCGTGCCGCCGCACTGCGCTTCTGGCTTTCTCGCCTGCACGATAAACATTTCCCTAAAGAAGGTGAAATGACACACATTAAAGATCCTGATGTATTTAAAGATATTTTAGTTGACCGTATTACTCATTCAGATAAGTACCAACAACTTATTGCTGAAAATAATTAGTTGGTTTTTTGTCTGTCCAGTAAACCCTGAAAGTTATCAAGTGACATTAAATGTGCATAAATGAAATACATATAATTTTTAGACATTAATGCTTTTAATACTTTTGCTGTCAATTTATTCAATTTCTTTTCATTTATACGATACATGTTAATCATATGATATTCCTCACCAGACACATGTTTTGCTCTTGCTTCAAATACTTCAAATAGATCCTGTTCAGCGAGTGTGCTGGTAAAGGCCATCGTTGCAATACGCGAAGACTCATACTCCTGCATAAACGTTTGAAACTGTTGCCATGCCTCTGTCGGCTCACCATTATCATCAACTAATGATTGCGCATCCTCGCTCAATGCAGCTTCATCAACGCATACGAGTTGTTGTGCAGTAGAATCTTCTTCATTATTTATTTCGACAACACAAAAAGGATAACGGCGCACGTAAGCAGGGATATAAACGCCCTGCTCCCATTCTCCTTTATCATCAATAAAACGATTTTCACCAGAACTTAAACCTGTTGCCAACATTGGAACAAACTCTGTTTCATCTTCATTGGCACTAAAAACAATTGGATAATACTTTGCTGCCTGTACAAATTCAGTCACCGTAACAAACACCGCATTTAAATTTCTGGCAAATGCAAAACGTTGTTCTTCAATCACACCTAAATGCGCATGTGTTTCCTTGTTAAAGGGAACAACAGCACCATAACCAGGGGGAGAAATTAAATCCATGTATGTCTTCTCTCTATCATTTTTAAATTATTTACAGGAACTGCCTTCAATAAAATCGTCACTATTATCTGCTGTCGGATCCGGCAAACTGTCAATCACAAAAATAGCCGGTGCGGAAGGCAATAAACGCGGTTTGGATTTATTGCCTGCGATATAACCGTATTGCCCAACATTATATAACTGTGAACCTGCTGCATTGGTTAAAACAATACCGCCCTTATTAACGCCTGTATATAAACCATCATCCGGGGCAGGGGCACCATAATCTTCGAGATCTTCACAATCGCCATTACAAAACCGTACTGTAAAATCTGTACCGCGGACACCCATTGTTGCAGAAGGTGTTTTCATTTTATAATTTTCACGGTTACGTTTAGCAATAACGCCGGTAACGGCTCGTAAACCACCCTTCACCAAGTTGGTCACTGACTTACCAATGCCATTCTTGGGGTATTTATACTTTTCAACAATCAACTTTGTTACTGGTCGCAACAACATGACACCACCATCTGTATACTTCAATTTCACAAATGATTTTCTTTGAGTCTCGATAGTATCTCCTTCATAAAAAGGTCCACCACGTTTTAATTTACGCGTCTTTCCATCTGATGATAATGCAGCTGCTTTACCTGTGACTAAAACGATTTTTCCGGCTGCTGGTATCTTGGCAATAACCTGCCAACTTGAAATGGCCGTTACTATGATTAACGATAGAAATAATGCCTTTTTTGTAAATGAATTAATATTAATCATGTATTAAATCTCTTTAAGTATTGCTATGAACATTGATTCTCAGAACCATCATTAACGCCGCCATCTTCAAGCTCTAAGTCACTATTATTGTTTTCATTTTCACCCGTGCCACCGAAATTTTCATTTAACTCAATTGTGGATACACGCGCACCAAATCTAAATCCAAATGAACCTAGTTGATCAACCGTGACTGTCGTTACAATAGGTCTTACCACGAAAAAACCACCCACTTCATTGGCACTACCCAGTAAACCTGTGCCGATAATATTATTAATACCCGAGATCGTACCGCCACTCAAAAACAACAAGTTCTTGGTCCCGGCATTCACACTGCCTATACTAATATCACCATTAAAACCTTGTTCACCCAATGCTATTGTGGTGCCCGTAAACGGAGCAAAATGTTTATCGAATGTATAATTAAAATCGGCTGTCCCCGGTGTTGTTTGATTAAAACTTAAAGAAGAAAATGTTGTGTTGCCCAGCATATCTGTTTGACTGATGGTGAACGGTGTTAATTGCACCAGTAAATTAGCCGCGTTGCTCGTTCCGGTGAATGTAATATCATCTGCTTTTACAAGTAAATACTGGTTACTTTGGCTTAGGTTGTTAATATTGAGTGTTACCGCATCCGTTGCAATAAAACTCGCATTTGGATCACTTGTACCGCCGGCATTAACCAAACCAGCAACGGAGGCGATCGATGAAGTAAGTAATGTGTCACCTGCAACACCCGGCACAGTACCACCATTAACATTAAAACCAGCCGTGACATTAATATTACCGTTACCGGATACAGCAAATGCCGACGCAGAGAAATCGTTACCTTGAACCGTTGATGTGGTTGCCGTGCCCACCTTTGATGAGATACCACCAAAATCAATATCAACGACACCATAATTTGTGCCACTGATATTTACTGCCGCGCTACCTGTATTCATTGTATTATCAACAAATACATCATTAATACCCGTAGCCAAATCTACCGTGTTGGCGTTTGTCTTTAGTTTCGCCGCACTACTACCAAAATTGGCCGCACCATTACCGGCTAAATTTACTGTTGTTGCTGTCAACACGCCGCTCGCATCAACCTGCCCACCTGCTGTAAGATTAATGGTTGTCGCGCTATATCCCTGGTTAAGAGTCAGATCGGACTGCCCATCTATACTAACCGTGGTGGCAACAATATCACCACCTGAATTCAAATTGGTTGTACCACCAAATTTCAAATCCAGTGTTGTGTAATTTGTTTGTCCATAAGTGAAGGTTGTTGCACCGGCAAAGGCATTATTATCAATAGTGACATTTGCCGCGCCATTGACATTCAACGTACCTGTATTTGTCACCGCATTTATCGTAGCTGGCGCCGTGGCATTAATAGTCACCGTATCTGCTCTATATTGACCCATACCTGACATGGCAGAAACAGGCGTTATTCCACCCACAACAACACTTGAACTTGATGAGGTATCCGATACCGCAATAGTTGCATTATTTACGAGCTGTCCAGATGTATCCAAACTGACAGTTGCACTACCCATTGCCACACTTGCGTTTAAATTAGCATTGTTGGTTATATTTCCTGAACCGGCATTAATGGCAATATTACCCGTATTGATATTGGCTCCATTAATATTTAGTCCATCGCTCGCAATAGAAAGATTTCCGTAGTTTGTCGCATTCAGATTTACATTGGCTAACGTAGTGGCCGTTGTGTCTAGCGTGACATTTCCAAAACCCGTACCAAGATTAACTGCGGCAGCATCCGTGACGATATTTAGACTGCTACTCCCTGTACCTGTTAAGTTAATTGCATCGGCAGTTAATGTATTAGCGTTACTGGCAATACCATTTGCCTGTAGCGTTAATGCATTCGGTGATGTCACCGTTATTGATTCTGCAATATCTAACGCACCTGTTGTATCTATTGCAAGTGCAGTCACATTCACTGCTGTACCGGCGGTTAAATTCACATCACTCATGGCACTAATATCCAGTGTGCCATGCGTACCACCGCCTGAAAAATTCAAACCTGTCGTTGTTGTTGCCGCATTATCAAGCACAACCGATGAAACGGTATTCCTTATATCAATGGCTGTTGCATTACTATTAAATGGTGCAAGCGTAGTACCGTAACTACCATTGCCAGCCAGATTCAATGTAGTGGTCGTAACACTGTTACCGCCATCACTTGCTGTTCCTGCAACATTCAAACTCACCGATGTTGCCCCATTCAACGATTGCCCTAAACTTAAATTGCCGCTTGTCGTTAGATCGATATCTGTGGCTGTTACTACCGTGCTACCTGACAGATTTAAATTAACGGCATTTACATCAAGTGTATTCGTGATGGCAGTATTGACATTTAATGCACTATTGCTTGCCGTTAAATCCAGGAAGCTATTACTCAAGCTGCCCGACAAATTCACCGTTGCAGCATTCACTGTTAACGGGTTGGCTGCATCCGTGCCGATATTACCTTTGGCGCTTAAATTAACGGTACTGGCTGTGCTCGTACCCGCACCCGTAATCGCACCACTCGCGCCGGTAATTGACGCATTAAATGTTCCCAAAGCCACATTGACTGTACCGTCTAAAACAATACTGTCGCTGGCATTAATATTGATGACTGAACCAACACCCGTATCTTGCAAAATGCCGGTATTACCCAGCAAGAAATCTTTCGCGGTTAAATTAATATTACTATTGGTAATTGTGCCATTCACCGTCAACGTATTTGTTGCCGTGAAATTACCATTGGTATAGGTATCATTCAGCGTTAAGCTGCTGGCAATAATACTCACCATGTCTGCATTTAAGGCACCAACACTGGCATCACCTGTTGTTGCTTCAACTGAAATTGACGCACCCGTTGCACTCGCGGTTAAATTACCAACACTGATATTTCCTGTTGCCGCTGTTAGCGCAACATTGCCTGTCGTTGTTGTTACGTTACCATTGCTGCTACCGCTGATACCATTGCCCATTAAGCTAACACCTGTTGCAGCAGCGATATTACCCATGTAGGTTAGTTGCCCATTTGCATTCGCGCTTACTGAGCCAAGCGTTGATGTAATGCTTCCTGTATCAATGGTGCTGTTTGATGAGGTGAGTGATACGTTTCCAGTTGATGCGGTAACATCTTGCACATCCAGTGCATTCACGACAGCCAGATTAACAGCCGTTCCCGAGATTAAATTTCCGTTCAAGGTTAAATCATTTGCGCTGGCCATTCCGTCTTTAACACTAAAACTGTTTGCCGTAATGGCATTGCCGGTAATACTGAAACCATCAAAGCTGACTGTACTGGCAATCACATTACCGACATTAATTGTATCGGTTCCTGATGTTGCATTTGCTGTGACATTGACTGTCCCTGTGCTCGCATTCGTCGCTATATTACCAGTGGTAACCGTGTCTCCCGTTAACGATACCGTTGCACCCGCCGCCAGTAATGCATTCACATTTGCTGTCACTAAATCACCAGCCGCGTTGAGGGTAATGCCGCCATTATCGGCATCTAATTGTGCTGTTGTAATGTTGCCATTGCTTGTTCCTGTATTGGTGATGCTAATACTGTCAGCACTTACGGCTGCAAGCGTAATATTACCCGTATCGGCTGACACCGTTGCTGCCCCGGTAGTCGTAGTCAGTGAACCGGTTGTAATGCTATTTGCATCCAGTGTAATACCCGTGTTGGCTGAAATATTATTGAGATTAAGTGTGCCACTCACTGCGATATTGGCATTGGGAATTGTCAGCGCCCCGGTCAATGTTAGATCTGTGGCACTGCCTACGCCGTCTTTAACTGTTAAAGTATTCGCGGTGATTGCGCCTGCTGAACTACTCGGTGCATCGAGTATTACTGTGCCAGTCGTCGCATTCGTTGTTAGATCGCCAGCGGCAATGCTTGAACCTTTCAAGCTGATTGTTGCACCAGCAACATTACTTGCACTCAGTGCGTTTGTTGATAACGTTCCTGTCGATGTTAGTGTGATTCCATTTGTAGCACTCAATGAATTTGCCAGACTCAGCGCACCATTACCGCCATTAATATCAACACTGCCGGTTGCGGATAAGCTACCTGACACATTGGTATCTACATTCGTATCAAGTGTCACACTACCAAAGCCACTATTACTAAAAGCGATGCCCGCAGTCGCGCCATTAAATGCCGTGTTATCAACGGTGACACTATTAAGCCCACCATTGAGATTGAGCTGAGCGGTATTTGTCGTCAAGTTATAACTGCTTCCAGTACCCGTACCTGCCAATGAAATACTGGTTGCCGCAACATAAGGATTCACTGCCGTAGAAGTAACAACGCCACCGGCACTTAATGAAATATTATTGGCACTATTCAATTCTGCCAGATCAAGTGTTGTACCGGCAGTCAGTGAAATATCATCATTAGTGACAGTGATATCACCGGTATTTAATGATGTTGTCGCATTAAGCGTGACATTGCTATCCGCACTGAGGGTACCAACAACAATACTGGTAGTATCAGCAACAACATTTATCGCGCCCGTTGAAGCCGTTAAGCCTGCCGCATTAACACTCGCACCTGATAAAGTAATACCATCATTGGCATCCAGCGTTGTGTTTGATGTATCAACAGCCCCTGCTGCATAAATCGAAAGCGTTTCACTATCGCCTGAACCGCCTTCCGTCACATTCAATGAACCGGAAGCACCTACGGTTAACGATGCCACTTCACTGCCACTGCTACCCACCGAAATGCTTGCATCACCATTACCCGTTACACTACTGGTGATCGCAGCGTTGACGACAACATCACCTGTGGCATTAATACTGACACTACGATTACCATTAGTAGAACTTGCGCTAACCGTATTACTCAATGTCACATTGCCATTGCTACTGGTAGCTAACACCACATCGCCGTCGGTGGCACTCACTGCTGCACTGGTTGTTATGGCGCCCGAAGCCGCAACTGAAATATTGCCAGCAGCGGTATCAATGCCAGCAAGATCAACACCGCCGGTTTGATCAATATTAATATCACCGGTATTCGTTACCGATAAATCCAGAACGGTAGCGGCTGTTTCCAGTGCATCTGCGGTGGCGCCAATGCCATCACTGGACGTTAACGTTACGGTACTACCGGTAACATTATTTGTGGCACCATTTACATCAGTGATAGCACCATTATTTGCATCGACATTCACTGTACCCGTGGTTGTTAACTGTGCAAGTGCAACATCACCATCAGAATTTAAATCAATCGCCCCTGAACCAGTATTAAACACACTACCACTCGCCATGGTGATAAGGTCACTGTCATTACCATTGGTAACACCATTCGCATCTGCCGTGACAGTGAGTAAACCACTCGTTGATGTAACGTCACCATCGTTGGTAAAGGTAATAGAGTCATTCGCTAATAAGGTTATGCTGCCGCTTGCAGATTGAATGCCATCACGAACATCAATGTCATCATCATTGGCACTGGTTGCATCAAGGTTAATCGTGCCAGCACCGGCTGCCTGAATAACAGTCGATGCGGTCATGTCATCACCATCACTTACGGTTATCTTGCCGTTCGCTGCAATATCAATATTGCCACTGGTGGTGGTTGACGCCGCCAGCACGGTGACATCATCATTTTCTTTTATGTAAACACCACCGGTTGCCGATGTTACATCAAGTCCATTAACATTTGTTTCTATTTGATCGCTTGCTGAACCAACACCGGTTGATGCGGCAAGCACGGCATTCACCGAGCTAATATCTTCACTGGTGCCATTGTTATCGACAATCGTTCCTGCTGTTGCTGTAACAGAAACATTCGCCGTGGTTGATGTTAGCTTCGCGTTATTTTGAAAATCGACAGAATTAGCTGCGGCCAGTGTTATAGTGCCGCTATTCGATTGAATACGATCTTGTAAAATAATATCGCTGCCAGTACCACCTGCATTCAAATCAATCGTGCCATTACCCACGGCTTCAATAACATCACTTGCGCCACCGCCATCATTAACCGTGATCGAACCGTTAGTGGTGCTAATGTTAATATCGCCATCAACCGACTGAATAATTCTCTCAACTGTAAGCGCGTTAGCTTCAGTTATGACAATATTGCCACTGGCATCATTCGTGACATCCACACTCTCAACATCGGTTTCTATTCCAGCCACACCTGTTTCAGATTTTATGACCAAACGACCGGCTGATGTTATATCTGCGCCGCCGGTATCGCCAGCATCAAGAATTGATCCATTCACTGAATTAAGTTGCACGGATGTCGCGCTACTATCGGTTGTGACTAATCGTCCAACCGTAATATCAGCATCGGCATTCAAGGCTATTTTACCCGCGGCGGCGTTGATAACTGTGCCATCTACCATGGTAATTGTTTCACCGCTATTACTCGCATCCATATCGGCGGTAATAGTGACATCACCACCATTACTGGTGATGTCAGCACCGGTGTTAAACGTGACATTGTTATCGGCTTCCAGCACGACATTAAGTGCACCGGTGGTTGCAACAATATCCTGATTTAAAATAATGTCGTTATCAGCCTGCAAAGTCAGGGTCGCCGTACCCCCTGCGGTTTTATCAAGCTGTGCATCAACGGTAATATTACCGACATCGACACCATCACCATTGCCTGTATCCGCCGTTTGCAAGGTAACACTGGTGCCACCATTGAGTAATGTTTCAATCGTGGTATCAAGAATTTCGTTATTAGTATTACCATCATTTTCAAAAACACGTGGATTACCGGATCCGGGATCCGTTAAATCCACATCAGCTGTGTCAGCTGAGACTATCGTGATATTGGTGGGGTCAATGAGAAAGGTACCTGCCGCCCCATTTGTTGCCGATGCATCAACTGCACCATTAATTTCTATTTTTTCAATACCGGATACTTCAACAAAGCCACCGTCACCCGAAACACGCCCTCCTTTGGCTTCAATCTTTGCGCCGTAATTAAAAATGGCGCTACCCGTGGTATAAACAATAACCTCACCACCCTGACCATCAACACCGGCATTTGCCGTCGTCAGGCTTGCTTTTGTTAACGCAATCACTTCATCGGCTTTAATCGATACCTTACCGCCATTACCAACCGATGCATCTGCCTGAATATTTCCCTGTTGTGCAACACGTTTACCTTGAATTGAAATATTGCCACCGGTTTTACCTGAGGCACTTAGACTACCGGTGTTATAAACATCCGCATTACCTGTTAAGTAAATCTCGCCATTTCGTTCCTCAATGCCATTAGCCTGAATCAAGCCACTGTTATTGACTGCTGTTGCGACTAAAGCATCACTGACCTTGCCCGCTAAAATAACGCGCCCACCATCTGCCACTAATTCACCGGTATTACTAACGCCCGCTAATTTTGTTGCTGTTGCCGAATCAATGCTGTATCCAATTAAACCATCGCCACTTATATCTAACGTAACTTCGCCGCCTGACAGGAGTGCAATTTGTCCAAATTTAGTTTCTATCTCGCCACTATTTTCAACACGGCTACCCATCAGTACAACATAACCACTTTCACGTGCTTGTATTACGCCCGCATTAACAACAGACGTTTCAGTGAGATTTGTCGGTGTGGCAAAAATATAATTTCCGTTTAAAAAGTCATCATTTTTTATATCAAGTGTACTGGCAACTAAACCGCCGACATCAAGCGTTGCACCGGCGCCAAAAAATATTCCATTTGGATTAACAAGGAAGACTTGTCCATTTGCAGACAAGTTGCCCAATATAGAAGAGGGATCACTACCCACAACCCGGTTCAAGGAAACAGAATTTGAATCGGGTTGTTTAAATTGGACAAATTCATTTTCACCAATTGAAAAACTTTGCCAATTAATAACCGCTTTTGTGCTGCTCTGAGTGATAATCGTACCATGCGTAGAGGGATGGCTAACCGTTGCTGAGCCTGCAACAATATTTGCACCTTGTGGCCCAGCCACAGCCAGACCCGGCGTTGCCGCCAACAACGCAAGTGTTGTTAATTTTTGTTTAGTGACTGGCTTTTTCATAATGCACTATTGTTACCGTTTCAAAATATGGTTGTTACGTTAATCCAGAGTCTTCCACCATCTCGTCCATCCGAGGTGGGGTGATCATCCGTTGGTTTCGCGACTTCCATATCAATCGAAAAATTCTTCGTTGGTAAAACAGTGACACCAAATCCTACACTTGTTAAATTTTCCTGTTGTTCTTCATTAGCACCGGGCAACTTTCGAAATACACGACCATGATCAAAGAAGGCACGTACATATCCGGGTAACTGCCCTTCCAGATTAAATCGACGCCGTAACTCTGTCGTCATCACATAACCTGAATCACCACGCACTTCGGCAGATGGAAAACCTCTTACACTGCCTTGCCCGCCAATACTGAATTTTTCGCTGTCTACCAATGGGTCACTGGTAAGACTAATCGCCCCTCGCAAATAGACTGACCAGTTATTATCCAGAGATAGCAAATGATTTCCGTCAACTATTAACTTGGCTTTTTGTGCATTATTACGCAATCCATCCGGATTACTGCGGAAATTGCTTGATAATATGGCTGAAATGCTCGAAACAGAGTTATTTGCATGCACCCGGTTATATAACAAACTGGCTTCTAATAAATTAATATCATTATCCCGCGTAATCGCACCCAGCGTTCGTGACAATGTCGTGTTACGCCCAATCCCCAGTCCCACTAATAAATTTTCACGGCGTGAACGGATGAAGGGATGGCTAAGCGTTAACTGCACATCAGTACTGTCACCATCAATATCCAGGGTGGCAAAGGTCCCGCCCACGTTATAGTCAATGTGCGAAACATTGAGTCCTACACGTGTGCCCAAACTATTAACCGGTATGTTGTAACCAATGTTTGAATAACTGAGTAAGCCTTGCTCGGATTTGCTGATGGAAACACTGAGCTGATCGCCATTGCCGGTAAGATTATTAAAAACAAACTCGCCATCCAACCGCCATTCACCCACTTCAACACGACCATAGTTATTAAAACTCACTCTGGCTTGAAACGGCACTTCTTCTACCTCGATATAAAGATCAGAGGTACCAAATATGGGGCCAGGTTTAATCAATGAGCGGGCTGTTAACCCCGGTAAATCATTTAATATCAGTAAGTCATGCTCTAGCGCTGCCAGCGTGATGGCTTTTCCCTCTTTAAGGGAGCCAAGATAAGCACGTAAATCTCTGGTATCGTAGTTCATCGTGCCGTTAAACTTCACCGCATTTAAAATACCTTCGACTACTGACAGCTCAATAATGCCTAAATTAATCCGTTGCGCAGGAACCGTTACTCGCGCCAAAGAATATCCCTTGGTTTGATAATAGTCAGTGAGGATATCTGCCGCGGCATAAATTTCTTCGAGCGTTAGTTGCTGCCCTTGTAATTCAGCAATTTGTGTGACCAGTTCTTTAGTGGGTATTTCTTTATTACCTGATATCTCAAAACGATTAACCTGAATTCGCTTTGAACTGTTCTGTTTTACCCTTGGTTTAACACCTTGCTTGATAGGCGGTGCAACGTCTGACTTGGGTGTATTTAAGTTCTCTTTCTTAAAGGGCTCACGCACAGCACCCGGTGTGACCGGAGTAACAGCCATCGCTATTGACGCACTTAGACTTAGACAGAAAAAAAATGCCCATATGGGCAATTTCCTGCCAACGAACTTTTTCAACAACAACTCCCCCCAAAGGTTCTATTGATGCCTATTCCCCGACAGGCACACCATTAATCTCCAACACTTCAGTAACCATATATATGTTCTTGTTAGAAGATAGCCATTCTAAACGGCTCGTCTTAAGGCATCAATTGGATATGAACATGATTTTGTAGGATATTTCTGATTTTCCAGTGTCAGGTAAATTAATTTCTAATAATATTTTAACTTTATAATCAATGAAATGAGTATGTTAACTGCTATATGTTATCTAATACACTCGCTTATAAATATAAGTCATTGATTAAGAATTACTCTCTTTTTTCTGATGTTTTTCTACTTTTACCTACTTTAACTTTATCTAAAATCTGTTTTCCAACGCCTTCTCAACCTTAACTTATCAAAATATATTCCGAGTATTTCTTACATGCGAATCTGAACTGTATTGACTACAATCGGTCATATTAGTTAAGAGTATTTGTTTTCAATAGGGGATCGTCATGACACTCACTCAACCTAAATTTGTCCGATTAATTATCATTGCCGCCTTCAGTATTACCCTCGCTGGCTGTCAATCATCACCAACCCAGCAAGAAGATACTGGACGGGTTATCGGCGCTGTTGTTGGCGGTGTACTGGGATCAAATGTTGGTAAAGGTAGGGGACGCACTGCTGCCATCATTGCCGGCACCATTCTTGGCGGATACCTTGGTGGAAAAGTAGGTAAAACCATGGATGATAATGACCGTTACCGTGCTAACCAGGCCTTTGAACATAATCCGACGAATCAACCTAGCTCCTGGCGTAATCCTGATAGCGGCAACCAATACACCGTTACACCCACAAGAACTTATGCCAACGATCAAGTCCCTTGTCGTGATTATACAACCGAAGTTGTTATTGATGGGCGCCATGAAAAAGCCACCGGCACAGCTTGCCGCGAAAATGGACAGTGGCGTATCGTTAATTAACGATGAACAAACCTTTTGCTGAATCTTGTGAGCAAAACAAACATGCTATTCTTGATGTCTTAAAAAAGACATTTACTCACTCGCAAAATATTTTAGAAATAGCCAGTGGTACGGCACAGCATGCGGTATTTTTTGCAAAAGCAATGCCGCATCTTCAATGGCAATGTAGCGACCGTAATTCTGAGATCCCCGGAATGAATGCCTGGATCGATGAAGCGAACCTCCCTAACTTATTGCCACCTATTGAGCTGGATGTTTTAAAACAATGGCCCTCGATTAAATATGATGCGGTCTTTAGTGCCAATGCTGTTCACATCATGTCATGGCAAGCGGTTGAAGCAATGTTTAGCGGATTTAAAAATTGTCTTACTGGCAACGCCACATTATGCCTTTATGGCCCTTTTAATTACGATGGTAAATTTACCAGTGAAAGCAATGCACGCTTTGATCAATGGCTCAAACAGCGTGACCCACAAAGTGGTATTCGTGATATTGAAAAATTGAATTTACTTGCTGAAGATTGTGGACTAATACTTAAAAATGACTATGAAATGCCTGCTAATAACCGCATTCTTTGCTGGCAAAAATAATATTACTGTATTTTCAATCGTGTCTTTAACCATTTTCCTATGGCATCAATTTCATCAGGAATCACCGCATGTGGCATTGGGTAATGATGCCATTCAACAGCGTATCCCTGTTCTTTTAATAAGTCTCTAGACTGTTCAGCAAAACTAATTGGAATCACATCATCTTGGTCACCGTGCGCATAAAAAATAGCGATATCTTGGTTAGCCGTATTCTTCTCTGCTTCTAATGTAGATGCTAATGGCACATAACTCGACAACACCATCAACCCACCGAGTGATTGAGGGTATCGCAAACCTGCTTGCAATATTATTGCGCCACCTTGAGAAAACCCTGCCAGAATTATTTTCTCCGGTGGCATGCCCGCTTTTATTTCTGCATCAATCACGTTACTTAATTGTTCTGCAGAACGCTTTATCCCTTCTGCATCCTGCTGTGCGGATAAATCAGCACTGACAATGTCATACCAGGCGCGCATGACGTAACCAGCATTAACTGTTACTGGTATTTTGGGCGCATGAGGGAATATAAATTTTATTGCTGCGCTATCGGGTAAATTTAACTCGGGTACAATTGGTTCGAAATCATAACCATCAGCTCCTAAACCATGTAACCAGATCACCACCGCGTCAGGTGTTGATTTCGGATTGATAACAATAGATTCTAATAGCTCTGGCATGGCGATCACTTTATTTATAAATAATAAACTAAACAACACTAATAATTTAGTTGAAAACTTTCTGCTCATTTTAGTGTTTTTCATTAGACAGGATTTACAAGATTAACATGATTAAATTTCTCAACGTTTTGGCATCGTGTTAATCTTGTAAATCCTGTCTAAATTTTTTTATTTATCTAATCACAAAAAAAAGGCCGCTAAAAGCGACCTTTTTATACAACTTAAATCAACAACTAGCGAATTTTCGCTTCCTTGGAAGCAGACTCACCCTTGTTATCGACCCAGCTGATTTTAATGCTGTCACCCTTGGCGCCACCCTTAAACTTGAACGACAAGTAAGGATTTTTTGAGATAGCCGGTC
>JALTKS010000039.1 GCA_027006175.1 Gammaproteobacteria bacterium
CACTAGTGTCCGGTTAATAAAAACAGAATGCATTAAAAAGCCCGAATCCATTGGTCTACGGTACAATAGCGGTTATCGAGACAGCAATTGACCAACAAAGGATTCAGGCATGAAACATCGTAACACCCTCTTTCACCAACTTCTAACCTTTTTACCCCGATACCGATTCCAAGACACGGTTGACCGCCATAAAGGTGATCATCGAACACGGTCTCTGCGTTGTTGGGATCAACTTGTCGCGTTATTGTTTTGTCAGCTTTCAGGGCGCCAATCATTACGTGATCTTGAGGTGAGTTTTAATAGCAAACAAGCGCATCACTATCATTTAGGCACGCGCGAAATTTGTCGTTCATCATTATCGGATGCGAATAAAAATAGGCCTGTTGCGATTTTTCAAGAAACCTTTTTTTACTTACTTGAAAAAGTGCGCGCCAACCTGCCAAGTAAAGAAGCAGGCGAGTTAGTGAGATTAATTGACTCCACCACGATTGATTTAAATTTAAATCAATATAAATGGGCAAAGTTTCGATCAACAAAAGGCGGCATAAAACTGCACACGGTGTACGACCCAAAAGCACAGGTGCCGACGTATTTTGAAATGACACATGCCAAAGTCAATGATCGAAAAGCGTTAGAAAAATTACCGATACTGGCGGGTGTTACCTACGTGGTAGACCGCGCCTACAATGACTATGGCTGGTATTACGCGCTAAATAAGAAGGGTTCATTTTTTGTGGGACGAATGAAAAAAGATGCGCGTTATGAGGTGATTGAAACGAGAGAGAGTACAAGCGATTTTATTTTATCAGATGAAATTATTCAGCTTAGTGCCGCTAAAGCAAAACGAGATTGCCCTATCTCGTTGCGACGCATTAAATTTAAGCGAGAAGAAGATCAAAAGATTTTAGCTTTTATCAGCAATGATTTAAACCGCAGCGCAGAAGAAATAGCCGCACTTTACAAACAGCGCTGGCAAATTGAATTGTTCTTCAAATGGATAAAACAAAATCTAAAAATAAAACATTTTTTAGGTCGAAGTGAAAACGCGCTGATGATACAAGTGCTCGTTGCGATGATTGCTTATTTGCTGCTGAAATTAACCCAGTTAGGCATGCAGGGATGCATATCGTTGCAAAAAATAGCGCGGCTGCTCAGCCTGAATCTCACCAGCCGTCGAACGATTTATGAATTACTTTGCCGTGATCCAGATAGGCGCAAGGGCGATGGGAAAGCGCCGCCTCAGCTGGAATTGGAGATTGGCATTGTTTAACCGGACACTAGTG
>JALTKS010000040.1 GCA_027006175.1 Gammaproteobacteria bacterium
CTTGTTATGCCTTTGGCGCTATGAATTGATTGAAACATTCTGTGCATACCCATTTATGACCATCACTAGTGTAACCTTCTCCATATTCTGGTTCGTCGTCTTCATGAATGGACCACCAACATATTTCACAGTGATCATGACTCCAACCACCCTCAACGAGCTCTGTATACTCAGGATTGTATTTTTGGCCTGCATAATCTGAAGTACTTCCCTCTGATACTAGTGCTGCACGTGCAATCCATTTTTGTTTTTTCCATTGTTGCTCTAGCACCCAATCAACCGACTCTTGAATGTCATCCAATTTCCATTTGCCACCGTGTATTGTTACGTATTCAGTCATTTTGTTTTAAGGCATAACGGTTGAGCTAAGGGGCGCGGCTCTTTGCGCCGTCCAAGCATGGCGGTTTTTTGCCATGCGGTTTGAATGATTTGTTATAAGGCATAGTACTTTCAATCATATATACATTCACTACACTTGTTTACCTTGGGACATAAGCCGCCTTTTTCTTTACAACATTTACTTACTTCTTTACCTGGAATAAATTCTGCACCTGTAAACACCCTACACCAACATTGCTCATCTTTACTGCAAGAGTAACTCGAGTTTGTTTCTAATGCATTGCTAGCGCAACCAATAATAAATGCAGGGATACAAAAAATAAATATTCTAGTTACTCTGCTCACCATAACCCATTTATGCCTTAAAACGTCCGAGTTGATTGGCCTTGTTATAAGCCGATATTTTCATTGTTAACAGTCCCTTTGAATTTTATTTTTCAAATTTAAGTAAGGCATCTATTTCTCCGGCTTTTACTTTCTTTATTGCCTCTTCCCAGTCTTGCATTGCTGCTGGATCAGCCGTGCCTCCTTCTTGGAGTAACGACATGCCACCCAATAAACCGCCAATATCATCTGAATTTGTCATTTCATACTCGTGCTCAAGGAACGAATACATAGCCAGATACGCTTCTATCTTTGTTAAATCAGTCATGGCTCATTTTTCTCTAGGCTTGTAACTATGTATATAAGGGACATAATTACTACATAGTACGTCCGATTTTTGTTTTTTTGAGGGTGTGGCTAGAAACAATTCCTTTGTTTTCATCTTCTTGTCCTTAAGCCCTCAATAAAAAATGAGGTATGTTATGTAGCGGTTTTGCTCTAAATGAGATATCACTTGTCTTTTCATTAAGTTAGCTGCATTGATACTACTACTCTGTGGTCGATAGCGTCAAAAAAGGTTTCTAAAAATTATATTTTCAGTGTCCGCTTTCAGTAT
>JALTKS010000041.1 GCA_027006175.1 Gammaproteobacteria bacterium
TCTCATTATTTTTATACAATCGAGTGTACAAATAACCTTGTATTTATACCAGTATTTTTTCTAGCCTCTTGGGTGGTGCTCTGCATGCAGGGCTTTAAGCCGTTCTCTTGCTACATGTGTGTAGATTTGTGTGGTGGATAAATTGCTGTGACCCAGTAATAACTGCACGACACGTAAATCTGCGCCGTGGTTAATTAAGTGCGTTGCGAAGGCATGGCGGAGTGTGTGGGGTGATAAGTCTTTCTTGATGCCGGCTTGTTTGGCGTAGCGTTTAATCAGTTGCCAGAATGCCTGTCGTGTCATCGGTCCACCGCGGTTAGTGGGAAATAAGGCATCGATTGCTTTGCCTTTGGTAATGTCTGCACGTGCCTGTTGAAGAAAGTTTGATAACCAATCGAGTGCTTCTTCACCCAGGGGAACCAGTCGTTCTTTGCCCCCCTTCCCCATCACGCGCACTACACCCTGATGGACATTGATTTGTGACATTTCTAAACTGATTAATTCACTTACCCGTAAGCCGCTGGCGTAGAGTAGTTCTAACATGGTGCGATCACGCATGCCAAGCGCGGTGTTGCAGTTGGGGGCGTTGAGAAGTTCATCAACTTCATCTTCTGTGAGCAGTTTTGGTAAAGCCGGTGCTATTTTGGGTGCGTCTATTTGTGCGCTGGGATCATCTTTTAAATAGCCTTCTCTGATTTGGTATTGATAGAAACGGCGAATACTTGAAAGTATGCGTGCGGTAGTTCGCGCATGTGCACCTTTTTGTGCTCGTTGCGCCAGGTAAGTGAGTAAATCTTGTCTTGATGCGGTAAGTAAGGTTTGGTTTTGTTTTTTTAAGGCTTTCACCAAACCTTGTAGATCACTGCGATACGCTGAAAGGGTATTGTCACTGAGACCGCGTTCTGTCCAGAGCACATCAAGAAACAGCGCTATGTCACTTTGATCATTATCTCTTGGCTCGTTCATGTTCCAGTAACCATTTTTTGTTCGCGAGTGGCTTTCCATCCAACGCCCCTGAAAAACCGCCTAATCCATTTGCCGCGATGATACGATGGCATGGCACGATGATCGGTACCGGATTACGGCGGCAACCGCCCGCAATAGCGCGGGCACTGCTCGCGATTGTTTTAGCTACATTACCATAACTCATGGTTTGACCAACAGGGATGCTGAGTAATGCCTGGCGTACTTTCATTTGAAAAGGCGTAATAGCATTGGTAATCGGTAAGCTAAAGGTAAAATAGGGGTTGGTAAAAAAATGGTTTAACTGAGCCACCGCCTCTTCGGCAAGGGATGTAACGGCTTTACGTGGTGATGCCTCATTATAAAGAAAGTTAACCGCTTGAATCACACTGCCGTTATCTAAAATGCCGAGTCTACCCACCGGGCTGTTGATGATTGCCGTGTAGTCTTTAACGGCAACGTCAATCATGCCGGTGATTTGCTGCGTTTTAACCAGAGTTGTTGCAAACGCCGCTGTAATTGCCCGCGGCGTGCTTCGTCTTTGGTAATACGAAGTAATTTTTTATATAAACGACCGGCATCTTGTACTAAACCCGCGTCACCCAGGGCTTGTGCTGCCTGATACATTGCCGACTGCGCCCATAAATCTGGCTGCGGTGCGATGTTCGATTCAGAGGACTTTAAATATAAGGCTGCCGCATCAGCATAACGTTTTTGTGCTTTGCGTGATTCTGCCATCCAGTAATAGAGTTCACGTTTTATTTTTGGTAAATCTACTTTCGCTAGCAAGGCTTCAAATAAACCATAGGCCTGTTCATGCGCTTCGACTGTTTGTAAATCGAATACAACCTGCATAAAACGATCTAAAAATGGTTGATCATTAAAATCCTTTTCAGCGACTATCTCTTTTAATACTGTCATCGCATCATCCGGTTGACCTGCCATAACAAACACACGTGCACGGCGTAGTTCCCACATTGCAGGGTTGACTCCGGTAGGTGCTTGTTGCAAACCTTGCATCAGTTGTGATGCCAGGGCAATGTCCGATTCTTTTAAGGCTTGTTCAAGCAAGGTGTAACGCGCCAGTGCGGGGATATCTTTATGTTGCGACTTTAAATACAAATGGCGTATCACTTCAATGCCACTCTCTTGTTTGCCTAATGAATTAATTAATAGTTCATTGGCTTTTAAACGTGTTTCCGGGTTACGTGACTCACGTGCCAACACCGCATAAAGACTGCGTTGGCGTAAGGTTTGTTTTTTCTTTTTGCTGGCTTCGGCAAACCAACTCGCATCATCACCCAGTAGCAACTGCTGTTTGTTACCCACTAACTGACCGTATCGTTGGTATGCCTGCCAAAGTTGATCGCCATTAACATGGAATAAACCATCATCTAATTGTTCTTCACGGGTTAGGCGCAGGTAAGCCTCGGTAGCAGACACATAGTTAAGTGCATCATCTTCTGTTTTACTGGCTTCGGCTTTAATCGCTAATAAACGTAAGCGTTTATCGGTAGCGAGTTTTTTGTTTTTAAGTTGTTTGTTGGTTCGCTCAACGACTTCTTTAGCTGAGAGCTGTGCGCTACGTAGTGCGGCAAGTAAATAAAGTATTTTGGCACTGCGGGTTTTGCTTTGCTTTAGTAGTTCTGCTGCATCCGCCGTTCGGTCCGCCAGCAACAGTACCCGCGCTCTAAGTAATACGCCTGACTCTGAGTTATCTGAGGGATAGTCTTGTGCATTACGCAACATCGCCGCATGCGCATCATTGGCTTTGTTATCGAGTAAGTAACTGCGAATAATAAACGAACGCCATTGTTCCAATGCTTGCAGATCAATGGGCTTGTCACGCAGCCAGATCAATTTCCGTATAATCGCTCTTGCTTGCTTACCCTGCCCCAGCTCCAGCATTGCCTCGGCTTGTTGTGCAGAAAACCATTCCTGATAAGCGAGATCAATAAAGTCTTTTTGTTCATCAATACGTGTGATTAACGCTTGCCACTGCTTTACTTGTTGATACAGCGCAATACGTTGGCGTTCCCAACGCAACCAGGCTTCAGGATTATCTAGCGGGTTAGGTTGTCGTGCATTGAGTTGTTGCAGTGCCAGTTCTGTTGCCCCCTTTTGTGCCAGTTGAACAATTTCGGTTAATTGATCGGCAGATACATTAAAAGAAAGTAATAGCAGCAGACATGCAAACGGCGCCATCAGGCGCCGTGAGCAAAAACGAAACTTGTTGGTAGTGACTAACTGCGGGTCACGCATACCAGTACAGTTCGTTTTAAAGTTTTTCTTTAATACGTGCTGCCTTACCAGTCAGTTCACGCAAGTAGTAAAGTTTTGCCTGGCGAACATCACCACGACGTTTTACTTTAATGCTTTCAATTGCGGCACTGTGTGTCTGGAATACACGTTCCACACCTTCTCCGTGTGAAATTTTACGAACTGTAAACGCAGAATTTAAACCGCGGTTACGTTTAGCGATACAAATGCCTTCATAAGCCTGAACACGCTCACGATCGCCTTCTTTAATTTTTACGTTCACAACAACTGTGTCGCCTGGACCAAATTCTGGTACATCGCTCTTTAGCTGTTCTTGTTCAATCTTGTCAATAATATTACTCATGATGTACTCCTGCCTAAATCTAGTTACTTTTTTCAAACGCAGCGACATACTCATCTAATAATCGCTGCTGTTCTGCATCCAATTCCATCTTTTCCAGCAAGTCCGGGCGCCTTTGCCACGTTCTGCCCAATGACTGCTGCAGTCGCCAGCGCGCTATCGCTGCATGGTTACCGCTTAATAAAACCTCGGGCACTGTTTGACCTTCAAACTCTTCCGGTCTGGTGTAATGCGGATGGTCTAACAAGCCATTCATAAATGAATCTTGTTCGGCCGATGCCTCATCACCCAATGCACCTGGCAGTGTTCTTATCACTGCATCGATGATGACCGCTGCTGCCAGTTCACCACCGCTTAAAACATAATCGCCAATCGATACTTCTGCATCTATTTCAGTACTGACCAATCGTTCATCAATACCTTCATAACGCCCCGCCACCAACACCAGATTTTCATGTTGCGCCAACTCGGCAACGCCTTGTTGGTCTAGCCGCTTGCCTTGCGGTGACATATACACCACGTAAGCGTTGCCGCTATGGCTTTCGCGTGCCTCTTGTATCGCATCGCGTAGTGGTTGCACCTGCATTAACATGCCGGGGCCACCACCATAAGGACGATCATCAACAGTTCGATGTTTGTCCCTGGCATGATCACGTGGATCATGGGTTGTCAGATCAACAATGCCTGACTTCAATGCGCGTCCACATACACCAAACTGCGTCACTGATTTCAGCATGTCAGGAAACAAGGTAACAACGGCTATATGTTTTAAGCCTGACATGTTGTTAAAACTCTGGATCCCAATCGACGGTTAAAGTACCGGCCTTGATATCCACATCCGTGACTACGTCTTTTTGCAGAAACGGAATCAATCTTTCTTTGTCACCCTTAACAATGAGAACATCATTCGCGCCTGTTTCCATCATTTCAGTCACTTTGCCTAACGAGACACCATTGACTGTTGCAACATCCAGTCCGATTAAATCAGACCAGTAGTATTCATCGTGTGCCAGTTTAGGTAACTGCTCTGGCTTAATCGCAATCACTGTTTCTCGTAATGCTTCTGCGGCGTTTCTATCCATCACATTTTCTAACTGTGCGACGATAGTTTTACCTTGCAGGCGACCTTTTAATACTTTAATCGGCTGCCACTCACCATGACGCTTTAAGTACCACGGTGAATACTGCAAAATATTTTTGCGCGGTGAGGTGTGAGAAAAAACCTTACACCAACCTTGCACGCCAAATACACCGGCGATTTTCCCCACTACGATCATCTCGCTCATGAGGTTTCTTAACAAACCAAACTGCTATTAGGCAGCGGCTTGATCCTTCAATAATTTTGCAACACGTTCAGATGGTTGAGCACCCAGTTTTACCCAGTGATCAACGCGATCTTGCTTAATACTCAAACGCGTTTCGTTATCGCTACGTGTAACAGGATTGAAGAAACCCAGACGCTCCAGGTAACGACCATCACGGCGGTTACGGCTGTCTGTGACAACAATGTGATAAAAAGGACGTTTCTTAGAACCGCCGCGTGATAAACGTATGGTGACCATAAGCCGGTTAAACCTCTTAGTAATTGTCAGCCCATAAGGTATGAACCGACACAATAGTAACTTGCCGGGGCGGATATTAATCAACCCCGAAAAATCGCTGCATTTTACGCTATTTTCTGTAAAAAGAAAGACCTATACGCACTTGTTTGCCCGTTCTGGGCGACTATTTTGCTCTAAGCCCCTGGAAATGGCATTTTACCCATGCCCGGGATGCCACGCATGAGTTTTTTCATGCCACCGCCCTTCATTTTCTTCATCATTTTCTGCATTTGCTTGAATTGCTTCAAAAGACGGTTCACATCCTGCACCTGTGTGCCAGAACCCGCGGCAATACGGCGTTTTCGTGAGCCTTTGATCACCTCGGGGCGCAAGCGCTCACCCGGTGTCATGGAATCTATAATCGCCCCCAGACGTAGCATATCCTTGTCATTCACCTGACCTTTCACATTGTCTGGAATATCGCCCATACCTGGCAGCTTATCCATCATGTTCGCCATGCCGCCCATGTTCTGCATTTGCTTTAATTGTTCACGAAAGTCGGCTAAATCAAAGCCTTTACCCTTTTTGAGCTTTTTCGCCAGCTTTTCAGCCTTTTTGTGGTCAACCTTGTGCTGCACTTCCTCAATGAGGCT
>JALTKS010000042.1 GCA_027006175.1 Gammaproteobacteria bacterium
ATCACAACCATTGCGTGTTGATTGTAATTATAAGGAATGTATTTTGGCATAGGCACAACTCCTTGTGTGATGAGTCATTGTACCAAAATATAAGATCTAAGTGAGTTTTTCTACAGCTTCAACGTTTGAGTTGTGGGGCAGGCGCGTTGTTTGCGCCTGTCCCGCACGAACGACTTGTTATACGTCGCGAATTCATATACTAAATGCACCACCCTATCCAATTAAAAGGGTAATCTGCCATACTTTTGCTTTTTTACTCCAGCCAAGAAGTGAGAAGCAAGATGACTTATAAGCAGATTACCCTAGAAGAGAGGTATATAATGGCTACGCTTAGAAGGCAAGGGCTTTCTTTTAGAAAGATCGCCGAGCAACTAGGAAGACATCACACTACGATTTCACGTGAGTTTCAGCGTAATACTTACCATCTCGATGGAAGTTACCGTCCCAGTAAAGCACAAGAAAAAACGAATGCTCGCAGGCGAAAATCCAGGCGCAATAAACACTTCACTCATCAAGACTTTAAACCCATTGTAAAGCTCCTAAAAGCCAAGTTGAGCCCTGAACAAATTAATGGATACCTTCAGCGTCTTCAATCGCTAAAAACAATACCAAGTCACGAAACTATTTACCAATATATATGGAATGATAAAGCCGATGGCGGTTTGCTATACAAACACCTCAGACAGTCTTCAAAGCAACGCCGAAAACGTTATCGAGCCTATGATTCTAGAGGTATCCTAGCTGATAAGCGCCATATTTCAGAGCGGCCAAAATCTGTCGAATCAAAAAAGTATATTGGGCACTGGGAAATCGATACCGTTCATGGCAAAGGGTCCAAACATTGTATTGTATCTTTATTGGAACGCAAAACAGGCTTCGTGATGATTGGTATTCTAAAAGATAAAACGACTCAATCACTCAACAAAAGAACAAATAAATTAATCAGCAGAAGTTCATCTCTTTTTAAAACTATTACCTCTGATAATGGTACTGAGTTTCACCAATACAAAGAAATTGAAAATAAACATCACGTAAAATTTTATTTTGCCACCCCATACCATTCATGGGAAAGAGGTGCCAACGAAAATGTTAATGGACTCATTCGACAATATCTACCAAAAGGAACGTCTATGGCTCATCTTACTCAGAAAAAATGCGACTGGATTGCCAATCAACTTAATAACAGACCCAGAAAACGACTTAACTTTAAATCGCCTCAGGAGCTTATTAATGAATATTTATAAATGGTGCGCTTCAAACTTGATACTAGG
>JALTKS010000043.1 GCA_027006175.1 Gammaproteobacteria bacterium
TTAATCGCCGCGATGATGGGGGCTTTGCTGATGCTGCGAATATATGCCAGCATTTCTTTTGCCATGGCTTCGGTATAGCCGGTATCAATCACAACAATTCCTTTGCTACCAATAACAAAGCCCATATTCATACGGTAACCCTGATTTTTAACATTCGGACCGGGCAGTGGGCCAATCCATGCATAACTGTGTGCCGCAATTTTTTGCGGGGCAGGCAGAATATTTCCTGCCTGACTGAATGCACTGAATGTAATAAGGAAGAGAAAGCTAAAAGTGATTCGTAACATTGTTTTTCCTCATTGCCATAGTGTTGTATAGGCGCTAGCCGCGACGTCAATTTCTTCTTGAGCAAACACGCCATGAATAACTGCCAGCATATCAGCGCCTGCATCAATTAATTGAGGTGCATTATCCAGTGTAATTCCACCAATGGCACAAAGGGGAATAGCGAGTTGCTGTTTCGCATTGGTAAGTAAATCGATATTAGCAGGACTCGCATCGGGTTTGGTTTGTGAGGCAAAGAAACGTCCAAAAGCCACGTAGCTTGCACCTTGTTGTTCTGCCTGTTTAGCGAGTGATAATGATGCATGGCAGGTAATGCCAATAATGGCACCTGCACCGAGGCATTGTCGTGCATCAGTCAGCTTGGTATCGGATTGTCCAAGGTGAACACCGTCTGCACCAATATTTATAGCCAGTTCTACATCATCATTAATAATGAGAGGCACACGGTGATCACGGCATAATTCCAACAGCGAACGCGCGGTCATTTCTTTTATGGCGGCCTGATTCGTCTTGTTTCGGTACTGGACTATCTGTGCGCCACCTTTGATGGCATGTTGAACGTGTTCAAGTAAGCAGGGGCCGCTCAATTTATCATCGGTAATAACGTATAGACCGGAGAGTGAGTGATGAAGTTTAGTCATGAGCGAAACCGCGATGAGGGATTAACTGTCCCTTGCCAATCGTCTGGGCGTGTTTGAGCGTTTGCCATGTGTATTCAAGCGCGTTACTCACTGCGGTGTTGATGTCATGCTTATTCGCCAGATTAGCGGCAAGGCTGGATGCCAGTGTACAACCGGAACCATGAAATTCGCCTGCAAGGCGTTCTACTTGAAACTCGGTTTTACCCTTTTTGCTGTAGAGGGTATTGATAACCTGTTTAGTGCTGGCGTGCGCGCCGGTGAGCAGCAGGTACTGGCAACCCATGCCGAGTATTTTTTCTGCACAACGGTCAGGATGAGATTCGCCACTGAGTTGTTGTGCTTCAGGCAGGTTAGGAGTTGCGATTGTTGCAAGGGGGAAGAGCTGTTCTCGGAATGCATTTATTAGCGCTTCATTTGATAATGATGAACCGGCGCCCGATGCCAGCACCGGGTCAACCACCAGTGGTATATTGGGGTGTTGTTTAACAATATGGGCAACACTGTGAGCAATATCGGCATCAGCAAGCAAGCCGGTTTTGAATGCATTAACCGAAATATCATCAAGTAAGGTTATTGCCATTGTTTGGAAAAGGTTTACTTCAATGGGAATAAGTTGTTGTACGTCTTGAGTATCTTGCACCGTTAATGCGGTGATCACCGTACACGCATGGGCATGGTGAGCATGAATTGCATTGATATCGGCTTGTATTCCCGCGCCCCCACTAGGGTCATGACCGGAAAAACAGGTGACAATCGCGGCTTGCTTGTCTTGCTGTTTATGCATATTTCAGTTTCAATAGTAGCGCGTTGTTGTAACGCAGGGTTTGGCTATTGCGTTTAGCGTAGCATGGAATATTGAAGGAAGATAAAAAGTATGAAAACTTATTTATGTGTTATTTGTGGTTATGTTTACAGTGAAGAGAAAGGTTGGCCGAATGACGGTATTCCAGCAGGGACAAAATGGGAAGATGTTCCCCCTAACTGGAAGTGCCCCGATTGTGGTGCGGGCAAAGATGATTTTGAGATGGTTGAAATCTAATGAACAATAACAGGATGAGCGTTGCGAAGGGATTTAGCCTCTTGTTGATGGCTGCTATCTACTTGATGTTTCCGACCTATGCGACGTCTTCTCCTGCGATTGGTAGTCAGGCACCAGAATTTGATTTATTGGATCAAAATAGCAAACGACAACGCCTTTCAGATTACCGTGGTAAATGGCTGGTTTTATATTTTTACCCCAAAGATGACACGCCGGGTTGTACCACAGAAGCCTGCAATTTTCGGGATGATTATTTCCGAATAAGGGCACTCGGGGCGGTGGTCATGGGGGTCAGTTTGGATGATGTGCGTTCGCATAAGGAATTTTCAGAGAAATATCATCTACCCTTTTCATTGCTGGCAGATGACAAAAAGCAGCTGGCACAAGCCTATGGCGTTTTACGTGGATTTGGTCCGGTTAGTTATTCCAGTCGTCAAACGTTTATCATTGATCCACAAGGACGGATTGCTCATCATTATGAAACAGTTCGCCCGCGTCAGCATGCTACTGAAATTATTAATGATCTTAAGAAATTAATCGCTTCAGCTGAAAAATAATCAGCGTAATATTGCCAATTTTGTGTCGTTCTCGGTGGGAAAATCCAAATCTTTGACTACACTTACCCCTTAAGACGAGTAAGTATTTGATACGGGGAAAGTAGCGATGAACACCGAAGTGACACAACAAATGGCGCAATTAGCCAGCAGTTTCTGCGCCTTAGTTGAGCGTTTTGATGACTGTCAGTTGGAGTCGTGGTTGGAAGAAATGGCAGATCTATTGCCTCGTTTGCATACTGCCGTGAGTGATTTAGGTCAGGCAGAGAGTATGAGTGTCTATGAACACAGCACTGATTATGATGCGCGGTTTGAGCTATTTACGCGACTTTACAGTGTTCTCGGCGAACGTAATGGCTACAATTACGAATATGATGGCATTGAAGGCCAGCGTCTCTCGGGTACCTTGGCAGACGATATCACCGATATTTATTTTGATTTGAAGCATGGTTTACACTTATTGGAAAAAAATCCCAGTCAGGCCGCAAGGGACTGGCAACATAGCTACGAATTCCATTGGCGACATCATTTACTGGATGCTGAGCGCCAGCTCGGACAGATAGAAACCCGCATCAGCCACTAATTCTTCAGATTTTTTCATTATTTTAAGTTCTGTTTATAACGTCCGATAACAGCTGACGTTAGTATTTCTCGTATTAGGCGATTAAATGCCAACGTATTGATAGAATGACAATTACATGTCATTTGATATAAATTCAGGAGAATTTCTATGCGTCGTTTCGCGACCGCGGTTGGTTTAGTCATTATTGCTCATACTGGTTTTGCTGCCAGTAGCACATCATCTGCAAACCCTTATAAAATTTCAGGTGATGTCCGGCTTGGCTATTTTTCCAGTGATCGTGATGATCGTAATAAAAGCCAAAATACGACCGATGAATTTCGTGTGCGGATTCGAGTTGGTGTTGGCGCAAAGTTCAGTGAGACACTCTCAGGAAAGGTACGATTCGCGGGCCGATACTCTACCGATAATCGCAATCACCCCTATTTTGAATTATTTCAGGCAATTCCTGCGGGTGATGGTTTACGTCGAGGTGACTCCACGTTGGATCAACTGTATTTAACATGGAAACCATCATCAAATTGGAAAATTCTGCTAGGGCGTTTTCAGACTAAATTTGAACTTGATGGTGTCGCAAAAAAATCACTGGATCGAAACGATAGTCCGAATACGGATATCACGTGGGTTGATGGTATTCATGCCCAATACAAATTGAGTGATGGTTGGAAAGCACACACCATTATTCAATATAACTCGGACGAGGGTGCAACCGAAGTCCGTCGTGGTCAGTTAAATTTTAGCGAAGAGGGTAGCCGTGTAAGTGGCTTCTTTGCCTTGGAAAACAAACAGAAATGGGGGCCTGTCGTACAGAGGGGGATCGATGTGACATATCTGCCCGATGCATTGCGAGTGGATGGCACGGGTGCAGGAAGAATAGATGATTACTGGGCAGTACTGGGACGTATTTCAGCCCGTTGGCCACTGGGTAATGACGGTATGAAATTCCAGTTAGGTGGTGAGTTAGGTTATGCCGTGAATACACCAACTAAAGTGGCCGCTAAAACAGGCACATCAGGAAAAGTTGGTGGAAGTGCGGTGCAAGTGACATTTAACTTTCTGGATATTGTCCCTAAACATAGTTTAGGTATCGTTGTTGGGCGGGTGGAAGCAGGTTGGTTATTGTCACCTGATTTTCGAAATAATAACACACTGCTTGAAGCACGTTATTTGTGGAAAATAAATAAAAAATCCAAGTTTGAAGCTCGCTTACGTCGCCGAGAAGATTTAGATGATATTAACGGTGCCTTACAAGATCGTGTCGATGTGGACTATTACTTACGTTACACGCAAAAGTTTTAGATAAAAATAAAGAGATGTTGAAAACCGCTACTATCTAAGTAGCGGTTTTTTATGCTTGTGTTCCCTGCGTTTACGTACTTGTTGCAACCAGATAAAACTACCTGACAGGGCGAGAAGAATTAATATGATCGCGGCGGCATCCATCAGATAGATACCGTTTTTACCCAGAATACGACCGCTATGTAAATCCAGCATGATTCGTTCCAGGGTTAAAATATTAGAACGATAGTCATGTTCAAGATAACGCCTTAGCTTGTTAGGTAAGCGAGTTGGATATGACCAGGCAATGTTTAAAATATCTTTCTTTGACGCGGTTTGCCACGTTGAAAAATCCAGATCAGTGAGCAGAAAATCATCTGTCTGGATAACGATTTGTTTTGATACAGTACCGATTGCACCGATGAGAACCCGACGACCATCAATGTCGTTGATTCGTTCAATAAGCTCTCCATCCGCTGACATAAGTAGTAACTGTGTATCGACAGCGATAACAATAATGTCTTGTAATTCAATGACGCCAGCAAGAAACTCAAAGTGACCACGGACAGCCTTCTTGTCCAGATACAAGGTGTCTTCAATGAGTGTGACGTTGTGATTCGCTGTTGCATAATTAATAGTGCGTTGCGGCGACTCAATTTCATACCAGTCTAATAACCATTCACTGCTAATAAAACTTCGATCCATTTTCAAGTCAGCAGTATGATTTAAAAATAGCCCGGTAATAGCCAGGAGTAATACTAATATCGCAGCAGAAATGCCGGCATAACGATGCCACAGGTAAAGCGAGCGAAGTTTAATAAACGGTTTCTTTTTATGGCGTGTCATGATCGAAAGGTGTTTGAGTATGAAGGTATAGCGCTAAGCGTGATAATTTTTTGAGTGCGCGAACAGATAAAGTTGCACCGCTAATACCATCGATATGTTTATCGAGTTTTTGATTTTTATGCAAACCCATGTTTTTGAACTGATCGGTAAAGAAGTCATGACGTACTTCCCAACCACGGCTCTCGAGAAAAATTAATACTTTGACACGTTCAATACGATCTTTATTGACGATAATGCCAACTGTGATGGGTTTTTCTTTACCGATTTCTTCAAGTACCCAGGCTGTGCGAGAGCCTTTCCCCCAATAACGCAAGCGTAAACTGCCAGGGCGATGACCAAGAATCTCTGTTGCGATTTGTTTTTTCTTTCCCGTGATCCAGATTCGGCTAGCCTTGGGTGGCTCACCAGAAAATGCCTCATTAATAAAAGCCGTGGGTTCCTGATAAACACCACGAGCTGAACTTGTCATGGGGAGTAGAAAAATAAGCACTAAAGCAAATAAGCGAATCATGTTTTATTCCTAAAAAACTGCAGGGGCATAACCCCTGCAGTAAACAGCCTACAGTATAGTACGTCAGGAGAAATAATCAGAACTGATAACCAACACCGAGATTAAATCCATCGTATTCATTTTGTCCTGTTGGTGCATTTTGAATTTGATAATCGGCCTTAATGACAACGTCAGGGTGAGGCCAGTAATTCACACCAAAATCAACCTGTGTGTATTTTGTGTCGGTAGAGTTACCCGCCTGATTATCCCACTCATTATAACGAGCAAACACGCCCACTTGAGGGTTGATTTTGAATGATGGCTCAATGTACCAACCGGTTTGTTCATCCGCACCTACAGACTTGGGTCCTGAACCATTCAAATCCCATGTTGCGTAAAGCGCACGAAGACCAAATGGACCACGATTAGCGATAACATGTGTTTCAAGCAATGTGGCTGAACCAGCAGTAGCATCAGCACTTTGTGTCATATCTGTTTGATATTGAGCGGTCATGGCTAGTTCTACACCCGGGATCCCCGTCCATTTAATGCGGCCTGTGTAGGCAAGATCTTCCGCATTTGCTTGACGCGCACTTTGACGACCACTTCGAACTGCGTAGTTTTTACCCGCATTGGTATTGAAACCAGAGTGGGCGACAAAATCAAAGCTAAAGCCTTCACCAAAGCGACCATTCAAACTTGCGCCGCCTTCACGCCATGTCGTTGGGATGATTTTGTTTTCAACAGGATTTCGCTCAACACCGTAGAAGGTATTCGGTTCATGTGTTTCATTAAGGATACCGGCGGGTACTAGCAATAGACCGGCACGACTTGAAAGGTTTTCGTTTATGTCGAACTCAAGGTAGGCCTGTTCCATGGCGACTTCGGCTCCATCTTTGCCTTCACCGGCTTGCGCATGCTCAACTTCGAGTTCAGACCAGAAACGAATTTTGTCACTGAATTCATGCCCTAAGAAAAGAATAGCACGGTGTAAGTCGATTTCATTTTTATCGGCACCCCCACTGAGCTGGTTATTGAGGTTATTGTAATGTCCCTCACCATAGCCGCCGACCGTTGTTTTACCACTGCTACCATGTCCGCCACCACTATGTGATGAATTAATATTAGCGTTACCGCTAGTCGCAACACGTTGCTCAAGCATTTCGCCGGTTGCTTCGACTTTTTCTTCCGTCACTGCCGCATTGGCTTTAAGTTGCTCAATTTGTTTCTGTTGCGCTTGAATAACAGACCACAACTCTTCAAGTGTGGGGGCAGGGGCTGCTTGAGCAATACTTGCCGTGGCGAGAGCCGTGAGTAAAACGCTATTTTTCAATAAATGTGGGTATTTCATTACAAATCTCCGCAGAGTTAAACGATAAGTCTTTAAGTTGGGAAGGATTGTACACAATACAAATCTAAATGCAAATCATTATCATTTACATTGGCGTGTGTTTGTTATGGTTTTATCCCTTGAAAGTACAAGGACAAGCCAAAATAATGACTTTGATCATTGTGTAGACCGAGTACAATAGTGGCAACGTTAAATTAGGAGTGGATGATGGAATTTAGTAGTGCAATGAATGAGCAAGATATTACCCTGACACCGGCTGCGCAAGGCGTTATGCGTAAGCTATTTGATGATGTTGAGGATGACGATATCACCGCGATCCGTTTATTCGTTTCTGGTGGTGGTTGCAGTGGCATGACTTATGGCATGACCTTTACGGGTGATAAATTCGATAATGATAAAATTTATGATGCGGATGGCTTCAAGGTGTTTGTTGATTCCGTGGCGTTTAATTACCTGCAAGGCGTAGAAATTGATTATGCTGAAAACGGCATGAATGGCGCGAGTTTCGTGTTTAATAACGTCTTTGCTTCAACTGGTGGCTCAGGTGCTTGTGGTGGTTGTGGCGGTGCTGGTGGCGGCGGTGGTTGCGCTTAAGCATTTTAAAATCGCTTAAAGATTAAAGGTCCGCAGCCATCACGGCTGCGGACTTTTTTATGTCTATGAAAAATTCAACACGCCCTCGTTTACTGATTATTGCACCGCATCATAGCTATCGTATTGCCCCGTATATCAACGCGGCTGAGCAATTAGGTATTGATATCACCATCGCTTCGGCAGGCGAACATTCTCTTATCTCGGTTATTAATAAAGGTCTGCATATAGATTTTAGCGACCCGCAGCAGGCACAGTCAGATATTTTGGCAGCATCAATAGCAACGCCTTTTCATGCGGTACTGGGCACGGATGATATGAGTGTTGCATTGGCGGCCAGTGTGGCGAAACAACTCGGGTTAATGCACAACCCACCTGAAGCCGCATTGATCGCAAGGCGTAAGGATCAGGCACGAGCTTGTTTACAGTCTGCTGGTGTCGCAGTACCTAAGCATCAACGCATTGAACTAAATGAATCGCTTGCCGCACAAATAGAACAATTAGATTACCCCTGTGTTTTGAAGCCACTGGCTATGTCAGGAAGTCGAGGGGTTATACGGGTTAATAACGCCGAACAAGCACAGTCTGCAATCAATCGTATCATTACCATTTTGCGCGAAGTTGAGGTTGCAGATGAAGCGAATGCTCTTTTGGCAGAAACGTTTATTGCCGGACGTGAAGTGGCCTACGAAGGTATTTTATCAAAGGGTGAGTTAACAACATTGGCATTATTTGATAAACCCGATCCGCTGGATGGCCCTTATTTTGAGGAAACCTATTATATTTCTCCTTCACGTTTGCCTGAGCCTTTACAAGAGAAAATAGCTCAAACCGTGTTTGATGCCTGTCGTGCCTATGGTTTAAAACAGGGACCCGTACACGCAGAGCTACGCATTGATAGTGATAATAATGTGTGGGTTCTGGAAGTAGCTGCACGGACGATAGGCGGTGAGTGCGCGAGATTAGTGGAACTGGTTACCGGGCAGGCATTAGAAAAATTGGTATTGGCTCAATTATTGGGTATGACATTGCCGACGATGGGTTTCACGGGGGGCGCAGGTGTGTTGATGATCCCGATACCCAAAGCAGGAATACTAAGACGCATAGAAGGCATTTCTGCGGCACGCGCTGTACCGGGTATAAAAGAATTGCTGATCAGTGTTCGAGATGGTCATGAACTCGTGCCACTGCCAGAAGGCTCGAGTTATTTGGGGTTTATTTATGCCGTTGCGGAGTCAGCGCAAGCAGCAGAAACGGCATTGAGAGAGGCGCACAGCAAACTTGAAATTGTGACAGCACCGGTTTTCAAATTATCACCGGTACAGCCATAAAGCGGTCACTTATTTTTTGCCGCCACCGCCGCCAGGATTAAAGCCGGCAGGTAAATCACCGGCATCGCCTTCACCAAAGAAGAAGCCCAACATGCCTTTTTCGATAATCTCAAAACTACGAGGATCAGCGGTGCTCAAACCATTTTCATTCATAATGGTGGTGAGTCGTTCTAACCATTGTTTCCAGCCTTCAGCAGAAACATTCTCATAAATACGAATACCAAGCTCACCCGGGTAAGGATTGCTTTCAAGCCCTTCAGCTTCGCGCTTAAGGACAACACATTGCACCATTCTTGCCATGAGACTGCTTCCTGTTTTGTTTCTGCCAGTAATATCGGTGGCGATTATAGCGAAAAAAGTGCTATAGGTGAGGCTTTATAGTAACTTATTTTTAAAAGGGTTTTACCGATGCCAGGATAATAATAGCAACGAGGATAAGCACCGGCACTTCGTTAAACCAGCGATAATAGACGTGACTATGTTTATTCTGGTCGGCCTTGAAATCACGAACAAATTTCTCGCAAAGTACGTGGTAGAGAAGCAGTATGCCAATCAGTGCCATTTTGGCATGCAGCCAGGTGCTGTTGCCATAGGCTTCCCATGCGTAATCAAACAACATCCAGACACCGAATAGCAGGGTTAGGATTGCGCCGGGCGTCATGATGCCGTAGAACAATTTACGCTCCATGATTTTGAAGCGTTCATTACTGACCGCATCGTCACTCATGGCGTGGTAAACGAACAGACGCGGTAAATAAAATAATCCCGCAAACCATGTCACCATAAAAATAAGGTGCAGTGCTTTAAGCCACATTAGCGCGCCGCCTGAGTTGATTTCAGCATCGATTCAATTTTTGCGGTGACGGATACCATGTCCATTTCACCAATTTTCTTCATGACGATACGCCCATCAGGTGAAATAAGGAAACTGGTGGGTGTTAATTGAATATCACCAAAGGCACGGCTGGCACTGCCATCTACGTCCATGGTGACGATATAAGGTAATTTTCGGCGTTTCACTAACTCTGTGACGTGGCTAGGAGGATCATAATTCATCGCAATGGCAATAATCGTTAAACCACGTGGTGCAAGTTTGTTGTGCAGCTCTATTAGATGCGGTATTTCTTTGATACAACCAGTACAAGAGGTCGCCCAGAAGGTTAGCAGTACAGGTTTGCCCTGAAATTGTTCCAATGTCAGCGGTCGGTTATCGAGCGGATAAAGCTTTAACCTGGGTGCTGCGCCAATCCCGGCAGGCGACAACCAAACATAAGCGAGTAGGCCGATAATAGCGATGGCAATGCCAACAATAAACGTATCTTTTGTTTTCATAATGAATAATAAATTTTATCAGGGCGATGGTGGTGGAATCTGCTCAGGGCTGGGCTTATTCGCATCGACATCAGGCGTTATTGTGGCAGGCGGTTCATCGATCATGCCGAGTTTACGACCTAACCAATTAAACAGTCGTTTCATGGCGCGCCATAGTTTAGGTAGTAACCAGATGAGTAGCAAAATAAAGATAACCAGTGCCGCAACAAATAACCAGGGGTAGTTTAATGCTGTCCAAAGACCACCAATCACCGCCGCATCCTCTGCAATGGACGCAGTCCAGTTTGAAAAGGGTTCGGGTGAAGCATTAATCATGACACGGGTGCCTGCTTTCGCGGCATGAGAACCGGTGGCAAGTGTTCCACCTAAAATAAAGGCCGAAAGCTCAACGGCTGGTGATACATCACCAACGGCGGCAGCGGCTAACATCGCGCCGGCAGGAATACGAATAAAAGTATGAATTGCATCCCACCCGGTATCAACGCCAGGCACTTTGTCAGCAAAAAATTCTACAATGTACATGAAACCCGCAGCGACCATGACGAGTGGGTTCATTAAAATTTCGAGATCAGGTGGTAAGTCGATATTTCCAGTGGTGCCCATCCAACCAAGCATAAACATGGCAGCATAGAGGTTGATACCACTTGCCCATGCAACACCCATTGTTAAAGAAATAACTTGAATCGTTTCCATTACAGTCTCACTGTTAACACATTGATACGTATGACAAGTCTAACGTGTTTATGTTGCATTAGAAAATAATTCCGAGTTATGTCGCTGGTTTTTCTGGAGTTATTTCTTTAGCTTCCATGAAAGGCGCGGCAAGTGCTTCATAGATCGCCTCAGGGCTAATGAGTTTTGAAACCCCCTGTGCAATAAGTGCAGTGAGCATCAAGGGGAGTAGCATCTCATTATTGCCGGTCATTTCAATAACAATCACAAATGCGGTGATTGGTGTTTGTACCACGCCGGTGAAATAGGCAACCATGCCGAGTAAAACAATGGTTTCAGCTGGTACCGCACTAAACCATTGTGCGAAGAATGATCCAATTCCTGCTCCTGTCGCAAGAGAGGGCGCAAAAATCCCGCCAGGAATGCCGCTTAAATAGGACGCGAGTGTCGCAAACATTTTCAGAATAGGGTAACTGGCATCCAGCTTGCCAGCACCGGTGACTAAAGTACGGGCTTCATCATAACCGGTGCCATAAGTGGTGTTGCCTGAAACCAGACCAATAATGGCAATACTCAGACCGCAAATAAACGCAATACGAAGAGGAAATTTCAAATGCCAGGGGGCTAACTTACGAGTACTACGAACCAATATCAGGCTAAATAAGCCACCGAGACCGCCGCCTAATACACCACAAACCAATACCGCAAGCCAGCTGGCGTTTAACGGTAAGCTGACATTGCTGGTACCAAAATAAGTATAAGGACCTTGAATAACAATGGCGGTGATACCTGCAATGACCACAGCAGTCAGAATAGTACCGCTGGTACGTTGTTCAAATGAACGGCTCATTTCCTCAATCGCAAATACTATGCCTGCCAGCGGGGTATTAAAGGCGGCAGCAACGCCGGCTGCGCCCCCCGCGAGAATCAGGCCGCGATCCATAAAATGCTGCGGGAAGCGGGCAAGATTGCCGAGTGAAAACATAATCGCGGCACCCACATGAACAGTCGGACCTTCACGACCGATGGAGGCGCCCCCCAGTAGTCCGATGAGCGTAAGTAATATTTTACCTACCGCAATACGCAGCGATAGTAATGAGGCTCGTAGTGTGTGATCAGCCATGTTGAGGGCGGCAATAGACTGTGGGATACCGCTGCCCTGGGCACCGGGGAAAAAACGCCGCGTTAGCCACGAGACGAGCATTAATAGCAGTGGTGTTATTAACAAAGGCAAGTAGGGGGAAATAGCGATAATCTGTTTGAAATAGCCATGGCTATGTTCGCTGGCAATGGCAAAGGCAGTGGCAGCAATCCCCACCAGAATAGCGCTAAACCAGAAAACCAGTTGAATCTTCCAGGTTGTGGTGCATAAAACCTTGTTACGAATGAATTGTAGTTTCGAGCGCACCTACTAGCCTCTACATTAAAAGATAGGATGAAAGGCGGCATCTTAGCACTAAGTACACGTTAGCTCGAATTCAAGAGACGTGGAAAGACCAACGATAGAGGGTATTAGAGAAGTATTAAACTATTTAAGGATATTCTTATAAAGTAATATAAAATCAATGACTTGACGAGGGTTAATAGATTCGATAGATTACACGCAGTCAAATAACTGGTTTAGCCCACACCGGAAAGTGAGCTGGCAGTATAAAAATAATAATAAGACAACAAATAATAATAAAAATATATAAATGCAGACTCTGCGGCCTCGGCCGCTTTTTTTTGTCTGTAGCTTTTGACTGTCATTGTAGCAAAAGTTCAATATAAAATTCCTTTATTCACGACACAGCCCTTCACACTCAGCCAAGACATGCCTATGATGCGGTTCTTATTAAGAATTAATAAAAGTATTGAGCAATGAACATGAGCAAGATTAAAACAGGCATAGTCGGTGGAACAGGCTACACAGGCGTGGAGTTACTGCGGTTGCTGGCGTTACACCCTAATATCGCATTAGAGGTGATCACTTCTCGTGGTGAAGCCGGTACAGCGGTTGCTGATATTTTCCCGAATTTACGTGGCCACGTAGATTTGGTCTTTACTGCGCCAGATGATGCCAAATTAGAAGAGTGTGATGTGGTCTTTTTCGCAACACCCAATGGTATTGCTATGCAGCATGCACAGGCGTTATTGGATGCGGGTGTACGGGTCATTGATCTTGCCGCTGATTTTAGAATTACTGATGTGGCTGAGTGGGAGCAGTGGTATGGCATGACGCATGCCAGTCCTAATCTTATTGAAGAAGCTGTTTATGGTTTGCCAGAAATTAATCGTGAGGCGATTAAATCAGCCCGGTTACTGGCGAACCCCGGTTGTTACCCAACGGCGACCCAGCTTGGTTTTTTACCGTTAATTGAAAATAATTTAATTGAAACAACCGGTCTGGTTGCCGATTGTAAATCAGGTGTGAGTGGCGCAGGTCGTTCAGCCAGCGTCGGTATTCTCATGAGTGAGGTAAATGAAAGCGTTAAAGCCTACGCGGTGCCGGGTCACCGGCACCTGCCTGAAATTCGTCAAGGTTTGCAGCAAGCAGCGTCTAAGAAAGTTGGCTTAACCTTCGTTCCACATTTAATGCCAATGACCAGAGGCATACATTCAACGCTGTATGGACGGTTATTGAAAACAGATGTTGATTTACAACGTTTGTATGAACAACGTTACGCCGATGAGCCCTTTGTCGATGTGTTGGCAGCGGGTAGTCATCCTGAAACAAGAACGGTGCGTGGTGTGAATACCTGTCGGATCGCGGTGCATCGTCCACAGGATGATGACACTGTTGTGGTTTTATCGGTGATCGATAATCTGGTGAAAGGTGCAGCCGGTCAAGCAGTGCAGAATCTGAATATTATGTTTGGTTTGGATGAAACAACAGGACTGCAGGGAATAGGTTTACTTCCTTAGTAAACGTGACCGGACTAAAATAATGAAACTTTCTCCGCAATTAGTTGTTCATGAACGTGATCCACTAAAACGAGGCATTTTAATTGCCTTATTGGTGTTTGTTTTAATCGGTTTAGGTTATTTGATTTATGACTACGGTCATTCCCGAGCCGATTATGATTATGATGGTTTGGAAACCCAGAACCAAGTTTTGCAGAAAAGGATTGAGCAACTGGTATCTGAGATTGAAACAATCCGTGATGAATTGGTTGCAAGTAAAAGTAATAGCAAAGTCGAGAAGCTTGCTTACAAGGAAGTGGATAGCACCTTGCGGGACTTGCAATCAGAAATATTAGAACTCAAGGAAGAGGTTGCTTTTTATCGCAGCATTGTTGCACCGCGTGAATCTGCAGGTGGTTTACGAATTCAGCGTTTTAATATCGCCAATGCGGGTGATAGTTATCGTTATAAGCTGGTACTGACGCAGGTGATAAAAAACAGTCGAGTAACGCGCGGTAATGTTGTTATGCAGATAGAAGGTGTCAGAGATGGCAAGTCAGTAAAATTAAATTTAACGTCATTATCTGCACAAGGACAAAAACAATTGAGTTTCCGGTTTAAATACTTTCAAAGTTTTGAAGGTGATTTGATTATGCCAAAAGGCTTCACGCCAAGTAGAGTGCATGTAAAGGTATCATCCAGTCGAGCCACACTGGAAAAAACATTTGCCTGGCCTAACGCAACATTTAAAACTTCTGCATTATGATGGATTCCAAACGAAATGGATTTTGTTTTTTATTTCTGAGTTTATTCATCTTTTCTTTGCCTGTATCTGCACAGATGTCGGTAGAAGATGTATGTAAAAAAATATCCAGAAAGTTGGCAAGTGTCAGTTATAAAGAATGTGATATTGGTTTTGAGCTTTCTGGTGCCGAGTCGGTTCAAGGCACACCGATTATTATTAAAGAATATCCACCACTCCCGCCAAGAAAACCACAATCACGGGTCTTGCTTATTGGCGGTATCCATGGTGATGAGTATTCATCCGTGAGTGTGGTTTATAAATGGTTGCGTAAGCTAGAGAAATATCACTCTGGTTTATTTCACTGGAAGGTCATTCCACTATTGAACCCGGATGGTTTGTTACGCAGAAAATCACAACGCATGAACGGTAATGGTGTTGACTTAAATCGTAATTTCCCTACTCAGGATTGGCATCATTTGAGTCAACATTACTGGGTAAAAAGAACCTATAAAAATCCACGCCGCTATCCTGGTAAAGATCCGCTAAGCGAACCAGAAACAAGATGGTTATACGATCTTATTGAAGAGTTTAAGCCGGATGTCATTATTGCGGTTCACGCACCCTATGGTGTGCTGGATTTTGATGGCCCACCGCGTGCACCCAAGCGTTTGGGGCAGCTTTACTTAAATCTATTGGGTGCTTATCCCGGGTCACTGGGAAATTTTGCGGGTATTGAGCGGGAAATACCGGTAATCACGATTGAGCTAAAACACGCAGGTATCATGCCTTCACGTAAAGAGATTAGTCATATATGGGGCGATATGATTCGTTGGTTAAAGAGAAATACACCACGAAAGGTCGAAAAGCCAGAACAACAACTCGTTACACCCGCGGCGGTTCAGGCAGGACCTTCATAAATTATTTGCCATTGCTGATCTTTATTGCGCTGCCAGTAAAGACGCTTATTGCCGACCTTACTATAATTATTACTTCGGTAGTCCTGTTGAAAAGAGAACTCGAGCATATTTTCTACACCCGGGTAACGGAAAATGCTAACGTCATTCAACTTTATATTAATAAAAGATTTGTTCGCATTAACTTTGGTTTTATGATTTGACCACCACCGATAGTTTTTCCGACCACTGCGAAATTTTTCTTTTGAATAATGGGATAAATATCGCTGACTGTCTAAACTCTCCCAGTCCTTAACCCAGTTGTTTAAGAGAGCAGTGTTATTTTTCTGTTGCTCTAACCAGTCTTCCGTTGATAACCAGTTAATTTTTTTAGTAATAACCACAGGGCTGCGTCTAACATCAACAAATGATCTTAAATTGGTAAAATCATCGTTACTTAATGCAACACAACCTTCGCTAGAAAGAGGTGGTCGGCTATAGGTGCTGGTTGGCGTACCATGTAACCAGATTCCATGACCGGTTTTACCAAGGCGTTTATCCCAGGTGTTCGGGTAATCAATCGGGAATGCACCTGTGCCATAAAGGTCCGGTAATTTATTATCAGCAATAAAACGAGTTACGTTATAGACACCAATGGGGGTTTTATTGTCACCCTCAACATATTTGTCAGCGCCTTTTTTACCAATGGTTGCATAGTAATCTTTGACCAGTTTGGGTACGCCATTATCATTTTTAAAAATATATAAGCGTGAGTGATCCAGTTCAACAATAACGGCATAGTCAGTTTTGTCTGATAATTTAATAATGCTCGCGGGAATTAATTTCTTATTGGGCGGTGATATGTAATGAGACCAACGTTGCTTTGCTTCACTACGAAGTTCATTAAGTGCTTTGGGGGTCGCTTTTGCGCGAGCACCAAACTCATTGAGTGGTTGTGCTTTCGCAATTAATAAGTCAGCATAAATAAGTTGAGCTAATTTGAATTTAGGGTTTTCATTCACGAGCTTTTCGATACGGGTTAAAGCCGGATCGAGCTGTTGTTGTGAAAGTGAATCAATGGTTTTAATTAATTCATCTTCGTAGCGATCTTCCGCATGTATATCTAATGCGAAGACGTTAACGGATAAACTGGCAGCAAGACAAAAGGTAATCAGTTTCATGATGATGTAAATTCTTTCAGAATTTGCCAACTACCGTTTATTTTTTCCAGTAACAAGGTTTTTTGTACCGTGTCCTGGAAACGATCGGATTGGTAGTTTTGATTAAACGACAATAATGCTGAACTTGAACTCAGTATTTTAACTTTAGGTGATTGTATTAATACGCGAATAAAGCGAGGCTTATTTAAGCGAATACGGCGTTCCTGTTCCCAACGTTTTCTGCTCAGACCGCGTGGCGGATTAAAGCCAGAAGAATAGTAAGATAAATAGGCATCACTATCTTTCGCTGACCAGGCATTTGACCAGCCTTTGATAGTATCAATAATTAATTCAGATTCATCATCAGGTTTAGTAACCGTTTTCTTTTTAACTGCCGGTAATTTCTTGATAAGAGGAATCTTCGTGGTAGCAACAACCAGTGCTGGTTTCTTATCGAGTTTGTTAATGGTTGTGAGTGCTAACGGCTGCGGCGGTTTTTTGTTTTTGATAGCGAGCGCCTTGTTATAGGCATTTGCCGCCATTTGTTCGTAAATATTGCCAAGGTTTTTATAAGCGGTGGCATAACTTTTATGTGTATTAATGGCATCAATAAGCGCCTGACGAGCTTCTGTTTGCTTACCTTGTTTGGCATAAAGCACGGCAAGATTGTTATAGGGTTCGGGTAATGACGGTGCTAGCTGCGTTAACTTTTTATATGTTGCGATAGCATCGTTATCACGCCCCAATTGTTGTAGCGCAATCGCCTTGAGGAAAAGCGCTTGCTCATCCTTGGGTTGGGTTTTTAGTAAGCGTTCGGATGATTTAAGCGCTTGACGAAAATTTTGACTGTTAACCAGTTGCTGTATCTGGCTAATATCCGCCTGTAACGCGAAAGGGAGCCACAACAAACTGAGCAGGAGTGGAAATTTTTTCATACTATTCAGAGTTTTCCGTTGAACGTCATTTTCAATATGCGGTATTCTTGCACAAGCCGTAACCGTGATGCTAGTGATCCTTTAAGGTTTATTGTGTTGTGATGAGGTTGGCAGACTTGTGAGAGGGGGCTTGCGAGGCTGAGTAAAAGCGAATACTGTTCACCCAAGAAGTGAAATGGCAGGCTACTTATAGCCTGTAATGAGGAGATAGAGTAATCATGATCGGCAGTAAAAAACGTAAATCGATGAATGTAGAGACATTAATAGGTCAGAATACCGAAATAACCGGTGATGTTCATTTTTCAGGTGGATTACATATTGACGGGGTTATCAAGGGCAGTGTGATTGCGAAGGAAGGTTCATCATCCGTACTAAGATTAAGCGAGCACGGTCGAATTGAAGGTGAAGTGAAAGTACCAACAATTAATCTCAATGGCACTGTGAATGGTGATGTTTATGCAAGCCAAGGTATTGAATTAGCTAGCAAAGCCCGGGTTAATGGTAATGTTTATTATCAGTTAATAGAAATGGCGATGGGTGCGGAAGTGAATGGTAATTTGGTGCATCAATCTGAAGTAAATCAGGTAGTTAGCAAGGTAAGCGTTAGCGATAAGTCCGCAATTAGTGCAAATAAGCTTGCCTCTGAATCCTGAGTAATTTACTCAGGTAGTTTGCTCTCATAATTAAGACTCTGCTAATATAGCCATATGTAAGAGTAAACAACCCTGTATTTAGGTGGAGTTGAGCATGACCGATTCAGCAGAATTAAGTTTTAGCAGCAATGCTGCCAGTAAAGTTAAAGCCCTCATGGCGGAAGAAGGTCGTGAAGATCTTAAGCTTCGCGTCTTTATTACCGGTGGCGGCTGTTCTGGTTTTCAATATGGCTTTGATTTTGCCGAAGAAGTGAATGATGGCGATATTGTGGTTGAGACCGATGGCGTTAGTCTGGTTGTCGATCCGATGAGTATTCAATACCTCGAAGGCGCTACCGTTGACTATATCGAGAATTTAGAAGGTGCTCGTTTCACTATTAATAATCCTAACGCGACAACAACCTGTGGTTGCGGCTCTTCTTTTTCAATCTAAGTGATTGTAACTAAATAATAAAATAAGCTGAGTGCGCGTAGCGTACTGACTCCGTGGCTGGAATTATCACGTCATTGCCCGATCAGGGGTTATTTTTGTTATCCTAAACAGCTTGTTAAGACAGAACTGGGAATTTCTGCATGAATGAATATTTACCAGGCTTGGAAGGCGTCCCTGCTACCAAGTCTAATATTTCTGATATCGATGGTGAACGCGGCATTCTTTCTTACCGTGGTTACTCGATTGAACAGCTCGCCAAACACAGCACCTTTGAAGAAACAACGCTATTGTTACTTGATGGCATGTTGCCCACGGCAAAAGAATTGGCTGAGTTTGATGTAGAACTACGACGTAATCGCGTTGTGCAATACCACGTCCGGGAGTTGATGAAGACCTTACCTTCAACCGGGCACCCTATGGAAATGCTGCAAACGGCTGTTGCCAGTCTAGGGATGTTTTACCCGGGAAATGAGTGTCTTACTGACAGTGATGTGTGTGACGATCTGGGTTATGTACACCGTATGACAGTAAAGATTATTGCTCGCATGGGGACAATCGTGGCAATGTGGGAGCACATTCGTAAAGGTTACGATCCTATTCCACCACGTGATGACCTAACTTACGCTGAAAATTTCCTTTATATGTTGAATGGCAAAGAACCTGAACCTGAAATGGCGCGGATTCTTGATATTTGTTTAATTTTACATGCCGAGCATACAATTAATGCCTCAACATTCTCTATGTTGGTGAGTGGTTCGACCTTAGCAACACCAAACAGTGTCATGGCCTCTGCAATTGCAACACTGTCAGGTCCATTACACGGTGGTGCCAATGAACGTGTCCTTGAGATGCTCGCTGAAATCGGTTCACCCGACAAGGCAGAAGCGTATGTTGATAAAAAATTAAAGAATAAAGAAGTGATCTGGGGCATGGGTCATCGTGAATACAAAACCAAGGATCCGCGTGCCACTATTTTGCAGAAATTAGTTAAGGATTTATTAGAAGCGCGTGACGGTAATGTGAGTCAAACGTTTGAAACGGCAATGGCGGTTGAGAAGGCAGCAGAAGAAAGATTGGCGAGTAAAGGTGTTTACGCTAACGTCGATTTTTATTCGGGTATTCTTTATGAAGCAATGGGGATCCCTGTTGATCAATTTACGGCTATTTTTGCTATCTCGCGTTCTGCGGGCTGGTTAGCACATTGGCGTGAACAGTTGCGTGGTAACAGAATTTTCCGACCTACTCAGGTTTATACGGGTGAGCCAGCGCGGGATTATGTGCCGTTGGATAAGCGCTAGGTTTTTTAGGTTGGGTTCGCACTGCTGCCAGCATTTAGCTGCTGACTCAGGGAATCTCACTTCGTTCGATTCAATT
>JALTKS010000044.1 GCA_027006175.1 Gammaproteobacteria bacterium
CACTGTCATATTCTTCATTATTATAAAATACACAGTCAAACACCTTAACAGATAACGGATCTCGTTTTGCCCGTAAAAAGCGCTCGTGCTAATATCGCGTAACAATACAATAACAACATTAAAAGTGACACTTACAAATACAGGGAGCGATCATGGCAATACCCAGCGCATCTAACAAATGGATGTTAAAACACGAGCTAGGCAATTATCTTTATTTTTCACCTCTTACCACGGGTAGCACAGGACGCGCCGTAAAAATTCACGCCGACCTTTTTATGCCTTTCTTCTTTGCGGTGAACCCGGGCACTTATGAAGGCCAAAGCATTATCCGCACCATTGAAGCGCTAAGCTCAACCCCTTCACATTCCACACCACAGATCAGGTATTACTCACCTACCCATGCCCAGCGATTGAGTAATATTAATGATACTTTTCAGCACACGTTGATGATTAAAAATGTGCAAATTTTTTATCGCATTGATCAGGAAGGTGATGATAAATCCCCTGTGGTTTATATTAATAATGTGAGAATTATTAATCGCGACTCGCTCAAAGCGCCAGGATTATATGAAAAAGATATTCGTGATCGAGTGACAAAAATAAAAAACAACAACGTCGATGGGCGCATTGTTTATATAAATGGCTTGTCTGACTCCCCTAATGACGCCTATGACACTGCCAAAGACAGAGCTTCAATTGACAATAAAGACGCTAAACCCCTTGCGCTCTTCTACTCTCCTGCCAGCGTCGCTAATGACCTGGGTACATGGCACGCCCCCGGACAAACCCACAGAACCAGCCTCGCGGTAAAAGAGCTAACCGACGTCTTTCGTCAAAACATCAAATCCAGACAGGGCACACACTGGGTGGTAGAAGGCGAAGGCTGTGCCTTGCTTAGCAAAGCACTTGAAGAGGTGCCTGGTGATTTACAAAATCACACATTTAAAATCGTCAACCCAAATACCAATACGCCAAAGCTTCTACAAAATATAACCCGAAAAAAAGGCGAATTAACCGGCGAGTTTTTTGACTACTCCAACAGCCCCGTGGCATACGCAGCGCTGGCCGCGCATAAAGCGGCGCTGATTAAACAAATTGGGCTTCTGCCTGAGGCTAAAAATTACGACCGCATTACAAGAAAGAAAATATCATCACAGATTGATGCCTTATCCAATATCGGTAACCCCCTTGCCTCACAAGCTGCAGGATTAAAAACCAGCAAGCAGACCTTCACACAAGCGCTAAAAAA
>JALTKS010000045.1 GCA_027006175.1 Gammaproteobacteria bacterium
GCAAAAAAAAGGCGCAGCTAAAGGAGCTGCGCCTAACAAATTCCACCATTGGGAGGTGGAGGAGGTCCGTATCAAGCTGGAGGCTTATTGCATCCAACTGAAATGATGAATCTATAGTAGGCTAGATTAGTATATTAGTCAATACTTATTTAGATATTTAAAGAAAAGGCGCGATTCCGTTAGAAACCGCGCCTTATACCACTAGCTCTTCTATTCGTGGAGGAATGTTAGAGTGTTCTTGCCCGTTAAACGGGATATTCGTGGTGTATTAAGCATCGGGGATGGAGGATTTTTTGTCAATAATTACTTTTATTCAATATAAACAATAAGATATGTGATTAATATAATCTAAAATATGAGATATATTCAGCATGATATTGGTTTCATTCATATCATTGCGAATTCTGTAAGCTACTGATTTATAAAGAATTCAATTTTTAGCTAAAAATTTATTTTTAATCAAAAAAACCTCAAATTTTAAGTCTTTCTACAATCTCGCCCATTTTTAGATGTTTTTCCATGATTTCATCAATGTCTTCTTCATCTACGTAGCTGTACCAAACTGCATCAGGGTAAACGACCAGCACCGGTCCTTCGCTACAGCGATCTAAACAACCGGCTGAATTAATCCGCACACCGCCTTCACCCGCTATGCCCATTTGTTTACTTTTCGCTTTGGCATAGTCACGCATGGCTTGTGCATCGAAATCCTGGCAACAGGCGCAACCTTCATCGCGCTGGTTAGTACAAAAGAAAACATGGTGTTTGTAATAACTCATAATAAGTAATGATGCCTATTTGCTTGTGATGTGAGTAAAATGTTTTGCCATTATAGGCATTAAATTTAAAAAGGCGAAACACGCTTGCCCGTTACAACTCTTAAAGCATCTCTGATTGCAGAAGCCAATAAATGTGTGCTGTGTGGCATGTGTTTGCCCCACTGCCCTACTTATTCACTCGCTAAAAATGAAAATGAGTCACCACGCGGAAGGTTAATGCTAGGTAAAGCACTGTTATCAGGTGATATAGAAGAAACCCCGGGACTTATTAAGCATATTGATCACTGCCTAGTTTGCCGCAGCTGTGAGAAAAGCTGTCCTTCTGAAGTGCAGTTTGGTGAATTCATGGATGGACTGCGCCATCATTTATCTCAAGCTAAAAGCCCTCAACATGACTTTGCCAATATTCTTGTGAATCAGGAAAAGCGGCGCGCCTTAAATAAAAAACTTTGGCTGGGTCAGCGCAGCGGCGCGCTCAGTATCGGGAAAGTGTTTTTAGGTAATACAGATACAAGACTGATAAATAGTTTGCCTAAGGTCGAACGCTTTCAGGAGCTTGATGACAATTACCCTGCCAATGGCACTGAACATGCCACCGTCATGCTCTTTACTGGCTGTAACAGCGAACTACTTGGTAATAGCCTTGTCGTCAATGCAATTCAACTACTTAATCAATTAGGTGTAAGCGTAATTATTCCAAAGCAACAAGCCTGTTGCGGTGGCTTATCTCGTCATCATGGCGATGTAGAAACAGCCAATGCATTAGAAACGAAGAATATTCATGCGTTTGGGCAGAATTCAACTATTCCCATTGTGACGCTCGCAAGTGGTTGTGGCGCGAGCCTATTGGATTACAAGGCGTTGACATCACGTGTTACTGATATTAACCATTTTATTGTTGCGTTTCTAAAATCACATCACGCATCATTCAAGCCATTACATAAGAAAGTGATGCTACACACACCCTGCAGTATGAAAAATGTCATGCGCCAGGACAGTGCTGTTAAAACGCTACTCGAAATGATCCCTGATCTTGAAATCAACCCCATTACTTCCCAACAAGGCTGCTGCGGTGCCGCAGGCACGTATATGTATGAACATCCTGATAATGCCGACGCACTACGCGAACCCATTATTAATGAAATACAAAACACTGCCCCCGATACTATCGTCACCACGAACATCGGCTGCGCCATGCACATTCAAGCAGGCTTGAAAAAATCGGGAATAAAAACCAATCTCATCCACCCCATTGAGCTACTAATAGAAGCCACCAAATAATCCCAGCATACGATTCCTAACCCCCAAACCATTGGCATTACCCCCTATTTAGCGGATAATATCAACATGACTCAACGCAACTACAACCTCGCCGATCAAATCGCCCTCGGCTTCGATCAGGCACTGCGCACTGTCTTTGGCAAACCACAAGTCACAGAACGCAGCAACCCGTCAGAAGGCATCGCTGAGACTGATGCCCTCTCAGAAACAGAGCAAAAACACATTGCCGGTTTAATGCGTATTAACCATGTCGGCGAAGTCTGTGCGCAAGCGCTCTATCAAGGTCAGGCAATGACCGCCAAACTCGATACAGTCCGTGACAGCATGCAACGTGCGGCCGATGAAGAAAATGACCACCTCGCCTGGTGTGAACAACGTCTTGATGAATTAGATAGCCATAAAAGTTTTCTTAACCCTTTATGGTATGCCGGATCGTTTGGACTAGGTGCCCTGGCCGGTCTTGCTGGTGATAAATGGAGCCTGGGTTTTGTTGCTGAAACAGAGCATCAAGTTGTCGCACATCTTGATGAACACCTCGCACAACTTCCAGAACAAGATGAACGTAGCCGTGCCATTCTAGAGCAAATGAAAGAAGACGAAGGTCGTCATGCTACTGTTGCATTAGAAGCAGGCGGTGCTGAATTACCCGAGCCGGTTAAAAAAGCAATGAAGTTTACGTCAAAGATCATGACTTCTGCTGCCTACAAATTATAAAAACATCGTTATGCTATCTTTCTGATAAAAAATGACAGTCAAACGGAATTCTCCCTGCCCTTGTGGAAGTGGCAAGAAATACAAAAAATGTTGTTTATCCAATACTAGTTCGGTCGAGTCAGACTATTCACATGCTGTGCAGTTGTATAATTCAGGCCAAATACCTGAAGCGCTAACGATATGTAACCACATATTATCAAGCGCTCCTACGCATAAAAACACCCGTTTTCTGGCCGGTGCAATTCTGTATAACAATGCGGTTGCCCTACAGCAACGTGGTGAACTTCAAGCTGCACTAAAAAAATACACGGAAGCACTTAAATTGTGTCCAGATGAAGCCGACATACACGCCAATATGGGGAGTGCTTATTATGATCTCGGACAATCTACTCAGGCACTTCAGCACTACCAAATTTACTTACAAAGCCAACCGGATGATTTACCTGTATCAAATCGGGTTGCGCAAATCATGCTTGGCGAAAACAATCTAAGCGAAGCCAAACACAGATTCGATGAAGTTATCACTAAAGATCCCGAAAATATTATTGCACATGAAGGTTTAGCCGCAATCTATGAAAAATCTTTAGACAGGGATGCAGCAATACGACAATACCAAACCATTTTATCAATTGATGACAACCCTGGTGTGCATTTACAAATGCTACGACTAATGATTGAACGAGGTCAGCTGGATGAATCCGAGAAAGAATTATCTGATTTAATTATTCGTTTTCCTGATAACCACGACTTACATTTTTTGCTTGCTGATAGTTACAGACAATCTGGTGATATTGATAAAGCTGAGGATATTTATAAAAACCTGTCTTTAAATAATCCGCATGAAATAAACATACTCATCCATTGGGCTCATTTTAAAGAACAAATTCATAAACTTGATGAAGCGAGGGAGCTCATCGATGTAATTCAAAAAAAAGAACCGGGTAACGAAGAAGCTCTACTTCTGTCAGCTCGAATTTATCGCCGAAACAAACAACTCGATATCGCCCAAACCATACTTAAAGAAAATATTCCGGATGATAATCGCACCGATGAATTCAGTGTTAAGTATTACTTTGAATTAGGTGCAATATTGGATAAAGCTGAACATTATTCAGATGCGTTCTCCGCTATAACTCAAGCAAATAAATTAGCTATCGATTATAAAAACAATCATTTTGACATGGCGCGCCAGAAAAAAGGCTTCCAACATATAAAACAGGTGCTTAATAAAAAAGCACTAAAACAGTTCGGCACATTTGCTCAACCAGATCTTGAGATAACGCCCGTATTTATAGTTGGATTTCCTCGTTCGGGAACAAGTTTACTAGAACAAATATTCGCATCACATGCACAAATTTGTGCGGGTGATGAATTGCCTTTTATATCTGCTCTTGAAAACCATGTTTGCCAAACAACACTAAAAAGCCAATTAGCTTTCCCTGATTGTTTTACAGATACGCAACTTGAAGTGAATATGGTTAATACAATGCGTGAATTTTATCTTGATGGCGTAGCCAGCTATGGACTGCCTTCAAATGGCAAGAAGTTATTCACCGACAAAATGCCACTTAACTTATTATACCTTGGGCTTATACACTTACTATTTCCTGACTCACCAATTATACATATACGCCGTCACCCGCTAGATGTTTGCCTATCTGCATTTTTTACTAACTTTTCTACCGGCAATCGTTACGCAATGCGGCTCGAAGACACTGCCTCGTATTACTCTGAGGTCATGGCGTTAACTGAACATTACAAGCAACACCTGAATTTAAACTATTTAGAGTTACGTTACGAAGATTTAGTGACTAATACCGAGGTGGAAGTCAGACGTCTGCTAGATTTCATTGGTCTGGAATGGGATGAAAACTGTCTCTCACACCATCTAACCAAGCGCATATCCAGGACATCCAGCTATGAACAAGTTACCAACGCCATGTATACAAGTTCGATCAGTCGTCATCATCATTATGCACCTCAGCTAAAACCCATTATTCCAACATTGGAGCACATAATTCATAATTTCGGCTATGAAATAGAGTAAGCCGTATTAGAATTTAGACATTCTACGTCCATAGAATATTTCGAGTATTTCTTTTTGCAAATGTTTACGAATTTTATTTTGTTCTGCCTTTTTAAAATCTTCCGATTTTATACCAAATAGATATTTATCCAGATCACAGTCTTTCAACATCATCTTGGTGTGAAAAATGTTTTCCTGATAAACATTCACATCGAGCATTTGATAGGCATCTTTAATGTCTTTCGATATATAATTCTGAATAGAGTTAATATGATGATCAATAAAAACTTTTCCACCTTTCGTGTTACGCGTAAAACCTCGCACACGGTAATCCATCGTAACGATATCCGAATCAAAACTATGGATTAAATAGTTCAGTGCTTTAAGTGGTGAAACACGCCCGCAGGTTGATACATCAATATCCGCACGAAAGGTACTGATGCCATTTTCAGGATGATACTCCGGGTATGTATGCACAGTAATATGGCTTTTATCGAGGTGTGCTACAACTGCATCTGGCAAAGGTCCGGGGGTCTGCTTGTTATCCAGCTTACTTGCTACCATCGACTCTTCTGAAATCAACATCGTGACACTGGCACCTTGCGGGTCGTAATCCTGATGTGCAATATTAAGAATATTGGCACCAATGATCTCACTGACATCCGTCAAAATATGTTTTAGACGTTTCGCATTATATTCTTCATCGATATACTCGAGGTATTCTTTCTGTTGTGCTTTCGTCGCGGTGTAGCACACATCATAAATATTAAAACTCAATGTTTTTGTCAGGTTATTAAACCCATGTAATTTTAATTTCTTTGCTCGTGCCACAGTCAGCTCACTAAACGCCTGGTGTCATTAACACTGATTAGAAATAGGTGGGTGGAAAATCATTTGTACGGTATTACCATCCGGGTCGAAGCAGTAAAAGCTACGCGCGCCATCACGGTGAGTACGTGGTTTTGTACGCATTTCAATATTATTTTCTAATAAGAAATCATACCAGGCATCCACGTCATCCATTTCACGTAAAATAAAACCAATATGGTCGAGATGTTGACCTTCTGTTGCAAATTCAGACGTCACTCTGTGCAAGGCAAGATTATCGTTACCCGAACAAAGGTAAACGCTATCTGCGTCAGGTCGCCACTCAACGGCCATGCCTAGAAGCTCGGTGTAAAAATGCTCACAGGCCTCAAATTTTAATGCATAGAAGGCAACATGACGCATGCCACCGGTTGCGGGGGGACGATTCATTCTACTTCCTCTATTTCATAATCATGGGTAATTTCAGCCATAGCACCCAACATAATCGAAGCTGAACAATATTTTTCTGACGATAATTCGATTGCGCGTTTAACCCGATCTTCTTTCAAGCCTTTTCCAATCACTCGAAAATGTGCATGAATCTTTGTGAACACCTTCGGCTCTTCATCCGAGCGTTCAGCGTCTAATTCTACGATACAATCACGCACATCCTGTCTGGCCTTGGTTAATATCATCATCACATCAAACATGGTGCAGCCACCCAGGCCTAATAACAGCATCTCCATCGGGCGTACGCCGAGATTGCGGCCACCATGGTCAGGCGGACCATCCATGACAATTGCATGCCCACTGCCCGATTCGCCTAAAAAAGTGGCCTGTTCGACCCATTTAACTCTTGCTTTCATGAACTGCTCCACAGAAATACTGGCTGCCTAGAGTATCATATTCGTGTTACTCAGAAACCAGTTCGACAGGACACGCATAATTGCCTACACTCAATAACATAATAACTAAATATAAGGTTGATTCAGTTAGACTACTTCTATGATTAAACCGAGTGAAAATCCCGCGATACAGCGTTTTCTTGAACACTGCCACCATCGCCGTTACCCCGCTAAAAGCGTCATCATCTATGCGGGTGATGTGCCAGATGTCCTTTATTACATTATTGAAGGCTCGGTCTCAGTGCTGATTGAAGATGAAGATGGCCGCGAAATTGTGCTTGCCTACCTTAACCCCGGCGATTTTTTCGGCGAAATGGGCTTATTTGTACCGGATAATAAACGTAGCGCATGGGTTCGAGCGCGTACCGAATGTGAGCTAGGCGAAATTAGTTATACCAAATTCAGACAACTCTCGACCGAAAATCCCGATATCCTGTTTGAACTTGCCTCACAAATGGCGATTCGTTTACAAAACACCAGCCGTAAGGTCGGTCATCTCGCCTTTATGGATGTAACCGGTCGTGTTGCACGTACGCTACTCGATCTCTGTAAACAACCTGATGCCATGACCCACCCTGATGGTATGCAGATACGTATTACCCGCCAGGAAATTGGTCGTATTGTTGGCTGTTCACGTGAAATGGTAGGACGCGTATTAAAAAACCTTGAGGAACAACGCTTGATTAGCGTTAAAGGTAAAACAATTGTTGTCTTTGGTACGCGCTAATTTAAGTTACTCATTCTAGTTTTACCCTGTAATCAATATGAATCCAAAAATAAGAAATCAGGCTTTTCAGCTACTCGAAAAAAACAAATTCACCGATGCAATTCCGCTATTATTAAAGGTTGTCAAAAAAGATAATAACGATCTGGACGCTTGCTTTGCACTGGCATCAGCTTATGCACAAAGTAATCGACCATATGATGCTGAGAAATATCTAAAACAGGTGCTTTTAAAGTCGCCTAATAATGCACAAGCCTGTTATGCCTTGGCTTATACTCAGGAATCAATTGGTCAATTTGATTCTGCAATAAAGAATTTCAAACAATTATTAAACCTCTCCCCTGAACAGTATGATACTTATAATCATCTCGGCAATATTTATTTGCAACAGGGAAATTATGCTCAAGCAGAAATTAATTTTAAAAAATATTTAGAGCATGATGCGAATAATCTGGATGTGCTCAATAACCTTGGTATTATTCATATGGAATTGGCGCAATACCAGCAAGCAGAAGAAATATTTTCAGGCATCCTTAAACAACACCCACAACATATCCATGCCATTAATAATCTTGGCAATCTAAATAAAAGCAAAGGTGATTTTGATGCAGCTGAAAAATGTTTTCAGGATGTACTGAACATTGATGCTACACATGTAGAAGCAAAGTATAACTGGGCAACAATTCAAACAAAAAATGCTCATTACGACAAAGCCATTGCGCTTCTTACCGCTGCCCTACAGACTAAACCCATTTACAATAAGGCATCAATCCTACTAGCCAAGTCCTATCACGCGATTAATGATTACCATCATGCTCTGGAAACTATTCTTCACACCATCGCTAATACGCCCGGTAGCACTGAAGCGTACCAATGCTTTGCAAGCATTATTTCAAACATCGCTATTTCCGAAGATAATGATGAAATCAATCAGGCACTTCTCAATACATTTGATATCCAACGTGTTGATCACAATCTGCTAGTAAAACCTGTTATTGGAATTATCAATAACAGTGATATTGCCTCTAATATAAATGACATTCAGTCTGCATCCACTAATGATGTTGTTGAGTTAATTACTAATAATAAGCTAACCAACATATTCAAACATAAATTAATGATGAGCTTGCTACAGAAGACAGTTATTTCTGATGTAACAATGGAGCACGTTCTAACGACACTAAGGCAGGCACTACTTGTTTATATTAGCAAAATAAATAAAGCCCCTGGCTTGGCTGGCAATCTGGATTTTATCTGTTCTCTTTCCATGCAGTGTTATAACACTGAATATGCGTATTGTATTACTGATGAAGAAGAAATGCTCATAAAAGAGCTATTATCCTCACTAGAACATATCAACAAAAACAATTTATTTCAGCTTGCGATATTAAGTTCATATTCTCCTTTACACACGATTTTATCTTCTGACCAGATCGGTGAGCTTATAAAGCTCAAAAAGTCTGCCGGCTTAAATTATTTAATTGAACAACAAATCAATGCGCCAGCACTAGAAACAGAAATTAAGTCTAAAATAACATCCCTTAGTCACGACGTTGATGAAACATCAAAAGAAATAATGGTTATTAATGAGGATGCGCCCTACCCACGCTGGATCAGTGCGAATATTCTTAATAATCAATCGCAGCCAAGTACGCTGTTTTCTCAACCAGGTCTTGGTATTCCTGAAATTGATAACGCCAGTAAGTTTGAGATTCTTATTGCTGGTTGTGGCACAGGCAAACACTCAATCGAGATCGCCAGTAATTTTAGAAACACCCACGTTACCGCCGTCGATATCAGTTATAACAGCCTTGCTTATGCCATTCGAAAGAACCAGGAATACAGTATTGAGAATCTGGACTACTATCACGCTGATTTACTTAATTTCGATGCTATTGATAAACAATATAATATGATTGAAGTCAGTGGCGTATTACACCATTTCGCTGAACCAGCGATTATGCTTGATAAGTTACTTGGTGTTCTAAAGCCAAATGGAATCATCAAGATTGGTGTCTATAGTCAACGCGTACGTGAACCCATCAATAGTATTCAGGCAGAAATAGTGAATAAGTTTCCAACTACCGTCGAGGGCATAAGAGAAGCTCGGCAGTATGTCATTAATAATTATGATTTAGAAAAAACTGGCTTAAAGAATAACAAAGATTTTTACGCACTAAGTGGTTGCCGTTATTTATTATTTGGTGCTAACGACCATAATTTCACTATTGAAAAAATAAAAACGCTAGTCAATCAATTTAACTTAAACTTTCTTGGCTTTGATCTGGATGACAAGTCAGTTCAGGCAAGTTATAGAAAACAATTCCCTGATGATCCTACTATGCGAAATCTTGATAACTGGGATAAATTTGAAGCGCTAAACCCTAAAACATTTACTAATATGTACCAGTTTAAATGTCAGAAACAGTAACTGACTAACTAAACAAGCTCCGTAACTTTTCACCCGGATCATCTTCACGCATAAACGCTTCACCAACCAAAAAAGCATTAACCTGATGTTGACGCATTAATTCCACATCGGGTTTCGCATGAATGCCACTTTCTGTGACAACAATACGATCATCTGGAATTTGATCGAGTAACTCAATCGTTGTATTCAACGATGTTTCGAACGTACGCAAGTTGCGATTATTAACCCCCATCAAGGGAATATTCAGTTTTAGTGCACGTTGTAGTTCTTCTGCATCATGCACTTCAACCAACACATCCAGACTCAGCTCTGTTGCCAGCGAGCAAAGTTCCTGCATCTGGTTATCTTCAAGGCAGGCAACAATTAACAGAATACAGTCTGCGCCCATGACTCTCGCTTCAACAACCTGATAAGGATCAATAATAAAATCTTTACGAATCACGGGGAGGTCACAGGCGGCACGGGCTTCCTGTAGATAAGCATCACTGCCTTGAAAGAAATCAATATCCGTTAACACAGATAAACAGGCGGCGCCGGCTGCTGCATAACTTTTCGCTATCTCGGCAGGAACAAAGTTTTCACGTAACACCCCTTTACTCGGTGAAGCTTTTTTAATTTCCGCTATCACGGCAGATTGCCCTGCAGCGATTTTGTTGCGAATTGAATCAACAAAACCGCGAACTGGAGATGCTATCTCTAACTGAGCTTCTAATTCGGCAAGCGATAGTTTGTTACGGCAAGCCGCAATTTCTTCGCGTTTGCGTGCAACGATTTTTTTAAGAATGTCGGGTGTATTGCTCATAATGTTATTTCAAGATAAGGCGGTTGAAAGATTAACTAATTCATCTAATTTCGTTTGTGCAGCACCGCTGGCAATAATATCAGTGGCTTTCTGAATACCGGCTTCTAGCGAGTCCACTAAATCCGCTGCATAAATAGCGGCACCGGCATTCATAATAACAATGTCACGTGCTGCGCCCGGGGTATTAGCAAACACCGCTTTAATGACATCAAGGCTTTGCTGCGCACCATCTACTTGCAAGTCTTCGAGTTTGCCGCGCTGTAAACCAAACTGTTCGGGTGAAATAGTATAGGTCGTAATACTGCCATTTTTTAATTCGGCGACATGGGTTTCATCTGCAATACTAATTTCATCCATCCCGTCTGCAGAGTGTACGACTAATACATGGTGACTGCCCAAGGCATTAAGTACTTCTGCCAGCGACTCAACCAGTTCATCACTGAATACACCGAGGAGTTGATTCGGTGCGCCTGCGGGGTTTGTTAAGGGACCAAGCACATTGAAGATCGTGCGTACCGCCATTTCTTTACGTGGGCCAATCGCATGCTTCATGGCACTATGATGTTTTGGTGCAAACATAAAACCAACACCGACTTCTTTAATGCACTGTGCTACTTGGTCAGGTGATAAATCCAGGTTTACACCTGCCGCTTCCAACAAATCAGCACTACCTGATTTACTCGATACAGAACGATTACCGTGCTTGGCAACCACACCACCCGCAGCGGCAACAACAAACGTACTCGCAGTTGAGATGTTAAAGGTATTGATACCATCACCACCGGTGCCGACGATATCGACAACGTGATCGCCATCAACCTTAACGCCGGATGCCAGTTCACGCATGACACTGGCAGCAGCGGTAATTTCATCAACCGTTTCACCCTTCATCCGCAGACCCACTAGAAACCCACCAATTTGTGCCGGGGTTGCTTCACCGGTCATGATCAAACGCATCACGGCGGTCATGTCATCACGTGACAAGTCTTGCTTATCAAGTACGCTACGAATGGCTGATTGCATATCCATCATGGCTTCCCCTACACGTTTTGTTCTAAATAGTTTTTAAGCATGTCATGACCGTGCTGAGTCAAAATCGATTCCGGATGAAATTGCACTCCTTCTATCGCCATGTCTTTATGGCGCACGCCCATAATTTCATCGATATCGCCGTTGTCATTTTCAGTCCATGCGGTGATATCAAAACAATCTGGCAGGCTGGTTTTATCAATCACCAATGAATGATAGCGCGTGGCTTCTAAAGGATTGGATAAGCCTTTAAACACACCCACATCATTATGCTTCACCATGGAAGTTTTACCGTGCATGATGTTATTGGCATGCACGATCTTTCCGCCAAACGCCTGACCAATACTTTGATGCCCGAGGCATACGCCTAAAATAGGCAGCTTACCGGCAAAGTGTTTAATCGCTTCTATTGAAATACCGGCTTCATTCGGCGTGCAGGGACCGGGGGAAATCACCAGGTGGTCTGGATTCAGTTTTTCAATCTCGGCAACTGTGATTTGATCATTACGGTGGACCTGCACGTCCGCACCTAATTCACCAAAATACTGCACGAGGTTGTAGGTAAAAGAGTCATAGTTGTCGATCATTAATAACATTGTCTTCTCCTACCCCAGGCCTTTCGCGGCCATCGCCACAGCACGGAAAATTGCGCGGGCTTTGTTCATGGTTTCATCCCACTCATTTTGCGGGACAGAATCGGCTACGATACCCGCGCCCGCCTGAATGTGCAGTACTTTATCTTTTATTACCGCGGTACGGATCGCAATCGCGGTGTCCATATTGCCTTCCCATGATAAATAGCCCACCGCGCCCGAATAAACGCCACGCTTGATGGGTTCGAGTTCATCAATAATTTCCATGGCACGAATTTTGGGTGCGCCGCTCACTGTGCCTGCAGGGAAAGTTGCCCGTAGTGCATCCACTGCCGACATGTCCTGTTTCAACTTACCTTTAACATTGGAGACAATGTGCATGACATGCGAGTAGCGTTCAATGAGCATCTTTTCGTTTAACTCAACCGTACCAATATCAGCAACGCGCCCGACATCGTTACGACCTAAATCAATTAACATCAGGTGCTCGGCTAACTCTTTGGGATCAGCCAACAGTTCTACTTCCAGCGCTTTGTCTTCTGCTTCGGTTTTACCGCGTGGGCGTGTGCCGGCAATCGGTCTGACCGTGACTTCACCATCTTCGACGCGGGTTAGGATTTCAGGGGATGAACCCACAATATGAAAATCACACAAATCAAGGAAGTACATATAAGGTGATGGATTCAAACTGCGCAAGGCACGGTATAAATCCAGTGGTTCATTTTCAAACGGAATCGACAGACGCTGTGATAACACCACTTGCATGGCATCCCCTTCCAGAATGTAATCCTTTATTCGGGCGACGGCATTTTTATAACCCTCTTCCGTAAAACCTGAAATAAAATCAGATTCTTCAACCTGCGTACTCGCCCCACCCGCTTCATGGTATTCCGGTGTTGCCTGACGTAGTTTCGCAACCAATTCATCCAGCCGTGCTTCGGCAACCTGCTGTGCGTTGTCGATGCCTGGATTAACATGGATCACGACGTACATTTTCCCTGACAGGTTATCGAATACCACGACTTCATCCGAGACCATTAATAATATGTCGGGGTTATCCAATGGATCAGGATTCGGGCAGGTTTTTAGTTTTGGTTCAACATAACGAATTGTGTCATAGCCAAAGTAACCGACCAGACCACCGGTAAAACGCGGTAAGCCTTCCACTTCTGGTACTTGATATCGTGATTGGAAATCTTCGATAAACGCCAGTGGATCGTCTGCCTCAACGGTTTCGATCACCTTGCCATCTTTTTCAATTTCAATTGTCGTGCCACGCACTCGCATCAAAGTGCGGCAGGGCAAACCAATAATAGAGTAACGGCCCCACTTTTCGCCGCCCTGCACGGATTCAAATAAATACGAATACGGGCCATCGGCCAGTTTCAGGTAAGCACTCAGGGGGGTATCAAGATCCGCGAGGATCTCGCGCATCAGGGGGATGCGATTATAACGTTGCGCAGCGAGCGTATTGAATTGTTCGGGTGTCATTGTCATTGCCTTTATTCGTTATGGGCACAAGGGAGTATCTGGTTCTGTTTTCAGACCAGCGCCACCATCGTTCATCTAATAATGTGTCCATATAACTATCCAAATGACAATTTTATTTTTCAAGCAGTGATTGTAGCTCAGCCATAGAATCAATCAAGGCATCCGGGTTCGCATCGGCGATATTGGCACCGTGATTGTATCCATAGGTCATACAAGTAATCTGAAAACCGGCTGCGCGTGCTGCTTTTACGTCACTCACCGAATCACCCAGCATCATTGCCTGTGACGGCTCAACACCAAAGAACTCCGCGGCATGCAGTAATGGCAGTGGATCCGGCTTTTTCTTCGCCAGCGTATCGCCACTGATGATGATAGAAAATTCATCATGAATACCCAGCTCTTTTAGCAACGGAATCGTAAAGGCGGCAGCCTTATTCGTCACACAACCCATTTTATAACCGGCAGACTTCATATAATTAATGCCTTCCTGCACACCCGGATACAGGCAACTGCGTACACAGGTATTTTCAGCATAGAGATCCATAAAGATTGGCAGGGCTTTTGCCTTTAACGCTTCATCAGGATAGCCGTCCAGATCATCCACCAGGGCACGTTCAACAAGACGCTCTACGCCGTTGCCTACCCAATGGCGCACACGTTCTTCACCGCGTACGGGCATATCAATCTGCTTTAACATTTCATCAACGCAATAAGCCAGATCAGGCACGCTATCGACTAAGGTGCCATCGACATCGATGAGGATCATTTCCGGTTTTTTAAGAGCCATACTTATTTCTCTAATATTTAACGTAAAAACACTGAGACGCGATTAACATCTCAGCGTTTAGGTCGTTACTTTTATTTTGCTTTCGCTAATTCAGCGCGCATTTCACCAATAATGGTGTCGTAACGGTTGGCATCGTTATCATTCGCTGCGCCAAAAATAGCTGAACCGGCAACAAACATATCTGCACCCGCTTCTTTGATTTCACGAATATTGTCTGCTTTCACACCACCGTCAATTTCCAAACGGATATCACGACCGGATGCATCAATAATCTTGCGTGCAGCGCGAAGTTTGTCGAGTGTGTGAGGGATGAAGCTTTGACCACCGAAACCCGGGTTCACCGACATCAATAACACCAAATCGATTTTATCGATAACGTGCTCAAGCACATCTAACGATGTCGCTGGGTTGAAAACCAAACCAGACTTACAGCCTTCGTTTTGAATCAACTGTAAGCTACGGTCGATATGTTCAGAGGCTTCTGGATGGAAGGTAATGTAACTGGCACCGGCTTTGGCGAAATCAGGGATGATGCGATCAACTGGCTTCACCATCAAATGCACATCGATTTCTGCTGTCACGCCATGCTTACGCAGCGCATCACAAACCAATGGTCCGATAGTCAGGTTAGGAACGTAATGGTTGTCCATTACATCAAAGTGCACCACGTCAGCGCCCGCTGCGAGTACGTTGTCTACTTCTTCACCGAGTTTGGCAAAATCTGCCGAAAGAATCGATGGTGCAATTAAATTGTCCGCCATGGTGAGCACTCCAAAATGTAAGTCTATTGTCGTTTCGCACCGAAATATCTCGGTACCCTGAAAAGTTGAAGGCGGACTTTACCCGATTAACGCGAATATTTCAGCTTTTTCGGGTTAAGATATGGCATTATCTGGTTTAATCACTAATAGGGTTAAATACCATGCGTAAACGCATATTTTCTATAATTATCATACTGTTAAGCATATATAGCAGTACTATTTCAGGCTCAGATACCGCCAAAGAAAAACGCTGGGCAGATCAAGTAATTGATGGAATTATCGTTGGTGATGCCGTCTGGCTCAAAGCAGACAGTACAAAATTTCTCGGGATTTACACCGAAAATGAGCTTGAAACAGCGAAAGGTGCAGTTATTTTATTGCATGGCAGCGGTGTTCACCCTAACTGGCCAGACGTTATCCAGCCCTTACGTTCTGAGCTACCCGCCTATGGTTGGACAACGCTCTCTATTCAGATGCCCATACTCGCCAACGATGCAAAATATTCAGACTACGCACCGCTGATGAAGGAAGTTCCTGAACGTATCAATGCTGCCATTGATTATTTAAATACAAAGTTTTACAAAAATATTATTATTATTGCGCACAGTCTTGGCACCAACATGGCAAATAGTTATCTCGCCAATGATGCAAAACGTGTTCGTGCTTATGTGGCGATTGGTATGAATGGGTCAAACAGTGGTCCTGATGAGCTAAACAATTTTAAGTATCTTGAAAAAATCACCCTGCCTTTGCTTGATATATATGGCAGCATCGATTTACAAGCCGTACTGGATACAGTAAAACAACGTAAACGAGCATTACGCAACGCTGGGAATGAAAATTTTCGTCAGGTCAGTGTACTGGGTGCGGATCATTTTTTTACCGGTCTCGATGCTGAACTGGTTAGACATGTAAAAAGTTGGCTTTCAAATCATTCTGGTCGCTTGCCTGAGCCTGAAGATAACGCTGACGAAACCAAAAACGAACCTACTGGACAACAATAAAATGATGACACTTGCTATTTCACTCCACGTTCTTTCTGCTGTTATTTGGGTTGGCGGTATGTTCTTCGCATGGATGGCATTACGCCCTGTTGCCGCTAACTTGCTTGAACCCCCATTACGTTTACCTCTTTGGCGTGATGTATTTGGTAAGTTTTTCCCATGGGTTTGGTTGTGTATTATTAGTTTACTGAGTAGCGGCTATTTTATGGCCTTTACGCTCTTTGGTAGCGTTGCCAACTTCCCTTCTTTTGTACTCATTATGCAAGGTCTTGGTATTTTAATGATGCTGCTATTTATGCATGTTTTCTTTGCACCATACAGACGAATGAAACAAGCCATAGAAGCCGATGACTTGCCCACAGCGGGCAAAAAGTTAGCTCAGATAAGAATGATTATTGGCATTAACTTAATCATTGGTTTAGTCGTTGTCATCGTTGGTGTTGCTGGTGATAGTCTATTTCATATAGTGAATAGTTAAGCAACACACAAGGCAATTACCTCATGCCACGGTCTTTCTTAATCACATCGTAGGCGGCTTTGATCTCCTGCGTTTTTTCCTTTGCGACTTGCATCATCTCTTCGGGTAAACCTTTGGCAACGAGTTTATCGGGGTGATGTTGATTCATTAAACGACGATAAGATTTTTTCACTTCTGCATCCGTCGCGCTCTTTGTCACGTCCAATACTTTATAGGCCATTGACAATGTTAAGCCACCACTTGAATCAGATCCTCCTGCACTGGCGCTATTCGCTCGAACCAGATCAACCAGATGCTCAAACTCATGCTGACTGAAACCCAACATATCGCAGATATGCTGTAGTGCCTGTTTTTCCGCTGGATGTAACACCCCATCCGCAAAAGCGGCATGTATTTGCATTTCAAGGAACATCCGCATTAAAGTTTGACGGCGATGACACTCCTGACGGAATTGTTGTAAAACATCATCCAGTGGAAAACCCGGGTTCTTTCCTTCACGAAATAATCGCCTGGCTGTTGTCATCATTTCAGGCGATAAATTCAGCTGACGCATCAGTGCATTGGCTATCTCAATTTCATCTTTACTAACTTGACCATCTGCCTTCGCGATATAGCCCATCACAGAGAACGTGGCGGTGAAAAAGGCCCCTTGAACACGTTCCTGACCACCCGGGCTAAAGCCGGAATCACCTAGCTGCCCCATGCCTCGATCAACATTATGACCCAGTGCTGCACCAAATATGGCACCCAAAGGACCGCCCAGCATAAAGCCGAATGACCCACCAATGATTTTTCCCCACCAACTCATAGACTTAACTCAAAGAATGATTCTTAAATTACCCACAAAAAATATAGTATTTATATATGCATCATATTTACTTATACTTGCAGCTCTATATAGATCATGCTGCCTTGCTACAGACGATTTTGCAACCCAGGAGTTTGCTATGACGCTATCAGCCAGGGAATTAGTAATGAATATTAGCGAAGATATTTCGCTACCTGATACCGTCGTCCGCGTTAATCATATGGTAAACACCCCCCTATATTCTGCTGCGGATATTGGCGATACCATCAGTAGCGACCATGATTTAACTGCCCGATTATTACGAATAGCGAACAGCCCTTTTTTTGACTTCCCATCTCATATAAACAGTGTCCACAGGGCCGTGGCCGTGATTGGGAATCGTGAACTACGTGATCTTCTGCTTGCCACTTGCGCCATCGATGTTTTTGATAAATTACCCAACGAGCTGGTTTCAATGGAAACGTTCTGGCGGCATAGTCTTCGATGTGGCGTGATAGCACGTGCGCTTGCCAGACATTTGCATAAACCAAATGTCGAACGCTATTTTACAGCCGGTTTATTACATGACATTGGTAGTTTGCTTATCAATCACCAACTACCAGATCAGGCAAAACAAATACTCAAACAAAGCAGCCATCATCGACAACGCCGTTATATCATTGAACAAGAAGAACTAGGCTTTAGTCATGCCGATGTCGGTGGTGAGCTTCTACGTCTATGGGGCTTACCTGACTACCTTATTGTATCGGTTGAACATCATCACTCTCCTAATTTAGCGCAACGCCATCAACAAGATGCTGCGATTGCGCATATTGCCAATTATTTATCCAATACCTTACGTTCTAATATAGGCGAAAATATGGAAGCCTCAGTCGGACTTGATATCGAGGCATTGCACACGGCTAACCTCTCACCCGAAGATTTACAATCCATCCTTAGGGACTCTGATCAGGTGTTTAATGAAACGCTTGAGATCATGGTTTATGATCAGGTGGCTTGAAAAGTACCTTTAAAAAGAACTTCAATCAATTCATACTCTTGCGGGACATCATCCTCTATTAAAATTGCGTTTTGCAATATTTAAGTTAAACCACATTCTTTGCTATGATTTTCACTCAAATGAGGATGGTTATTTATAACCTACAGGAGTGCACCGTGTTAATAAAACGTTTTTCAATCATCTCAATCATTACCGTTGTGATCGGGGCGATTTTGTTTATCAATATTTCATCAACACACGCTACTGATTGTGCCTCAATCATCACGACCACTAATAATGATCATAAGCTTGCCCTAAAAGAGCACCCAGCCGGCACCGATAGCTTGTTGACTGCACTTTATAAAGTAGAAGATGCACTGTTTGATGCCATGAGAGGAAAATGCTCAGATAACTCTTCAATCGTTTCTACCATGGGTGAGTTACAGCTTTCACTTGGTCAAATACCTATCGCACAGTTATACGCCATCAAAGCATTGGAAATGGATAATGATAATTGGCAGGCTCACTACGTATTTGGTAGTGCACTTAATTTACAGAAGAAATACGCCAAAGGGCTCGAACATTTGCAACGCGCAAGTGAATTGCAACCCGATAACCACTCGTTACTTGTTAACCTTTGCAGTAGCTATGAAAAAAATAAACAATATCCCGAAGCCATTCAGGCATGCAGCACAGCTATAGAGAAAGGCCCTTATGATATTCGAGGAACAGCACATTTTCTACGCGCGCAAGCCTATAAAGGTAATAATGAAATCACGCTGGCAGAAAGAGATATTGAGCTTGCGAAAGAATTTGGTTTTAAACAATAACTAAATAGTAAAAGGTTATTACTCTCGCCAGGTAATATGTTCATAAACGCCAGACCAGTACATACCAAAACTAATCGCAAACAAGAGTTCTTCCAGTGGCATAAAGCCAAGACTAATACCTGAGAGTGCATCAAGGTTCCAGACTCTATCAATATAATCTGGTGCGGTTATTTCCAGACCAGCCAAAAATAGCATGTAGTAACCTAAAAAGAGCAATCCACCAATCCAGGTTTTCTTTTTTAAATCAGGTCGGCAAAGAATATTTGCGATTGCACCAACAATCATCGCCACAATTGCGGGATAAATAGGGTTCCACGGAAAGAAATAAACCAATGGAAAAACGATAAACGGCGCAAGAATTGCCTTATAGTGATGCCGATGTAAAGGTTGATGACGATCTATCTCTGCGACAGGTAAAGACAGTTTACCGGTAAAAATATTGTAAAAAACTGCTGCGATACCACCAATACCGAAGCAAAATATTAAACTCTCAATATCAAAACCCGTTGTTAAGGCGAGATCAAATAA
>JALTKS010000046.1 GCA_027006175.1 Gammaproteobacteria bacterium
TTGATCTCAACCCGCTTTGATTCAACATAGGCCTGAATGTTCAGCGTGATATTTTCACCTTCAGATTCAAGAATAGTGGCCTGCTTGTTTAATTCAGTTAATATCGAGACTGCATTAATATACAATTTCTTATATTCATCTGTTGATTGGCGTGTTTTTTGTGAATTTATTAATAAAAAATCACTGTCATTCAGCGCTTCAGTTTGATTTAGTATTTGATAAATATTCTCTACATACTTAAGCGCATTATCATAAGCTTGGTTCGCCATTTCCAGGTTATAGACAGAACCATTGGTATTTAATCGGTACTTTTGTTCTTCATGAATAAGTTTATTGGTATAGCGTTCAATATCCGTTGAAAAATTCAGATTAATCTGTTCGTAACGAATAGCATCAAGACCATTTTTAGAGACAAACAATAAAATCAGCGCAACCGCAACACTCAACAAAACCAATAAATACGTTTTGCTTTTAATAGAAATTTTATCGATTATCTTTATGTCATTCATATTTTATACGTTGTCGGCTTAACATAAGCACATCTTTAGACGTTGTCAGAGAATATAAACATTTATTTCTTTATGCCCATATAAAAACAAGGGTATTTGTTATCTAGCGATGATGCAAACTGAACAAAATATGCATTACTAACATTATGGAATATATTAAGTGATGGAAGCGATGCTAACGAAAAAGACTGAATGCTCAACGGTGATAATTACCAATTTCCTTTTCTTTCTCTTTTGCAGATGACGATGCCTGACTTTCAGATGCGCGACTCGTTATGACTACCTCTTTAACACAATTTTTCATACATATTTTTGCTTGAATATCACTACCACTAGCCTGAATAAACCCTTCTCGATTTGGCATGATAACTTGAGGTAATGTTTTAGCATCAAGCACTTTATCTTCCGCAATAATATTATTCAATGACAATATATATGCGGTAATTCCGTAAACCTCATCCGCACTGAGTGATTGCGCATTACCAAATGGCATCGCACGATTGATATAATCCCATAATGTCGTGGCATAGGGCCAATAGCTCCCGACGTTTTTAGTGGGCGATTCGCCTATCAAGTCCTCCGGTGTCCCAACCAGTTCAGGAAAACGCCCTAAACCTTCACCAAACTCGCCATGACAATAGGCACATCTGGAAATATAAGCTTCCTCGCCTGATTGTGCCGAGCCACTACCTGCAGGCAGTCCTGCACCATCAGGACCAATATCAATATCCCAGTTAGCATAAATTTGTTCACTCACCGGTGTGCCAAAATCATATATCCGCAGTTGTTGTTCTTGCACGTCACAGGCACTTAAAAGGAGTAACACTGAAAGAGAGAGCGGTTTAGCCAATCTGAACATTCTCTACCTCCCCACTCGGGTGCAGCAACCACGTCTGAATAGAGTTATTGTGATACATAGAGTTTACACCACGCAAAGCACGTAGTTCTTTTAATGAAGGTTGTACATAACCGGTTTCATCAACAACACGGCTTTGCAATAAAGCCTCCTGCCCATTCCAGAACCAGTCAATCTCAAAACGTGTTAATGACTTATCCAGTTGTGGACCCGTTAATCTTGCTTGCTGCCAATTACGACCGCCATCAAACGACACATCGACACGTTTAACCTTGCCTTCACCTGACCATGCCAGACCGCGTATTACTTGTTGTCCTTTGTTTAATACCGGGTATTCAGGACACGGCGTTGTAATAACGGATTTAGCTTCTTGAATAAACGTATACTGGCGCGCTTTACCACTCGGTAAAAGGTCAGTATAAGTCGCCGTTTCTTCGCGCATTTCCCATGGGCGTTCACCAACTTCAATTCGACGTAACCATTTTACATTAGCAATGCCTTCCCAACCGGGTAAAAGCAAGCGCATCGGGTAACCCTGCTCTGCTCGCAGCATCTCGCCATTTTGCGCATACACCACAAGGGCATCATCCAGTGCTTTATCTAATGGGAAACTTCGCGCCAAACCAGCGGCATCAGCGCCTTCTGCCAATAACCATTTTGCGCCTTTACGAACTCCTGCCTCATTAAGTAATAACTTAAGCGGAACACCGGTCCACTCTGCGCTACTTATTAAGCCATGTGTAAATTGCAACAGGTTGAGTTGTGCCGATCGTTGTTCGAGGACACCATTGCCGGCACACTCAATAAAATGTACACGGTTAACACAGGGAAAGCGTTTTAAATCATCAACGGTAAACATCAATGGTTTATCAACCATTCCGTGGATCACTAATTTATGTTCAGCCGGATCTATTTTAGGTACACCCGCGTGATGGCGTTCAAAGAACAAACCATTGGGGGTAATAATGCCGTGAAAATCCTGTAAGGGAGTAAAACTCGCCGCCGCTTGCCGGGTTGGAAACATCCATGGCAGGAAACGACGTACCACATGTTTTTCAAACACAGATGGCTTGCCATACGGCTCGTTAACCGTGCCACTACCGAGCTCTTTACTCCAACTTGGTACGCTTAACGGTGCAATAGCATCTGTTTTAGCCGATGCTGAGCGACCGACTAATGCCGCGAAACCACCGATTAAACTATTACGAATAAAACCACGTCGAGATGGTTCATTTTTCTTATTGTGTCTGGACATCTGTTTCCGCTCACGAATCAGCCCTTATAATACAGTAAATATTACCCATAGACCTAATACGCTCAACCATACTTACCATCAACTCTCGGCTTAATCAGCATTACTGCGTAAACCAGAACAAAATCAATAAAAGCAATAATCCAGAGTAATTGTGATGTATGAATCCATATTGAAATGTAATCAGGTAACAACAATGGAAATAAAACACGAAATACGGTGCCCAGGAACATAAGTAGAAACATCATTATCAGGCTTTTAGGTGGATTAAAGACATCCCTCCCTGTATGCCCCAATGCCACGCGCGCCATCATTCCAATCGTAATCATGCCTATCCCACCATAAGCGAAAGCATGAACCGATAACATCGGGTTCACATCAAACCAGCCTGATAAGGCGCGTAGAACAAAACCCGCCACAATCCATGCATAACCTAAATACAAAATCCAGATAAGCGGTTTCTTCCAAATACCGTTTGTATACCAGCCCCATAAGCGAATGCTGTGTAACACGGCTAAAACAGCCGCCGTGATGGTTGCCCATTGCGGCATGACAATAAAGACTTCCAATACGATGAATGCAAGCATTAAAAACAAACTGCTCAAATCCAGCCAGCGATAGTTTGTTATGACGACCGATCCACCAACGCCTTTTTCAATAAAAAAAGGAATGACCCGCCGCCCCATCAACATAATTAACGACAGAATAATATAAAGCCCTGTATAGATACCTAGCTGAACACCGTTATCCAGAATATTAAACAGACCAAGATAAAACAGCCCATTTCCGGCTAACAGAAAGACGACTTTGCTCCAGATAGCCAAATGTTTCCATTGGCGAACCTCTAAAATGGGAATCAAAATAGCGATAGCCAGACCAATATTAAAAACAATATCCAGACTTGCCATCGCCAACATCGCTTGAGGGTGTTCAATAAATGGCATAGCACGGGCGACTAACCATACCAGTAATAACAACAATAACGGTACACCACTGATGGTTCGCTTACCTGTCCAGTTTCCAACCGCTGTTAATAAAAAACCGGCAATTACCGCAAGCGTATAACCATAGAGCATTTCATGGGAATGCCATTGAAATACCGTCAGTTCACTGGTTGCTAACCAACCGCCGTAACTCAATATCCAAAGCCAAAGTGCGACCACCGTTACTGAAAACACCGCACCGAACAAGAAAAATGGACGAAAACCAAGATGTAACAGGCTTATACGGTAAGATCCTTTTTCCTCAATTTGCATCACGCAGGTACTCCAAGATAAAACCAAACAATGCTAGAATCATCTCACGCTAACACTGACTGATACAAACCGGAATCATTGAAATATTATGCTTATTGTCATTTCCCCCGCTAAAAAACTTGATTATGAAACACCATCTAAAACCAGTGTGTTCACCACACCGGATTATATGAGTGACTCCAAACAACTGATTCAACGCTTGCGTGATTTCTCTGCTCTGGATTTGGCTGAATTAATGAAGCTCAGTATGAAACTTGCCGAGCTTAACTTTGATCGCTACGAAGCATGGAAACCCAGGTGCACCGAAAAAAATGCCAAACAAGCCATATTGGCTTTTCAGGGTGATGTCTATCAAGGTATGGATGCAGCCTCTTTCACCGCGGCTGATTTCAAGTTTGCCCAACAACACCTGCATATTCTTTCTGGACTCTATGGCCTTCTTCGCCCGCTGGATCTGATGCAGCCCTACCGTCTGGAAATGGGCACACGACTTGAAACAGATCGTGGTAAAAACCTGTATGAATTCTGGGGAAGCATCATCACCGATGGCTTGAATAAACAACTTAAAAAAATAAAATCCAATACGTTGATAAATCTTGCCTCGAATGAATATTTTAAATCGGTAAAAACCAAACAGCTCAATGCGGAAATAATTACCCCTGCCTTCAAAGAATTTAAAAATGGCGATTACAAAATGATTGGTATTTATGCCAAACGTGCTCGTGGTTTAATGAGCCGCTATATCATCAAAAACAAACTAAAAGACCCTGAAGATTTAAAAGACTTCGATGAAGAAGGCTATCGGTTTAGTGCTAAATTAAGCAAGGGAAATAACTGGGTCTTTACCCGCCGACAATACTAAAACAGGGGGATTTCATTTGTGAGTGAGAAACCATCTTACCCGGGCAACACCATTATGGTTCGTCCTGATGGGCCATTGATTTGTGGCAGCGAGATCAATGTTATCGTTCAGGACGCTGAAGGCAATATCATAGCTAAAGAAAAAGAATTCGCCCTGTGTCGCTGTGGTCATTCGAAAAACAAGCCCTTTTGTGATGGCAGTCATAAAGAACGCGCTGTCGATATGGAACAGGAGTTCAATGATGAACGAGGCGAGGCTTTAGCCACACCAGCTGATGAACTCATTATAACGGTAAAGCCTGATGCCATGTTGCTCATCAAAAGTCCGGTGACTATTTTTAGCCGCAGTGGGTTGTCTGTTACCACCCGAAACAAGGGTGCTTTATGCCGGTGCGGTGAATCTAAAAATAAACCATTTTGTGATCGCAGCCACTCTCATTGTGGATTTAAGGACTAGCACTTTCAAAAATGTCAGCAAATAATATTGCCTCACAATTTCCCACCGAAGCACTGCGACTACGCTTGTTTCTTATTGTGATCGCTGTATCGCTATTAATCGGTTTATTCGCCCCTATAATTACACTCGAGAAGTTTTATTTTTTTGATAACACCGTGTCAATTGCAAGTGGTTTACTTGAACTGATTAACGAAAAACAATACCTGCTTTTTATTATTATTCTTTTATTCAGTGTTGTACTGCCTATTTTGAAGTTACTCTTACTCAATAAATTATTATCACCATCGATCGATTCAACAAATAATTTCAGAAAACACCTTATGTGGATGCACCAGTATGGAAAGTGGTCAATGCTTGATGTGTTTGTGGTGGCGGTATTATTAGCTGCAGTAAAACTAGGTGCGGTTGCAAGTGTGCAATTACATTATGGTCTGTATTTATTTGCTGCAGCAGTCATATTAACCATGTTGGTAACGGCAAGGGTCGTAAAATTAAGTGATGTTATTTTGCAAAATAATGCCACAATTTAATTTAGCTATGATCCATATCTGCAATAATGGCCGTTAAACGTTCCAGTCGTTCAATAGGATCCGTTAACTGTAAGAAATGTTGCTTTTGTACCAGCGCAATCGGCAATAATTCTGCAAGCCGATAACCAACCCAACTGGCATCATCATAAAACTTGGGGAGCGTTGTATAAGGATGACCAATCTGGGTCAACATCTCTTCTGCCATGGCGGCAAGAGGCTGATATTTAGCCGGCAACGGTTGGCTATGTTCATTGGGTAGCAATTCAACCTCAGCCATGCAAAGCTGATTCGCATCAACCTGTTTGGAAATTATTTTAAAGCGTTGCTGTCCACGAACAGTAATACCCAATAGACCCTCGGGTAGTTGTTGCCAATAACTAATATTGCCATAGGTACCGTATTCAAAACTTTCTGCTTTCGCATCTGTTTCTTTGCCTTCACTAATAAGACAAATACCAAAACCCGTATCATCTTTTAAGCACTGACTCACCATACTGAGATATCGATGTTCAAAAATCCGCAATGCCAGAGCACCGCCAGGATACAACACTGTGTGCAATGGAAAAATCGGGATCTGTCGAATCTCTTGTGTCATAACACCCCTGTTTTCTTTAAATCATTCACCCCATGCGGGCAATAAATCATGTTCCAGATCAAGCAGTTCTAAAATACGTGCGACAATAAAATCAACAATATCATCAACTGATGTTGGATTTTGATAAAAACCCGGTGTTGCTGGCAACATCACTACACCCAGCCTTGCAAGCTTAAGCATATTCTCAAGATGTATCGCTGACAATGGTGTTTCGCGAACAACCATGATTAATTTTCGCTGCTCTTTTATCACCACATCGGCGGCACGCTCAATCAAATTATTACTGCTGCCACACGCCACCGCAGACAAAGTACCGGTTGTGCAAGGACACACAATCATGGCATCCGGTGCACCGCTACCACTTGCAACAGGCGCTAACCATTGATCTTTTGCAAAGACCTGAATCTGGTCGGGCTTCGCCTTGTATTGTTCTGTCAACCAGGCTTGCATCGCATCCGTACGGCCTGGAATATTCAGATCCGTTTCCATCGACAACACGACCTGCCCCGCCTGCGACACCATAATGTAAAGACTCGCACCAGAGGCAACCAGACATTCAATTAAACGCAAGGCATATGGCGCACCAGATGCACCGGTAATGGCAATAGCAAAGGTTTTGTCTGTACTGGATATATTCATTGCACCAACCCTTTTAACAACCGTTCATGAATACTACCAAAGGCACCATTACTCATCACGACAATATCGTCATTGGGTTTCGCTTCTGCCAATACGGCCGCCAATAAGTCATCGATTGTTTTAAAGCTCTTCGCCTTACCCGCTAAAGCACTCACCACCTCGTCCAGTGACCAATCTATATCATTGGGGGTTAATAAAAAAACCTGATCGGCATCCTGTAATGAGTTTGCCAGTGTTGCTTTATGAATACCCATACGCATGGTGTTTGATCGTGGCTCCAATACGGCCAGCAAACGACCTGCGTCTCGCAGACACTGCTTTGCCCCTTTTAAAGTAGTGTCTATTGCCGTGGGATGGTGAGCAAAATCATCAAATACACGTATGGCATTGACTTCACCGCGTAACTCCATACGCCGTTTCACACCTTTAAATTCACAAAGTGCTTTTATCGCCTCGGCTACCGGAACACCCGCATGACGTGCCGCCGCTATCGCCACCAAGGCATTATTGGCATTGTGCTTTCCTGCCTGCTGCCACTGCAATGAACCGGATGGCTGTTGCTTGATCGTAATACCCAAACGATCGTAAGCCGGGCTGGCTGAATGGCATTGCCAATCGGCGCTACCATCAGCGGAAAACGTTTCTGTCGGTGTCCAACATCCCATTGCCAGCATTTCATCAATCGCCGCGATGGAAGGCGGATGAATAATCAAACCATTACTCGGTACGATTCTTACTAAATGATGAAACTGTTTCTGAATGGCGGCTAAGTCATCAAAAATATCGGCATGATCAAATTCAAGGTTATTCACAATTAAGGTACGTGGTTTGTAATGCACAAACTTGGAACGCTTATCGAAAAAAGCCGTATCGTATTCATCTGCTTCCACGACAAAGAATGGCGCCTTACCCAGGCGTGCCGAGATACCAAAGTCTTCCGCTACACCGCCAATCAAGAAGCCGGGGGCTAAACCACATTGGTCTAATATGTGTGCCAGCATGCTTGCGGTCGTGGTTTTACCATGCGTACCGGCAACCGCGAGTACCCAGCGATCGTTTAATACATGCTCTGATAAAAACTGCGGCCCAGAGGTATAGGGCAGATTGCGATCTAAAACATATTCAACCACCGCATTGCCCCGTGATAAGGCATTGCCTATCACCACTAAATCAGGAGCGGGTTCGAGTGCATCAACCGTATAACCTTCATGCAGCTGAATCCCCGCTTGCTCCAGTTGAGTGCTCATCGGCGGGTAAACACCTGCATCCGAACCACTCACTTCATAGCCCTGCTCTCTGGCTAATAAGGCTAAACCGCCCATGAATGTGCCACAAATACCAAGAATATGGATATGCATCATCGTTACGCTACAAAAATCATGTCGACTAATAAAAAAGATAAAATCAAATAACCCAGACTCACCAGAAAACCATAACCAAAACGAATATCAAAACTATGGCGGATAATATGTGCGAACACCGTAACACTCCAAAGCAATGATAACAGGAGCATTTGTAAGGCAATAGGTGAAGAGTCACCCGCTGCCTTCGCCGCAACCAGCATATAAACAAACGGCATCATGACTGCGTCAATAATAATATTGCTACCCATCATCGCAATCAGGCTTTGCCTGAATCGGGCTAATTTATTCAGTAGCTTTAAACCGATGTATAAAAAAACCGTCAGGAACACCACACTAAATAATGAGATAGCAAACGATTGACTAAATCCTCTAATGGGTAAATTCAGAAATACGCCAACCACCGTGCTCAATACAACAACCAAACGCAGTAAAAAAAGCGACGACGGTAAATCCTGCGGACCAGCGCGTAAAATACAAATATCAAAAAATCGAAAAATCAGTGCTTGCATCCAACAAGCTTAACTGTTGCCGCGTGACTTCTCCAGCACTCGTGCATAGTCAAAGCCCCTCGGTGGCTGCTATGCTGTCTGCCATGAGCACAAATATCCAACCAGAAATACAATACATAGATAGTCACGACAGATTGATCAGCTTCTGCGATGCCATAAAAAACAGTGAATGGCTCGCTATCGACACTGAATTTGTCCGTGAAAAAACCTACTATCCTCAACTATGTTTAATTCAGGTCAGTAATGGTGAAGAGCTCGCCTGCATCGATCCTATTGCGCTTGATGATATTGAGCCTTTACTTGAATTACTTTACGACCAAGACATTACCAAAGTATTTCACGCCGCATCACAGGATTTGGAGATATTTGCCAACTTACGCAATGCCTTGCCAGCACCATTATTTGATACACAAATTGCCGCCGCACTGCTCGGTCACGGTAACCAAATTAGTTATGCCGGTCTTGTTCAACACTATTTTGATATTGAACTGGATAAGTCTCACAGCCGCACGGACTGGTCACGTCGCCCACTGAGTGCCGCACAAATTCAATACGCCGCCGATGATGTTCTGTATCTTGGCAAGCTATACGGCCTACTGCGTCAAAAACTCAAGGAGATGAACCGCCATGACTGGCTTGACGAGGATTTTGTTCAACTCGCCAACATTAAACGCTATCAAATCGACCCTGATAATGCCTGGCAACAAGTCAAGGGGCTGGATAAATTAGCTGCAAACAAACTGGTTTTTGTACAAGCACTTGCCAACTGGCGTGAACAATACGCACAAAAGATCAATAAGCCTAAACGCTGGATAATTAAGGACGATATTCTACTCGCTATGGCAGAGGGACCGGCAAAAAATAATGATGATCTGGATGCCGCAGGCCTCAGCAGTAAAACCCGCGATCGTTACGGCGCAGACTGGTTAAAATTACTGGATGATGCCGGCAACATTCCGCAACAACAGCACCCTGTTAGAAAACGTTTTGAGCGTTTAACCAACGAGCAACGTAATCTCGGCAAAAAACTCATGAAAGCACTCCAATCAATAGGTGAAGAACACCACATCGATCCTGGTCTCATTGCAACCCGTAAAACGGTTAATCAATTAGTCGCTGGTGAAAGAGATGTTGCTGTACTAAAAGGTTGGCGAAATGATCTTGCCGGCAAGAAATTGTTAGCTATAATCGATAAAAATTCTGATTAAATTGTTGATAAATTAACTTCGTTTAAGAGACATTATTACCTCAATGAATCGTTATAAAGCATCTGCAACCCATCTTGCCATCAGTGCAACCGTTGTGGCTATTTTCGTTGCGGTTGTTTTTTTTATTTGGTATCCAGCACCCTATTTTTTCATTGAAGGTACACTCAGTGTCATTATTATTTTAACTAGCGTTGATGTCGTACTTGGGCCCTTACTAACGCTCATTGTCTTTAAACCCGGCAAACCCAGCTTAAAATTTGATCTCAGTGTTATCGTCCTAATACAAATATCAGCGCTACTCTACGGTGCAAATACTATCTATTCCGAGCGTCCCTATTTCGTTGTGTTTGCTATCAATCAGTTTAGTCTTATTCCAGCAAACCAAACCAGGAATATGGATCTCTCAAAGATTAACCCACAAATCAATTATCAAAACCTCGGGCCAAGCTATATTTATGCAGAAAGACCTTCTGATCCTCAGGTAAGATTCCAGATTCTGCAAGATGCTTCCTCAGGTGGCCCAGATATGGATCGTCACCCGGAATTATATCGTGACTTTAAAACATACATTTCAAAATCATTCGATCGTAGCCTGAATCTCGATACATTAGCCGAGCAAGATGAGGGCAATAAAGCCATTATCGATCGCTTTCGTTCACGCTACCCCGATACAAGCTCTCTTGCCTTTTATCCGGTATTAGGCAAACAAGGCGAAGCTGTGCTGGTCATCAACAAAAATAACGCTGATGTTATTGACTATATTGCTATTAACCCATGGAAAGGTCGCACAAGTAAAAATAACACTGCAATCCCTGGCCTGCCTGGAGCGCCTATCACTAATAAATAAAGAGTCGTATTCAACCCACGCAGCATTTACAGCTTGAAAGTTCTCTCAACGTTCTCTACACTGAACCGTATGCTCTCGCCCCGACTACAAGATACATACCGATTTATCTGCGACTATATCGCGCAACATAACTATGCCCCGCTACTCAGTGAAATTGCGTCAGGTATCGGAATCAACTCCAAAGGTGTTGTACATCGTTATTTAAAATTGCTTGTTAGTGAGGGCTTACTTACTATAGAATCATCTAAACATAGAGGAATATCTTTAACACCCAAACAATTAACCGACAATGCGCCACCTCATTACCGGCTCCCCCTGCTCGGCCGCATCGCAGCAGGGCAGCCTATCGAAGCCATTCCCAACCATGATGATATCGATCTCAGTGAGTTTTTTATCGGTGAAAACCGCTTTGTTCTGAAAGTACAAGGTGACTCCATGATCGAATCAGGGATCCTCGATGGCGATATGGTGATCATCGAAAAAACTGATCATGCTTGCAATGATGACATTGTCGTCGCGTTGATTGATAACGACACCGCAACCTTAAAAACCTTCCGCAACAACCACAATGGTTCCATTACACTCATACCCTCAAACGTGAATATGGAAACAATGGTTTATTCCGCTGATCGCATTTCAATACAAGGTATTGTTGTCGGTCAATTACGCAGCTACCGTTAAACCAACACAATGTCGAATGATCGCTGCCCTGTATTTTGGCCTCGCGCCATTATTCATGTCGATATGAATGCTTTTTTCGCCTCCATTGAACAGCGTGATTTCCCTCAATTACGGGGGCGTCCTATTGCCGTTACCAACGGCCATCGTGGTAGTTGTATTATTACCAGCTCTTACGAAGCACGTGCTTTTGGTATTAAAACAGGCATGCGTTTACCTGAAGCAAAAAAGCTCTGCCCAGATATTATTCAACGTCCGGCACGTCCTGAAATCTATGCGGCAGTTTCTACTCGTATCATGCTGTCACTACAAGATATTAGTCCTGATATCGAGGTCTTTTCAGTTGATGAAGCCTTTCTTGATGTCACCCACTGCCAACGCTTACACGGCACGCCTGTACGCATGGCAAATATGCTGAAGAAAAAAATATTTGCTGTTTCGGGAATACATAGCTCAGCCGGTGTTGCCGGTGATAAAACCACGGCTAAATTTGCCGCCAAATTACAAAAACCTAATGGCCTCACTGTTATCCCGCCATGGGAAGCACGACAACGACTCGCCAATGAACCTGTTACTGCTTTATGCGGGATCGCCGATGGTATTGGCAATTTCCTCGCTCAATACGATGCTTATCGCTGTGGTGACGTTGGTCAATTACCCATTGGAATACTCGCAAGGCGGTTTGGTAATCTGGGGCGACGTATCTGGTTAATGTGCCAGGGAGAAGATCCTGATAACGTACACACGGATGTTCCCCCACCAAAATCAATGGGGCACGGTAAAGTTGTTCCGCCCAATACGCGCAATAATGAAGTGCTACTCACTTACTTTCGACACATGAGCGAAAAACTAGCCAGCCGATTACGCCGCCATAAAATGCAGGCGCAGCACTTTTATATTGGGCTAAAAATCCAGGATGGCTGGCTATCCATGAAACTGAACCTTGCTCACCCGGATAATGATGCCAGCGCTATCTTTAAGCTTTGCCGCTACCTGATGTCGAATCGCTGGCAACACCAAGGGGTGTTCCAAATTCAAGTAACTGCTTTAGATCCACAACCGAGCGATCAACAACTCGAATTATTTACACCACAACGTGAAGAACAACAGCTTCGTAATGCCATCATGGATGACATTAATCAGCGCTTTGGTGAGCTTACGCTCGCACCTGCCAGGTTATTAAACAAATCAGACATGCCCAATGTCATTGCCCCCGCATGGAAGCCAAATGGTCATCGGCAAACGATTTCCCTAACTCAGGAAAAAGAGACATTAAAAAAGCCCCGGTGACTGCTCACCGAGGCCTTTATTCAAACGTAGTTAAATCTTACGGACGAATATAAGAGTAACCGTTTTCCTGTAATTCCATGATACGTTCTACACCAGCAGAAACAACCACAACGCCTTCAGTCAATTTAGGCGCTTTACCTTTTTTCTTGGTCACTTTCTTGATTGTGTTACCACAAGCACTAAACTTAATACCCTGTACGGTCAGGCTTTTAACGCGATCAGAGTATTTGCTCTTTTTAGTTAGCATACCTAGACCTGGGCCGTAGGCAACAATTTCAACGGCAACATTATCAACCCCATAGGCTTTTTGAATGTTGACTGCGTTATTCATTGCAATTTTCTGTGTCAAAGGATCTTTACTGCTCACTTGAATAACAAGCTTGTGCTTGGGATCAAATGTATTATCTGCACTCGCCATTGTGCTAAAAGCAGAAAGTCCTAGCATTGAAACAACAACGGCAAAAATACTCAGTAATTTAGTCAAGCTCTTTTTCATGGTGTTCTACCTCTTTTGTAATAATTATGTCTACGTGAGACGGAATAACTCCCCATTTTATTCCATTAATTCAAAATAAAATTACACATAAATAGCATTTAAATAGTTATTTTTTTTTAGTCGTTGTTTTCTTTTTCGCGACTTTCTTTTTGGATGCTGTTTTTTTTCTGGTCGCTGTTTTTTTAGCTGCTGATTTTTTCTTAGTCGTTGCTTTTTTAGCGGCTACTTTCTTTGTTGTTGGTTTTTTCTTTGCCGCTGTTTTTTTAGTCACCTTTTTCTTTATATCTTTAACCGCTTTAGTAACTTTCTTCTTAATCGCTTTCGCTTCTTTTTTAAGAACTTTAACCTCTTTCTTGGCGGCCTTAGTCACTTTCTTCTTGATTGCCTTAGCTTCTTTTTTAAGGACTTTAACCTCTTTTTTAGCAGCCTTAGTAACTTTCTTCTTAATTGCCCTGGCTTCTTTTTTAAGAACCTTCGCCTCTTTCTTCGCTGCCTTAGCCACCTTCTTGCTCAGCTTCCCAGCTTCTTTTGTGACCACTTTTTCAGCTTTTTTCAACGCTTCATCAGCAGGTTCAATCACTTCTTTATTAACATTTCCTAATGCATTTTGAAGTGATTCCAGAACTTTACGTTCAAGATCCTCAAGGGTGACATCCCCCTTGCTCAACTTGTCTAATTCAGCCTGCAATGACTCTTCCGACGGTAATGTTTTAAGCTCTTTACTAACCGCAGCAGCAATATCGTTAATTTCACCTACACCCTGAATCGTGCGTAACTTACCTTGTTCCTTAAAATAATTAAGTAACGGCGTCGTAACCGATTCGAAAATACGCAAACGATTACCAATGGTCTCTTCATTATCATCCGTGCGTTGGCGCAGATCACCACCACATTGATCACAACGATCAAATAATTTGGATGGGTCAGTATAAAGGTTATACATCTGCCCACAGGAGCGACACGTCTGTCTGCCAGTCAGGCGTTGAATTAAGGCATCAACCCCAACATCAATCAATAACGCACCATGCAATGGTTGGCGCAACTCATTTAGAATAGTGTCAAGTTCTTCCGCCTGAATAACATTACGAGGGAAGCCATTCAGTATAAATCCATTGTCGGTATCTTCCGAGGCAAGATGGTCACGCAACAGTCCCAGAACAACATCATCGGGTACGAGTTGACCACTATCCATGTAGGGTTTGGCCTGTTTACCTAAAGCACTGCCTTCTTCGACCGCTGCACGCAATATCGCACCGATAGAAATTTGCGCCATCCCATACTGCTTAGCTAAAATTTTAGCTTGCGTCCCTTTTCCCGAACCGGGGGCACCTAGTAGCACGACCCTCATAACGACATCCCGTTTTTTATATAAGTCTTTGTTAGTATTATAATAATTGACATTATAGCGCTTTTTACCGCGCCAGTGGTAGGGCTAATCACCCAGATCTATGCCTGCTTTACATATAAACCTACTCTGCTCAGTACAACTAAGTCAACGAACTGTCATGCATTTTTCGTTTATTTGCAGTATGCTAGCTCGCCGCTGAGGACTAAATCAGCCAAATAATGAAGCGACAAAAGACATATTGAACATTGAAAATCATGCATAAACCAATACCAGATTACGAAGCGGCTGAATAAATTCTTCGGCCTATCTTCAAAAGAAATTTTTAACTTTTAATACTTACTGTCATTATTTTTATTTAGGGAGAACCTGACATGGCTACAAAGAAAACTGCTACTAAGAAGAAAGCAGCGGCTAAACCGATGAATGCGTTTTACGCGCAATCAGGTGGTGTAACGGCTGTTATCAACGCATCCGCCTGTGGTGTGATTGAAACAGCTCGTAAGAACAAAACCAAGATTGGTAAAGTTTACGCGGGTCGTAACGGTATCATCGGTGCCTTGACCGAAGATCTTATCGACACCAGCAAAGAAACGACTGCCGGCATTAAAGCCCTGCGCCACACACCTTCTGGTGCCTTCGGTTCTTGCCGTTTTAAATTAAAAAGTCTTGAAGCCAATGCGCGTGAATACGAGCGTTTAATCGAAGTGTTTAAAGCCCATAACATCGGTTACTTCTTCTACAATGGTGGCGGTGATTCAGCGGATACCTGTTTTAAAGTTTCGCAGTTATCTGAAAAAATGGGTTACCCGATTCAGGCGATTCATGTACCAAAAACGGTTGATAACGATCTGCCTATCACTGATAACTGCCCTGGTTTTGGTTCCGTAGCGAAATACATTGCTGTGTCTACACGCGAAGCAAGTTTTGACGTTGCATCAATGAGCAAAACATCAACAAAAGTATTCATCGTTGAAGTGATGGGTCGTCACGCTGGCTGGATTGCAGCGGCAGGTGGTCTTGCATCAACTGAAGATACGCCTATCCCGATTGTTATCCTGTTCCCTGAAGTTGAATTTGACGAGAAGAAATTCCTTGCCAAAGTTGATGCTATGGTCAAGAAACACGGTTACTGTACGGTGGTTGTCTCTGAAGGCGTTCACTACAAGAACGGTAAGTTCCTCGCCGAAAGCGGACTCAAGGACAACTTTGGTCACGCCCAACTTGGCGGTGCAGCAACGGTTATCTCTGGCATGGTTCAAAACGGTCTGGGACTAAAGAATCACTGGGCCGTGGCGGATTACCTGCAACGTGCAGCACGCCATATTGCCTCTAAAACTGATGTGGACATGGCTTACGCCATGGGTAAAGCCGCTGTCAACTTTGCGCTTAAAGGTCATAACTCCATTATGCCAACCGTTGACCGCATCTCTAACAAGCCGTTTAAATGGAAAGTCGGCATGGCGGATCTTTCCAAGGTCGCTAATGTAGAGAAGATGATGCCTAAAAACTTCATCACTAAAGATGGCTACGGTATCACCAAGAAATGTCGTGAATACCTCGAACCATTAATTAAAGGTGAAGACTACCCTCCTTACAAAAACGGCATGCCCAAGTATGTTCGTATGAAAGGTGTGGCTGTTAAGAAAAAACTTAAAAAGTTTGATCTATAAGCACTGTTAAAATCCGGGTGCCGTCAACACATGACGGCATCCGTTTTTTACATTGATACCCTCATTAGAAGATTTGAATCTCCACCAGATACCCGACAAAACAAGCACGCCGCTCTTCTCTGGCACTACTTAACAAGTATAAAATCACTACCCTTTCCCTAATTGCACCATGTGAGAGCACACATTTCGCTTTTGCACCGCTTGCCCTGCGCTTCACGAAGTAGTAATAATGAACCATCAAAATAAAGACTCACGGTTCACAAGGGCTATATAAATAGCCCAGCCGCTGTCAAATAATCATTTTATTGGGGGAGTACGAGCATGTCAGACGGTTTATTACTATCAATCATTAGTGCCTTTGCCGCATTGGCTTATGGTATTTGGTCTTATCAGTGGATTTTAAATAAACCCACTGGCAACGATCGCATGCGAGAAATTGCCGCCGCGGTACAGGAAGGCGCTCAAGCTTACTTAAACCGCCAATACACCGCGATTGGTCTGGTGGGCGTTATTTTATTTATTGCGATCCTCGTTGGTCTGGATTTATTAACCGCTATTGGTTTTGCGATTGGCGCGTTCTGCTCTGCCGGTGCCGGTTATATCGGTATGAATATCTCCGTTCGTTCGAATGTGCGTACAGCAGAAGCCGCCAACGAAGGACTGAATCCCGCCCTACAAGTTGCCTTCCGTGGCGGCGCGATTACCGGCATGTTAGTGGTTGGTTTAGGGCTTCTTGGTATAGCGGCTTACTACGCCGTGCTTCAGGCGATGACACCAACAGGTGGAACGACCAGCATCCAGCCATTAGTCGGACTCGCCTTTGGCGGTTCATTAATTTCTATCTTCGCCCGTCTTGGTGGCGGTATCTTTACCAAAGGTGCCGATGTCGGTGCGGATCTGGTTGGTAAAGTTGAAGCCGGCATTCCCGAGGATGACCCACGCAACCCGGCGGTGATTGCTGATAACGTCGGTGATAATGTTGGTGACTGTGCCGGTATGGCAGCCGATTTGTTTGAAACCTACGCCGTCACACTGGTCGCAACCATGTTACTCGGTGGCTTGATCATTACGGGTGCAGGCGATGCTGCCATCATGTACCCACTGGTGATTGGTGCCGCCTCTATTATTGCTTCTATCATTGGTACTTTCTTTGTACAGGCACGAGATGGCGGCAAAATCATGAATGCCTTGTACCGTGGTCTTGCCGTCTCCGGTATCATTTCAGCCATTGCCTTCTATCCGATTACCACCTGGGTACTCGGTGACAGCGTCATGCTTGATGGTACGGCGGTTGATTCCATCAACCTGTTTTACTCGGCACTAATTGGTTTAGTGCTCACAGGTGCAATGATTGTCATTACCGAATATTACACCGCGACTGAATTCAAACCGGTTCAACACATCGCCGAAGCATCAACAACCGGTCATGGCACCAACGTCATTGCCGGTTTAGGTGTGTCAATGAAATCAACTGCACTACCTGTTTTAGCCGTTTGTGCCAGTATCTGGGGGGCATACGAATTTGCCGGCCTCTACGGCATCGCAATTGCGGCAACCTCAATGCTATCCATGACCGGTATTGTCGTCGCACTGGACGCCTACGGTCCAATTACGGACAACGCTGGCGGTATTGCTGAAATGGCTGAACTGGATGAAAAAATCCGTGGTATCACGGATCCATTGGATGCCGTGGGTAACACCACCAAAGCCGTAACCAAAGGCTATGCCATTGCCTCCGCCGCACTGGCTGCATTGGTACTGTTCGCCGATTACACCCATGAGTTGGAATCAGCCGGTCAACACCTGACATTCGACCTGTCTAACCACATGGTCATCATCGGCTTATTCATCGGTGGCCTCGTGCCTTACCTGTTTGGTGCAATGGCAATGGAAGCCGTGGGTCGTGCAGCGGGCAGTGTTGTGATTGAAGTTCGCCGCCAGTTCAAGGAAATTCCTGGCATTATGGAAGGCACTGCAAAACCTGATTATTCCAAAGCGGTCGACATGCTAACGCGTGCGGCAATTAAGGAAATGATCATCCCTTCATTATTGCCTATCGCCGTGCCGCTACTGGTTGGATTAATACTCGGTCCCCAAGCACTCGGTGGTTTGTTAATCGGTACTATCGTCACCGGACTCTTCGTTGCTATCTCCATGACAACCGGTGGTGGTGCCTGGGATAACGCGAAGAAATACATCGAAGATGGTAACTGCGGTGGTAAAGGTTCTGAGGCACACAAAGCCGCGGTAACCGGTGACACGGTGGGTGATCCATACAAAGATACTGCGGGTCCAGCCATCAACCCACTGATTAAGATTATTAACATTGTGGCGTTATTGATTGTGCCATTACTGTAAGAAGTCTTTACATCAGAAATAAAGGAAGCAGGCGAAAGCCTGCTTTTTTTATGGATTTGGAGAGGGTCGCGGATATCGGTTGTTGCACATCGCCGAGACAAACACCCTGCGGGACGCTTGTAATTCGGCGCTGCACAACAACCGATACCCGCTCCTTAAACAAAGGTAATTAACCTGAAACCAACAGCAATGATGTCAGCCTTTAACTGATGGCTGCTCAAAGAATCTCTACGAGCTTCATTATGAATACCCTAACCAGAGGTTCAGGGCAATTGAATCGAACAAAGTGAGATTCCCTGAGCCAGCAGTTAAAGGCTGGCAGCAGTGCGAACCCAATTAAAAATGAACACAAAATTAAATAGGTAATTTAAGAGGTGGTCGCAGCTATCCGTTATTGCACATCTCCGAGACAAACGCCCTGCGGGACGCTTGTAATTCGGCACTGCACAACAACGAATACCCGCTCCTTAAACAAAGGTAATTAACCTGGAATCACCAGCAATGGTGTCAGAGCTTAGCTGATGGCTGCTCAAAGAATCTCTACGAGCTTCATTATGAATACCCTAACCAAAGGTTCAGGGCAATTGAATCGAACAAAGTGAGATTCCCTGAGCCAGCAGCTAAGCTCTGGCAGC
>JALTKS010000047.1 GCA_027006175.1 Gammaproteobacteria bacterium
ACAGCTTGAAACCGCGGGCTCGACTGAGGATGGGATGTTTTAATTTGGTTCGAACTTAATAATTGGCAGCCCCATGGGCTGCTCACAGCCGTCAAGCCTCCCGCTATGCGGGAGCGTAATGACTCATCATTTTGCCAGCCTTCTAGCTTTTGTACTTGAATATACTGACCTCGCTCAATTGATACGGTACGGTTACTTTCAACTCCAAACATAAATTGCAGTTTCAATTTTCGTAATTTTTTCATGTTACTAATGCTAGCATACCAACTATCACCGGTTATCCAAGCCGGGGTTAACTTCCAAGACAATACTTCATGTAGCATTTCAATAAAGTAGTCATTCTTCGTTTTGTCATCTGCTTTGTTATAAATTCGATAGTTAACAGGCACCGAAGTCCCACAGATATCAGTATAGAATAGCGTAATCAGGTTAATTCCTTTTACAACGCGTTTATGTTTACCCGACCAGAAATTACCTATCAACTCAGCTTTATCAGGATTCATATAAGGCTTATCTAACACAGAGTCATCTATACTGAGAATGCCGCCTGTTAATTCAATTCTCTGCGATTCTTCATCAAATAAATCTTTGGGCTCAAAGCGTTCACGTTCTAAAAAGCGATTTACACTGTCATGCGAGATTGAATCCATTATCTCAGATAAACGTGTACAACTTGTATAGCGCGGATCACTTAAGAGGTATGCGGTGTAAATAGTTTCGTTACATTGGGCCGTTGAGGGCTTGGTTTTTATTAGCATTCCGTGCCTGCTAAAAGCACTCATTTTAACAGGATTTTGTCAATGCGTAAGTCCTAGATTAGTTATAAACTTCACTCTGAGGGCCTATCTAAAGGGTGAAAAACGTCTTGAAGGGTTAGTGCAGCAGGGTTGAATTTGAATTATTTTTTAATGCAAATTACGATTTGACAATCAGTTAATCTTGACTGGTATTAATTGAAACGCTACCAAAGGCAAACCAGTCACGGCTCATTTTTGAGCCATGACCCTGATAACGTCTAGATTACTTCGACACTTTCGGCTTGTGGGCCTTTTTGTCCTTGAGATGCTTTGAACATAACAGAGTTACCTTCTTGTAATGTTTTAAAGCCACTGCTTTCAATTGCACTAAAATGGACAAAATAATCTTTTCCGTTGGATTCAATAAAACCAAATCCTTTAGATTCGTTAAACCATTTGACGTTACCCTTTATT
>JALTKS010000048.1 GCA_027006175.1 Gammaproteobacteria bacterium
CCGGGGTCCCTGCGGGTCTTGCTGTAGTCGGGTTTAGTGGTAATGAAGTGGCAGAAGGGGTGGATACCCTGTTCACAGACTATACATCGACAATTGGACAAGACGTACTGAACTCGTTTAATGTTGCCACCCACCCTGGTGATAGAAACCGTTCGATTGAATTGGGCATTAACATACCGATTCTCGTTGGTGAGGGCTTGCTTGCCAGAGTGGGTGGTAAGACGATTGTGCGGTTTTTTGAGAAGCGGTTTGGGAAGGGGGGTGTTACTTCAAATAATGCGGCTCACAGTACGACTAATGCTAAAAAATTAAATAGAAAATTGACGATCGACGAAATTGTAGACCATTCATTTGAAAAACATGTATTGAAGCAAGGTGAGTTTGCTGGATTAGGAATAAGGACTAAAGCGCAGTTTAGACAACACGTCAATAATGTTCTCGATAATCCCAGCAGTATTCGTTATTACAGAGATGGGAGAACAGTGTATGTGCAAGAATCTACAGGCACGGTAGTTATTCGGAATCCGTTAGGTACCGGGCAAAGCACAGCTTTTCAACCACGAGATTTGAATGGGTATATCAATAATGTTTTACCTGCTCGAGCAACCCCATTTCAATAATAAGCATATGCTAAGGTATAGTTACGATGAAAATTTTAAATAGTGTTAATGGTAATGTGCAGTGCGAATTATCAAAAAATGAGATTTTGATGATTAAGAACTGTTTAGGCGAAATTTGTTATGGAATAGAACTCGCTGAATTTTATACACGGGTTGGTTATACGCGTGAAGAGATTGATTCATTAGTTAAGACATTCAAAAAAATAGTAGTAGATTTTGATATAGAGGAATAGTGAGTTGGCTAATTAATCAATCATGGTTAAAAGGTGACGGAGGGATTAAACTTTAATCAATCTGGCACGCGACTCAAAATTCAGAGAAAAAGCGCATTCCTGACTGGAATCCGGAAGTGACATCAAAAAGGCGCTATTATCGCCAGCAATCAAACCGCGATTCAAAACAACAAAAACCAACTGACCACCGGCACACTTGTTTTACTATCGCAAGGGCTTGCGCAACTCACTGCTTTTGCTTTGGGCAGTGTGATAGGTGGACGTCAAGGCGCAATCGGTGCATTAGCTGTAGATACGAATAACCGGCAATTGCATGACAATGAGAAACAACG
>JALTKS010000049.1 GCA_027006175.1 Gammaproteobacteria bacterium
GTCAGATAGAGGCGCTTTTATGCCAGCCAACCCATTGAAAGGGAATCGGCTTATTAAAGCAAGCGGATTAGATGAAGAAATGCGCTAACAGGCTGCATTTTGAGGATTTTTCCTTTGACAGCCAGCAGCTTGCGCTATATTATGCGCGCCTTATGAAAGACCGGCTTCCAGAGCATATTGAACCACTGAGGCTGGCGCGCAGTCAACGACTGATGCAAGGGCGTTTACCTTTGTCGCGAATGCCAAGGCTCGCTGAATCTCTGGAGGATACAACGGGTGAGATTAATGTTGAACTTGAGTTTGATGTTGATAGCAGTGGCATCCCATGGATAAAAGGTCACTTGAGCTGTACGTTATCATTGTGTTGTCAGCGCTGTATGCAGGAAATGTTATTGCCCGTTGATACAACGTTTAAATTGGCAATGATTGAGTCTGAAGCAGAAATTGAACGCCTCGGCGAAGAATACGAACCATTGATACTGGATGATTCGTTAGTATCGGTCGCTGAGTTAGTTGAAGATGAGTTATTACTGACACTGCCGATTGTGCCTAAGCATGAAACGCAAGAGTGTCACGCGGTGAGTATCGACAATGATCCCGTAGAGGACATCGCTGAGACAGATAACAAGTCGGAACAGAAGAAGAATCCGTTTGCAGCATTAGCGGATTTAAAACGTAAATAACATAGATTAGTATTGACGGTAGGAGTAATCGGTCATGGCAGTACAAAAGAACAAAGTAACACCAGCAAGACGCGGAATGCGTCGTTCACACGATTCATTAAGTGGACCGACTCTTTCAGTTGATTCAACAACAGGTGAAACTCACCGCCGCCACAATGTAACAGCAGATGGTTACTACCGTGGTCGTAAAGTTGTTCCTGGTAAAGACGACTAAAGCCTTGCTTTGGTTGAGTCGGTTTATCAACAAATCGACAGCATTATTACTATAATACGCAACACGGCTTCATGCCGTGTTGCGCTTTTATGCGCCCTACGTCACATAAGGTAGCAAAATAAAAAAAGATGGGCAGCTTACTGACAGTTTCACTTGATGCAATGGGCGGCGATCATGGTCTGCCGGTTACCGTTCCTGCGGCGATTGCCTCGTTAGCAGAGCATCCTAATCTTGCGCTTATCCTTGTCGGTGATCAGGATAAAATCCGCGAAGAATTATCCAAGCACAACTACCCCGATTCAGATCGTATGCAGGTGCAACACGCATCTCAGATTGTTGAAATGGATGACAAGCCAGCACAGGCAATGCGTTTTAAAAAAGATTCATCCATGCGGGTTGCGATTAACCTTGTAAAAGAAGGTCGTGCCAGTGCATGTGTGAGTGCGGGTAACACAGGTGCCTTAATGGCAACCGCGCGTTTTGTTTTAAAAATGTTACCCGGTATCGATCGTCCCGCCATTTGTGGTTTGTTACCCACCATCCCCGGTTTTTGTCATATGTTAGACATGGGCGCAAATGTTGATAGTTCGGCAGATAATTTATTTGAATTTGCAGTGATGGGATCGGTGCTTGCCTCGGCGGTTAATAATATTGATAAGCCTTCGGTTGCTTTGCTTAATATTGGTGAAGAAGAAATCAAAGGCAATGAAGTGATTAAAGAAGCATCAAGACTGCTTTCTGATAGTCAGTTAAATTATGTTGGCTATGTTGAAGGTGACGGTGTTTATCAAGGCAAAGCCAATGTGGTTGTCTGTGATGGCTTTAATGGCAATATCGCACTCAAGGCGAGTGAAGGTGTGGCGAAAATGATTTCATTTAAAATCAAACAGGCCTTCACTAAAAATATTTTTACTAAAATGGTCGCAGTACTTACGATGCCGGTATTAAACAGTTTTCGTAAGACGATTGATCCACGCCGTTACAATGGTGCAAGTTTGCTGGGTTTGCAAGGTATTGCGATCAAGAGTCACGGCGGTGCTGATGTGCTGGCATTTAAAACCGCCATTAACCAGGCACTAATCGAAATTGAAAACCGTGTCCCTGAACGAATCAGTGAGCAGCTGGAAGCGCTACTGGTTAACCAACGAGAAGACGTATAATGTATTCACGAATTAAAGGCACTGGCAGTTACCTGCCTGAAAAAATCCTGAGTAATAAAGATCTTGAAACAATGGTGGACACCACTGATGAATGGATCTTTGATCGTACCGGCATTAAAGAACGCCACATAGCGGCAGACAACGAAACCACCTGTGATCTTGCAGAACATGCTGCGCGTGCCGCAATGGAGCATGCGGGTATTACAGCGGATGACATTGATTTGATCATTGTCGCAACAACCACACCGGATCGCGTTTTTCCCAGTACCGCCTGTTTATTACAGCAACGTTTAGGCATTGCCGGTTGTGCCGCGTTTGATGTGCAAGCCGTTTGTACCGGTTTTGTTTATGCGCTGGGTATTGCAGATAAATTTATTAAATCCGGTTCGAACAAATGTGCATTAGTGATTGGTGCTGAAACCATGTCACGTATTACTGACTGGACGGATCGCGGCACCTGTATTTTATTCGGTGATGGTGCTGGTGCGGCAATTTTGGAAACCAGTGATGAGCCGGGTATTTTATCGACCCATTTACATGCAGACGGGCAGTATGAAGATCTCTTGACAGTAGATGGCGGTGTATCAACTGACTACAGTAAAATTGAAAATGGCACTGCGTACATGCGCATGAAAGGCAATGAAGTCTTTAAAATGGCGGTGAACACGCTTGGTCGTATTGTCGATGAAACCTTGGCGGCTAACGATATGCAAAAAACAGATATTGACTGGTTAGTGCCGCATCAAGCCAATATTCGCATTATTAATGCGACCGCTAAAAAACTACAAATGAGCACAGACCATGTTGTGGTCACCGTTGATAAGCACGGTAATACCTCGGCAGCATCGGTACCGCTTGCACTTGATACGGCAGTGCGAGATGGCAGAATTAAGCGTGGTGATACCATTTTACTTGAAGCCTTTGGTGGTGGTTTTACCTGGGGCTCAGCACTTATTAAATATTAATGTTTTTTTATAATTAATTTTATTACGGAATATTCATATGTCTTTTGCATTTATTTTTCCCGGGCAAGGTTCACAGTCAGTTGGTATGTTGGCAGAACTTGCAAAAAGCCACTCTATCGTGACAGACACCTTCACCGAAGCATCTGATGCGCTCGGTTATGATTTATGGGCGTTGGTTCAAGAAGGACCGGCAGAAGATTTAAATCAAACTGATCGTACGCAACCCGCTATGTTAACCGCCGGTGTTGCCTGCTGGCGTGTATGGCAACAGCAAGCGAACACCATGCCGACCATGATGGCAGGGCACAGTTTGGGGGAGTACACCGCACTGGTTTGCAGTGATGCCATGTCCTTAAGCAATGCGGCAAGCCTGGTGGCTGATCGTGGTCGCTTTATGCAAGAAGCGGTTGCCGCCGGTGAAGGCGCAATGGCAGCCGTACTGGGTATGGATGATGACGCCGTTCGTACTGTGTGTGCTGATGCTGCAGAAGGTGAGGTATTGTCAGCGGTTAATTTTAATTCACCTGGTCAGGTGGTTATTGCCGGTAATACGGCAGCGGTTGAACGCGCTACCGTACTGGCGAAAGAACGCGGTGCAAAACGCGCCATTGTTTTACCCGTGAGTGTGCCATCACATTGCTCATTAATGTTACCTGCAGCAGAAAAATTACAGGTACGTTTAGCTGCAATTGAAATCACCGCACCGAACGTTGCCGTGATTAATAATGTTGACGTGGCAACCCCGAATGATGCGGAACAAATTAAACAGGCATTGGTTAAACAGTTGTCGAGCCCAGTGCGTTGGGTTGAAACGATTAACCGACTTTCTGATGATGGTATTGATGCCGTTGTAGAATGTGGTCCAGGCAAAGTATTAACCGGATTAAACAAACGAATTAATAAAGCGTTTCCAGCGTACCCGCTGTTTGATGATGCGTCATTGAATGCAGCGCTTGAAGCGGTTAAGTAAAGGAGAGTTCATTATGTCTATGCAAGGTGAAATTGCCTTAGTCACGGGCGCGAGTCGCGGCATTGGTAAATGTATTGCGATGGCGTTAGGCGAACAGGGGGCGACGGTTATTGGTACCGCCACATCAGATAAGGGCGCAGATGCAATCAGCGCTTACATGAAAGAAGCGGGTATCAACGGTAATGGCATGGCATTGAATGTGACTGATGCAGATTCCGTTGCGGAGGTATTAAAAACGATTGCGGATACGCATGGTGCAATCAGTGTGCTGGTTAATAATGCCGGTATCACACGCGATAATTTATTAATGCGCATGAAAGATGATGAATGGAATGACATCATTGATACCAATCTGACATCGATTTACCGTTTATCAAAAGCCATGCTGCGCCCGATGATGAAAGCGCGTAAAGGTCGCATTATCAGTATTGCATCGGTTGTGGGTATTAGCGGCAATGCCGGTCAAACAAACTATGCCGCAGCGAAAGCCGGTTTAATTGGTTTTTCCAAGTCATTAGCGCGTGAAGTTGGCCCACGAGGCATCACGGTTAATGTGGTTGCCCCCGGTTTCATTGATACCGACATGACGCACGATTTACCGGAAGAGGTTAAAAACAAGCTTTTAGGGCAGATCCCACTGGGGCGTTTGGGTAATCCGGAAGAGATTGCCAGTGCGGTTGCCTACCTTGCTTCGCCTGCAGCATCGTATATAACCGGTGAAACGATCAACGTAAATGGCGGGATGGTGATGGATTAAAGCCATACAGGCTCAATAAGTTTATATAAATCAATTGTTTATGAATTCTGGCATGTTTGTCCGGTTTTCAATACAATACGCTCGCAGCAGAACAATGCTGATTAATTCTGGAGGACTATATAGTCATGAGTAATATTGAAGAACGCGTCAAGAAGATTGTTGTAGAACAGCTTGGTGTAAAAGAAGAAGAAGTAACTAACGCAGCCTCGTTCGTTGACGATCTCGGCGCCGACTCACTTGATACAGTAGAGTTAGTAATGGCTCTTGAAGAAGAATTCGAAACTGAGATCCCTGATGATCAGGCTGAAAAAATTACCACCGTACAACAGGCTATCGACTTCGTCGTTGCGAACGCTGGTTAATTTTACTGCTTGAACTCAAATTGGTGGCCGCTTCCACGCATCGTGGTAGGCGGCCATTCGTTTTTCTGCTGAACATAACGGGAGCATAACAGTGACAAGACGTGTCGTTGTTACCGGTCTGGGCTTAGTGACGCCAGTTGGACTGAATGTAAAAGATTCTTGGGATAACATTCTTGCAGGCAAGAGTGGCATTGGACCATTGACGCATTTTGATGTGTCAGAATTCTCTACCCGTTTCGGTGGATCAATTCGTGATTTTGATATTACGGATTATATTTCAGCCAAAGAAGCACGTCGTATGGAAACCTTTATCCATTACGGTATTGC
>JALTKS010000050.1 GCA_027006175.1 Gammaproteobacteria bacterium
ACTACATTGGTTAGCATTACTGGACCTGCCACGGTTGTTGAAGGTGAAAGCACGACTGATTACACGGTTAGCTTAACGAACACGGTGCCTGCGGGTAACAGTGTGACCGTTAATTTATCTTACTCGGGCACAGCAACAGACGGCACTGATTTTACAGGTGTTGCGAGTGTTGTGATTGCTGGCGGTACCAATTCAACAACATTTAATCTTGCGACCATTGATGATGCCTTTGCTGATAATGGTGAGACCATTGTTATTGATATCGCCTCGATTGTAGATACCAATACCTCGTTTGAAAATATTATTGAAGACACGTCTGCGAATCAGGTTACCACGACTATTTCAGATCAAACCGGTAGTGATAACCCTCCGGGCACTGAAGATACGGCATTTGTTAGTATTACAGGTCCTGGTAGTGTCATTGAAGGTGATGTCACTACAAACTATACCGTTAGTATCGATAAAACCGTGCCAGTGGGTAACAGTGTTACCGTTAATCTTGCATACAGCGGCACAGCGGCAGATGGATCTGATTACAACAGTGTTGCGAGTGTTGTGATTGCTGGTGGTACAAATAGCACCACGTTTACATTGGCAACGATTGATGATCTTATCGCTGAAGGGGTTGAAAATATTGTTATCGATATTGATAGCATTAACGATACCAATACCTCATTTGAAAACATTGCTGAAGACACCGCGGCTAACCAGGTCACTACGACCATCGCAGATAATGATAGCCCAGTACTCACCGTTGATGATGTCACGGTTAATGAAGATGCGGGTACGGCGACATTTACCGTGACCTTGAGTTTAGCGACGACTAATCCCTTTACCGTTAACTACGCATTAACCGATGGCACGGCTACCGGTGGTGGTGTGGATTACACTAGTACGGGTGGTGTGTTGAATTTTGCGGGTACAGCCGCTGAAACACAAACAATAACGGTTCCTATTACAAACGATATCTTTAGTGAAGGTAATGAAACATTTACAGTCAGTTTGTCGGCATCCGATCCACTTGTTGATGCCAGTGACACAGCAATAGGCACTATCGTAGATAATAATGATGCGACAACGCTTACCTTAAACGATGTTGCAGTCAACGAAGGTGTGGGTAACGCAACGATTAGCGCGACCTTAAGTAACCCGGCGGGCAATGCCTTTACGGT
>JALTKS010000051.1 GCA_027006175.1 Gammaproteobacteria bacterium
TGTTGCCAGCTAAATAACTTTTAGCCTTTGTCTTTTCAGCCATTTTTTTAAGTAATGCGCGATCAGCAGGGTGATAGACGAGTCCGGTAGTACGTTGTTCTTCTGCCGAATAATTATCGGCACCAACAGCAACGGTGTATAAAGGCAAGCCTGCCTCTGCAGCAATATTAGCTGCCTGCAATGGCGAGATGCTTCCAACTGGTAATGCTGCATCAGTGAGTAGCACCATGATCTGATGACGATTCTTGTGCTTAACAATTTGCTTTACTGCTAGCGCAACGGCATCACCTGGGGCACTGCCTCGCCCGGCGATGCCTGTTCTTAGTCGCAGCAACATTGACTTAAGCAAGTTTGTATCACTTGTCAATGGAACAAGTACATGCGGTGTATCTGCAAAGGCAATGATAGAGACCTTATCGCCTCTAAGTTGTTCTATAAAATTTTTCAAGGTTGATCTCACCACGTTCATTCTGTCAACGCGTTTCTCATTAAGCATATAGTCCCTTAAGACCATGCTTACCGATGTATCGACAATAAAAATAATGTCACGTTGTCTTGGTGGATCAGGCAGTTTCTTTCCAATTTGAACAGGTTCCATTACTGCGAGGACCAGTAGTAGCAAAATCATCCAATAGAAAGAAATGTTAAATATTGAGACGTTAGTCTTTTGTTGTTGAGATCGGGATAGTAGCTTATATAATGGATGGCGAACACGTGCACTTGTGGCTGAAAGCCCGTCAATCAAGGAACTGTTCTCATCCCGTTTGCCATAGTAGAGAAATAAAATATAAATAACCGGTAATACGGCAACTAACCATAACCAATCTAAATGATTGAAACTGATTTGTTCAATCATCATTTTGGTTCCCGCAGCCATTGTCTGGCATCATCAATTAATTTAATGATTTCATCTTTATTGTTGTATTCAGCGCGATACCTGAAGTCGGATAATTGTGTAACAAAATGATTCCATTCCTGAGAGTATTGTGGCGCGGCAATCAGTTTTCTGGTGTTATGTGAAGATTTCAGGATATCCGCAATCAAATAACTTGCCTGTTTCTGATTGATGGAGGATGACATTAAGTTTGCTTTTAATTTTGAGAGCAAGCGTTTGTTTTTTGAGTCATCACTGAAAAAAAACGCCAGAACCAAAGCAATAACGATAACGGCAATAACGACTATTAATATTAGTGAGGTGTAATCCACTGCTTCAGGTGGAGTGGCAGGTAACTCAATATCCAGCAAACGGTTCTTTATTGAATCGATGGCTTTCATGCTATGGGTATCTTTTTCTCAAAATTATCTTCTTCAGTATCGATATCAACAAAATCAATGCCGTACTGAGTGATTGTTTTCTTTATATTTGAAAAGTGCAGTTCAGCATCATGTTGATATTGTTTATTCAATGAATCATTCTTTTCATTTAAATAAATAACGCCATTATTTTCAGGATTATAAATACTAACGGATGATGCCTGTGAAAGATCTTTTTCAATTGAATCGCTTATATTGATGGCGATGACTTTATGTTCTTCAGATAATTGCAGTAAAAGCGGGTGCGATGAGCTATCTAAATCGTGAAAGTCACTGATTAAATAAATAATAGAGCCGTGTACCAACATATTTAAAAGCAACCGGAGTGTGTGATTAAGCGACACTTCATTATTTTCATTTTCAAGTGGAGGGCAGGCAGCATTCGATGCTTTCAGGAGATTATAGATGCCGGTTTCTCCGCTTGCTTCTGGCACCCACTCCGTTACTTCATTCAGCACGGCACCAGCAATGGGTGAGTTTTGTCGCTTTGCTACAAAGGCCAGATAAGCTGAAATTCGTGTCGCTTGAGTTACTTTTAAACGTGACTGACTACCAAATCGCATTGATTGTCGACGGTCAATTAAAATAAAGACAGAAGGGCGCCGTTCTTCACGGAACACTTTCATATATAGATCGTTGCTGCGTGCCGAGAGTCGCCAGTTCATAAAGCGCATTTCATCCCCCGCTTGATAGGGGCGGCTTTCTTCATAGTCGAGACCATAGCCTCGATAGACAGAGCGTAGATCGCCGTATTGCCGGTGCTCAACTTCGTGTTGATGCGCAGGGGGATTGAAGGGTTTTTCCGCTAAATGTCGGAGTCGTTCAATTTCAACTTGTTGAAGTAGTGGTTGTTGAAACGCATAGCTAGCTGGCTGTTGCCATATTGTATTGATAAGCCTGTTTAATTTATTGAGCAACACGTTGTCGTGACCAGTTTAAGGGACAGGAATTTGTTCCAGAATGCGTTTAATAATATCGTCTTTACTCACGTTTGCAGCACGGGCAGCGTAACCGGGAATAATGCGATGGCGTAGCACATCGGGTGCAATCGCAATAATATCATCAGGTATGACATGATCGCGTTTTGCTAAATAGGCGAGCGCTGATGAAGATCGTAACAAGGCAATGGAAGCACGTGGTGATGCACCGGCAATAAGATAGTCTTTCCATTCTGGTGCAATGCTTTCAATTTTTCGCGTTGCAGCAACGATGGCAATAATATAACGCTCAAGTTGTTCATCAATATATATTTCTGCCACTTCTCTCCGCGCTGCCAGTACTGTTTCAGGGCTAATAGGACTCGTTTCTGTTTGCGTGTCCTCTCCAAAATGTTGTTGTTGGTCGCGTTTTAAAATAACCAGCTCTTCTTCTGCATCGGGATAGTCCAGTGTCACATGAAGTAAAAAACGATCCAGTTGTGCCTCAGGGAGTGGGTACGTGCCGGCTTGTTCAAGTGGATTTTGTGTTGCCATCACAATGAATAAATCCGACAACGCATGGGTATCACCACCAATAGTAACCTGATGTTCCTGCATTGCCTCTAATAAAGCCGATTGCACTTTTGGTGGTGCGCGATTAATTTCATCGGCAAGAATAATCTCATGAAATAATGGTCCAGGAATAAATCGGAAGCTGCCTTCTTTCTGATCAAAAACTTCTGTTCCGGTTAAATCACCAGGCATTAAATCAGGTGTAAACTGGATGCGCTGGAAATTAGCATGTACACCACTGGCTAAGGCATTCACGGCCGTTGTTTTTGCGAGGCCGGGTGCGCCTTCCAGAAGAATATGTCCACCGGTTAATAATCCAACCATAAGTCGATCGAGCAAATTAGATTGACCAACAATCGTATTTTGCATATGTGAACGTAGTGTCAGGAATTCATTTTGAATACTCAAGTCAGTTCCTTTATTGTATTTCCACTAATAACCGAATACCACGAATATCTCCAAGGTCGGCCGGATTGTTTCCATCATCCTCACCTGCATAGATAGCGTAATGACGTGTTGTCCAGCTGCCACCTTTACCCATTCTTATTTTACCTGAATCAGGTCCCTGTGGGTCGATACTGTCCTGAGTTAAATTAGGGTGCCACCAGTCATTGACCCACTCATAACTATTACCGATCATGTCATAAAGCCCCCAGGGATTTGCAGGGTAGCTTCCAACCGGCGCTGATTCCTCATAGCCATCAAGACGATATGTTTCCATATTTGAATGCAAGCCACCTAAATTGGCTTTATTCCTATCCCAAAAGTCATTGCCCCAATAGAGTCGAGTTGTGGTTCCTGCTCTGGCGGCATATTCCCACTCGGCTTCGGTTGGCAGACGATATTGACGACCTTCTTTTTTAGATAACCATCGGGTATATTGTTGTGCTTGTTGCCATGTCACCGGTTCAACCGGGTGATTGTCACCATCAGGGCCCTGTTGGTATTCGGGGCGCTGTTGCTTATGTGAGGGATCAAATAATTCAAATTGTTGATTTGTTACCTCGAATGCGGATAAGTAAAAATCTTTACTGATAGTAATCAATGCGGGTAAGGGTTTATTTTTAATATGTTTGGCGCGGTAAAATTGATTACTCGCATAGGTTTCCCGAATACCATTTTCGGCACGATATTGCCCTGCGTTGATGTAAACAAAGTCCATTCCAATACTATTGACATAAAAGGTAATGTCTTTGATTTTTAATCCATCCGGTGTTGCGACTTGAATGGATTGTTTCTCTGTTGTCCATGGTGCAGTAGAGGTCGGCCACTGACTTCTGTCTTCTCTGGGAAGATCAAACATATGATCAGGTGTACCTTTCCATACATAGCGGTCATACCATGCAATTTTTACTACCGTGAGCGTTAATATAACAAGTAAGGATAAGACTACCCAAACGATAATTTTTCTGACTGACATTCTGTCGTTCCCTTAGAATGGTTTTTAGCGTTGTTTGGGGAATAATACTAGCAGAATTATTGGGTTATGCGGTCATTTCTTCGTAATTATAGGACTCGAGCCAGTCAAAAAGTTTATCTAGGGGTAAAGGTTTAGCAATAAAGTAGCCTTGTGCTACGTCACATTGTAATTGCTGAAGGTAGTGAAGTGTTTCACTGTTTTCTACACCTTCTGCGATAACAATCATGCCTAAATTATGTGCAAGATCGATGGTCGATCGAACGATAATGAGATCATTTGTATCATTCAACATATCCATCACAAACGATTTATCTATTTTAAGTGTGCTAACGGGTAACAACTTGAGGTAGGCAAGAGAAGAGAAGCCTGTACCATAGTCGTCAATTTCAAGGCTTAGACCCATATCATCAAGGTCATGTAATACCTCTCTGGCTCGAGCTGGATCACTCATTACTGCACTTTCAGTTATTTCGAGACTTAAATAACTGGGGTTGAGTTGATTTGCATCCAGTGTGTTTTTTATTAACCTAGGTAATTGGGGATCCTGTAAGTTCCAGGCCGAGAGATTGACGGATACGCTGATATCGATATTACTTTTTTGCCACAAAGCACAATCGTTGGTCGCTTGGCCTATTACCCATTGCGATAGCTCACCAATCAGCCCTGATTGTTCTGCCATGCGTATGACAAATTCGGGTGAAATGAATCCTTGTTGTGGATGCTCCCAACGTAACAATGCTTCAACACTCACAACGTGCTTGTTGAGCAAGTCAATTTTGGGTTGATAGAACAATTGTAGTTGTCCGGAATGTTGCGTTAACGCCAATCTGAAGTCATTAAGCAAGGCGAGATTATCAACAGTTAACTTATCCATGTCAGGACTGAATAGAGCATAGTTAAGATTGTTTTTCTTGGCATGATACATGGCGATATCGGCATACCGCACGAGTGTTTCACAATTATCCCCATCATTGGGAAACATGGAGATACCAATACTTGCATCAATAAACAAGTTTTGATTGCCGATTGTAAGTACTTTATTGATAGAGTGGGTTAGCTTATCAGCAAACTTCATTGCTTCTTCAATGCTTACTTCAGGAATAATCAGTGCAAATTCATCGCCACCCAGACGAGCAATAGTATCTGATTTTCTAATACAAGCTTGTAAGCGATGCCCTAACTGAGTAAGTACTTGATCACCAACCTGGTGTCCGAGTGTGTCGTTAATTTCTTTAAATCTGTCCAAGTCAATCATCATGAATGCAATAGAAGATTTGTGTCTATTGGAATTGTTGATGGTGTGTTCAAGTCTATCCTGAAGCAGGGCGCGATTTGGTAAGCCGGTTAGGGTATCGTGTAATGCCTGATGTTCCAGTGCTCGTTGTCGTTGCTTGATAAGCTCTCTCATTTGATTATAAGCCGACACAAGGTTAGATATTTCTTTGCTGCCATGTTGAGGAATAACAAAATTTTCGCCATGACTTTCTTTACCAAGAGAATCAGATATCCGGGCGATAGGGTTAAGAACTAATTTATTTAGCATGAAGTAAATTGCAATAACAAACCCTAATGCTAATGCTGAAAGTGCAAACAGCTCTGAATTGATTTTATTAGCCGTATCTTCAACAGACACAGAGTTTCTGGTGGCCCATTTTGAAATACCATTATCCAGTTTTTCCAGAATATTAATTGTTCGTTCGTGTACAGGTCTAATAGTACTAGAAGCAAAAAACACATCATTGCGCCAAATGGAAGATTTACGCAGATTTTGAAAACGTTTGAAATGTTTTTCCCAATTAACACGATTTTGATTCATCCTCTCAAATGCCAATTCAGCATCGAGAGGGTATTTATCATTGTTAGCATTTTCTTGTAAGAGTGCGAGTTCTTTTGACAGGTAGTTAAGCGTAACAATAATGTTTTGTTCCTGTTCGATTTGATCAACTTTGTTTAATCCGGCAAAACGAAGCAAAACGGCTCTGAAATTTAATATCATTATTCGCCATGTATCGCGAATAGCGTAAAGTTTGTTTAAAAGAAAAAATTCATCTTCGGATAAATTGTTTTCATCTCTTAATTCGTGAAGCACAAGTTCTATGGAAGAAGTAAATTCGATATTTGCCCCTAACATATCCTTATTCATAATGGACAGGATGGGATATATCCATTCCGGATCATTTCTTAATTCTACTAATTTAAGGGTATCCGAGCCTATTAATTTTATTAATTTATTTAGTTCATGAATGAGGGGGAGTAAGTTGGTTTCTTCAAGGTTACGCACTTGATTGAGTTTTTCAGCCAGTATGGTGTTATTGGCAATGAAACCCTTGATATCGGCATTTCTTTTGTCGGAAGGGCTTAGTAACAGTTCGCCTAACAAAGTGTAGGTTGTTGCGGTGTTTCTTCTGATTTCTGAAACAAGTTTTGAAACAGTTTCCTGTAATTGTAATGCCTCGGCATTTTGAGACGTTACCTTGGTCAGATGCATACTTGAAAGGACAGTGGCACTAATAATGATCACTGAGACAACGGCAGAAATGATTAAATAACTGCTTCGTAAGCTATGTCGGAAATAGAGCCTATTCATAATAATTTTATATTTCTACAACTTAATTTTCACTCTTTAGTCGTTATCGTCTAACCATACAAATGCATTAGTTATTATTAATGACCACCTCAAACTAAAATAAGTAAAAATGATTAAATATCAATAGGTTATTGTTTTCAGATAAAATATTAATTTTTTAACCTCGTTAAAAGTATGTTTATTTGAGTTCCGTTAGCATTTTGGTATCAATTAGATCGATGTTTAATGCATCTATATAGCCATTTTCTTGCTCGCACTGGTAGAATAGCCGGCTTTAAAGCTCGGATTAGCAAAAAATGACAGTTCGTACCCGTTTTGCCCCCAGTCCAACCGGTTATTTGCATGTTGGTGGGGCGCGCACAGCACTCTTCTCATGGTTATATGCACGCAAGCACGGTGGTCAATTTGTGTTGCGTATCGAAGATACCGATTTGGAACGTTCAACGCCAGAATCGGTGAATGCGATTCTGGAAGGGATGACATGGCTAGGTCTTGATTACGATGAAGGTCCTTTTTATCAAACAGCGCGTTTTGATCGCTATGATGAAATTATTCAGCAATTACTGGATAACGGGCATGCTTATCGTTGTTACTGTAGTAAGGAACGTCTGGATGAGCTGCGTGAAACCCAAATGGCAGCAAAAACCAAGCCTCGTTATGATGGACATTGCTTAAAAAATAAAGCCGATGATCCTGATGCACCGCATGTGATTCGTTTTCGTAATCCGGTTGGCGGTAGTGTGATCGTTAACGATCTGATTCGTGGCAAAGTGGCTATTAGTAATGATGAGTTAGATGATCTTATTATTCGCCGTACCGATGGTAGCCCAACCTACAACTTAACCGTTGTCGTTGATGATATGGACATGAATATCACTCATGTGATTCGTGGTGATGATCATCTGAATAATGCACCACGCCAAATTAATATCCTCAATGCACTGGGTGCTGAAGCGCCTGTTTATGCACACGTACCGATGATTTTAGGTGATGATGGTTCACGTTTATCCAAGCGTCATGGTGCGGTGAGTGTCATGCAATATCGTGAAGAGGGTTTCTTACCCGAGGCATTAATCAATTATCTGGTTCGCCTTGGTTGGTCACATGGCGATCAGGAAATTTTTAGTATTGATGAAATGATTTCTTTATTTGATATCGATGATGTCAATAAAGCGCCTTCCAGTTTTAATACCGAAAAGCTGGAATGGTTAAATCAACACTATATTAAAGAAACAGATCCAGCGCATATCGCCACATTGTTACGTCCACACATGGGTAAGCTGGGAATTGATCCGAGCGAAGGTCCCGATTTGGTTGAGGTGGTTAAGGCGCAACAAGAGCGCGCTAACACGTTGGAGGAAATGGCGGATATCAGTCAGTTCTTTTATAAAGATTATGATGAGTTTGATGAGAAAGCCGCAAAGAAAAATTTGCGACCGGTTGCAGCCGAACCCATGATAAAAATCCGTGAAGCATTAGCATCGTTATCAGAATGGAACGAAGCGACTATTCACACAGCAATTCATGATGTCGCTGCCGCATTGGATGTTAAAATGGGTAAAGTTGCACAGCCTTTACGTGTTGCCGTTGTTGGGCGCGCCGCATCTCCTGGTATTGATATCACCTTGTTTTTAGTAGGACAAGAAGCTTGTTTGCGCCGTATTGATCGTGCTCTTGCCTATATTGAAGCGCGTGCAAATGAAACAGCTGCTAATTAGTTACTAAGGAAAATAACAAATGAGTAACGAAGAAATATCACGTAGCAATTTTATTCGTCAGATTATTGATGAAGATATTGCGAACAACAAGAATAACGGCGCCGTGGTGACACGTTTTCCGCCTGAGCCCAATGGTTATTTGCATATTGGTCATGCCAAATCTATTTGCCTGAATTTTGGTATCGCAGAAGATTATAAAGGGCAATGTCACTTGCGTTTTGATGACACCAACCCGCACAAAGAAAACATTGAGTTTGTAAAATCTATTCAGGATGATGTGAGTTGGTTAGGTTTTGAATGGGGCGGTGAGGTTCTTTTTTCATCAAACTACTTTGAACAACTACATGATTATGCTGTTGAGCTAATAAAAGCAGGCAAAGCCTATGTCTGTGATCTGAATGCAGAGCAAGTACGTGAATATCGAGGTAACCTGACCCAGCCGGGTAAAGATAGCCCCGGGCGGTCACGCAGTGTTGAAGACAATCTGGATTTATTTGCTCGTATGCGGGCAGGTGAGTTTGAAGATGGTGCCTATGTTGTGCGTGCCAGGATTGACATGGCATCACCGAATATGAATATGCGTGATCCTACCTTGTATCGTATTCGTCATGGTGTTGTGCATCATCAAACAGGTGAAGAGTGGTGCATTTATCCTATGTATGATTTTACCCATCCTATTTCGGATGCACTGGAAGGCATTACCCATTCTCTGTGTACCCTGGAGTTTGAAGATCATCGACCGTTGTATGATTGGTTATTGGATAATATTTCCATTGACTGTCATCCACAGCAAATTGAATTTTCTCGCCTGAACCTGGAATACACAGTGATGAGTAAACGTAAATTAACTCATTTGGTGAGCGAAGGGCATGTTGATGGTTGGGATGATCCACGCATGCCAACCATTGCGGGTTTACGCCGTCGTGGTTTCACACCGGCGTCTATTCGTGATTTTTGTGATCGCATCGGTGTGACCAAGGCAGATAACACCGTTGAAATGGGCGTGTTAGAAAGTTGTATTCGTGATGACTTGAATGCCAGCGCATCAAGACGAATGGTCGTACTTAACCCGCTTAAAGTGGTGTTAACTGATTATGCGGCAGATAAAACAGAACAACTTGAAGCGGCGAATCATCCTCAGGATGATTCACTAGGAACGCGTAAAATTCCGTTTAGCAGCGAACTGTATATTGATCGTGATGACTTTATGGAAGTGAAACCGAACAAGAAATTCAAGCGCCTGGTCACAGGAGGAGAAGTACGACTGCGTAATGCCTATGTGATTCGTTGTGATGAAGTAATCAAAGACGAGCAGGGTAATATTATTGAATTACGTTGTAGTCATGATGCGGCAACACTGGGTGCAAACCCTGAAGGTCGTAAGGTAAAAGGTGTTATCCACTGGGTATCAGCAAAACATGCTCTGGAAGCGAATGTGCATTTGTATGATCGTCTATATACCAGCCCGAACCCATCCGATGAGACCGATTTAAATCCTGATTCAGTACAAATACTCACTGGCTGTCAGTGTGAAGCAGATTTAGCCAATGCCAGGCCGGGTGAGCGGTTCCAGTTTGAACGAGAGGGGTATTTTTGCCGTGACTCGGCACCTAATGAAGACGCTGTGGTGCGTTTTAATCGCACTGTGACGCTGCGTGATACCTGGGCAAAAATTGAACAGGAAAATAAAACATAAGCCATTTAAAAACAGATATAATCATCCTGTAGCCCAGTCATATCGCTATCTTTGATGATAGCCGTTGACACAATGCCCGTACTGCTTTAAAGTGCGCGCTCTGTTTTCGGGGCTATAGCTCAGCTGGGAGAGCGCTTGCATGGCATGCAAGAGGTCGGCGGTTCGATCCCGCCTAGCTCCACCAGATAGAAAACAGAAAAAATTAGTCCCGTTCATCTAGAGGCCTAGGATATCGCCCTTTCACGGCGAGTACAGGGGTTCGACTCCCCTACGGGACGCCATATAAAAGAAAAGGTCCGCATAATGCGGACCTTTTTTATTGTCTGGCTGAAAATGATTTAACGACGGCGTTTAGCCCAGAAATGCGTAGTGAGTATTTTCATATTGTTAGATAAGTCAGACATGGCATTACTTGCTTGCTCACTGGTATTAATACCAAAAATACTGATTTCTGATGCTTGTTGTATGTTCACAATATTTTGACTGACTTCCGTCGCTGCACCTGATTGTTGTTGCATAGAATCAGCAATTTGCTTGCTCATATCGTTAATCGTAGTAATGGCACTGGCAATAACATTCAGTGATGCAACGGCTTCATTGCCGCGTTCAATACTTCGATCTGTTTGAACACGACTCTTTTCCATAACCTCAACGGCTTTATTCGAGCTGCTATGTAAACCTTCAATCATTTCCTGAATTTCACGGGTCGAATCATGGGTGCGTGTTGCAAGTGTACGTACTTCATCCGCGACCACAGCAAAACCACGACCTTGTTCGCCAGCACGCGCTGCTTCGATGGCAGCATTCAGTGCAAGAAGGTTGGTTTGTTCTGCAATACCACTGATAACGCTGACGACATTGCTGATTTTATCGCTATTTTCATGTAGTTCCTGAATAACATCACTGGCCTGTTGCACTTCATGTGAAAGTTCTTGAATGGCTTCCATAGTTCGGTTGACAACCTGTTTACTGTTATTGGTTTCAGCATCTGCCTGACTTGCCGCCTCAGCTGCATTTTGCGCATTGCCGGCAACCTGATTGATATTGCTGGAAATTTGATTAATGGCATTGGCAACTTGTTCCGTTTCGGTATGTTGATTCTTGATACTAAGGTTATTCATACCAATGGAGTCAGTTAATTTACCAGAGAAACCCGATACTTCATTGGCAGTATCATCCACACGACCTACAATGGCGCCAGTTTCTGTTTCAAGATATTTTAACGCCAACATAATTTCGCCGGTTTCGTTACATCGACCAGTGAAAATGTGACAAGCCATCGGGTTTTTAAAAACCTGACTGGTTTTGGCAAATATTTCACAGAGTGGGCGAACTTCTCGGTATGCGAATGCTGAAATAATAACAGCACCGGGTAGTAAGCTAAGTAAAGCCATTAAAGGGCTAATAAGGCCACTGAAAACAGGGATAGCTAATGTTGCCAGTTGTAAAAGGAAAAAAGTGGTCATCAGCTTGTGTCTGAACTTGAACGCTTTGTGGGTTAAAAAGCGGGGCAGTTTTTTATCGTTGATCTTCGCGTAGAGTGCTTTAGCACGATCGACTTCATCGGCAGAGGGCTTGCTGCGGATAGACTGATATTCATACACTTCACCGTCTTTCATGATCGGGGTGACATAGGCTTTGACCCAGTAGAAATCACCATTCTTACAACGATTCTTAACAATCCCCATCCATGAGCGTCCAGATTTAAGTGTGGACCATAAATCAGCGAATGCTTCCGGAGGCATATCAGGATGCCTGACAAGATTATGGTTTTTACCAACGCATTCTTCCTCGTCAAAGCCGCTGATTTTAATGAAATCAGGGTTAACGTAGGTGATAGCGCCCTTTAAATCTGTTGTCGAGAGAATATTGGCATCATGTGGGATATCAAGTTCGTTATCAGTGACGGGAAGGTTTTTTTTCATAATTATATCTCAATTGTATTTCACGTGAATGAACATATTTAGCTTCGCTATACATGCTATCGGATAACAAATAGAGATCTTGAGCATAGAGATTTAGAGCGCTAAGAAAATATACGCTCTATAACATTATTAATTGAAAGGATATTATATTTTATTAAGGCTTTGTTATTAGGTGCCGATAAGTACAGACATACCGTTGACTATAGAATAGATAAGGTAGAATGATACTATGAAAATATCTAAACCCAATTTAAAAATAACCCTACTCGTATCAGCCGCTGCAGTGTTTTCATTACTGGGCATCATGTTAGTGATGACTAATATAGCAATGTCCAGAATAATGCAGGTGGCGGTAGATTCAGGGCTACAGAGTAGCACTGAACTGGAAGCGATTGCCGCCTCAGAATGGCGTTTATTGTTGGGTTTAGCGATTTTAATGGTTGTTCTGGTATTGGGAATAGTTGTTTATATGAGGAATAATTTTCAACAGCCGATTGAGAAATTATCAAGAGCGATAGAGCAGGTGAGTAATGAGCATAACTTGAGTTTACGGGCGGAAGAAAAGGGTAGTAAAGAAGTAGTGCAGATTGCTACAAGGTATAATGAATTATTAGCGCAGTTTGAAAGTGTTATTGATGGCGTTAATAGTTCGACAGGGTCATTAAAAGAAGCAATCCAAGAGCTTTCATCTGTAACAGAAAATAGCGGTGAGTTAATGGCAACACAGCAATCAGAAAGCCAACAGCTTGCAACAGCAATGAATGAAATGGCCGCGACAGCACAAGAAGTTGCCAAAAATGCAGCTGATACAGCATCGGCTGTGCATGATGCTGAAAATTCAGCACAACACAGTGCCGAGATTGCCGTTGAAGCCATGTGTGCCATGGATAATTTAGTTGCTGAGGTTGATAGCGCTGCTGGTGTTATTACTCAACTGGAGAATGATAGCAGCAGCATCGGCATGGTATTGGATGTAATTAAAGGCATAGCCGAACAAACAAATTTGTTGGCACTCAATGCGGCGATTGAAGCAGCACGAGCAGGTGAACAAGGACGTGGTTTTGCGGTGGTTGCCGATGAAGTGCGTACACTTGCGAGCCGTACTCAGGAATCAACCAATGAAATTCAAACAATGATTGAGAAATTGCAAACAGGAACGCAGGGCGCAGTAAAAGTAATGATGCACGCCAAAGAGCTGGGAGAAAGTGGCTCTGCTCAAACTGAAGCAACAGCGGAAGCGCTGGCTGAAATTTCAGGCACAGTAAAATCAATCAGTGATATGACAACACAAATTGCCAGTGCAGCAGAAGAACAAACAGCCGTTGCTGAAGAAATGAGCCGTAATATTGTCAGTATTTCAGAAGTCGCTGATTCAACTGTTGCAGGTTCCATGCAGACATCAGAAACAACTGAACATCTAAAATCACTTGCTGAACAACTCCAGTCATCACTGGGGAACTATAGACATTAATTTTTAAATGGAAGTTCGATGCTGACGATCACGCCCTGATTGTCAGTCATGTTTTTAGCAACAGCCGTACCATGATGAAACTCAGCAATGAGTCTAACAATAAATAAGCCAAGGCCTAAATGGGTGCTGGCTTGTTTACCATCTCTCAGTGATACCATTGAATCAAATAATTGGTTTTGCATTGTGTCAGGGAGTGGTTGACCAATATTTTCAACGGATAAGATGATTGTCTGTTTTGTGCGCGTTAAACAAACCTGAATAGTTGTCCCTTGTTGATTAAAATCCATTGCATTGGTAATCAGCTTGTCAAGCAACTGCGCAATTCTGTCGGGATAACCGGTAACAATGGTTTCATTGTGTTCAGCGGTAAAAGAAAATGATTGTTCCGGGTAGGCAAGTCGATAACCATCAACGCATCCAGAGACCAGATCAACAATATTGAAATCTTCCGTTTCTGATGACTGTAGGGCCTGTTCGAGTCTTGTCGCTTCATTAATGCTGGTTAATATATTGCTTAAACGACCAATGCCTTCGCTCGCCCGCTGCGTATAGGGTCGCGCACTGTCAGGCAGGTTTTCAAGTTCAAGGTTATCCAGCGATGATCGGACAACGGCTAACGGTGTACGCAGTTCATGTGACAGTTTGCTTGCCATGGTTTCAAGATAACGCGTGTACTCTTGCAGACGTGTCATCATGTCAGCGAAGCTTCGAGATAAGTCACCCAGTTCATCACTTGATTGTGATGCCGTTATATCGCCTTGTACTCTACCATCGGAACTAATAACCGCTTCTGTTTGTTTGTGTAATTGTCGAATTCGGCTCGATAGTCGTGTCGCAAATATAATCAAAAAGAGCGTGGCGGCGAGAAAAACAATAATAGTGACATTCATTAAATTCTTTAGCGCGTTATTCTGTAGTGTCTGAATATCATTATTAGTCTGTTCAACGACCACTGCCCCAATGATGTCACCATTGTCCCAAACAGGATGGCTGGCAGATAAAATGACGGATTGTTTATCCAGACTGCGCCGCCAATTAATCGCCGGTTTGCCTTTTAAGGCAGAAACCACATCACGACCATCAAGGCGCGAGACGCCATCGAGTTTGTCATCAATAGTTTGAGTTGGTTGTTGTAGTAGTAAACGATAAACGGGTTCGAGTAATGAACCAATGAGGTTTGGAGCGTCATTCGTGACTGCTTGAGTCTGGTTTGTTAATGACCCTGCTAATGCCAGCACATGCCGGTTTCGGTTAATGACCCAGATTCGTGAGTTGCCACGGTTTAGACCCTGTAATATTTTTTCAATATCGGGAGAGGGAGTAAGAATGCTACCGAGCTCATCACTGGATTGTGAACGTGCCGTACTCAGTAAATACTGTATCGTTCTTTGTTGAGGATCGTCCACATCAGCAACCGTGAAACTTATTTTATTACCAAGCATCGATTGTGGTATTCTAAGTTCGAGATTGTATCCTTCATCCGTTTCCTGCCACTCACCTTTAATGCGAACTTCAGGACGAACAGGCGTAAAACTGGTTGAATCAGCAGGAAGCAGATAAGCATTTACCCAGCCAGGTGCCTGGGTGCCAAGAATATAACGTTGCTTGTTACCTTGAGGATCCTGCATGGCAATAAGCAGATGGTCGTTCTTGTCTAATTTTAAGCTATTCGGTTTTCGATAAATGACATTATCGTCTTTAACAATAAGCAGGGTATAGAAATACTTTCGGTATTTTCCAAACAGGTGTTTAAATGAAAGTGAAGCGGGATCATAAGGACTGTTCCCTTGTATTAATGATTCACCTTGATATAAACGCGCATGTTCTAAATGCTTATCCCAGTCATCGGTGTAACCATCTAACTGGATTGCCTGTTTTAATTTTCGCGCGTAGATATTGCTTTGATTATCAAGACTGTGTGAGATGTCGGCAGTAGGTTCAAATAACTGACGCCGATTGTGCATGACGGTAGCAATGGTCTGAGCACTTTGCGCAAGCGTAATTTGTTTGCTCTGTTTCAGGAAGGCTTCCATTTCGCGTAAATATTCGTAACCTGCCCAGGGGATAACCAATAAGGCTAATGAGACCAGCAATAATTTGCTGCGAAGCCTGAATACACGCGCCTGTTTTTTGGAGTGAGGGCGATTATTCATTCTTCCAACGGTAACCCATTCCATAAATAGTTTCGATCGCATCGAAGTCAGGATCAAGCTGGTTAAATTTTTTACGAATACGTTTTATGTGAGATGTAATGGTGCTGTCATCAACCACTACATTAGCTTCGCTCATTAAATGATCACGGTCTTTCACATGCCCGGGAAATTTAGCCAGTGCATGCACTATCCATAGTTCAGTCAGGGTAAGATCAAGTAATTGATCATCCCATTTTGCATGCATGCGCTGCATATCCAGAACCAGTTTATCGCGATGCAGGATATCTTCATTATCGGGTGGGGTGCGCAATGCTTCAACGCGCCTGAATAAGGCAGCAATACGCGCCGTTAGGTGGGTCATGCTGATGTCTTTGGTTAAATAGTCATCTGCACCGAGGCGCAAACCGGAGACAGTATCAAACTCACTCTCTCTGGCAGTTAAGAATATAATGGGCAGGCTTCTGGATAAGCCTCTTAATTCACGACACAGCTCAAATCCACCTTCAGCATCATCACCGAGGCCGATGTCTAAGATGGCTAAATCAGGTAATCGAGTCTTGAAGGAGGACATGGCGCCAGGTTTATCGGCGTAGGTGTGTACTTCATACCCCTGGCGACGCAAAATAGCCGCGTAATTATCACGGATAGCAGGTTCATCTTCTACAATGGCAATACGGCGACTCATGAAGCTACTTTACCTGATCAGCTAGATGAGGTCATGTTAGTCGGCCACATTGCCATATTGTTGCCACATTTGATCATGATCTCGCCCTTATTCGCACATATTCTCGCCATAACAATAGTCTTAAATATCTCCTGACAACAGAACACCGGCGCAGCAAAGGAACCTATCGATTCCTCCGCGATATTACCTACGGATGGGTACGCTGGACCAATTAATGAACAGGAGAGTAATAAGATGAAAAACAAACAATTAATTATCGCTATTTCACTGAGTCTTGCCAGTGCCGGGCTTCATGCAGAGGAAATTTATGATTATGGTGAGCCAAGTAGCAATTTTTCTTTACAAGAAGCGGGTGGTTTAGGCCTTGGCGCCGTGTTTGGTGGTTTATTAGGAGGCCCTATTGGTGCGATAGCAGGTGGGACAGCGGGTAGTATGAGTGTCACGGCGGCTGAAAATAAACAGGCATTATCTAGACTTCAGGATGAACTTAAAAGTGCACAAAATGATTTGGCACGATTAAAAAATGATAATCAGTCCTTGGTCAAAAAAGTTCATTTACAAAAGGTAGCACTCAATCAACAAGTACCTAAAACTTATGACTTCTTAAGTTTAAATAAAGGCATTAGCATGTCAGTTCAATTCAGGCATGACAGTCATCTCTTAGAGCCGATGTTTATTAAACAAATAACGGATATGGCAAAGTCATTTTCGGGTGTTGAAAAATTGCATATTCATCTGAGTGGCCATGCAGATCGACAAGGTGGTGATGCTTATAATCAGATGCTATCAGAACAACGTGTTAAATCGGTTGCTAAAGTATTGTGTCAAGCGGGTTGGCCAAGAAGCCGTATGCATATAACCGCACACGGGGAACGTCATCCATTAAGTAAAAGCGGTGATAAACAAGGGTATGTTTTTGACCGCAGGGTGGGTGTTCTTTTGACAACCGCAGGAGCAGGGATATGAAACCACTCTATGCAATCTCGCAAGATATTTTAAATTGTGATCCACGATGCGTTAAACATCACTTGTTGCCAGGTTGCTTTAATAATCGTTGTGGTAGAAATGATTGCCGTATAAAACGCGATGTCGATGCCTTGAAGTTCAAACAAAATTGCAAGTGTTATAAAAACAAAGCCGCTACGACATAATGTCGTGGCGGCTTTATTCCCCCCACCCCTTAGTTACTTGCTAACTGATTATTTTTAGCCACTAATGCTCTGTTCTTGATAGTGAGTTTACTAATTAAACTATCAAGACCATGTCGGCGAATCTCACTTGAGAAACTACGACGGTAATTGTTAACCAGGCTAATGCCGTCAATACTAATGTCGTAAACTTTCCAGCTATCGTCTGTTTTATGCATACGATAAGCAACCGGTATTCCTGGTCCTGCAGTACGTTCAATGATTGTTTTAACTGTTACATCGGTTGCATTATCGTTTCCACGTAGCGGTAAGTAGCTTATCGTTTCATCAGTATATTCAGATAACGCGGTTGCATAGGTACGCAAAATCAAATTCCTGAATTGTGCTGGAAATTGTTGTTTCTGTTCAGCCGTTGCACGACGCCAGTATTTACCTAGTACCCAGGATGACATTTTCTGAAAATCAACATGAGGCATGATAATTTGATTCGCTAGTTCATGAACCCGAGATGGCTGAGAACGGATAAACTCACGTTCTTGCTTTAATGCATCAAGCATTCTATTGGTTGTTTCGGCAATAACGTGATCGGGTTTTTGGTTGGTATCTGCACTGACCATGCTGGCAAAAGCGAGCATTACCAATGCGGCGGTAATAATAAGAACCATTAATACACGCTGTGACATGCTGCCATTATGGCGCTGAATATGGTTATTTGTTGTGTGCATTTGAGTCATTGGGGTGTCCTCTTGGTTGTTGAAGACAGTATCCAGATTTAAGTCTGAATCGGCGATGAACGGTGTCGCCTTAATAAGGTGAATATGTCACATGGTTTTTAGCCTATGACGACGGCTATTTTAGTGGAAATCCGTGGTTTTTTATTGAATTCAACAAGTTACCCTTAATATCTGCCCGCGCCGATGAGTCGGGCACGCCAATAGGGGTTGTTGAGGCGAGTAATTTTGACCTGTTTGCCGGAAGAGGGAGCGTGAATCATTTTGCCTTGTCCAAGATAAATCGCAACGTGACCGGGACGGCGTCCCTCGGTAGCATAAAAGAGCAAATCGCCGGGGCGTATTTGGGCAAGCGAAACTGGCTGACGAGACTGAAATTGCTGCTGAGTAGTACGAGGAATACGTTTACCAGCTTTGGCATAGCTAAATTGCGTTAAGCCACTACAATCAAAGCCACTGTTTGGGCTGCTGCCGCCATAGCGGTATGGCACCCCTTGTTGCTGTAGCGCGAAATCTAATAAACGCTGGTTT
>JALTKS010000052.1 GCA_027006175.1 Gammaproteobacteria bacterium
AGTTTGAATTATCCACGCATTCAGGAGGGATATCGGCATAACTACAGGAAACTTAAGATTTATTCAAAATGGGGGCTAAAAAGTGACCTGTATAAGAGCTTTCATGCTCGGCAACCTCCTCGGGTGATCCACAAATGAGTATTTCCCCACCTTTATCACCCCCTTCAGGCCCCAAATCAACGATCCAATCGGCTGTTTTGATGACATCAAGATTGTGTTCAATAATCACAACCGTGTTGCCATGATCGCGCAAACGATGCAAAACGCCTAAAAGTTGGCGTATATCGTGGAAATGCAGGCCGGTTGTGGGTTCATCCAATATATAGAGTGTCCGCCCAGTATCGCGTTTAGATAATTCGCGAGATAGCTTGATGCGTTGCGCTTCACCACCGGAGAGCGTGGTCGCATTTTGACCTAAACACACATAGGTCAGCCCAACGTCCATGAGAGTTTGTAATTTGCGTGCCACCACCGGTACATTGGCATAAAAGGCGAGGGCTTCTTCCACGGTCATTTCTAACACCTCGTGGATATTTTTGCCCTTGTAACGGACATCGAGGGTTTCGCGATTGTAGCGTTTGCCCTTACAGATATCACAGGGAACATAAATATCAGGCAGAAAATGCATTTCAACTTTAATAACGCCATCGCCCTGGCAAGCCTCACAGCGACCGCCTTTGACATTAAAACTAAATCGTCCCGGCGTATAACCGCGCGAACGTGATTCCTGTGTTTGTGAAAACAGATCACGAATTGTGGTGAATAGCCCTGTGTAAGTAGCAGGATTAGAGCGCGGTGTCCGGCCAATCGGACTTTGGTCAATATCAACAACTTTATCGAATTGATCCAGGCCCTCAATGGCATCATGCGGTGCAGGATCATCCCCGCTGCGATTCACGCTCAAATGCGCAGCGCGATATAACGTGTCATTAATAAGCGTGGATTTACCAGAGCCGGAAACACCCGTAACACAGGTCATGAGACCGACGGGTATTTCCACACTGACGTTTTTCAGGTTATTGCCGGAGGCGCCGAGTAAGCGTATTTGTCGATCAGGATCGTTAGCGGTACGCTCGGCAGGAATTTCTATACATTCCTTTCCTGATAGGTACTGGCCTGTTAGTGAGTCCTTACTTTTAAGTAGATCATCAAAGCTGCCTTGTGCCACCACGTGACCACCATGCACCCCGGCACCGGGACCAATATCCACGACATGGTCGGCACTGCGTATGGCATCTTCATCATGTTCGACCACAATCACGGTATTGCCTAAATCGCGCAAGTAAAACAGTGTATCGAGCAAGCGTTGGTTGTCTCGTTGATGCAAACCAATAGACGGTTCATCCAATACGTACATCACACCAACCAGCCCCGCACCAATTTGGCTGGCAAGGCGAATACGCTGCATCTCACCACCAGAAAGAGTTTCAGCACTGCGTTGCAGGCTTAAATAATCCAGCCCGACGTTCACCAGAAAACTCAGGCGTTGGTTAATTTCTTTTAAAATCTTGCCCGCAATTTCGCCGCGGCGACCGGTGAGTTTTAAATCGGTAAAAAATTCACGTGCCTTATCAACCGGCATCGCCGTGACTTGATCAATACGATGCTCATCGATAAATACATGACGTGCTGCAGTGGTTAAACGACTGCCATCACATTCGGTACAGGGTTGGTGACTAACATACTTGCTGAGTTCTTCGCGTACCGCATTCGATTCTGTTTCGCGGTAACGGCGCTTCATGTTGGGAATAATGCCTTCGAAAGGATGTTTACGTTTTTTCCCCTTACCCTTGTCATTAAAATAACTAAAACTGATTTCTTCTTCACCACTGCCATGCAGTAAAACAGTTTGAATGTCCTCAGGTAAATCTTCGTAATTGGATTCCACATCAAATTTATAATGCTTCGCCAAATCCTTTAAAAGCTGGAAATAATAGGCGTTGCGGCGATCCCAGCCACGAATGGCACCACCGGCTAAGGATACCTCGGGATGTTTAACTACCCGTGAAGGATCAAAAAATTGCTGTACACCAATGCCATCACATTCAGGGCAAGCACCGGCAGGATTATTAAACGAGAAAATTCGCGGTTCGAGTTCGGTAATACTGTAGCCACACTCGGGGCAGGCAAACTTGGCAGAGAAATCAATATCGGCGTTGCTGCCATCCATCCACGCGACACGGGCAAGACCATCGGTGAGGTTAATGGTGGTTTCAAATGACTCGGCAAGGCGTTGTTTTAAATCGTCACGTACTTTAAAACGATCCACGACCACTTCAATGCTGTGTTTTTTACGCAGGTCTAGTTCGGGTGGTTCATCTAGTTCAAAGATTTCACCATCAATACGCGCACGAATATAACCTTGCGAACGTAGTTCAGTGAGTAGTTTATGATGTTCACCTTTACGATCTTGCACCACGGGGGCTAACAACATCATTCTCGTGCCTTCCTCAATTTCCAGCACATGGTCAACCATCTGGCTAATGGTTTGCGCATCCAGGGTGGTGTTGTGCTCAGGACAACGCGGCTCACCAACCCGTGCAAACAGCAGGCGCAGGTAGTCATAAATCTCGGTAACGGTGCCTACAGTCGAGCGCGGATTATGCGAGGTCGATTTCTGTTCGATGGAGATCGCCGGAGATAGCCCCTCAATGTGATCAATATCGGGCTTTTCCATGATCGAGAGGAACTGACGGGCATAGGCAGACAAAGACTCAACATAGCGCCGCTGGCCTTCCGCGTAGATGGTATCGAAGGCAAGTGATGACTTCCCTGAACCCGACAGGCCGGTGATCACGATTAATTTATCGCGCGGTAAATCAATATCAATATTTTTTAAATTGTGTGTTCGTGCGCCACGAAGGCTAATCTTGTCCATCGAATTTCCAGCTGTTCAGTCAACCTGCTAATATACGCTGATTTGCCGCACTCAGGCAAAGTGGAATTTTAATGCAAGATAATCAACAGCACAGCCAAACCAACAGTTCATCCGGAATGAGCCGAGTGGAACGGCGCGCGTCCGTCTCGCTGGCAGCGATCATGGCAACGCGGATGCTCGGGCTGTTTATGATCTTGCCCGTGTTTGCGCTTTACGCGGAATCCCTACCTGATGCGACCCCGTTTCTGATTGGTCTGGCGATTGGTATCTATGGTTTAACTCAGGCGCTGCTGCAGGTGCCGTTTGGTATGGCATCCGACAAATTTGGTCGCCGTGGCATGATCACCATTGGTCTTGTCTTATTCGCCCTCGGCAGTGTGGTTGCCGCCTCGGCAGACAGCTTAACAGGCATTATCCTGGGTCGCGCCTTACAGGGTGCGGGGGCAGTTGCTGCCGTTATCATGGCCTTAACAGCCGACCTCACGCGCGAAGAGCAACGCACGAAAGCCATGGCAATCATTGGCATGAGCATCGGTGGCGCGTTTACACTGGCACTGGTAGCAGGGCCACTGCTTAACCACTGGCTGGGGATGTCGGGTATATTCTGGTTTACCGCGGGTCTGGCATTGGTCGCGATAGTTATTTTGTGGACACAAGTGCCCGAGCCTGCGCAAAGTCACATGCATCATGATGCGCAATTAGACCCCAGGCTAACTTTAAGCGTTCTCGCCGATACACAACTGCTGCGTCTTGATGCCGGCATATTAATTTTACACACCATCCTCACCTCCATCTTTGTGGTGGTGCCATTTGTACTGCGCGATAGTCTTGGAATTGAAGTGGAACATCATAGCTGGGTGTATTTACCGGTGTTGCTATTGTCGGCAGGGGCAATGGTGCCGTTTATTATCATCGCCGAGAAAAAGCGTAAAATGAAACAGATTTTTGTGGGCGCGGTAACCGTACTGGGTTTGAGTCTGCTCGCGATGAGCCAGTGGTACACCAGCACTATCCTGTTCTTTGTACTACTGTGGTTATTTTTTACCGCGTTTAATTTTCTCGAGGCAAGCCTGCCTTCATTGGTATCGAAAACGGCACCTGCTGCACGTAAAGGCACGGCAATGGGGGTTTATTCCAGTTCACAATTTTTCGGTGCTTTTATAGGCGGGAGCGCTGGCGGTTGGCTTTATGGTGAGCTTGGTATTAGTGGCGTGTTTATGTTTGCTTCTGCCATGATAGCGGTTTGGTGGTTATTGGCGATCACCATGCGGGCACCCACCTACCTTTCTAATATCGTGATGGCAGTCAACGATTTAACCGCGGTACAAGCCAGTGAACTGGCGGTTAAGCTGGAACAAGTCACCGGTGTGGTCGAAGCTGTGGTGATTATTGAAGAAAACGAAGCTTATTTAAAAGTCGATAATAAATTTTTAGACCGAGACGCACTCGAACAAATACTTCCCGCCTAATAAAATCAGCAGCTTAAAAAACCCCTTGCCAGAGAGGGTAGAGCTTGCATATAGTAGTCGCACGGATTGTTTCAATATTGGGGCAGACGCATAAAACTAATCGGAACTTTTGATGTTCCATAACGCAGAGAGATAGGAGAAACGAAATGGCTCGCGGAGTTAATAAAGTAATGTTGATCGGTCACCTGGGCGCAGACCCGGAAGTACGCTACATGCCAAATGGCGGTGCAGTTGCGAATGTAACGATTGCCACCACCGAATCCTGGAAAGACAAATCATCAGGCGAACAACAAGAAAAAACCGAATGGCATCGGGTGGTGTTTTTTGCACGCCTTGCTGAAATTGTTGGCGAATACCTGAAAAAAGGCTCACAAGTTTACGTTGAAGGGCGTTTGCAAACCCGTAAATGGCAAGATAAAAGCGGTGTCGATCGTTACACCACGGAAATTGTTGCCAACGAAATGCAAATGCTCGGTGGACGTGGTGGCGCAGCCGGCGGCGCAGGCGCAGGTTCATCCGCAGGCAGTTATGGCGGTGGACAATCGCAATCAGCCGCACCAGCAGCGGCAGCAAGCACAGCCCCAGCGGCGGCAGCAGCTCCCGCAGCCGCAGGCAACTATGATGACTTCGACGACGACATTCCATTTTAGGGCGGTGTTTGAATTCACATAAAGACAAACACAACGCCTGGCATCTGCTGGGCGTTGTTGTTTAAAAGGTAATAATCAAAATCCAGGGAACGGTTTATGTTTAAAAAAATTCAGTTAATAATTATTAGCGCACTCGTGCTACTGCCTTTCAATGTTATCAACGCCGCTGATAACAAGGGAATGAACAACCAACGTCTCGGCGAACTCATCAAACGCATTGATAAAACCGTACAAGGCAAACCCGGTTTCTGGCACTTCATCGTTGAAGGCAGAGACGTTAGCGTTATCACCGATGAACGCGCGAATCGAATGCGCATCATCGTACCCATTGCGCCCGCAAAAGAAATTTCA
>JALTKS010000053.1 GCA_027006175.1 Gammaproteobacteria bacterium
GCTTTTGATATGTTACAATCTGCCGCCAGATTTTAGGAGAAGTGTCCGAGCGGTTGAAGGAGCACGCCTGGAAAGTGTGTATACGTTTATAGCGTATCAAGGGTTCGAATCCCTTCTTCTCCGCCATTTTTATTTTTTGACAGCACGTTGTACCTCAATCGCCTTGCCTACTAACTGAATCAAGACCTTGAATCGCTTATACGACCTTTCATCGAGTTGGCAATCTTTTGTATGACGATCCGCATAAAACATGCCAATCGGTTTTTGATCGACAAATACGGAACCTGCAAAAAAAGAATCCGTACGGATTATTTCCTTAAAATTCTCAGGAACTAATTTTAAGTACTTATCTTTATTGTCGTCATTAAGCCAAATGCTTTGCGCCTTTTTCATGACATGGGTAAACAAATTAACCGGCACCAATATTATTTTGAACTGATTAAATTCAGGATCATTATCTGTTCCTGTCATATATCTGGCTTTAAGCTCATCATGTTCAACACCTTCCAGCATAGCAAACACAACTCGGTTTAAGCCTAAGCCATCATGCATCGCTCGCATAACCAACGTCATTAAAGTACTCAGATCAATCAATGAGGCGGCTGAACGAATATTTTCTACCAAATCATTATAGACACCCAGTTGAGGCATCAAACAAAAATGATGTTGTTCATGATCATCCTGTTTGATAATCGGATTACCTTCACAATCCAGATCAAATTCCGGGATTCTTGGTAATAATGCAGCAGCAGGAATAACCTGATACCACTCAGATTCGCGTGCGGCTGAAATTGCATTCTGGTGAATAATCGACGTCGTTCTATCATGGCCTAACTCAAGGTATTCAGAAATACTCTGTGTACATTCCATCATTTCAGGTGAGTACCAACCATTTTCAGCAAGTCTTGCTAATTGGCAGGCAAGCATCACACCATAAACACGGGGGTTAGTTGCTTTATCTGCCATTAATGAGTCAACAACCAGCTCTGGCAGTTTCCACTTTACAGCTAAAGCGTGACTTAACTGTTTTAAACTAAATCCAAGCACCAGGTACTGAGCTTCATCTGCTGACATATCATCATTTGCGATCACGTCACGAATCTGGTTTATTTCATCACCACCGTTTAACAAAATAGCCATGGCACCAATGTTATGCATAAACCCTGCTACAAATGATTCCTTCGGCACCATATCCGCCCTTCTGCACGCCCAGTCATACGCCTGATAACCAGCATGAAATGCACGGCAAGCAACATGTATATAGGCACGCATATGCTCATCTTCAGCAGGTAGTGTTAACAAGGTCATTTTATCGGGAAGGCTTTTTATCTTTTCCAGGCCAATCATCATTGTGGCGCTTTCAAGGGTCGTGACTTCTGATGACAATCGTCCACGAGGCAGTGAATTTGCCCAACGTAGCATTGTTAAGACCGTTCCAGGGTCATGCAACATACTGTCACAAAAGCGATCTACAGACATGCCTGTGGTTGACTTCATGGCCACGACACTTTTAGAGGTAACATCAAGAATGGGAAACTTGATGTCCGCAAGCAAATCAACCCAACCATTTAAGTCGCGTTTGTTGTCATTTTTAGCCGTTACTGTGCTCATTTAAAGTCTTTAATTTAACCATATCCTTGCTTGTCCTTATGACATCGACCAAAAACCTGATTTCCTTAGTCTTCTTTTAATCATTTAAACGAAAATATTCGTAAAATATATTATAAATTTATTCAAGATTGCCTGAAACAAACCGATAGCTTCGATTAAGTAGTTATTAATAGATTCGGAGTGTGTATGTTTCTTATTATCGGCGCCATTGTCGTCTTGGGTTCAGTTGCAGGTGGCTTTGTTCTATCTCATGGTAATCTTGCTGCACTTTGGCAACCCTTTGAAATATTGATCATTTGTGGCGCAGCATTTGGCGCATTTCTAATCTCAAACCCAATGAAAGTAGTAAAAGGTGCTTTTGGTGGCGCAATGGGTCTACTCAAAGGGGCCAAATATGGCAAGAAAGAATACATGGAATTACTTTCACTGATGTTCGATATTTTTGCCACTGTTCGAAAAGAAGGCATGATGGCGATAGAAGAACATATCGAAGAACCCAGTGATAGCGCAATTTTTAGTAAATACCCTAAAATAATTAAAGATCACCATGCCCTCGATTTTATCTGTGATTATTTACGCATTATCGTTGGTGGGAATATGAATCCATTTGAAATTGAAAACCTCATGGATATTGAGCTAGAAACCCATCACCATGAGGCAGAACAACCTTCTGCTGCGGTGACACGTGTTTCTGATGCAATGCCAGGTTTTGGTATTGTTGCTGCCGTACTGGGTATCGTTATCACCATGGCATCAATTAGTGAGCCACCTGATGTTATTGGTGCACATGTGGGTGCCGCACTGGTTGGTACTTTCTTCGGTATCTTATTTGCGTATGGGTTTATTGGTCCAATGGCAACGGCGATGGAACACAGAGCAGCTGATGAAGCCAAGTTTCTTGAATGCATCAAGGTCTGCATTCTTTCTACTCTGAATGGTTACAGCCCTCAAATTGCCGTTGAGTTTGGTCGTAAAACCTTATTCAGCTCAGATCGACCCAGTTTCAGTGAACTGGAAGAATACCTGAAGGAACAAAAAGCCTCGTAACCAGGTTGCCGGTCCATGGAAGATAAAAAACAACCGATTATTGTTAAACGCATTAAGAAAGGTGGTCATGGTCACCATGGTGGCGCGTGGAAGGTTGCATTTGCTGATTTCGCTGTCGCCATGATGGCGTTCTTCATGGTTATGTGGCTACTTGGCTCCGTTCCAACTGAAACACTAGGCGGCATTTCCGATTACTTTGAAAACGTCAGCTTAACTGAGGGACAGGCTCTCGTTCCCAGTGCCGGAATGAATGGACCCGGTGGAGCCAGTACCAGCATGATCGATGCCGGTGGCATGATGGATATATCTAAAGGTGACGGCGATAAAATCAACCAGAAAAACAAATCTGATGATGAAACCATCGTTGAGGATGACAGCGAAAGTGAATCCGTTAAAGCAGCAATGAAGGCAGAGCAAGCAGAAAAGCAACGACTTAACGAATTAATGAAAGATATGGTCGATGCGATTGGTAAAAATAAAGCATTATCCCCTTTCAAGGATCAATTGCTACTTCAGGTGACAGCGGAAGGATTACAAATCCAGATCGTTGATAAAGATAATAAATCTATGTTCGACAGTGGTGGTGCCAATATTAAAAATCATATGCGTGAAATATTGTATGAAATAGCCGGTTTTCTGGAAACAGTACCGAACAAGATTAGTGTGAGTGGGCACACCGATGCTTCTACATTCACTGGCCGAGAGGATTATAGTAACTGGGAGCTTTCTGCTGATCGTGCTAATTCAGCCAGGCGCGCGCTAGAAGAAGGCGGTCTTTCCAGAGATCAAATTGGTCGTGTTGAAGGACTCGCCGCATCAAGGTTATTCACTAAAGAAGATCCGTTTAATGAATCCAATCGTCGTATTAGCATTCTTGTGATGAACAAAAAGACCGAAAATTCTATATTAGGTACTGACTATTCTGCGTTGGAAGAAAGCAAGGAGCCCACTCAAATTAATGAAGAGCCCAAACAACCTGAGCCATTACAATTACAGCCTATTCATACTCCTATGAATGCGCTGCCACCCATTCCTGAAAAAGTAAAAGCATCAGCCCCAAGCCCAGGCAAAAAACCAAAACAGGATAATAACGTACTTAATGCCAGACCTAATGAAGAACCCGAGCCTATTGATGAGAACCAGAATACTACACCCAATGGCACTATCTCGCTTCCACCGGTTATTAATCTTAATTTAATACCCGATGCTCAATGAAACCAATCATCAATATCCTTGTTGTCATCCTTTAGCAATTCCTCTTCATTAATTTCTATCGCTACTGCATCATCTGTTTCAAGTAAGGCTTGCTTCGCTGCTCTAGGTTCAGTATCAAAATAGCCAGCAAAAACATCAAAATCATCCATGCCAACACACAACCAGATGTCCTTAATTCTATTTTCATCATTTGAATGCAAATATCGTTTCATCACATTAGCAAAAGCGAGGGCACATATTTCTTTAGGCACACAATAAACACCGGTGCTTATCATCGGGAATGCCACAGAGTTTATAGAAACAGGATTGTTATCATCTTGGTTTGCTTGTTCCGCAATGGTTAAAACATTTTGAATCGTGTGTTCCAGTTTTTCTAACTCATTACCGCTTCCCATTACAGGACCCACAGCATGAATAACCGCAGCAAAGTCTAATAATCCTGCTGTTGTAATAACTGCATCAGAGGTTGCCAATACCCCTTCTCGTTCAACCAAGGCATCACATTCTTTATCCAGCCTATCTCCCGCCATTCTTGAAATAATTTCAGCGAGTCCACCACCATGAGACAAACCTTTATTGGCGGGGTTCACAATGACATCAACCGGCGTAGCAAAAATATCTCTCACAGCAATGGTGAAAGTGACCTTGTCACCCACTCTCAATATCGGTAATTCAGGCATAATCTGATTTTTTTCAGTTTTTTTATAATAATTATCTCTATCTTATTGATTTAAAAACTTTATTCAAGCAGATAACAAGTATTTGCGGCTTATAATTGCTAAAATTGGAATAGAAAACCATTCTTTATGGTCAGAGAGACTATTGAAATAGTTATTGGTGCAGACATTGCTACGTTATTTATTATTCGTCATTTTATCGTTGTCACTATCCGGCTGTGAGAAACAACAGAGCCTGTTAGAGCAAATAAAGCATGATGGTGTGCTGCTTGTTGCTACGCGTAATAGCCCAACAACATATTATGAAGGTCCTGATGGTGCAACGGGCTTTGAGTACGATCTCGTTAGCCGTTTTGCTAAAGAGTTAAATGTTAAGGTTAAAATCATAACCCCCTCTAATTTAGCCGACACTCTCTCATTAGTCGCACAGAACCAGGTTCATTTTGCCGCAGCAGGATTAACGATTACTGAATCACGAAAAGATTGGGTTAGATTTACTCCTGCTTATCAAACGATTACCCAACAATTAGTTTATAGAATGGGATCTGACAATAAACGTCCCCGAAAACTTGCCGATTTAGTCGGAAAACATATCGAAGTGGTTGCCGATAGTAGCCATGTTGAACAACTGGAAGAGTTGCAGGCATCGCAACCTGAATTAGAGTGGATTGAAAATCCGGAACTGGATAGTGGCGAATTGCTTAATCTGGTCTGGGAACAAGTCATCGACTTTAGTATTGCCGATTCAAATGAAGTGAAACTGAGTAAACGTTTTTATCCCGAACTGAAAGCAGCCTTCGACATAAGTCCACCTCAAGAACTCGCATGGGCATTTCCAATCAGTAAAGATAATAGTCTCTACGATGCAGCAACCAATTTTATTAAAATGATGAAAGCCAGTGGCGAGCTAAATGTATTGCTGGATCGTTACTATGGACACATTGAACGATTTAATTTTGCAGGCACACGCACCTATCTTCGCCATATACATAAACGGCTTCCCAAATACCGGGAATTCTTTGAAAAGGCCGCAGAGAAAAATAAACTGGATTGGCGTTTACTCGCAGCCATTGGCTACCAGGAGTCTCATTGGAACCCTGAAGCCAGATCCCCTACCGGTGTACGTGGCATTATGATGTTAACCTTGCCAACGGCTGAATATCTTGGCATTAAAAACCGTACTGATCCTGAACAAAGCATTACAGGTGGTGCTGAATATATTAAAAAGTTAATCAATCGCATTCCCAAGCAAATTAAAGAACCGGATCGCACCTGGTTCGCACTTGCCGCTTATAACGTGGGACTTGGCCATTTAGAAGATGCCCGTGTGATCACACAGAAACGAGGTGGCAACCCAAATGTATGGCGTGACGTGAAAGAAAACTTACCTTTATTAAGTCGACGCAAATGGTACAAACAAACTAAACACGGTTATGCTCGTGGCCGTGAACCTGTTCGTTATGTGGAATATATTCGTAGTTATTATGATCTGCTGGTATGGTATAGCGCACAATTAGATGAACGAGTGACAGCAGAGACGCCTGAAAAGAATACTGAAACAATTGATATAACATCACCTGCGCTTTAAAGCTCAACTAAATCAAGTCTTGTGGTAACTCCAGGACCGATTTAATTTTCAACTTGCTCATTATATGTTGCCGATGAACTTCAACCGTTCGCGGACTAATATTTAATAATCTGGCAATTTCTTTATTACTCAATGATTTTGCCAGCATACTCATTACTTCATGTTCACGTGGCGTCAATGATGATAACCTTTTGCCCATCGAATCATCTGCTAATGCTTTGGATCCTGCATTCCTGTTTTTTTCTAATGCAAAATGAATACTTTTCAGTAAGGCATCACCTTCATACGGCTTTTCCAGAAAATCAACGGCACCCGCTTTCATTGCTTCAACTGCAATATTGACATTACCGTAACCCGTAATAAAAATGATGGGTAATGTTGAGCCCCTCTTATTTAATTCCTTTTGTAATTCAAGACCACTCATTTGAGGCATATTGACATCAAGAACGATACAGCCTTTATGTGATGATTTATATGCTTCAATAAATTCCAATGGATTAGAAAATGTTTCAGATTTCAACCCTGATGAATCCATTAAAACTTTAATTAAATCCAATGAACGTCGCTCATCATCCACAATATAAACTATCTGATCACTCATAATACTGAGATATTCCTGATTATTATTTTTTATTTAATTCTACCGAGCCAGCAATATAAATCGGCAAATATTATTATTTCTTAAATCAAACTGTCTAAAACAAAATTAACAATAATTTCAGTCTCAACTAAAACCATGCTTTATAAAAAATTCAGTTGGTGAGATATTTAAAGAGATTAAATTATTTGAAATACAACGTTCTTCACCATTATTATTTTTGACTTTGTCAAAATTTATTAGTCTAATTTAATGGTAAATAGAAACGAAACGCAATGTTTACAAATACTTACGTAGTTAGGAAATAAATCGAAAAGAAGGCGTTTCAAGCTTATTGCTTAAAATATACTCACATAGTACTAATGGGCTATTTAAGCTAAATCATTACTTTAATTAATCTACATAACCATAAAAACCTGTAATCTTGGCCTTTTTAGCTGGTTTTGCTGGTGAAGTATTCATTTTACAAGAAACGGGTAATAACAATGCATCAACATAAAATTTCATTTATAAGCCTATCGCCGCTTACGAAAAAAATTCTTCAATAACTGACTGCTTGCCTCCGCCATAATGCCACCCTGTATTTCAACATGATGGTTTAATTTGCGATCTTTACTAATACTATAAATACTCTCAACGGCGCCGGCACGTGGATCGGTTGCAGCATAAACAACTCGCTTAATGCGTGCATGGGTAATTGCCCCCATGCACATTAAACAAGGTTCAAGCGTGACATAGAGTGTTGTATCGGGAAGACGATAATTTTTCAACAACATCGATGCCGCACGAATCACCTGTATCTCTGCATGTGCTGTTGGATCATGTTTAGCAATAGGCTGATTCCAGCCTTCGGCGATAATATCACCCGCTTTAACCATTACCGCACCAACTGGTACTTCACCTTCCTGCTCAGCTTGTTTCGCCAAGGCTATGGCACGTTGCATAAATCTGCTGTCGTCTTCTATTCCCACTCAATCGTTGCCGGTGGCTTACTTGAGATATCATATGCAACACGTGAAATACCGGTCACTTCATTAATAATACGGCTGGAAACGGTTTCCAGAAATTCGTAAGGTAAATGTGCCCAACGTGCTGTCATGAAATCAATCGTTTCAACGGCACGCAGAGAAACCACGTACTGGTAACGACGACCATCACCCGTTACACCAACTGATTTAACGGGCAAGAAAACCGTAAATGCCTGACTGACTTTTTCATACAGGTCATTAGCATGCAGTTCTTCAATAAAAATATTATCGGCGAGACGTAAAATATCGGCGTATTCTTTTTTCACTTCACCGAGAATGCGTACACCCAGCCCGGGTCCCGGAAAAGGATGGCGATAAACCATGTCATAAGGTAAACCAAGTTCAACACCGAGCTTACGGACTTCATCTTTGAATAATTCACGTAAGGGTTCGCAAAGTTTCAGTTTCATGTAGTCTGGTAGTCCACCGACATTATGGTGCGACTTGATTAAATGCGCCTTACCTGTTTTTGCGCCGGCTGATTCAATGACATCCGGATAAATTGTACCTTGTGCAAGCCATTTGGCATTCTGTAACTTACTGGATTCTTCTTCGAAAATATCTACAAACAAATTACCAATGATTTTACGTTTTACCTCAGGATCTTCCTGACCTGCGAGGGCGGCAAGGAAGCGGTCTTCTGCATCAACACGAATGACTTTTACACCCATGTGTTCGGCAAAGGTAGCCATGACCTGATCACCTTCGTTTAAACGCAGCAAACCATTATCAACAAACACACAGGTTAATTTTTTACCAATGGCTTTGTGCAACAATGCCGCAACCACCGATGAATCAACACCACCCGATAAGCCTAAAATAACCTCATCATCACCCACTGTTTTGCGAATGGTTTCAATTGCATCATTGGCAATATTGTCGGCGGTCCATAATCCATCACAGCCACAAATATCATGTACGAAGCGATTTATGATGCGTTCACCTTGATGCGTGTGGGTCACTTCAGGATGGAATTGCAAGCCATAGAAACGGCGCGACTCGTCCGCCATGCCTGCAATAGGTGCGCTTTCTGTTGAGCACATCAATACAAAGCTATCGGGTAACTCAACGACCTTATCACCATGACTCATCCAGACATCGAGTAAACCGTAACCTTCTTTGGTTTCATGATCTTCAATGTCTTTTAATAATTCAGTATGACCACGCGCTCTTACTTGTGCGTAACCATATTCATGGGTCAGCGCCGATTCTACCCGACCACCTAATTGCGCCGCCATGGTTTGCATGCCGTAACAAATGCCCAGTACCGGCACCCCCATTTCAAATACACAATCATGCGCACGCGGTGATTCACCCTCGGTAACTGTTTCAGGACCACCTGAAAGAATAATGCCTTTGGGATTAAATCCGGTAATGGCTGAAGCATCCACATCGTAGGGATAAATTTCACTGTAAACACCCGCTTCACGCACGCGGCGCGCAATCAATTGTGTGTATTGCGAACCAAAATCTAGAATTAAAATACGATCAGCGTGTATATTCGACATGAAGTAACCTGTATGAACCCAAAAATAGTGGTTTAGCTTGAACGATAGTTCGGCGCTTCTTTAGTAATAGTCACATCATGAACATGACTTTCACTCATTCCGGCACTGGTTACCCGTACAAACTCTGGTTTGGTACGCATTTCATCCATGTTGGCACAGCCTGTGTAGCCCATACTGGCTCGAATACCACCGACCATTTGATGCAGAATAGCCAATACAGTCCCCTTGTAAGGAACACGCCCTTCAATCCCTTCTGGTACCAGTTTGTCTTGATCTGAACTTTCCTGGAAGTATCGGTCACTGGAGCCTTCTTTTTGTGCCATTGCGCCCAACGAGCCCATGCCACGATAAGATTTATAAGAACGACCTTGATAAAGTTCCACCTCACCCGGTGCTTCTTCTGTTCCGGCAAAGATACTTCCCATCATCACGCTGTATGCACCGGCAGCAAGCGCCTTAGCGACATCACCCGAGAAACGTACCCCACCATCGGCAATCAGTGGTATACCGTCTTTTGCAAGAGCTCTCGCCACATTACTCACAGCCGTGATTTGTGGTACCCCAATACCGGTCACAATACGCGTGGTACAGATTGACCCTGGACCAATACCCACTTTCACCGCATCAGCACCGGCATCACGCAAGGCCTCTGCGGCGGCGGCCGTGGCAATATTACCGCCAATCACCTGTACATCGGGGTAATTCTGTTTAACCCAACGCACTTTATCAATAACCCCTTGAGAGTGACCATGTGCCGTGTCAACAACAATCACATCCACACCCGCTTCAACCAGTAAAGTAGCACGCTCATCTTCAATCGCGGTACCAACTGCGGCACCTACGCGCAGGCTACCTTGATCATCCTTACACGCCAGCGGCTTTTCAGTGGCTTTTTGAATATCTTTCACTGTAATGAGACCACGAAGTTCGAAGTTTGAATTAACCACCAACAGCCGTTCGATACGGTGTTTTTGTAGCAAGCTGATAATTTCTTCTTTATCTGCCCCTTCATCAACGGTTACCAGCTTATCTTTTGGTGTCATCACTTCTGATACGGGGGCGCCATAACGGGTTTCAAAGCGAATATCGCGGTTGGTTACAATACCAACCAAATTACCATTATCGATAACTGGCACACCTGAAATCTTGTTTTTTCGAGTTAAATCAAGCAGTTCACCAATCGTCATCGAAGGAGGAACCGTAATAGGGTCTTTAATTACCCCACTTTCAAACTTTTTAACCTGATAAACCTCGGCTGCTTGCTGCTCAGCGGTTAAATTCTTATGAATAATGCCCATCCCCCCTTCCTGAGCCATGGCTATCGCCAGACGGGCTTCAGTGACCGTATCCATGGCTGCTGAGACCAAGGGCATATTCAAGGTAATATCGCGTGTCAGACGCGTTGCCAGGCTAACTTCCTTGGGCAATACAGTAGAGTGTGCAGGCAGGAGTAAAACGTCGTCAAAAGTGAGGGCTTCTTCAATAATCCGCATACGAGGCTTCCATTTGTCGGGCTGGCCAGAAGTAGCCAGTTAATTAGCAGATAATTATAGAGATTGACGAGGGCGGGGTAAACTAGATAGCCTATGTAAATGGTCAGAACATGTGAGATTGCTATCGACTCAGGCCAAATATAAGCATATATTTAACCGACAGCATGAATTATATAAATTAATACAATAACAATGCACTTCCGGAGGAGAATTACCCATGAAGAAAATTGCACTAATCGTCGCCGCTGCTAGTTTAGCTATCTCAGGCGCTACACTTGCCGCAGGTCCTAGTAAAAAAGACGTTGCAGCGGCGATTCAAGCCGCGGTTAAATCTGTAGAAGCCGCTAAAAAGGTTCGAGGCGAGTGGCGTGACAGCTACAAAATCCTGGGTAAAGCTAAAAAAGCCTACCACAAGGGTGATATGAAAAAGGCGATGAAATTAGCTAAAAAAGTAGAACGTCAAGGTAAAATGGGTAAAGCACAGGCAATTGCTGAAAAGAACGCAACATTTAAATAAATCTATTCTACTTGAATTGAAGAAAAGGTCGGCACATGTGTCGGCCTTTTTTAATTAGGGTTCTATGCTTGCCCCAAGCAGGCTATTATCCTGTCTATGGATGATTACGAAATAGAACAACCGCAACGTGAAATTTTTTCCGTTTCACAGCTAACCAGCGGCGTACGCCAAACGCTAGAACAAAATTTCCCCCTCACATGGGTTGAAGGTGAGATTTCCAACCTTGCTACCCCTGCTTCCGGGCACATTTATTTCTCATTAAAAGATCCTAATGCACAAGTACGTTGTGCCATGTTCAAAATGCGCCGACGCTTACTCGATTTTGAACCTGAAAATGGTATGCAAGTCCTGGTTCGTGCCAAGGTCGGTTTATATGAGGCTCGTGGTGACTTCCAACTCATTATTGAACACATGGAAGAAGCAGGCGATGGTGCTATGCGCCGCGAATATGAAGCACTTAAACGCCGCTTACGAGATGAAGGTTTGTTTGAATCAAAACATAAACAAGCTATTCCCAGATTACCAACGCAAATCGGTATTATTACCTCACCAACCGGTGCAGCAATTCACGATATGCTGACTGTTCTGAAACGCCGTTTCCCCAGTATTCCGGTATTAATTTATCCCGTTCCAGTACAGGGCGATGTTGCGGCAAAGCAAATCTCCAAAATGATTCATCTTGCTAACACACGTAATGAATGTGATGTGCTTATTATCGGTCGGGGTGGCGGTTCTCTTGAAGACCTGTGGGCATTTAATAATGAGCACCTGGCACATACCATCTTTAAAAGTGAGATCCCGATTGTCAGTGCCGTTGGTCATGAGGTTGATTTTAGTATCGCTGACTTTGTTGCCGATGTACGCGCACCGACTCCCTCTGCTGCGGCTGAATTACTCAGCCCGGATCGTAATGAATGGTTACAGAAACTACGTTCCATCAATGGCAGACTCATCTCCAGTATGCAAAACCGACTCAGTCAAAATGCGCAGCGTTTAGATTGGTTGGCGCAGCGTGTTAGTTCGCCACAACAACGCTTAGAACGCGCAACGCTACGAACAAAAGAATTGCAACAACGGTTATTCCTGGCACAGAAAAACCAGTTACAGCAGCACCGTAATCAATTACATGTATTACAGTCATCCTTGCTACGCCATGCCCCTCAGCAACGTATTGCCGCGTATCAACAACAAAGCACCTTATTGAAAAACAGATTAGTACAATCTATGCAATCAACTCTGCAACGCCAGAATGAACGGCTATCATTATTAATTAATACACTTGATGCAGTCAGCCCGCTTGCCACACTTGGGCGGGGTTACTCTATTACCCGTTGTGCCGAAACAGGGGAACTCATTCGTGATGCCGCTGCCATAAAGAAAGGGATGCTGGTTGAAACACGTTTGGAAAAAGGTCGTCTACTATGTCGGGTCGAAAAGAGTCAAAGCAAGTAATGAATATGTTTAAAGTGCCAATACTGATTTTATTGCTTGGTTTAAGCAGCTTAGTGACTGCGCTTCCCCAAAATAATGCAATACCCGGTGGTGTTGCGATTATCAAGTTGAGTAAATCTGATAACCATAAACGTCCGGTGGTAACGTATAATAAACGCCGTGTCATGGTGGTTCGCAATAATGATAACTGGCTCGCCATTGTTGGTATTGGCTTAACCGCCAAAACCGGGCGGCATTTCATCAAAATTAAATCGCAAGGTGAAATCCCTTACAGCAAGTCTTTTACAGTTAAACCGAAAAAATACAAAACCCAACACCTTAATATTACCAATAAACGTAAAGTAAACCCTTATGCGAAGGATCTAGACCGGATCCGCGCTGACAAAAAAGAAATTATCAGCGCACTTAAGCACTGGAGTGATAACGACACCATTACTCCTGATTTTATTCTGCCAGTAAAAGGTATTTTTACCAGCCCTTTTGGTTTACGTCGCTTCTTTAATAACCAGCCACGCAAACCTCATAGTGGTCTTGATATTGCTGCGGCACAAGGCACTGCATTGGTCTCCCCTGCGGATGGAACCGTTATAGAAACAGGTGATTATTTCTTTAATGGCAACTCTGTGATGATCGATCATGGGCAAGGCCTGGTCACCATGTATTCACACATGAATGAGATTAACGTCAAACCTGGTCAGGTTTTAAAACGTGGTGAGAAATTTGGCACGGTAGGACAAACAGGTCGTGTAACGGGTGCGCATCTCCATTGGACTGTTAGCTTGAACAACCAGCGAGTCGATCCAACCTTGTTTCTTAAACCACCAACAACGGCGCCGGGCAATCCAGCACTTCAGAAATAGCACGATATAACTCGGCTTCCTTCACACTTACTTTTCCATCCGCCGTGATACACGCTGCACAGGCCTTTAATAAATCATTCTTCTCAAGCGGAACGAGATTCATAAGACTATTCAATGCCGCTTCAAGCTTTGCAAAGTTAATATCATCTTCCGGTATCAAAGAAAGCGACAAACCTGATAAATGTTCTTTTGCTGCATCAAAGGCTTGCTGATCTGTTAAATTATTTTGCGTATCAATTTGAGCCATTACTGACAACAATAAACTTATCTCAGAAATCAGTTTGTTTTTTGACACATACTGCCTTGCACCGGCAGACTTTCTGGTGAACACACGATCAAGATGATGAAAAACCAGTTTCTTGAGTATCCATTCAAACAAACTAATACGACCATCGAGTTCTATGAGCCTTTCAACAATACTCTTGAACAAATCATATTGTGGAATCGATAATTGACGCAACGAAGGTAAAGCCAGTTCTATCAACGGTAATCGCATTTCTATGCTTAATTGTTCTCTGATATCAAGCAATCTTGCTACTTGTTGTGGCACACCCGAATCTGCATTGTACTCAATGTGTGATAACTGCCTTTTATATATTTCCATATCATCAGCATCAATCAATAAGGTATAAATAACCGCGCGTGCTCCATAGGGATCACGCACCGCTTCTGCAAAAGCGGCAGGCAAATCATTCAATAATTTAACCGCCGCTTGAAGATGAACTTGTTCTGCTTGCCCCGTTTGCCTTAATTGCTCGGCACCTGCAAGAACAACCGCTGCGGTTGCCGCAATCGTGCGTTTCTTCTCTTCCAGTTCATCCCTGGCCTTATTATCAACCTCAGCGGGTTTAGGTTTCGGTTTGTTCGCAATAAAAACCCCATCCCAGGATGGCTTAACACGTTTAATTCGTTCTTCTAATGGCGGGTGTGTTGCAAATAACCCAGAGAAAAACCCACTCATTCCTGCGCCAAACAAACAATGGCTTATTTCTGAGGCTTCTGGGTTTTCAATGTTTGAGCCGTATTCGCTCGCACCAATATTAATTAATGCACCGGCGATCCCATCAGGGTTTCGCGTAAACTGAACTGCTGAGGCATCAGCTAAAAATTCACGCTGGCGACTCACTGCGGCTTTTATCATATTGCCAAAAAAAGTACCGGCAAAACCAATCACCATTAAGCCTAAACCAAGACCGACTATGCCACCACCATTCTTACGACTGTGCGCGCCTGACCGCATCATGTAATAACCTATAATGCCAAGCACCAAAATCCCATGCAGGATACCAATTAAACGAATATTTAATCGCATATCACCGTTATGGATATGACTGAACTCATGTGCAATAACACCTTGTAATTGCTCACGGTCAAGCGTTTCTATTGTTCCTTGCGTTACACCTATAACCGCATCACTGGATGTAAAACCTGCTGCAAAGGCATTAATGCCAGACTCTTCTAGCAAATAAACCGGCGGAACTGGTGTGCCCGATGCAATTGCCATTTCTTCAACCACATTGAGTACTTTTTGTTGATCTGGATTATTACTGCCATGTGATAATAATTTACCACCAAGCATTTCAGCAACAGATGCTCCGCCTGATGACAAACTACTTATTTTGTAAACACTGCCAATAAAAATAACCGATAAAACAACAATGCTCACCGCACCAATGATTTGCCAATCAATTATAATAGTTGCTCCCGTTGAACGTTGAATACCCTCACTAAAAAAACCAAAGGCAAACATCACCAACAAATTAGTCATGACAATCAAAGAAACAACGGCTAGACCGAACAAGAAAACCAGATTACGCGTACTGGTACGCGCTTGCTGTTGATGTTGAAAAAAATTCATGCGGCTCTGCTTATTTGTGAAGCATTAAAAAGAAACTTTCGGTGCTTCCTGAATAGCTTCACTGTCTTCAAACTCAAGTAAACTCGCATCTTGCGCATGCCCGAATGGCCCTGCGACCATGTTTTGAGGGAAGGACTGCTTATAAGTATTATAAGCCATGATTTGGTCATTAAATGACTGTCTTGCGAAGGCCACTTTATTTTCAGTTGTCGATAGTTCTTCACTCAACTGCATCATGTTCTGATTTGCTTTGATATCCGGGTAGGCTTCCATGAGCATATTAAACTTGCCCATCGCCCCGGTTAAATTTGCTTCTGCGCCAACCAGGTTTTTCATTGCTTCGGCATCACCCGGATTATTCGCTAATGCATCCAGACCTGATGAGGCACTGTTACGTGCGGCAATCACTGCTTCCAGGGTTTCACGCTCGTGCTTCATGTAACCTTTGGCGGTTTCAATTAAGTTGGGGATAAGATCGTAACGACGCTTTAACTGAATTTCTATTTGTGAAAATGCATTTTCATAGCGATTTTTTAAGGTAACAAGCTGGTTAAAAATACCTATAAAATAAAAAACGATAAACGCAATAACAACCAACGTGATAATAGTTGAGATTTCCATTCCGACCACCTTAATTTTTGTTAATTAACACAGATATGGTGACAATCATAATTATTTCAAGCATAGAAAAATCCGGTTTAACCATTGTCTTCATCTGGGGGAACAACTTTCATAATTTCTTCAATCGTTGTCATGCCCTTGGCAACTTTATTCGCGCCTGAGATACGTAGTCGCATCATCCCCTGCTTAACAGCCAATTTTCTTATTTCTTCACTGCTTGTTTCTTTACCTACTTGTTTTCTTAGGTTTTGATCAAAGATAATAAGTTCATAAATACCCATTCGCCCCAAATAGCCTGTATGGCGACATTCTTCGCACCCCACCGCCTTGTGAAAATTCATTGTTCCCGACACTGTCCAGGGTGCAATCAAACCTTTCCAGATAGCATCATCAATCTCGGTTGGTTCTTTACAATGTGGACATAAGGTTCGCACCAGTCGTTGTGCCATCACACCGACCAATGTGGCATTGATCATGTAAGCAGGAATACCAATTTCTCGTAACCGTGGAATTGCTGCCGAAGCATCGTTGGTATGCAATGTTGATAAAACCAAATGCCCGGTTAGCGCTGCCTGTATTGCCATTTCCGCGGTTTCTTTATCTCGAATTTCGCCGACCATAATAATATCTGGATCTTGACGTAATAGCGTGCGAATACCTGCAGCAAAGTCAACGCCAATATTAGACTGCACCTGCATCTGATTAAAATCAGGCACAACCATTTCAATCGGATCTTCAACCGTGCAAACATTCACTTCCGATTTTGCTAACGATTTTAATGTGGAATAAAGTGTCGTAGTTTTACCTGATCCTGTTGGCCCTGTAACCAGAATAATGCCATGAGGATGGGTGATCATGTGTTTCCAGTCAGCCACATTCTTTTTACTAAAACCGAGCGCATTGTAATCTTTAACTAATACGCTTGGATCAAAAATACGCATTACCAGCTTTTCACCAAATGCTGTTGGCATGGTTGATAGCCGTAGTTCTATTTCATCACCCTCTGGGGTTTTACTTTTAATACGCCCATCTTGTGGTCGACGTTTTTCAACAACGTCCATCCGCCCTAACACTTTAATACGACTAATCACCACAATCAGAACCGGTGTCGGCATTTCATAAACATTATGCATCACACCATCAATACGAAAACGAATATTACTCATATCACGTCGCGGCTCGAGATGAATATCACTCGCGCGTTGATCAAAAGCGTATTGCAACAACCAATCTACAATATGAACAACAGATTGATCGTTGGCATCAAGTCGCCCACTCTTGCCAAGCTCAACTAATTGTTCAAAGTTAGTAACTCCAGGAATATCTTCGCCCTGATCATCACTGGCTTTACGTATCGAATGACTAACACTATAAAACTCACCCAAAAACTTTGTAATATCTGTTGGATTCGAGACAACCCGTTTAATAAACAAACCGGTAACATGGCTCAGTTCATTTTCCCAACTGCGCACATGTGGTTCTGCGGTTGCCACCGTTAAACTTGTTGCATCAACCTCAACCGGTAAAATTTTATAGCGTTTTGCATATGCTGACGACATTGTTTCCGTCACTGTGCCAACATCTACTTTGAGCGGATCAATACGCAAATACGGAAGTGACGTATTAAAGGCAAGCCACTCAGTGAGTGTTTCAAGATCAAGCTTCGAGCCTGGTCTGGCAAGATCATCCCACTCTTGTTGGGCAATAATTGTTAGTGGGTGAATCTCTATTGTAGAATTTCGTGCCGGAACTAAAAAATTTTCAAGAATGCTTTTATCAAGACGGCCTTCTTCAACCAGCTGCTCAATAACTTCTCGCAAGCCGAGTTGGCGATCCTGATTTATTTCACTGCCCTGAAATTGTCTCATAGTATTGATGCTAGCATGGATTATCACAAATATCATATAGCCTTATGAATTTACTGATAAATCTATCACAATAATATAAGATAAATTGAATGATTGAAGCACAATACAAATCTGGGCATGATTAAGATATGAAACAACCTGAAGATATTGCTCAACAAGCAGCGACGTTAGACCAGCATTTGGCGTTAGTCGCTCGTATGACCCAGGAGTTCACTACTTCACTGGATATTGAAGACACATTAAATAATGCCATCACGCAAATGATGGAATATATGCATGCTGAAGCAGCATCCATCTTTCTATTAGAAAACGATGATACAGAATTAGTCTGCCGTACTTGTGCAGGCCCTATTCAACTGACCGGCCTTCGTCTTGCAGCAGATCATGGCATCATCGGCAACACCGTCAAACAAAATGCAGTTCAAATGGTGCTTGATGTCAGTACCGATCCTGATTTCACCGCACAAGTTGATGAACAAACCGGATTTACCACTCGCTCAATTCTCTGTGCGCCGTTAACGGTTAAGGACAAAAAACTCGGAGCCATTGAATTAATCAATAAAAAATCTGAAGACGGCTTATTTGTTGGAGATGATCAACATATCCTCACCGCCCTGGCTGCTTCTGCTGCCCTGGCTATTCATAATGCAGCAATGGCATCAGCACTTATTGAGCAGGAACGCATTCAACATGAGTTAGAACTTGCGCGCGAAATTCAATCCAACCTGCTACCGGTTGCACAGGCAGATGATTATCCTGTTCATGGATATAACCTGCCCATGCGTGAAGTCTCTGGTGATTTTTATGATTATTTCACCCTGCCTGATGGCAGAATTGTGTTTAATCTTGCCGATGTTTCCGGTAAAGGCATGAATGCGTCACTGCTTATGGCGAAAACCAGTAGCCTGTTTCACTGCCTTGGTAAAACCCAAACTTCACCAGGGCAGTTAATGAGCATGATTAATAATGAAGTGCATGAAAACAGTACTCGCGGCATGTTTGTAACCATGGTTGGCGGTATCTTTGATCCTGCCGATGGCACAATAATTCTGGCCAATGCCGGCCATCAACCACCGATGCTGCAATATGCAGAGGGGCATTTTGAAGAGATTATTGGTCAATCACCTCCTCTTGGGATTGTGCCTGACGTCGAATTTCCCGAAACCACGCTCAATTTGAAGGATGGCACACTCTATATATATACAGACGGCGTCACTGAATCACAACAAGATGGCAAAATGCTCGGTGAAGAAGGCTTTCAGGCCATGATTACAGCTCACCGGGATAAACCCGTAACGGCTCGCATCACTGCCATGTTTGAAAGCCTGCAACGTGAAGGTCGGGAATTGCATGATGATGTGACTGTTTTAGTCATTGAAAATAAGCCTCAAGCACCTTCTTTATCGCTAAAAGTTCCTGCAAAAGCTAATCATCTCAAGCAGTTACGTGATAAGGCACGAGAAGTTGTGCTTGCTGCCGGTAGCGGCAAAGAGCAAGCTGACAGTATCATACTTGCCATTAGCGAAGCCGCAAGCAACATCATTCAGCATGCTTACAAAGACAATGAAGGTGATATTGAACTCAATATTCACATAGACAGCCATATTAGCCCCCATCAACTGGTTATCACCCTACGAGACTACGCTGAAACGATTGATATCAATGAAATTCGTTCTCGTGCATTAGATGATGTACGTCCGGGCGGTCTGGGAGTACACTTTATGAAGCAGCTTATGGATAATCTAGTCTATACTGTACCTGAAGACGGGCGTGGAAACCGTCTCGAAATGAGAATAACAATTAATGAATAACAATAGCGACAGTCCGGTGAAATTTGAAATTGATGATGAACAAGGGTATCTAGTTGTCCGCTTTGAAGGCGAGATAGATCTCTATGGTACACCGCATGCACGCGAGGTCATCCTCAACTGCATTAAATCAAAACGCAATACCGTGATTGATCTTTCTGCGGTTAGTTATATTGATAGTTCAGGCGTTGCAAGTTTAGTAGAAGGTTATCAACTTGCCAAGAATGACAAACTGGAATTCGGTCTGGTGAATATCAGCGATGCTGTTCTAAGCGTGTTACAACTGGCACACCTTGATAAAGTCTTTACCATTCACGCCTCACTCGATGAACGAATACAGGCCTCTTGATTGATAAAATAGTGTTAAGAACCTTTACAGAAAAGCTCGGCAAAACCACCCTTCGCGGTGTCGAAGAATTAGGTTACTCGATCGCCTTATTAGTTGAATCATTTTACTGGCTTTTATTTGGATTCCGCCGCCGACAGGCGGTTAAACTGCCGCCCATCTTTGCACAAATGATGCATATTGGGATACAAGCGCTACCCATCGTCACCATTCTCGCTTTCGCCATTGGCATGATGCTTGCCATTCAGGGGATCGCAACACTCAAAACATTTGGCGCGGAATCACAAGTTGTACTTGGTATCGCTTTATCAGTAACCCGGGAATTCTCACCACTCATCATTGGTATTCTTGTCGCGGGTCGCTCAGGTTCCGCATTGGCTGCGCGCATTGGTACCATGCAAATAGCCCAAGAAATCGATGCGCTACGAGTTATTGGTATTAGCCCCGTTCGGTATTTAGTAACGCCGGCAATGGTTGCTATGTTAATCATGTTACCGTCACTGACTTTCTTTGCTGATCTTGTTGCCTTACTCGGTGGTGGTGTTTATAGCTCACTTGAACTTGGTATGAGTTTACAAGCTTATGCTGACAGAACCATTGAAGTGCTTAAAGTAGAAGACATAACTCAGGGTTTATATAAAAGCCTGGTCTTCGCTGTGATTATTACCCTGGTTAGTTTCGTCAATGGCTTTTCTGTCACCGCAGGTGCTGAAGGTGTTGGTAAAGCCACTACACGTTCAGTTGTTTTATCCATTACTTACATCATTATCGCTGATATGGTGTTTACTTTCTTCTTAACACACTAACCATGACGAACCAGACTGAAACACAAGCAAGTGCAGCCATCAAGGTAGAAGATCTTGTTACGCACTATGGTAGCACTAGAATACTCGATCATGTAAACATGCAGGTTAACACGGGTGAGATCATGGTCATCATGGGAGGCAGTGGTTCAGGTAAAAGTACCCTGCTTCGATATATGCTGGGTTTGCATCAAGCGACTAGTGGTAGCATTAAGTTACTCGGTCACGATATTACAAAAATCAGTTCACAGGAAATGGATGACCTGCGTAAGAACATGGGCGTTTCTTTTCAAGGTGGTGCTCTGTTTAACTCCATGACCGTTGGTCAGAATGTTTGCCTGCCCTTGCATGAGCATACCACCCTTGATGAAAACACCATTCAAATTATGGGGCGCATGAAACTCTCCGTGGTTAATTTAGGTGGTTTTGATGATCTTATGCCAGCACAACTTTCTGGTGGTATGATCAAACGTGCAGCACTCGCTCGTGCCATTGTAATGGATCCTAAATTACTCTTTTTTGATGAACCTTCAGCTGGGCTTGACCCCGTTGCTGCTGCAGAACTGGACGATCTTATTTTACGTATCCGTAAAGCACTTAACACCACGATTGTGGTTGTTACGCATGACCTGGACAGTACCTTTCGTATTGCTGATCGCATTACGGTACTTGATAAAGGTAAAATTTTAATGATCGGCACAGTAGAAGAAGTTAGAAACTCGGACAACGAACGCATTCAAAGTTTATTAAATCGTGAAGCACGGCATGTTGAAATCAATGCTGATGAATATCTAAAAGAACTCACCGGACAAAAAGAGTGAACACTTATGAAACATGAAAATACCAATTATCTTGTTGTTGGCAGTTTTGTACTGGCTGTTATTATTGCCTTGATTATTAGCCTGACACTCATTACTGGCCGTGGTGGCGAGACAAAAAAATATCATGTTTTTTATGACAGTGTCGCAGGGCTTAAATATGGCACACTTGTTTCCTACGAGGGCTACCAACTTGGTCAAGTTGAATCTGTTGACCCTGTTCAACATCAAGGCGAAACCATTTACAAAGTCACCTTTGCTATCAGAGAAGACTGGAAAGTACCAAACGACAGTGTTGCACAAATAATTTCCTCCGGTTTATTGGGTGGTATTTCTATCAACATCAAAGAAGGTGTTAGTAAAACCCCACTAAAAGAAGGCGAGACATTACAGGGTCAGGAAGGTGCCGATCTATTTGCTGCCGTAGGCGGTGCTGCGGGTGACATTAAATTATTAATTGGCGATGTACGTAAATTTGTTGGCACATTAAACAAAGAAGCCGGTTTAATTGATGATGCCAAACAACTAATGCAACGTCTTGACAACAGTGCAGCCAACCTGGAAAAAATGTTGAGTCCTCAAAATGCCGAAAGCATCAATGAAGCAATTGAAAGTTTAAGTGCACTCTCTCAAAAACTGGATAAAACACTCACCGAAGTCGATCAAGTCGTCCACTCATCCAGCGGTTTAATAGAAGAAAATCGCGCAGACCTGAAACGCTCTATCCGTTTAATGAGTGCCAGCCTTGAAACTGTTTCACAGCATATTGAAACAATTACCTACAATCTGGAAGGCACTAGCCGTAACATGAATGAATTTAGTCGGCAGATACGTGAAAATCCTGGATTATTATTGGGTAGCACACCACCGAAAGACAAAGCCGCGGCAGGAGCAAAATAACAATGAACAATATCACTTCACGCCTAATTAAAATTTCCATCGCAACATTACTGTTAAGCTTGCTCAGTGCCTGTGCTGCACCACCGCCCGTTCCCGAAGACAACTATTACCAATTACCCAACACCACACTCACGCCATTAGCTAATACGTTAACAAGCGATCTTGCGATAAAACGCCTTGCTTCAGATGGCCTGCATGGTGAACGTGCCCTACTATTCAGTAAAGCAGGACAAGCATTACAATTAAAGCAATATCACTACCACCACTGGAGTGATACACCACCACGTATGCTACAAGAATACTTCATCAGTGCACTACGAAAAGCCAATGTTGCTAACACTGTTATCAACTACGATCCGGGGCAGCGCACTGCACTCACCCTCTCCGGAAAAATACGCCACTTTGAACAAATAGGGCGCGGTAATAAAAATGAAGTCCTGGTTGAACTTGAACTACAACTCCACGACAAACACCATAAGATCGTTCATCTAAAAGACTATCGCGTTTCACAAATAGCTAAAAGTGGTAAACCACATGACCTTGTCAATGCTTACGGTGAGGCTTTAAACAAAATCGTTACGGATTTTATTCACGATTGGTCAAAAATAAATGGCTAAAACATTTACTGCTAGAACCAGTTTTCTTGTTCATGCCCCAGGAGTTGTAAAATGAATTCAGTTATTAATGGTGTTGACTACGGCCCCTTAGCACTACTGCTGGGTCGGTGGGTAGGTAATAAAGGCCTGGATACAGCACCCGATTCGGATGCCAATCCTGATAAAACAGGCTTTACAGACGAAATAAATTTCACCGTATCCGGTCCTGCAGAAAATGCCGAAGAACAACAACTGGTCACAATAAGGTACCATCATGTTGTTAGAAAACTGGAAAACGGACTGATATTTCATGACCAAATAGGTCATTGGATCTATGAACATGATAGCAACATCATCATGCATTCATTAAGTATTCCAAGAGCAGTTTGTTTACTTGCTGGTGGAAAATATCAAGAAAAAGAAGGAGAAAGTCTTTTTAATGTTGAAGCCAAACAGGGAAGTGATACTTTTGGCATTATACAATCACCCTTCATGCTTGAAAAAGCAAAGACCACCGCATTCCGTATGGCGCTATCCGTTAAAGATGACACCCTTTCATACAATGAAATAACATCATTAGAAATATATGGAAAAACATTCGAACATTCTGACAGTAGCGTGTTGCATCGAGTGACATACGATCAAGATTAACAGCGTAGCTTAGTTGATTGGTTAAGAAGAAAGCAATAGACTAGGGTAACTAGATAAAACACTTAGCGAATTTTAAACACAGTATAAGGCTATACTCAATGAGATACCGCCGCGTTTTACTTTTCATTTTTTTACTATTTTCACTGCAAGCCTACGCACTACCTGTTCCTCCTAGTGTGAGTGCAGAATGGTTAATTAAAAATATTAACCAACCTAATCTGGCTATCATTGAAGTCTCGAATAAAGTTGATTTCACCTTCAATGGTCATATTCCTGGTAGTACTGTTACCAATAAGAGTGCCTGGCGTTTTGTTGATACCGATGGTGCACTCGTGCGTTTACCCATTGATACCCTCGCTAAAAAAATTCGTCAATTAGGTATCAATGATGATGATGGCGTGGTTATTTATTACAAAGGTAATGATACGGATGAAATTCTGGGTGCCGTTTACCTCTATTGGTTATTTCACTTACTGGGCCACACTAACGTTGGCGTACTGGATGAAGGTTGGGTCGGATGGCTCAATGCCAAGGGCCCTGTCGCGGATGACAGTGAACCACCTCAAGTGGGCGACTTTGTTGCACGCCCCTTATTAGCGCTGGAAATATCAACCGATGAACTTAATAATATTCGCCAACATTATTTTCTGGTTGATGGGCGCCCTGCCACTCATTTTCAGGGCCTTACCAAGTTTCAGGCAAACCCACGCTATGGCCGCATTCCTGGTAGTTTTAGCCAACCCTGGCAAGACTATATGCGTAAAACGGATGAAGGCCGCTTCTATGCCAGGGCGCCCAAGATACCTGAATTACTCGCCCGTATGAAAATAGATAAAGATCGTCCCATCTTGCTTACCTGTCTGGGCGGAACGGGTTCTGCCTTTAACTATGCTATGTTCTATGCAGCAGGCTATCGTAATATGAGGGTTGATGATGCCGCACTAAGACGGTGGAATGAACGCTTACTACCATTAGAAAATACGAACCTTAAAAAGAACAAGGATAAATAAGCCTAAATATCCCTGAACATTTGACCTGTGTGCAAGGCATAGGTTCTAGACTCTGACTAGCACCATAGAACAAGGAGAATGTGATGGAAGATGCAGCGATTTGGTACATGATCTTATCCGGTTTCTTACTGGCAATTGTTCTGGGTATTTCCGTTCACAAAACCAATTTCTGCACCATGGGCGCTATTTCCGATTGGGTCAATATGGGTGACAAAGGCAGAATGTACGCATGGCTACTGGCCATTACTATTGCCATGTCTGGCGTGCTCATACTTGAACAATTAGGTGTTATTAGTCTTGATATGACTATGCCCCCTTACCGTACATCCAACTTTGCATGGATTCGATATTTATTAGGCGGCTTGATTTTCGGTGTTGGCATGACGCTCGCGGGTGGTTGCGTCAACAAAACATTGATTCGTATTGGCGGCGGTAACATGAAGTCGCTCTTTGTTCTTTTCATCGGTGGTATATTTGCCTACCTAATGACAAAAACCGATTTCTATCATTATGGTTTTCATATATGGATGAATCCACTTACCATTGACTTACAAAATTATGGCATTAATAACCAACAAATCACTACGTTAATTGGTAGTGGACTCGGTGTAGCCGATACTAATTGGTTTCAGCCTCTTGCTGCTGCATTAATTATTTTAAGTTTATTATTTTTTATCTTCCGTTCTTCAGACTTTAGAAGTCGCTTCGATAATTTCTTAGGTGGTGCAATCGTTGGCCTGATTGTTGTTGCTGGCTGGTATGTCACAGCGGGTCCACTGGGACAAGAAGCACTTGAAGCAGCCAGTTTTATGGATGACCCACCTTCTGGTGTTGGAGCTATGTCATTTACTTTTGTGAATCCAATGGGTGAAACACTTTATTATGTATTACATCCATTAGAAATATCGCTCATTACATTTGGTGTCGCAATTCTACTTGGTGTCATTGTCGGATCATTCTTATATGGCTTAGTCACAGGAAATTTACGCTTTGAATGGTTTACCTCCATCAAGGATTTCATTCGTCACCTTATTGGTGCTGCATTGATGGGTATCGGTGGTGTATTGGCAATGGGCTGTACTTTTGGCCAAGGGATTACTGGATTCTCTACCCTTGCTCTGGGATCGCTGATTGCATTTAGTTCTTTCATTATTGGCAGTGCCATTACCATGAAAATTGAATACTCTCGCTTGGGATAACAACCTAATGACTTTATCAATGTGTTGAATAAAGCACATAAAGTCTTCTTATAAAAAGCATCGGCATGTAAGTACAACCGTACTTACATGCTTGATATATCCCTTTATTAAGAGAATCTATAAATTAATTTAAATCCCCTCTTGACCTTACCCTAACACATAGGTTTTACACTCTAGTTACGAGGTGAAAGATTAATTAAATAGTGAGGTGATCATCATGAACAGACTAAAATTATTATTACTCAGTAGCACTGCCTTTCTTGTTCCCGTTGCATCGCTTGCTAGCCCTACTATCTATATTCCACTGGGTTCTGCCAATGAGATAATGATTGTTGATGGCGCAACGGATAAAGAGATTGGCAAAATAACCGGTTTCAAAAATGTTCATGGGCTTTCATTAACGCCTAACGGTGAATACCTCGTTGCCGGTTCTAATGATGAAATGATCAATGGCAAAGCCAAAAAGTCTGTTCATGGCAAGAAACCAGCCAAAGAAGATAAGCATAAAACTCCCGCTCCTGTTATGGCAAAACCTAAGGGAATGTCTGAAGCAGAACATAAAAGCCATCATGCTGCACCTGCGCCAAAACCTGAGTCCAAAGGGCACACTGATTCGAAAGCAGATGAGCATTCTGACATGAAAGGGGCTAAAAATGCAGGCATGAAACGACCTAAGGGTGTTTCTGAAGCAGAGCATAAAAAACACCATGCTGCCTCCTCTGGTGGGCTACTACCTGCTGTTGGCACCAGCAGTGTTTCATTCATTCGCGTTGCTGATAATACAATTGAATCCAGTACACCCGTACGCGGTGCGGCACACCACACTTTTGTGGCACCAGATGGTAAATATTCTGTCTCAACCCATACCTCTGCCGGTGTTATTAGTTTAATTGATTTAGCCACCAAGAAAATATTCCGAAATATTTACACTGGGCCAAAACCTAACTATGTTGCATTCACTCAAGATGGCGAAAATATGTATGTCAGTAATGCTGGCAATAACACCTTGAGCGTCATTGATACTAAAAACTGGATCGTGAGCCAAAATATTATTGTTGGTAAAGGCCCCGAACATATTGTTATGTCGCCTGATGAAAAATTTGTTTATACCAACAATGGCCGTGACGGTACTGTTTCAAAAGTGTCACTTGCTAAACGCAAAGTTGTAAAGACATTTACCATTGGCAATAATCCTCACGGTATCGATATCTCTGCTGACGGAAAAACATTGTATGCAACTGCAAAGAAAGGTAATAAATTGGTTGCATTGAATATCGCAACGGGAAAAGTTCGTACATTAAAATTAAGCCCGGCTCCCTATCACCTGACCGTTATTAGTGAAACTGGGAAAATATATGTGTCCAGTCGTAAAAAACCTCTTATCTGGGTAGTTGATGAAAAAACGCTTAAAGTAACGAATAAAATCAAGGTTCGTGGCGAAGGACACCAAATCGTCGTTGTAGATTAAAGACAAGATTTATTCCACCCAAAAGCTGTCTGTAACAATCGTTGCAGGCAGCCTTTCCTCAGGGTATGGATATAAAATAAAACTGGCATCCATTACGATGAGAACGTAAGATATTCCCTTTGTTATACGATTTAAGGGTAAGCATTTATGAAGAAGTTCTCTATTCTCGCTTTCATCGTTTTATTTCTCTCTGGCCGCACTGCCATCTCAACACAATAGAATTTAATGAATCTAATGGACACATACACCTTTAATGCTTCACCTGAGGTCGTTTATGCGGGTGCAGTTGAACTCTTTAAACAAGATAAAATCCCGCTAAAGAACACAGGGTTCACTAAGTCACTACACACATATACGTTATAGCGTTGAAGTTAGTCGCGTTGGAAAAAATCAATCCATTCTTCGTGTCTATAAAGAATCGTCAGCTGATAAAAAGAAAGCAGTTTATGTTGGTAAGATAGTCGGCGATGAAATACTGACTGCAGACAAAGTTCGTAATATCCCCTTTGAATATAGAGTTCTTGAAATAGTTAACCCTGCAGCAGCAAAACGTATGCAAGCCCGTGCAGCGAAGTAATTATTTTTCAATCCGGTAATATATAAGCAGTTGTATCCATGGATGGATAACTTTCATCAACGAACTTAAATACACTCCAACCTACCTTGAGCATATCGTTATTATTGAGGCTTTTAGTGCTTACCTGAATATCATTCACAAATGTATTATTGGTACTACCTAAATCACGTACTTTATAGGTGACGTGATCGGGGAAATGTTCATCCTGATTTTTTTCAATAACTGCATGTTCATTACTAACGGCCAGATCATCAATATGCACATCATTATCAGCTGCTCTGCCTATGCGTAGCATATCGCCTTTTATATCAAAATGCTGACTGCCTACGCCATCAACCATTAATATTAATTTTGCCATGTTAACGCTCCTCTAACTGATTCTTTTAATCAATACGACTGAAATATTATCCTGACCGCCCGCATCATTAGCCGCACCGACTAATTGTTTTACTGCTTTTGAAAGCTCTATGGTGTTATTTAGTATGTCTGCGATAACATCATCGTCAATATAACTACTGAGTCCATCTGAGCATAATAAATAAATATCCTCTGCCTGTGTTGCTTGCATTGTTACTTCTGGTTCGACACATCGTTCGACACCGAGCGTTCTGGTTAATACATTACGGTATGCCATATTTTTACCAACGATACCCGTTGCACATAACTCCTGCGCCATGGAATGATCCAGGGTAAGTTGATGTAACGCCCCCTGCCGAAGACGATAGCAACGTGAATCACCAACATGAGCAATACAAAGGTTCTCATCATGAGCCAATGCCATCACCAATGTTGTTCCCATGCGACCGATTTCAGCATTCTTGCTACGAACACTAAAAATGGCATTGTTTGCATCTGCCACGGCGTCCATTACTCGCCAGACCATTCGTGCACTTTCTGCGCCCCACGATTCACTGTCTTTATTGATCTTACGACAGACTGTTTCACGTGTATGCTCAACCGCTAAGCGACTCGCAATTTCACCACCCGCAAAACCACCTACACCATCTGCAACAATGGCGAGAGCAGAATTTTCATCCTCACTTAAATACCAATCGATACTATCCTCATTGTTCTCACGCACGAGTCCAATATCGGTTTCTCCATGTATTTTAAATTGGCTCATCTTTAATATCCTTAGGCCTTTGCCAGGGCATCAGCCATCTCTTGTGCCGAGGCATAACGTTTTTCCGGTTTTTTCTGTAATGCCTTATTAATAATTCTAACTATTCTGGCAGGTAATTCCGGACGTAGTTCACGGATACTGCGATGCTTTTTATTGGTAATTTGATAAGCAAGACTCGGTAAACTGTCACCTTTGAATGGCAACTCACTCGTGAGTAATTGATATAAGCTAACACCCAAACTAAAAATATCCGCTCTGCCATCAACCTTGCCATCCGTCAGTTGCTCGGGTGCCATGTAACTTGGGCTACCTAGAACCGTTCCCGTACGTGTCGTGGTTGTGTCGGTAACACGAGCAATCCCAAAGTCACTGACTTTGATACGCGCTTCATCCTCGTTATAAAGTAAATTGCCGGGCTTAATGTCCCGGTGCACAATACCTTGCCTATGTGCATAATCAATTGCTTGTGCGGCTTGTCCAACAAGCCGATAAACCGTATCGCAATCTAACCTTTCAGCTTCGCTTGTGTATTCACTTAGTGGTTTACCGGGGACGTAATCCATTGCGATAAAAGCGAGATCCTGCTCGTCACCAATATCAAAAACGGTAACTATATTCGGATGGTTCAATCTACCGGCAGCTTCAGCCTCACGGAAAAATCGTGTTTTGATTGCATCTGCTTCTCGACCACTAAACTGTTTAAGGTTAATCGTTTTTACGGCCACATCACGCACAATTTTTGGATCATGTCCTAAATAAACAATACCCATTGCGCCTCGCCCCAGTTCGCGGCGTAATTCATAGCGACCTAAAACAGGATGCTCCAGACCCATTTCTGGCATCACCAAGGTACTTGCACCATTAAATGTACTTTTTACGGGAGAAGTCTTGCTCTGTACATCTGCCAGAGTTTTTAAACGTTTGCCAATATCACGATAGCCTTTCTTCATTCGAGATAAGCGGCTAAATAACCTGAATGCTTTGTCGTAACGGCGTTGTCGTTCATATTCAATGCCGATGGTGTACAACAATTCATAAACATCATCTTGTGGTTGACAGCGTAATAATACATCTGCAGCTTCATCATACTCCGCTGTTTCAACTTGTTTTTTACCTAGCAGCAATAAAGCACCGTCTTTTTCTTCAACAAGTTTATTGAGTTTTTGCTCGTAACACAGCGCTAAAGACATCAAGCTATGTCCAAGAATAATAAATGCCATTAGGATTGTGAGTGGCAACCATAATTGAGCAATCAACATTAATCCTATTTGCCCTGCCATAATGGTTGCGATAAACATACCGCTCACTAATATTCCCGTCGTAAAACGAATCGTGGGCAGAATAATAAATAAGTAAAAAACAATGATAAAAACTGTGCTTGCAAACACAAGGTAGGCCCATGCTGGCACATGAACGCTTTGCCCATTCAACATCGCTGACATAACACGTGCCAGTGATTCCATTTGTGCCAAACTACTTTGACCTATTACAACAACCTTGTTATGAAACTGGCGTAATGATTCACCTCGACCAAATTCAGTACTATTAAAATACGGAATATCTGTTTTTACCGACGAGGGAATATAAATTCTGCCATCCGGTCCGGTAAGCAAATATTCTCTGTTGACACTTAGTCCGACTCCTTCTTTCCAATATATTCGCTGATTCTTGTTCGCCTCGCTATACACTCGTAGCATTAAATCCGCGATAGGTAATCGCCCTTGCAACCACACTAAATTATGTTGTTGATCTGATAATTTACCCAGAGGCACATACAAGGTGTTTTTACGTAACTTACTGTCTGAACCGATTTGTGGAGGGTGTCTTAAAAGTGACGTGAATAATGAGGGTTCATAAGAGGGATCAACCGGCGCAATCCGTTTTGCTGTACTGAATACAATCGCATCACTATCAAATGAGCCTGGCACAATACCCGCTGGAATCGATAGTTGACGCAGGCCTTTACGTAGTTTGCTATCAAGTGGCAGGCCAATAAAAGCAACACCTTTGGGGCTTTCAGCCACAACCCGCTCAAGGAACCGTTTAGATTGGCTGCCACTGATGTCATACGGTAACTCAATCATCACCACATTAGCGGTATCATCTGATGCTTTTTGAAGATACGAAGCCCACGTAAACCAGTGGTTATCAAGCCACTCGGAAAATGGCTGCGCCAGGGGTGTTAGTAAAACAATCGCCAGCAATAACACCATGCCTCGCGCATTGCTAAGAAAGCGACAAATGCTTGACCAAATCATCCTCATAATGCGTCTCTTTAATCGTTAACCGTACTCTATGTCTATCTTAGACGAGGAAACATGGTCTATTTAACAAAAATGACCATTCGGGCAATAAATTGAGGATTAATTAAGCAAAAAGAGCAGATTGACCACTCTTTTTACTATTTTCGAGGGTGTTTCTGGAAACGTTTCTTTTTGTGCTCCTGGCGCGGAGTCAGTTTATTGCGGCGCCCTTCAAATGGGTTATCACCACTCTTGAATTCAACCCTTACCGGCGTACCATGCAAGTCCAACACCTTTCTAAACGTGTTTGTTAAATAACGCGTGTAACTTTCAGGAATGCTTTTGGTTTGCTTGCCATGCACCACAATAATGGGCGGGTTGCGTCCACCTTGGTGTGCATATTTTAACTTAATACGTCTCCCACGGATAACTGGCGGTGAATGCGCGACTACTGCATCTTCAAGAATACGTGTTAAACGCGGTGTGGAAATATTAATCATCGCTGATTTATAGGCTTTGTTGATGGCAGCAAATAATGTCCCTACACCTGTACCATGCAATGCAGAAATAAAATGAATATCAGCAAAGTCAATGAAGGCAAGACGACGATCAAGCTCATCTTTAATGCGACTGCGTTCGTGCGACTCCAGACCATCCCACTTATTCACTGCAATCACTAATGCACGCCCTTGATCTAACGCATAACCTAACAAGCTGACATCTTGCTCGGTGATACCTTCATGGGCATCAAAAATAACCAGTACAACATTCGAGGCACTGATTGATTGCAGGGTTTTAATAATACTGAATTTCTCTACAACCTCATTAACCTTACTGCGACGACGTACACCGGCCGTATCAATCAAAGTATATTCTTTACCTCGACGTTCAAAAGGAATACTGATGCTGTCACGTGTCGTACCAGGCATATCATAAACCAGTACCCGCTCCTCACCGAGAATACGATTCACTAATGTTGATTTACCCACATTAGGACGACCCACCATGGCAATACGAATGCCTTGATCGTCATCGGGCTCTTCTTCTTCCTCTTCTTGTTCGGGAAGCATCTCGATAATAACATCTTCAAGCGTGCCCATACCGCGACCATGCGCTGCCGAGATGGCATGTGGTTCACCAATACCCAAGGCATAAAACTCTGCCGTGAGCATATCAATATTCGCACCGTCACTTTTATTCATGGCAAGGATGACTTTCTTGCCTAGACGACGAATATGTGAGGCAATCGTTTCATCACCCGAGGTCATTCCATCGCGTGCATCAACAAGTAAAATAACAATATCCGACTCATCAACGGCCTGCATTGCCTGACCTGCCATTAACTCGTCTATTCCTTCATCACCACTTAGACCACCAGTATCGATCAGGATCATGTCACGCTCGCCAAAACGCGCCGTGCCATATTTTCGATCACGGGTCATGCCCGGCTGATCAGCAACAATTGCATCTCGGGTTCGAGTAAGCCGATTAAATAGTGTGGACTTGCCGACATTAGGTCGACCGACAAGTGCGAGGACAGGTTTCATCGTTTAAGCCGTTATCCGCCAACTTGTAACGCGGTCAGTGTGCCAGAACTACTGCTGATATAAACCATATTACCTTCAACAACCGGGGCGGCAACAATAGGGCTACTTCCGACACGGATTCGTGCTGCGATAGCACCACTATCACGTTTAAGGAAATGGACGTAACCTTCCAGATCTGCAACAACAACATAATTACCAATAGCGGCAGGCGCGGTTAATTTTCGTGCACGTAAATCTGCATTTTTCCAGAATGAAGAACCACTACGACGTTCCAACGACCAGACTTCGCTATTTTCGTCCGTCACATAGAGTCGTTCTTTATCTGCACCGAGCCCCGCATGTGAAGACATTTTACGATTCCAGAGACCACGACCATTTTCTAATGCAATGGTAGCGACATTTCCCTGAAAGGTAGCAACATGAATAACGCCATCAGCAACAATGGGATCGGCATCAATATCAACAATACGTTCAAGATCAGAGCGACCACGTGGTATAGCGATACGTGTTTCCCATAATAGCTCGCCATTCTTTAATCTTATCGCCACCATTTTGCCATTTGATAAACCGGCAATGACGCCACCCGCATAAATGACTGCTGAACTTGTACCTCTTAATGTCAGCACAGGTACGCTACTATCATAAATCCAGATTCGTTTACCTGTTGCTGATTCATAAGCAAAAATTCGACCATCAATACTACGTGCAACAGCAACACCATCAGCGGCACTTGGTGAAGCTAAAATTTCACTAGATGCCAGTGTTCTCCAACGTTCTTTTCCGGTTTCACGATCTAATGCTATTAATTCTGCATCAGCAGAACCCAATAAAACCAAGCCATCACCAACACCTGGACCACCACGAAGACGTGCCTCTGTATTGACTTCCCATATCAAGCTGCCTGTTTTCGCATCGTAAGCAGATACTTTGCCGTTGACACCTGCCGCAAAGATACGGTCACCATCCACTGTAGGTTGTAAACGAACATAAAGCTTTTTCGCATCACTACCAACATTTGCTGACCAACGCTCCGTAACATTCAGTGTAGTTTTAAAGTTTTTTAACTCTTTAGGTTTTTCAGTGACGTCATCATCTTCCAGATAACTACGCACTGTATTTGAAATACTCTCACCCATAGAGGAACAACCACTAAGCCATAATAATGAGGTCAGGATAAGAACATTGACTAACCAACGAAAATTCATTTAACCATCTCCGATTGTGCAACCGATGTTGTACGCGTATCTGCTAACTTGGCATTGATGATTTCACGACTAGCCGAAGAAAGTCCGTTACTTTGCAATGCCTTTTCATACGCGCTGTTCGCCGCTGGTTTATCACCTTTCGCAAGTAAGGCATCACCACGAAGTTCTGCGTAAACACCGGCATAACCACCAGGCTTCTTAACTTCTAACAAAGATAAGGCTGCATCATATTCTTTATCATTAATAAGCAATGCGGCTAAGCGTACTCGGGCTGTGTGCTTAATCTGAGCCTGTTTACTATTATCCAATACCCATTGTAGATTTTTCCTTGCCGCAGCGGAGTCATTATCATCAACTGCTTTTTTAGCCATCGCCAAAGACACTAAAGAAGCGTAAGGGGTAGAAGCATAATCAGAGATAAATTGTTGTTGCAGTTTTTCAATAGCTTCATTGTTATTTGACTTTAAACCAAGTTGAAACTCACCATACAAAGCCGATGCTTCTGCCGCATTGGCTTCTTTGTAGTCGTTCCAGCCACGCCAACCAAACAAGGCAACAACACCAATCACTAGCCCGGCAATGACCGCCATACCATTTTCTTTCCACCAACCTTTAATGGCTTCTACTTGTTGCTCTTCTGTTAAATTTTCTGACACGTTTACCCCCGAACTATCTTGTTCAATTCTTCAACTAATTCAGATTGCTGAACAGTTTGTTGTTCTGATTTCTCACGTAAGTTTTTAAGTGAAACTGTACCATTTTTAATTTCATCTTCACCGATAATAATGGCGTATTGTGCATTACTTTTATCTGCTCGTTTGAACTGGCTCTTGAAACTGCCTCCATTGCAATTCAATACCAATTTTAAACCCGCAACCTCATTACGCAGTTGTTCAGCCAACTGGAAACCCAACTTCTCAGCTTCAGTACCAAACATCACTAAATAGGCATGTGTTGATTGCTGTGGGAAATCAACGCCGTTATCTTCTAACAAGGCAATCAAACGCTCGAGACCCATCGCAAAACCGGATGCAGGAACAGGCTTTCCGCCAAGTTGTTCAACCAGGCCATCGAAGCGACCACCGGCGCAGACCGTACCCTGTGCGCCCAACTGATCTGTGACCCATTCAAAAACTGTTTTACAGTAATAATCCAGACCACGTACCAAACGAGGATTGATGGTGTATTCCACACCGGCTGCATCCAATAATTCACGCAAACGTTCAAAATGCTGTTTGGAATCATCATCCAGATAATCCATCAGCTTTGGTGCATTTTCATTCAGTGCTTGCATGGCTGGATTTTTACTATCCAGAATCCGCATTGGGTTAGTTGATAAACGCCGTTGACTGTCTTCATCAAGCGATGCTTGATGCTCTGTATAGTACTCAACTAATTTTTTACGATAATTCACACGCGCTTCACTACTACCCAGTGAATTAAGCTCTAACTTAATATCATTCAAGCCCAGTGCAGGCCAAAGTCGTGCAGTCATACAAATAAGTTCAGCATCAATATCAGGCCCTGCCATACCAAAGGTTTCAACACCTATTTGATGAAACTGGCGGTAACGACCTTTTTGAGGACGCTCATGTCGAAACATTGGACCTTTGTACCAAAGTTTTTGTGTTTGATTGTGCAACAAACCATTTTCCATACAGGCACGTACACAACTCGCAGTACCTTCTGGTCGTAAGGTTAAACCATCACCGTTCCTGTCTTGGAAGCTATACATTTCTTTTTCAACGATATCGGTAACTTCACCAATAGAACGACAGAACAAATCGGTCATTTCGACAATCGGCATACGAATTTCATCGTAGCCATATGCGACTAGTAAATCAGCAATCGTCTTCTCAACATGTTGCCAGCGCGGTGTCTGTTCCGGAAGTGTGTCATGCATACCCCGGATCGCCTGGATCTTCTTAGCCAACTTACTCTACCTCTAACCAGCCGTTTTAACGGCTACGTTTAATTTATCACTGTGTTGTTCTACTTCACTGCGGTTAGCAATAAACTCACGAACAACACGTTCAATCTCATCAACCAGATCAGCATCTTCTACTTTGTGATCAGGCTTACCGTTAATATATAAAAGATTAGGTGAACCACCGGTTAAGCCCACGTTTACTTCACGCGCTTCACCAGGGCCGTTAACAACACAGCCAATAATAGCGACATCAATCGGTTCAATAATATCTTCAAAGCGTTGGTCAAGTGCATTAACTGTTTCAATCACATTGAATTCCTGGCGTGAGCAGGAAGGACAAGCAATCAAGTTCACGCCCTTGCTTCGAATATGAAGGCTTTTAAGAATATCAAAACCTACTTTTATTTCTTCAACCGGATCGGCCGCCAATGAAACACGAATGGTATCGCCAATGCCATCATTTAATAACATGCCTAAACCAATCGCCGATTTTACTGCTCCCGCACGAGCAGCACCCGCTTCAGTAATACCGAGGTGTAGTGGCTGTTCTATTTGAGCCGCTAGTTGGCGATAAGCAGCAACCGTTGTATGAACATCTGATGCCTTCATACTGATTTTGTATTCCTGAAAATCGAGCTTGTCGAGAATATCGATATGACGCATTGCCGATTCAACCAATGCTTCCGGGGTTGGTTCACCGTATTTCTTTTGTAAATCTTTTTCTAATGAACCCGCATTGACGCCAATACGAATTGGAATACCATGATCACGCGCACTATCAACAACGGCACGAACACGATCTTCACGTCCGATATTACCCGGATTAATTCGTAAACAATCTGCGCCTAATTCTGCAACACGTAATGCTATTTTGTAATCAAAGTGGATATCTGTGATCAATGGTATGCTGACTTGCTGTCTGATTTTTGCGAAGGCTTCTGCTGCATCCATACTCGGAATTGAAACACGTACAATATCCGCGCCAGCACGCACAAGTGCATCAAGCTGTGCGACCGTGGCATCTACATCACAGGTTTCCGTGTTGGTCATACTCTGAACAGACACAGGGGCATCACCGCCAACCGCGACATTGCCCACCATAATTTGTTTCGACTTACGTCGTTTTATGTCAACTTTAAAACTCATTTTTCACTATTCTCCTGCCGCCTCAATGCTGAAACGGGCAAGATTGCCTCGTATATGCTTTTCGATATCAATCAGCTCGCCATTGTACTCGATTCTGACCCCTTTCGCGTTACCCAAAAACACTTTAAATGGAGGATTGCCAATTACGCGTTTTTCCTTACCTGCGCGCAATAAGTCATAAATCAAGCGCTTACCACTACTATCTTGAATATCAACCCAACTATCACTACTGAGATTTAACACGATCTCATTTTTAGGCGCTTCGACGGGCTCCGGGATGACTTCTGGTTTGGGCTTTGTTTCAGGCTCTACGTCTGCCTTAGGCTCAGTCTCAACGACTAATTCTGGTACAGGTTCAGCTTGTTCAGTAATTGATGGTAATTTGTCAGGTTCCGCTAATTCTGGCAGAACCAATTCAGGCGCAGCACTTTCAACATCATCTTGCGAAGAGAACCACGTTGATGGCTCAAAGTTTTGGCTTTGAAACCAGGAAATAATCCCTGCAAATAATACCAAAACAATGAGTACGGATGCGATCCTGATGAGTAACCGACTATATGAAGGTCCTGGTTTACGAATGGCACTTGCTACTATGGTTGGACTTTCGACTTGAATCTGATTATATGCCGCCAATAAGGGCTCAACAGGGATTTTTAATAAGCGGGCATAATTTCGAATATAGCCTGTCACATAAATAGGTACAGCAAGATGTTCATAGTCTTCTTCTTCAAGTGCAATAATAATATCGATACCCAACTTAAGCTCTCTCGCAACATCTTCACGTGAAAGGTTCAATGCTCCACGCGCAGTTGAAAAACGCTTTCCAAATGAAAACGCAGCTTGTTGTTCGATATTATTGTCGTCACTCATCGCCGTTCTGTCTTCAGTAACTCTTTAGCTTCGTCCGAGTCTGGAAATTTCCGCTGCAGAATCAATGCGTATTTAGCCAGGGCATTTTTATCTCCCAGGACTCTTTCGATCTTCACGCCCAGTAATAAACTTTGTGATGTATGTCGACCCAATGCATAGAAGCGCTGAATATAACCTCTGGCTTGCAAGAAACGCTGCGCATCATAATTTATTTTTGCCATTTGATATAAAGCGGTTGGTCTATTTGGGTGACTCTTGAGTAAGTTTCTGAAATAGTTTTCTGCTCTTTCAGGCTTACCCGCTCGCATCGCGCATAAACCTGCATTAAGTCGTACCAAATCATGTGAACGGTACAAGGGGTTGGTCAGCGCTTTTCTGAATTTTTTATCGGCACGCTCATATTCTTTTTTACGACAAAGAAATGCGGCATAAGCATTGTATGCATCTGAATACTGCGGATTAATGTCAATCGCTCGCTCAAAATGTCGAACGGCCGCTTGTGGTTTATTTAATCTATCGTACAACAAGGCAATCGCATAATGTCCATTCGGCAAATTATCATCTATCTCGAGTGCTTTACGGAACTTGCGTAAGGCATACTCATAATTTCCCTGTTGAAAATAACCAACACCTAATTTTACATTTGTTTCTGCAAGACGATTGCCTTTCGGGGCCACAATCAGCTCTGCTTCATCATCAACACCTGTAACCGTCCCTCCGCCACCGCTTGTTGAACATGCGCTGACCAGAAAAACTACAGAAAAAATAAAACCTGTTTGTACTAATTTTTTTATCATTATTACTTGGCTCCTGCCTGCAGTTGCACACGCTTTTGTGTGCGCCTGGTTTTATCTTGTACACGCCCAGCTAATTGACCGCAGGCGGCATCAATATCATCACCGCGTGTTTTACGGGTGATTGTAATCAAACCATTTTTAATCAAGATATCTCTAAATTTATTAATAGCTGTTTGTGATGAGCGTTCATATTGCGTTTCATCAAAGGGGTTAAAAGGAATTAAGTTTACTTTTGAAGGTACATTTTTTAATAGTTTGACTAATTCATGTGCATGTTCAGGTTTATCATTAATGTCTTTCAACATAACGTATTCAACCGTAAGGTAACGATGCTTTTTCCCGTCAAAATAACGTTTACATACATCCAGTGTTTCTTTAATGGGGTATTTCTTGTTCAGTGGTACAAGTACATCGCGTAACGCATTATTAGGTGCATGTAAGGATAAGGCGAGACTGACATCAATCGTGTCACGAAGTCGTTCTAACGCAGGCACGACACCCGCTGTACTTAACGTTACACGACGTTTAGAAATGCCGTATGCAAAATCGTCCATCATAATGTTCATGGCGGCAATAACATTATCGAAATTCAATAACGGCTCGCCCATGCCCATCATGACAACATTCGTCACAACACGCTCACCTTCATCATCAAAACCCAGTGCATGATTAGCGACTAATACCTGACTAATAATTTCACCGGTCGATAAGTTTCTATTAAAGCCCTGTCGACCCGTTGCGCAGAAACTGCACTCCAGTGCACAACCAATTTGGGAAGACACACATAATGTGCCACGAGATCCTTCAGGAATAAAAACCGTTTCAATACTGTTGCCAGAATCCAGTCGCAGTAACCATTTACGCGTGCCATCATCGGATTTTTGATCAACCAGAACCTCCGGTAATCTTACTTCCGCCATTTGCTGTAATTTTTCACGCAATGATTTACTCAGATTGGTCATCTCATTGAGATCGATAACTCGATGTTGATGGATCCATTTCAACACCTGTGTAGCACGAAAAGCCTTCTCCCCAATACTGGTGAAGAAAGCTTCCATTCCGGCTCGATCTAGATCAAGCAAATTCATTTTATCTGACAGTTCCGGCATAGCGGCCACGTGTTTGCCTTCGCAAACTCCATCGTCTCCAAATATAGTAACAATAACATAAAAACCCGCGAAGATACGCGGGTTTACGAGGTAAAATGGATCGCTATTCTAGCCTCAGCGCAGGCCTTGAGCAATCACTGAAAACGATGATTTTAAGTGATGCTTAATAGCGTTCGTCAATCCATGCCATTTGTATCGCTTCGAGGATTTTTTCGCCAGAGCGATCGGGATCATCATCAAAATCTTCCAATTCACAAACCCATTCATGTAAATCAGTAAATCTGACGGTACGGGGATCGACATCGGGAAAGGTTTCATCCAGTTCGATAGCGATGTCGAGGGTATCGGTCCAAATCAAGCTCATAATAGTCACTCTTTGATTAGTCGAAACAATTCAATTTGGCGCATATTAGCCCATGCTATGAGACATTTTCAAGCCTAAAATGCTTGGTAACCCTATGATTATTAGGAAATTAGCCCCAGAGGCAATATTAATGGTTCTCAGACACCATATTTATTGTGTACTTGGGTATTTCAACCACTAAATCAGCATCGGCGACCACCGCCTGGCAACTTAGGCGCGAATCTGGCTCAAGACCCCATGCTTTATCAAGCATATCATCTTCAAGTTCGGTTGATTCTTCGAGTGAGTCAAAACCTTCACGGACAATGACGTGACAGGTGGTGCAAGCACAGGATTTTTCACAAGCATGCTCAATATCCACACCACCCTTGAGCACTGCATCAATAATGGTCGTCCCTGACTCGGCTTCTATCACCGCACCATCTGGACAGATTTCTTCATGAGGTAGAACAATAATCTGTGGCATCAAACTTTTCCGTTACTCAAATTCGTCTAGGGTGTGACCACTTAAGGCCTTATTAATACTGGCATCCATTCGTTTGGCGGCAAAATCACTGGTGGCTTTATCGGCCACATCTATCGCGTACTTTATTTTTGCTGCCGACTCATTCTCGCGCGCCTGTTTCAGTCCTTCAAGACTCGCCGCTATTGTCGCACGTTCTTCGTCATTTAACAGTGCATCGCCATCTTCTGCTAATGCGGCATTAATCGCTTCAAGTACACGATCTGCTTCAACTTGTTGTTCGCGAAGTTTTCTTGCATCAACATCATCTTGCGCATGTTCAACATTTTCTCTCAACATGCGTTCAATTTCATTGTCTTCAAGACCATAAGATGGCTTCACTTGAACACTTGCTTCGACACCACTGGTTTGTTCTTTTGCAGTGACTTCCAGTAAACCATCGGCATCAACCTGGAATGTAACCAGAATACGTGCGGCACCGGCAACCATTGGCGGGATATCACGTAATTCAAAGCGTGCGAGTGAGCGACAATCATCAACCAGTTCACGCTCGCCCTGCAAAACATGCACCGCCATGGCGGTTTGACCATCTTTAAAGGTTGTAAATTCCTGTGCACGGGCAACCGGAATAGTCGTATTACGAGGGATTACTTTTTCAACCAATCCACCCATGGTTTCAATGCCCAACGACAAGGGGTTCACATCGAGCAGTAACATCTCATCGTCAGGTTTATTACCCACCAATGCATCGGCCTGTATTGCTGCACCCACGGCAACTACTTTATCCGGATCAATATCAACCAGTGGTGGTTTTGAGAAGAACTCAGCGACTTTTTCTCGTACACGTGGCACGCGGGTAGAACCACCGACCATGACCACATCGTTAATTTCTTCTACTGAGACACCGGCATCACGCATTGCTCTACGGCATGGTAATAAGGTTTTCTTAATCAGGCCATCAATCAGCGCATTGAATTTTTCAGCATCAATCAAACCTGTCCATGCCTTGCCAGCTGCAAGCTCAACACTTAGTTCAACAGAATCATTATTCGTTAATGCTTCCTTTGCACGTCGTGCTTCATTCATCATGCGACGTTGCAAATAGGCATCATCCAATTCAACACCCGCCTCTTGTGCCATCCAGTTAGCGATAGCACGATCCATATCATCGCCTCCCAAGGCTGAATCACCGGCTGTCGCCAGCACTTCAAAAACACCGCGATTAAGACGTAAAATAGAAATATCAAAGGTACCACCACCAAGATCGTAAATGGCATGAACACCTTCTGAACCGCTATCAAGTCCATAAGCAACCGCCGCCGCAGTTGGCTCATTTAATAAACGTAATACGTTTAAATCAGCTAATCGCGCAGCATCTTTGGTTGCCTGACGTTGTGCATCATCAAAATAGGCAGGCACAGTGATCACAACACCTTGTAATTCCCCCCCCAAACTTTCTTCCGCGCGTTGTTTTAAATTAGCAAGAATCTGTGAAGACACTTCAACGGCACTGACATCACCGGCAATGGTACGAATGCGTGGGACTGATTCTGTTTCAATAAATTCGTAACCGTGAGCATCGGCTTTCACATCATCCAGACCACGACCCATGAAACGTTTTACCGAACTAATCGTATTATGTGGATCCGTTGCTGCCGCCTGTTGTGCTGCACTGCCTACAACAATATTATCTTTTTGGTATTGCACAACCGAGGGTAATAAATGCTGCCCATCGTGATCAGCAAGCGTTAAGGCTTCGCCGCTCTTAACCGTTGCAACCAGTGAGTTAGTGGTACCCAGATCAATGCCCGCCGCTAATCGATGCTGATGCGGTGCGGTGGCTTCGCCAGGTTCAGATATTTGTAACAACGCCATACAAGTGTCCGATAATAATTAAAGTAATGCTTCTTCGCGATCTTCTGCTTCTTCACGAAGTCGGTATAAAAACTGTAACTGTAATGTCAGCCCTTCTGCTTTCTTAAGGCTATCTTCTGTATTATCACTGAAACAGGTCTGGCATTGTGAAATTAAATTACGGATCTGACTTTCTATATCCGCGCTAAAGCTTTCAAGTGATGCCAGTGGATCAGAGGCATCCATAATATCATCCAGTGCTTCGCGTAATTCCATTTGCTGCATCAAAAAAGCCGTATCCATAACGGTATTTGATTCACTGTGTGTATCAACATTATTTAAATTCAGTAAATACTGCGCACGTTTAAGCGGATCTTTTAGTACTTGATAAGCCTCGTTAATCATTGAGGCCTGTTGCATAGAAAGACGTCGATCTCTATCTGTCGCATTGGTAAATTTATCTGGATGAGCGCTACGTTGTAAGTCCTGGTAACGCTCAGATAGCGAGGAAATATCTACTTCAAAGCTGACTGGTAGAGCAAATAATTCGAAATAATTTCGATCCATCAACCTTTACCACTATCACTTTTAATCACCGACTAAACGGTGAAGCTTTCGCCACAACCACACATGTCTTTTACATTCGGGTTGTTAAATTGAAAGCCTTCATTAAGACCTTCTTTGGCATAATCCAACTCAGTACCATCAAGATAAATCAGGCTCTTGGGATCAACAATAATTTTAATCCCATTCACTTCAAATACAGTGTCTTCTTCTTGTGTTTCATCAACAAACTCAAGAACGTAAGCCATACCCGAACAGCCGGTGGTTTTTACGCCAAGACGCAAACCAATACCCGAGCCACGATTATCTAAAAAATGTTGCACACGTTCTGCGGCACTTTCTGTCAAAGAAATCGACATCGCAAACAGTCCTTACTGTTTATCCTGAAAATCTTTAATCGCTGCTTTAATAGCGTCTTCCGCCAAAACAGAACAATGTACTTTTACCGGCGGTAACGCTAGCTCTTCAGCAATGTCAGAGTTTTTAATTTCTGATGCTTCATCCAGGGTTTTGCCTTTGACCCATTCTGTTAACAATGAGCTTGAAGCAATTGCCGAACCACAACCATAGGTTTTAAATTTAGCGTCTTCAATAACGCCATCATCACTGACTTTGATTTGTAGTTTCATTACATCGCCACATGCGGGTGCACCGACCATGCCTGTGCCAACATCTTTGTCTTCTTTATCCATGGTGCCCACGTTACGAGGGTTTTCGTAGTGGTCCATTACTTTATCGCTATATGCCATGATTCTTTCTCCTGCTTAAACAGAATAACTTAAATTAATGTGCTGCCCACTTCACTGAATCAAGATCGATGCCTTCTTTGAACATATCCCATAATGGAGAAAGTTCACGTAGCTTATCGATACTGTTGTGAAGTAGTTTAATGGTGTAGTCGATTTCTTCTTCGGTAGTAAAACGACCGATAGTGAAACGAATCGAGCTATGCGCCAACTCATCATTGCGGCCAATCGCACGCAATACATAAGATGGCTCTAGACTTGCTGAGGTACAGGCTGAACCAGATGATACGGCAAGATCTTTAATTGCCATAATTAACGATTCGCCCTCAACATAGTTGAAACTGATGTTTAGGTTACCGGTAATACGTTTATCCATATCACCATTAACATAGGTTTCTTCAATATCTTTTAAACCGTCGTATAAACGATCACGTAAAGCGGCGAAACGAACATTTTCAGTTGCCATTTCTTCTTTAGCAATACGGAAGGCTTCGCCCATGCCAACGATTTGGTGAACAGGTAAGGTACCTGAACGTAAACCACGCTCATGTCCACCACCGTGTATTTGCGCTTCAAGACGCACACGCGGTTTTCGACGAACAAAAAGTGCGCCCATGCCTTTCGGCCCGTAAATTTTATGTGCCGAGAATGACATTAAATCAACTTTGCTATTAGCAAGATCAATATCTACTTTACCCGCACTTTGTGCCGCATCAACGTGGAAAATAATGCCGCGTGCACGGGTTAATTCAGCCATGGTGTCGATGTCCTGAATAACACCAATTTCATTATTTACATGCATGATAGAAACCAGAATCGTATCTTCACGCATGGCACTTTCAAGTTTTGCCAAATCAATTAGGCCATTGGTTTCAGGATCCAGGTAAGTCACCTCAAAACCTTCACGTTCTAACTGGCGGCAACTATCCAGCACGGCTTTATGTTCTGTCTTACAGGTAATGATGTGTTTACCCTTCTTCTGATAGAAGTGTGCTGCACCTTTAATTGCCAGATTATCTGATTCTGTCGCACCGGAAGTCCAAATAATTTCTTTTGGATCACAATTCACTAAATCTGCAACCTGTTTGCGAGCAAGTTCAACCGCTTCATCTGCTGACCAACCAAATGAGTGCGAACGTGATGCCGGATTACCAAAATTCCCATCCATCGTCAGACATTGCATCATTTTTTCTGCAACACGAGGGTCAACAGGTGTTGTTGCAGAATAATCAAGGTAAATAGGTAGCTTCATTACTACTGGCTCCAATTAAATAATGTTCAATATAAATTCGTTAGCTGTTCGTTGCTGCTGCCGGAGGGGTAATTTCACTCACCATTTGACGTTCAACAACCTCTTGTACTTCACGGCGATTAACAAGATCGGCTAGTGTTATACCACTAAGGAAGTCATAAATGCGTTGACTTAGATCAGTCCAGAGTTCATGGGTCAGACAAGGCTGATCATCTTGGCAGTTAGCCAGTCCACCACAGCGTGTTGCATCCACTTTTTCATCAATGGCGGTGATGACATCGGCAACCGCAATTTCTGATGCTTCACGGCTGAGCCGGTAACCGCCACCTGGGCCTCGCGCACTCACAACGAGTTCTTGTTTACGCAAACGCGAGAACAATTGCTCAAGATAGGACAGAGAAATGCCCTGACGGCGTGAAATATCAGCAAGCGTAATCGGCCCATCTCCAAAATGAATGGCCAAATCAAGCATTGCCGTGACCGCGTAGCGACCTTTTGTAGTTAATCTCATTGCGAATACCTTCCGAAACTAGTAATATTAGCTTGTGCTAATTCTACATACCTGAGTATTTTAGTCAAGTATTAACTGCGTAACAAATTCTTGCCCGCTGTATCGTCCCTATTAAAGTATTCCTTGAGTTATTTAGGCTAAAACAATCTGTTTTATTCTGGATCTTGCTTCGATTTATCTGCCTCTGTTTCAGGCAAATGTTCTTCACTTTCAATATGTTCTGGCTCATCCTCTTGACTAATTTTGCAAGGACCAAGCTCAGGCAAGTTCAAATCAGCAATCTCCATACCAAGACCTTTTAATGCCTTACACATGGTTTCCATCTTATTATCCATGGCATGAATATGGTCAAGCATGGCATTCACCGCATTTGCCACCGGATCTGGCATATCACCATCAGAAGTTCCGTAGGCATCAAAGCCAATTTTCTCGGCAAAAGCCTTACGTTTCTCATGGTCTCCACTGTTTTTACTCGCACTGGCTCGCGTTTTCACCAGATGGCCGGGAATCCCCACCACCGTCGCTTCTGCGGGCACGTCTTTCACAACCACCGCATTCGAACCAACGCGTGCGCCCGTTCCCACAGTGATAGGTCCAAGTACCTTGGCACCTGCCCCGACAACCACGTTATTACCTAAAGTGGGATGACGCTTGCCCTTATTCCAGCTTGTGCCACCCAAGGTCACGCCATGATACAGCGTACAATCATCGCCAATCTCGGCAGTTTCACCAATCACAACGCCCATACCATGATCAATAAAGAAGCGTCTGCCTATGCATGCGCCAGGGTGAATTTCGATACCGGAGAACCAACGCATAATGGTCGACAACCAGCGCGCAAGCCAACGCAAACCCCATTTCCAGAGATTATGGCTAAATCGGTGCATTAGTAAGGCATGAAAACCGGGATAAGAAGTAATAACATCAAACGCGTTCCTTGCAGCAGGATCGCGATCAAAAACACAGTTCAAATCTTCTTTAAAATGCTTAAACATCAATGTTATTCCCGGTTCTAATCTGCATATTGTAAACCATTCCAGCTTATTTACGACCAAACTTCTGCGTTGCAGTCAAAATTCCGCGTAAAATATTCACTTCTGTTTGTTCTAGCCTCGCCCTATTAAATAAGCGTTTTAGACGCCGCATCAATAAACGTGGTTTATCGGGATCCAGAAAATCAATCTCGACCAACGTCTCTTCAAGGTGTTGGTGAAAGCGCTCTAATTCATCCGATGTGGCTATTTCGCTATCGTCTTCTGCCTTAGCTGTGCCTGCTCCTGCCGCTAAATTAACCTCGTAACAAAGTACCTGTACTGCCGCAGCAATATTCAGTGAACTAAAGTCCTGATTACAGGGAATATGCACCAGCGCATTACAAGCCTCTAGCTCGGCATTGGTTAAACCCGAATGCTCACGCCCAAACACAATCGCGACGGGTGACTGTGCTGATTCTGTTACCACTTGCTGTGCCATTTCACGTGGTTCGACTATTGGCCAGGGTAAGCTGCGTAAACGTGCGCTGGCACCAAAGACCAACGTACAGCCATCAATCGCCTCTGCAAGAGAACCGCAGACTTTGGCGCCTTGCAACAAATCATCGGCACCCGAGGCACGCGCCGTGGCATCCGCATGAGGAAATGTCGCCGGTTCAACCAGTACCAGCTCACTTAAGCCCATATTTTTCATTGCCCGTGCCGCCGCCCCGATGTTGCCGGGATGGCTGGTATTAACAAGCACAATGCGAATATTTATCTTCATGGCGCGCAGCTTACCCGATCATTAGGGTTAATGCTTGTGATTTCAATGCGCTATCGCTACAATTGCGCCACTCGTCAGCCAGTGTGGCTTGCACGACATAGCTCTTTCTTCAATTTGCGAATACTGGAAACCAGCATGGAACCAATGCTCAATATTGCCGTGCGCGCTGCGCGCGAAGCCGGAAAAGTCATCACCTATCACCTTGATAGAATTGATAGCCTTAAAGTCACGTCGAAAGCACGTAATGATTTCGTTAGCGAGGTCGATCGTAAAGCGGAAGAAGTGATCATCCAGACTATTCGCAAAGCCTACCCTGACCATGCCGTTCTTGCAGAAGAATCGGGTGCATCAGGTGACAATGAATATGAGTGGATTATTGACCCGCTCGATGGCACCACCAATTTCTTGCATGGCTTTCCACAGTTTGCTGTCTCTATTGCGCTGAAACACAAAAGTCGTCTTACCCAAGCCGTTGTTTACGACCCGCTCAGTCAGGATCTCTACACCGCCTCACGCGGTGGTGGCGCGATGCTCAATGATCGCCGTATTCGTGTTACCAATGCCAAGGGTCTGGAAGGTTCTTTACTTGGTACCGGATTCCCCTTCAAGCAACAACACCACCTTGATATGTATCTGGATACCTTCAAGGCATTATTCCCTAACACCAGCGGAATTCGTCGCGCCGGCTCTGCCGCACTCGATCTGGCCTATGTGGCATCTGGACGTTTAGATGGTTTTTGGGAACTGGGATTACAACCCTGGGATATGGCAGCAGGTGTGCTCTTAATTCAGGAAGCCGGTGGCATTGTTGGTGACTTTTCTGGTGGTCATGATTTTATGGAACGCGGCAATATTGTTGCAGGTAACCCAAAAATCTTTAAAGCTATTTTGTCCGGTATTCGTCCGCACTTAAACGAAGAATTCCTCAAACCTTAAATAAGCTCATTACAAGTCATATCATGAAGTTATGAACACAATATATTGTGTTTTCACGTAGGTATTATTCCCTCAAAGTGTGATCGAGTTCCCATACTAGTCTCAAGTTTTGTCATGGTTGTCCGACATAGTAACCAGAGACTGAGGAAATTTACGGGGCGTAAGTATGTCAAAACAATTCAATCTAAAAGAACTGGGCGATACTAATCATAGCCATGGCAGTAAGGCACTGGAAATGATTATGCGTGATGTGATTGATGGCATGGAAGATCTTGCTAATCTGGCAGGCTATACCCCTCAGCCTGGCAGTAGTTTTGAAATACTCGAAATCACACCAGAAGAATACGAGCCGCTGGACACAACGGGTAATCCCAGCGCCGAAATCATTCCGCTTAAAAAGTAAACCTCTCGCTTTCTATATCCCCCTGTTCATGTATGATAATTCCTCAACATGGATGAAGGGGAGGAAGACAGATGAATCTGCTGTCGAAATTACTAAAAAAAATGAAAGATATTGGTGCCTCAGATTTATTTCTGAGCTCTGAATGTACACCCACGTTTCGCATCAACGGCAAACTACAACCCTACAATGACGCTGAGGCACTTTTACCTAAAGGTGCCACGGACAAGATGTGTCAATTAATCATGGTGGAAAAGCATCGCGAGAAGTTTGATACCGAAAAAGAAATGAACATGGCTTTTAGTCTTCCCGGTATTGGTCGCTTTCGGGTCAATATATTTCGCCAACGTGGTGATATTGCTTTAGTGATTCGCGCTATTGCGGATGAAGTGCCTGACTTTGATGACCTCAATATTCCCCATGCATTAAAAGATCTGGTTATGTTGCAACGCGGTTTGGTATTAATCGTTGGTCCTGCGGGCAGTGGTAAATCCACCACGCTAGCGTCAATGCTCGACTACCGAAACCAGAATGACCTCGCGCATATTATTACTATTGAAGATCCGATTGAACATTATTTAAAACATAAAAAGTCCGTCATTCACCAACGTGAAATTGGTATTGATACCCATTCATACGAAGATGCACTGTGTAATGCCATGCGTCAGTCACCTGATGTACTGGTGCTGGGTGAGATCAGAGATCGCAATACGCTTGAACATGCGATTGAGTATGCCGATACAGGGCATTTATGTTTAGCTACCTTCCATGCTCATAATTCAATGCAGGCGCTGGAACGTATTATGAATATGTATCCTCAAGATCAGCGCGAGCACATCATGCTTGGGCTTTCCATGAATCTTGAAGCGATCTTTTCTCAAAAGTTATTGCCCGATACCAATAATGGCCGCGTCCCTGCATGGGAGTTACTCAGAAAAAGTGCTCGTGTTAGCGATTTACTTCGCCGTGGAGAGTTTCCCGAATTACGTGAAGTCATCGAAAAAGATGTTAACAACGGTATGCAAACATTGGATCAAAGTCTTTATGACTTATATCAATCCGGTCAAGTTACTGCTGAAACAGCATTACAATTTGCTGACTCTGTCGGTAATTTACGTTTGCAAATGCGCCTCACGCAGCAAGCGGGGCAATAAAAAAGCGCTGTCACTTTTCAGTGACAGCGCTCTTTATCAAATAAAATTCTAAACTTGCGAGCCGTCTGCATTCACCCCTTCAGGTTTAACTTGCATCAAATCAGCTTTATTGATGCCCAATGATAATGCACTGTTACTCGCCACATAGATCGATGAATACGTGCCCACAATCACACCCACCAGTAATGCGGTTGCAAAACCATGAATCAACTCACCACCCAGGACAAACAAGGCAATCAATACCAGCATCGTGGTCAACGATGTAATGATCGTACGTGAGATAGTTTCATTAATAGAAATATTCACTACTTCTAATGGTTCCATCTTGCGTAAACGCCGGAAGTTCTCACGAATACGGTCATAGATAACGATGGTATCGTTAAGTGAATAACCAATCACCGCTAAAATTGCTGCTAACACCGTTAAATCGAATTCAAGTTGTAACACCGAGAAGAAACCCAGTGTGATTAAGACATCATGGAACAATGCCGCTACCGCACCCACTGAATACTGCCACTGGAAACGCAAGAAAATATAAACAAAGATAAAGGCAAGTGCATACAGAATTGAATATGTGCCCTGTTCTGCCAACTCTTCACCAACTTGTGGTCCGACATATTCAACACGACGAATTTCAAGCTGATCATCACTAATACCCTGTAACGTCTTCAGTACACTGGCGCTCAACTCAGAACTTTTTACACCTTCCTGTGGTGCCATACGAATCAAGACATCACGCGAGGTACCAAAATGTTGTACTTGTGCATCCGGGTATTTCACTGCTAATGCTTTACGAACGCCGGCCAATTCAACGGGATTCTGGTAACCCATTTCAATTACTGCGCCACCGGTAAAATCAACACCGAAGTTCAACCCTTTCGTGACCAATGAGCCAACTGAACCAATCACGAGTAAAAGCGAAAACATAATCGCTAACTGTCGTTTACCCATGAAGTTAAGTTTGTCGGAGAAAACTTTCTTCACAGAACCAATTGACAGTCCGGTCAGGTTCTTACGTCCCCACATTAAATTAGCCACAGCACGTGTACCCATAATGGCGGTAAACATGGAGGTGATAATCCCGATAGATAAGGTAATCGCAAAACCCTTAATCGGTCCGGTTCCGAAAACAAATAACACCACGGCTGCAATCAAGGTGGTAATGTTTGCATCGGCGATGGTTGAAAAGGCCTTATCATAACCAGCTGAAATACTTGCCTGCGGTGAATTACCAACCCGTAATTCTTCTCGAATACGCTCAAAAATAAGCACGTTGGCATCCACTGCCATACCAACCGTCAAAACAATACCGGCAATACCTGGCAAAGTTAGCGTTGCTTGTAATAATGACAGTACCGCAACAATCAAGATCAAGTTAAGCGCCAAAGCAATGTTCGCTATCATGCCAAAACCACGATACCAAACCAGCATAAATGCAAGCACCAACACAAAACCAATAATCACTGATTCAAAACCTTTATCAATATTGTCTTGTCCTAGTGATGGACCGATGGTGCGTTCTTCAACAATATCAACCGGTGTGGCTAGTGAACCCGCTCGTAATAACAACGCTAATTGACTTGCTTCGCTGATACTATCCAGACCCGTTGTCTGGAAACGTTTACTAAAGGGTTCAAGAATATTCGCAATACTGATGACTTCTTCAATCTTGGTGCGCTTACGCACTTCCTTGCCATCGATATTAACGCGTTCAGTCTTTGTCTCGATATAAACCACGGCCATGGGTTTGCCCACATTAGCCTTGGTAAATTTATACATACGTTTGGCACCGATATCATCCAGTGTCACACTCACTTGCGGACTACCATTACGTTGATCAATGCCAGAAGAGGCATTTGTGATCATATCACCTGTCACGATAATGCGTTTTTTCAGTAGCACCGGATTACCATCACGTTCCCTGTAGAGACGCGAACCTGCCGGAACTCGACCGGCTAATGCCGCTTGCACATCACCTTTACCATCGACAGCTCGATATTCTAATGTGGCGGTGGCACCTAAAACATCAACGGCTTGCTGAGGATCTTGTAAACCCGGTAACTGAATAACAATACGTGATTCACCTTGTTGTTGAATCACTGGCTCAGCGACACCAATTTCATTGACGCGGTTACGCAGAGTTGACAGATTTTGTTGCATGGCAAATTTCTTCACCGTTAGCTGCTCGTCCTTACTCAACCTTGCCGTTAAATAAAACTCACCATCACGCTCTAACTCTTTAAATGTAAGTGTTTTATATTCATCATTTAGTACATCAAGCCCTTTGGCACGTTTATCTGCATCACGGAACTTTATTTCTACCCCACCATTTTCAGTCTCTGTAGCCGCAACACGGTAAGCACGCAGATAACGAATTTTTTCAGAACGCAGTGTTGTCGTAACATCACTAACATAGCGCTCTTCTGCCAAACGAACCGCCGCTCCCATATCCACTTCCATCAGGAAGTAAACTCCACCACGCAAATCCAGGCCTAAATACATCGGTAAAGCATTCAGCGACTGCAACCACTGTGGTGTTGAAGGAACCAGATTCAACGCGACTGCATATTTGTTTTTTGTTCCCTGTGAAGCAAATTTATCCTTAAGTAAATCCTTTGCTTTAAGCTGCGTTTCATTTTCATCAAAACGCACAATCACGCGATTGTTTTTAGCTTCAACATTCAGATATTGAATCGATTGCGCTTCAAGAAAATCTTTCACTTCATCGCCAAGTGTTTCTTCCAGCGTAATGCCTGCTTTAGCAGGACTAATCTGAACAGCAGGTTGCCCCGGATAAATATTCGGCACAGCGTAAAGTGTGCCAATTATCAGCACGAATAAAATAAGCAGATACTTCCACAGAGGATATTGGTTCATGGTGTCGCTTCGTTATAGTAGGTTTAAAACTTATAGATTTTTTATGGTGCCTTTAGGCAGTGTTGATGAAATCGCCTGGCGCTGCATACGTATAACAAGGTTATCCGCAATTTCTACTTCAACATTTTCTTCAGAAACCGATTTCAGCTTGCCGTAAATACCACCGTTGGTCACAACTTCATCACCCTTACTTAATTCAGACACCATCTTGCGGTGTTCTTTGGCGCGTTTGGTCTGAGGGCGAATTAATAAAAAATAAAACACGGCGAAAATAGCCACCATAATAAATAATTGTTCTGCTCCACCACCTTGTGGTGCAGCTGCGCCTTCTGCCATGGCTTGCTCAATAAAGAAACTCATTTTGATACCCTTCTATAATTAGTGATGTAAATTTGCGCGCTATTATGACACAGCCGTTAAGGTTTAGGCGCGTTTTGCGAGGAAATCTGCTGCAAAAGTCGCAAATGTACCCGCCTCAATGCTTTCACGCATATTTTTCATAAGATTTTGATAATAATGGAGATTATGAATTGTATTCAAGCGCGAACCAAGGATCTCTCCCGACTTTTGTAGATGGTATAAATATGCACGACTGTAATTCTTACAAGCATAACAGTCGCATTCGGGGTCTAAAGGCGTTGTATCATCACGATAACGCGCATTTTTAAGCCTAACAACGCCCTCACTGGTGAATAAATGACCATTTCGCGCATTGCGGGTTGGCATCACGCAATCAAACATATCCACACCCCGACTCACGGCTTCAACCAAATCCTCGGGAGTACCGACCCCCATTAAATAACGAGGACGATCTGCCGGCATTTTCTCGGCAATATTATCCAACATTGCCATCATCTCGTCTTTGGGCTCACCCACCGACAAACCGCCAATCGCATAACCATCAAAGCCGATATTAACCAAACCTGCCAAAGATTCATCGCGTAATTTGGCGTGCATACCACCTTGAATAATACCGAACAGCGCTGCCGGATTATCACCATGCGCCTTTTTACTACGCTGTGCCCATCGCAATGACAATTCCATTGAAGTACGTGCTTGTGCTTCTGTGGCGGGATACGGCGTGCATTCATCAAAGATCATCACAATGTCGGCACCCAGCTCACGCTGTACCTGCATCGATTCTTCAGGTCCCATAAAAACTTTATCGCCATTAACCGGGGAACGAAAATGCACACCCTCTTCGGTGATTTTGCGTAAGTCGCCGAGCGACCAGACTTGAAAGCCACCGGAGTCAGTCAGGATCGGCCCATTCCAATGCATGAAATCATGCAAGTCACCGTGCTTTTGAATCACCTCTGTACCGGGGCGCAACATTAAGTGAAACGTATTGCCAAGAATAATGTCTGCGCCAATCTCACGAAGTTCTTCCGGAGTCATGGTCTTTACTGTGCCGTAGGTGCCCACGGGCATAAACACCGGTGTTTGCACCTTGCCACGTTCAAAACTGATTTCGCCTCGCCGAGCCAGACCATCGGTTGTTTTTAAATTAAATTTCATCATATTCTCAATTTTCAATGTTCATTATGAATACCCTGCATCTAGGATGACTGGGCAATAAACATCGCATCACCATAACTAAAAAAACGATATTTCTCTGCAACAGCATGCTGATAAGCACCCAGTATAAATTCACGTCCAGCAAAGGCGCTGACGAGCATTAATAAGGTTGATTCTGATAAATGGAAGTTTGTTAAAATAGCGTCGACCACCTGAAACTGATAACCGGGGTAAATGAAAATATCTGTCTCACCGGCATACGGTTCTAATTGACCACTGCGCCCCGCCGTTTCTAATGAGCGTACACTGGTTGTACCAATCGCAATCACTCGTCCACCACGCGCTTTAGTTTGTTGTACCGCATCAACAGTTGCCTGACTCACTTCAAGGTATTCGCTGTGCATTTCATGATCACGAATATCATCCGTACGAACAGGTTGATAAGTACCAGCCCCCACATGCAAGGTGACCTCGGTCGTTTCGACACCCAAGCTTTGAATTTGTGCCAATATTTCAGCATCAAAATGTAACCCTGCTGTTGGTGCTGCAACCGCACCCAATTTTGAAGCATAAACCGTTTGGTAACGTTCTTGATCAAGCTGATTATCTTGACGACTAATATAAGGTGGCAACGGCATATGTCCGACATGGTCAATTACCGTCATGGCATTGTTTTCATCGGGGAAACGTAACCGAAATAATGCCCCCTGCCGTTCCAGCATTTCTATCTCGACACCGTTCTCCAGCACAATTTTACTGCCTGGTTTAGGTGATTTGCTGGCACGAATATTAGCTAGCACTTCCTGCTGATTAACAACCCGTTCGATTAATATTTCGACCTTGCCTCCGGTTGCCTTGCGACCTAACAACCGGGCAGGAATAACGCGCGTATTATTAAAGACGAGCAAATCACCTTTATTCAAAAATGTCACAAAATCAGTGAATTTTTTATCCTCAATTTGCCGGGAAGGCGGGTCGAGACACAATAAACGGCTAGCATTACGTTCAGCCGCAGGCTGTTGGGCAATTAACTCGTCAGGAAGGTCAAAATTAAAATCGGAACGTTGCATGCGCGAGATTCTAGCAAACTGGCTGCCCAGACACCCGAAAAAATGCATTTAAGCTGAAAATGGCTTGAGCAAAATGCTCAATGCTATACACTACGCCACTCTTCCAATGCCAGAGTGATGAAATTGGTAGACATGAGGGATTCAAAATCCCTTGTTCGCAAGAACGTGCCGGTTCGAGTCCGGCCTCTGGTACCATATTTCTTCATTTTGTAAGAGCACATTCAGGTGCTCTTACAATTTGAAAATTCACTTTTAGACTCAGTTTTAAAAACCCGCTTTGTTGTTTTTTTAAACAAAAATTTACAAACCATTGAATAAGCCTATATAATCATTTTTTTATTTAAATAAATGGAAAATAAAATGGCTAAAAAAGCAAAAAAATCTGTCGCAAAAAGTGCCTCAGTTGAGAAAGTAATTGAGAATGCAATGGCTGCAATCGCAACTGCAAACAGTGATGGCGAAAAAGCCGTTGCCGCCCTTTCAAAAGTTGCTAAAAAGTTAACGGCTGAAGGCAAACGTTTAAGTAAGAAACGCGCTACATTAACAAAACGCAAAAAAGCAGCTACTGCGAAAGTCAAAAAAGACGGTTCTGCAGATGCTAAAAAACTGCTTAAAACAACCATTAAAGAGCTTAACGCTATTAAGAAAGATGCCGCTAAGTCATCAGCAGCTAAAGCAGCTAACAGTGCTGAACTAAAAGGCCTGAAAGCATCAACCAAGCGTACTAAAGCCTATCTCACTGTACTTGCTAAAGCAGATAAGGTTTTAAATAAACCCAAGAAAAAGAGACGTAAGAAACGCGCTAAAAAAGCAGCATAAGTAATATTTCTTACGAATGAAAACGCCCCATTATTGGGGCGTTTTTGTTTCTGTAAAATACTGCAATTTGCACTATTGCAGTTCTTCCTCGAGTGGTGAATACTGGGGTATCGAACAGGCTCGTATTCTCGTTTTTAACATCATTTCAGAAGGAAGAATTAATGAGAGGCACACGCTTTTCACTTGAAGTTCAGGCTATCATTCCAGAACGCCTCGAGCGTCTCTCCGAACTCACCAGTGACCTGCTTTATAGTTGGGATCGTGAAGCAAGAAGCCTGTTTTATCGGCTCGATAATGATCTATGGGAAAGCTGCGGACACAACCCCAAGGTGTTCCTGCGCAGAATTAATCAGGAAAAGCTCAATCATGCTGCCGAAGACCGTATTTTCATGCAGGACTTTAATCGTGTTTTATCGAGTTACGATAGCTATCTTGAGGAAGACACCAATAGTGATGTTAATGACTACCTGGACCCCAATAATGATTTAGTTGCCTATTTTTGTGCTGAATTTGGTCTACATGAAAGTTTCCCAATTTACTCCGGTGGTTTGGGTATTTTGGCGGGCGATCACTGTAAAGCAGCCAGTGATCTTAATGTGCCCTTTATTGCTATTGGTCTGCTCTACCGACAAGGCTATTTCACCCAAACCATTGATAGTAATGGTCAACAACAGGCGCTCTACAATACAACTGACTTTAATGATTTACCCGTGGAACCTGCCAAAGACGAACAAGGCAATGAAATTCATGTTCACGTTGAATTACCAGAGCGAAATTTAGAGATAAAAGTCTGGCGTGCACGTGCCGGTCATATCAACCTTTATCTGCTGGATACCGATCTACCTTCCAATAGTGATGAAGACCGTGCGATCACCTATCAATTATACGGTGGTGATATCAATACCCGTATCCAACAGGAAATCGTGCTTGGTATTGGTGGTGTTCGTGCTATTCGTGCTCTCGGCCTGGATCCAACGGTTTGGCATATTAACGAAGGCCATGCTGCATTCAGTATTATTGAGCGCTGTCGTGAACATGTTGTCAGTGGTACAAACTTTGGGAGTGCACTAGAAATTACAGCCGCAGGTACCGTATTTACAACACATACGCCTGTTCCTGCTGGACATGATATTTTTGAACACAGCATGATCACAGAATACTTCGCTTCGTTCTCGAAACAACTTGGTATTGATATGCCACGTTTTCTGGAATTGGGTGCCAGCCCACTGCATGCCAAAGGCTTTAATCAAACTGCCCTCGCCCTGCGTGGTTCTCGTTACCATAATGGTGTAAGTCGTATTCATGGCAGTGTTGCCTCAAACATGGAAGGCTATATCTGGCCACAAGTACCGGAAGAAGAAAACCCCATGCGCTATGTGACGAATGGCGTACACATGCAAACCTTTTTGGCACGTGAATGGGTGGCGTTATTTGATATGCGTTTTGGCGGTGGCTGGCGTAACGAGTTACTCAATCAGGAATTTTGGGAACAAATTGATGATATTCCAAATCAAACTTTCTGGAGTCTTCGGCAAACATTAAAAACAGCTATGCTCAAAGATGTGCGAGCACGGGTGTTACACCAATATACTCGAAATGGTGCCAGCGCCATACAAATAGAAAAAAATCTGCAATTTCTGGAGCCGGCTCGTAATGACATTCTTACTATTGGTTTTGCTCGGCGCTTTGCAACCTATAAACGAGCCGCATTACTGTTTGCCAACCCTGAACGTCTTGAGCGTTTGATTAATGATATCGATCGCCCTGTCATGTTTGTTTTTGCGGGTAAAGCACATCCAAAAGATGAACCTGGTCAAGATTTAATCCGTACCATTTACGAGTTCTCACAACGCCCTGAATACGCCGGTAAAATTGTCATGGTTGAAGGCTATGACATGTCATTAGCACGTAAACTGGTTTCCGGTGTTGATGTATGGCTAAACACGCCTGAATACCCACTTGAAGCCAGTGGTACCTCTGGTGAAAAAGCCGGCATCAACGGCGTTATTAATTTAAGTGTACTCGATGGTTGGTGGGGTGAAGGTTATAACGGGGAAAATGGCTGGGCCATTTCGCCACATGAACCTGACTTTGATTCTCACTACCGTTATCACGAAGAAGCTAACGAACTACTCGATATTTTAGAGAAACAGGTTGTGCCCTGTTATTACAAACGTGATGGCCACGGTTACTCTGAAGACTGGATTAAAATGTCCAAGGCATCAATGAAGTCTCTGATACCCAGTTATAATTCCCAACGCATGGTCATGGATTACGTGCGTGATTTTTATTCGCCTGCGAGTAAACATTGTCCACTCATAAAATGTGACAACCACCATCTTGCCGATGAACTCTCTAACTGGAAAAATCACATAGCAGCCAACTGGGAAGGGGTAAGCATACGCAGGCTCGATACAACCGAATGCACTATTAGTTCTGGCGAAACCATGGTGATTGAGCTCGCTATTAACCTGAATGGTCTTAGCGTCAGTGATATTATTGTTGAATGCCTGGTAAGTGCCGATAAAGAAACAAAACACGTACATGAAACGCTACGCTTCCGAGCCAATCGTAATATTGATAGTGGCGAAACACTTTACCGTCTTGAATTTAATCCCAGCCTGTCGGGCTTACAGTACTACCGGATTCGAACCTATCCATGGCATCAGCATTTATGTCACCGGTTTGAAACCGGGAAGATGATTTGGTTGTAATTCAATGAGCCCAACGAGATCAACCTTGCTCGCGACACTGGTCGCCGCTATTGTATTCGTCACTTATATAAAGGTGAGTAACCCTTATCGCGAATTTAGCACGCAGAAATATTGGCAATCCGCAACAATTGAATCCGTCAATGAAATACCTGATGAAGCATTAAAGCCTGGCAATAGAAATGGTGGTGTTTTAATGTGGGCCGCCATTGCATCCAATAACCCTGACATACTTTCTGCTTTGGTTGAGCGTGGCGCTGATATCAATGAATCAGACGGCATATTTAAAGGCACCCCTCTTACTGGGGCTGCCAGTTATAGTACTAACGTCGAGGTTATCGATAGATTAATAGCGCTTGGCGCGGATATAAATAAAAAAGTTCATAATAACGAAGATGCGTTAATGATTGCTGCAAGGCAAAGTAAAACGCCCGCCATTATTGAACGTCTTGTCTTTCATGGTGCAGATGTCTACAGAAGGAATGCTAGGGGTGAAACTGCTTACGACATTGCCAGACGTGGAAAAAACAAAGTCACAATGAGAATATTAAGCAAGTTAATGAAAAACAAAGCTGTAAAACCAAGCCCAGATACTCTATAACTTTACACACCTTCCATACAGTTCATTCATCTTTAATAAGTCCCCCGACAAGCTCTCTGGCACTTGTGACCAGGAAAACTGCCAGCTCCAGTTGCCATCTTTAACACCTGGAACATTCATTCTTGCTTCACTGCCAAGTGCGAGTAAATCTTGCATCGGTATAATTGCAGTTTGTGCCACCGATACCAACGTTGCCCTGACTAATGCCATTGGCATATCATGATCAGAACAGCCTAAATAATCCGTCACTCTTTGGCGGCTTTCATCACTCAAACTACGATACCAACCTAATGTTGTATCGTTATCATGTGTGCCCGAGTAAGCGACATAATCTTTTTCATGCTGATGGGGAAGGTAGGCATTATTAAAATCATCTTCAAAACCAAATTGAACAATTTTCATGCCGGGTAAATTAAATTGGTGACGAAGTTTTGTGACCTTATCGGTGATAACCCCCAAATCCTCGGCAACCAGCGGCAATTCACCAAAATGTTTTAAGAAACTTTTAAACAATGCTTCTCCGGGTGCTTTAACCCACTTGCCTTTCTCTGCAGTTTTCTGGCTAGCTTTAATTTCCCAGTAGGCTTCAAGACCACGGAAATGGTCAATACGAATAATGTCATAAAGAGCCAGTTGTCGCTGCATACGTTGTCGCCACCATGCAAAGTCATCTTTCTGCATTACTGACCAATTATAAAGCGGATTGCCCCAGCGCTGTCCTGTTTTTGAAAAATAGTCAGGTGGTACACCCGCTACCAATTTAGCTTGACCATTTTTTAATAAATGAAATGCCTCACGATTAGTCCAGACATCAACACTGTCGTGTGACACAAAGATAGGTAAATCACCGAAGATATGAATGCCCTTCTTCGCCGCATACTCACGCAATACTTGCCATTGTCTGCCAACAACAAATTGCGAAAAACGAAGGACATCCATTTCCTCACTCTGCTGTTGCCTGATTGTCTGTAGCGCTTTGTCGCTTCTATCTCGTAAGGCTTTCGGCCACTGAAACCATGCCGCTTTTTTTTGTGTTGATTTGATCGCTTCATACAAAACATAATCATCTAGCCAATATGACTCTGTGCTGCAAAACTTTTTATAACGGCGCTTATCTGCAGCAGAAGCATTATCGAGAAAATATTGGTAAGCCGTTGCCAAGGTTGTATTCGATAAACGACTCATATCTTGTGGTAACCAGTTCCACTGTTTTAAAACAAACGAACTAATAAATTGCGTATCCAGAGCAAACGAAGAACTGGTTGTATAAGGCGAACCCGCATCATCGGCAGGATTTAAAGGTAAAACCTGCCACAAACTAAAACCGGACACCGCCAAAAAATCAACAAAGTGATAGGCTTCAGGACCAAAATCGCCATACGGCAATGATGTTGGATGACACAATACGCCTGATTGACGTTCCGCAAAGGCTTTAAACTTTTTTTTCACCGCCATCATTCATGCCCTCGCCGCATCGCACCGCCACCTTCAGGATTACCCTGTCCATGAGTAAATACGTGTGACAATGCTTCAGGTGGTTCCACGCC
>JALTKS010000054.1 GCA_027006175.1 Gammaproteobacteria bacterium
CGAACGTTGTGCCATTAGTGATAAAGGATACACCTGTACCTGATGTCTTCTGTATTGTCCCGGTGTTGTTAAGCGTTGCCGCACCGCTGGTATTCGTTAAATCACCGTCAGTGACAAAATCAATCACACCGCTATTATTAATCACACCGCCATCATTAAGTCGTGTAAAACCACTTCCTATCTGAAAGGTACCGGCATTATTTAAGGTTGCGGTGATAGAGCTTGCAGCAATCCCATTAGTGCTAACCAATGTCGCATTAGCTGCAATATTTAATTCACCGGCAAGCGTGCCACGCCGAAAATCAAAGACGCCGTCACTAAACGTACTGCCTGTCGCAAACGTATGAACACCATCATAGAGCCCTAATGAATTGCCGCCATTAACACCGCTTGTGCTAAAACCAGACAGGTAATTCGCTGGTCCCGATACACCAATCGATCCAGTTTGTGCATCCACCACACCTGATCCACTAAAGGTAAAACCTGCACCGCCCGATGCATTCAACAAACTCACGCCTGTGCCAACTGTTTTCTGTATTGTCCCGGTGTTGTTAAGCGTTGCCGTACCACTGGTATTCGTTAAATCACCGTCAGTGACAAAATCAATCACACCGCTATTATTAATCACACCGCCATCATTAAGTCGTGTAAAACCACTTCCTATCTGAAAGGTACCGGCATTATTTAAGGTTGCGGTGATAGAGCTTGCAGCAATCCCATTAGTGCTAACCAATGTCGCATTAGCTGCAATATTTAATTCACCGGCAAGCGTGCCACGCCGAAAATCAAAGACGCCGTCACTAAACGTACTGCCTGTCGCAAACGTATGAACACCATCATAGAGCCCTAATGAATTGCCGCCATTAACACCGCTTGTGCTAAAACCAGACAGGTAATTCGCTGGTCCCGATACACCAATCGATCCAGTTTGTGCATCCACCACACCTGATCCACTAAAGGTAAAACCTGCACCGCCCGATGCATCCAACAAACTCACGCCTGTGCCAGCTGTTTTCTGTATTGTCCCAGTGTTATTAAGCGTTGCCGTACCGCTGGTATTCGTTAAATCACCGTTAGTGACAAAATCAATCACGCCGCTATTATTAATCACACCGCCATCATTGAGTCGTGTAAAACCA
>JALTKS010000055.1 GCA_027006175.1 Gammaproteobacteria bacterium
TGGCTACCGTGGCGCTGACGTTGGCAAAATCCGCCTCTGTCATTTTGCCGGTGCGCATGTGATTGGCATTCACCCGTCCGTGTATGGCAATTAAGCGCATGCCCATTTGTTCATTGGGTTGTTCGGCACTGATAATGCCCACTGGTTGTTTTGCGTTATTGGCAAGGTTTAACAGGAAGGCGGTTTTGCCCATGGCGGGGCGTGCGCCGACAATGGTTAGATCCGAATTATGCAAACCACTTAAAATCGCATCGAGGCGTTTAAGCCCCATGGGTATACCGACGATGTCTTCTGATTCAAACGCCGCTTCAATCTTTTCTATCGCTTTTTGCAAGGCTTGCCCGATTGAGCGGTCATATTGCTTTTGGGTTTGTGCCAGTGCCATCAATCCGCGCACAGCCTGATCAACGACCTGCATGCTGTTTTCAGCATGGTCAATGGTGTTTAGTAATTCGACGGCAAGGGCTTTGGCTTTTTTGTTTCTGGCATCTTTTTTTACGATGCGACCATAGGCCACTGCATTAGCCGTGGTTGGGCAATCTTTTGCCGCCTGCCCAATCACGCAGAGGGCTTTCATATTCGGGTGAGATTTATTTAATCGCTCGGCAACGGTAATAATATCCACCACGTCATTGGCGGCCACCATATCCAGCACCGTTTGATAGGCGATGGCGTAGCTTTGGGTTTCAAAGTCTTCGGCCAACAGATCCATTTCGGCGACCAGTGTGGGCTTTATCATCACCGCACCTAACACCGCATGCTCTGCATCAAAACTCATCCGACTAATTCCTTGCGGGGGCGGTTGTCATCTTGCGCATTGCGATAGCCCGTTAATTTGCTTGGTGGGTTCAAGCGGTTTTTTAACCAGGCGGGTTTAATGCTTTGCCAACCCGCGTCGATGGTTTCATCTACGATCTGGTTTATGTTCAATCCACAATCAGTGCAGTTTTGCAGGGCAATCAAATACAAACCGAAGCCATGTTGGGTCAGTGGTTTTTTTATGGCCTTTCGATGATCAATGAAATTTTTAGCCGATTGAAAACTTAAACCATCAGGCAGGTTTGCTAATTCAATGCCTTTGTATTTTTCTGTTTTGGGTTTTTCAGTGTCGTCATTGGTTTTCGGATTTTGTTTTT
>JALTKS010000056.1 GCA_027006175.1 Gammaproteobacteria bacterium
GGCTAGGAAAACATGCTAAAGCAAGCATGACAGGGACAGGTAGTTGTATCTTCGCCGCGTTTGATTCCAGGCAGCAGGCAGAAGCCATACAGCAAAAATTACCTGATAATTGGCAAAGTTTTGTTGCTAAAGCCTGTAATGAGTCACCTTTATATAAAGGTGATGCAGAAAATTAAAAGTTTATTGGGGCGTCGCCAAGCGGCGAAGGTCGGGGTGATTGAGCTCCCAACCTTCAGGCTACTTCGAGGTCTTGAGAATTAAAAGTTTATTGGGGCGTCGCCAAGCGGTAAGGCACGGGGTTTTGATCTCCGCATGCGCAGGTTCGAATCCTGCCGCCCCAGCCATATTTTGGGTTTAGCGTTAAAGTAAGACGGCAGGATGAGAACCGAAAAGGTTCGACTAATTTGGCTGTAGTGAAACGAAAGCCAAATTAGAGCGCGCCAGGTGGCGCGACCCGCAGGGCGAAGGAACAAGTGTTCCGAGTAATCCTGCCGCCCCAGCCATTTTCTATTGGTAAGTGTGACTACAACGAGGTATGCCGTGCCTGAAAGCCCAATGATGGTCTTTACTGGAAATGCTCACCCACAATTAGCGAATGCAATTGTGAGACATCTGCATTTGCCCCTGGGTAAGGCTGCCGTAAGCCGTTTCAGTGATGGCGAAGTGGGCGTTGAAATAATGGAAGACGTGCGTGGTAAGGACGTTTTTATTGTTCAGCCAACGTGTAACCCGACCAATACCAATTTGATGGAATTACTAGTGATGGTCGATGCCTTGCGTCGTTCATCGGCAAGACGCATTACCGCGGTGATACCGTATTTTGGTTATGCACGTCAGGATCGTCGCCCGCGTTCAGCCCGCGTTGCGATTACCGCCAAGCTCGTTGCCAATATGATTACGGCAGCAGGCACAGACCGCGTACTGACACTCGATTTACATGCTGATCAGATTCAGGGCTTTTTTGATATCCCTGTTGATAATGTTTACGGCTCACCGATTTTATTAGGTGATGTGTGGAAACATAACGGTAATGACTTAATGGTGGTCTCACCGGATGTCGGTGGTGTAGTACGAGCCAGAGCCATTGCCAAACGTCTTGATGATGCTGACTTGGCGATTATTGACAAACGTCGCCCGAAAGCGAACGAAGCCAAGGTCATGAACATCATCGGTGATGTAACCGGACGTAGCTGTATCTTGATTGATGACATGGTCGATACTGCCGGCACGCTTTGTAAAGCGGCTGATGCATTAAAAGAACATGGTGCTGCGCGTGTTGCGGCGTACTGTACGCACCCGGTGTTATCAGGTGCGGCAATACAGAATATTGAAGCATCTGAACTGGATGAGTTAGTGGTAACCGATTCATTACCACTGAATGAGCCAGCTCAGAATTGTTCGAGAATTCGACAACTCAGCATTGCGGCAATGTTAGCCGAAACAATGCGTCGAATTCATCAGGAAGAATCTGTTAGTTCGTTGTACATGGACTAAAGAACGCTTTCTCTGGTCGCGGGGAAGCGAGTATTTCACCACGGTGGTGGGGTACTTTAATTTTAACTAGGAGTATTACCAATGAGTGTAACTTTTGAACTAGATGCTGAAGTTCGCACAGACATGGGGAAAGGTGCGAGCCGCCGCCTACGTCATGCGAATAAAATCCCGGCTGTAATGTATGGTGGTGGTGAAGATCCCGTGTCGTTAACAATGGATCATAACAAGGTCATGCATGCACTGGAAAACGAAGCTTTTTACTCACACATTTTGACTATCAACATTGATGGCAAAGGTGCGAAAGCTATTTTGCGTGACTTACAACGTCACCCTGCGAAGCCTGTCATTTTACATGCCGATTTCCAACGCGTGAACATGAAAGAAAAACTTCACATGAACGTACCATTACACTTCATTAATGAAGATATTGCACCGGGCGTGAAAGAAGAAGGTGGCTTGATTCAACATAACGTGGTTGAAGTAGAAGTCAGTTGTTTACCAACCGACCTTCCTGAATACATCGAAGTGGATGTGGCTGAATTAACAATGGGTAATTCATTGCACTTGTCAGACATCAAACTGGGCGATGGCATTGAGCTTGTTCAGTTAGCACACGGCGAATCACATGATTTACCGATTGTTAGCATTCACAAACCACGTGCTGTGGTTGAAGAAGTTGAAGAAGTTGTTGCTGAAGCAGGTGAAGAAGCTGCTGAAGGCGATAGCGAAGAAGCTAAGGACTAACCGCGCCTGCGCGGTCAGGGTCGGCATTAGTGTCGCGTATTGCACTCATTGTTGGGCTGGGGAATCCCGGTGCCGACTACGAGGCAACGCGGCATAATGCCGGGTTCTGGTTCATTGATGAACTTGCTCGCCAATCTGGCTGCGAGTTAAAAAAAGACAGCAAATTTTTTGGTTTTGCCGGTAAAGCAAATTTACACGGTGAACCGGTTTGGTTGTTAAAGCCAAACACCTTTATGAATCGCAGTGGTCAATCTGTTTCTGCATTGGCAAAGTATTACAAGATCCCCGTTGAAGCTATTCTGGTTGTTCATGACGAACTTGATTTTGAACCCGGTGATGTGCGTTTAAAGAAGGGCGGTGGTCACGCAGGGCATAATGGACTGCGCGATATTATTAGCGCTATGGGCAGTAAAGAATTTTTACGATTACGCCTTGGCATTGGTCGCCCCAATAAGGGGAAAGATGTGGCTGATTTTGTTCTGGCACGGCCATCGGTGAACGATAAAACACAAATAACTTATGCCATTGATGATGCGGCACGCGTAATGCCGGATCTTGTCAGTGGTGATATTGAAAAAGCCATGCAAGCTTTGCATAGCGAATCAGCATAAACGAATAAAAAGGTTTAGTAATATGGGTTTTAAATGCGGTATTGTTGGCTTACCAAACGTTGGGAAATCAACGTTGTTTAATGCCTTAACTAAGGCAGGTATTCAAGCTGAGAATTATCCATTTTGTACTATTGAACCCAATGTCGGCATTGTTGAAATGCCTGATCCGCGTTTGGATGCACTGGCAGACATCGTTAAACCTGAAAAAACATTACCCACCACAATGGAGTTTGTCGATATTGCAGGCCTGGTTGCAGGTGCATCGAAAGGCGAAGGTTTAGGTAACAAGTTTCTCGCCAATATTCGTGAAACAGATGCCATTGCTCACGTGGTACGTTGCTTTGAAGACGATGATGTTTTACGTCATGGTGATGCAGTCGTTGATGCCTTGTCTGATATAGAAATTATTAACACAGAACTGGCACTGGCAGATATGGACAGTGTTGAAAAAGCCATTACACGCACCAAAAAACTAACCCGTTGTGGTGATAAAGATGCTATTGCTCACCTGGCATTACTCGAAGTGGTTGCTGAACAGCTTGATAGTGGTGCACCCGTGCGCGCAATGGGTCTGGATGAAGAGCAGTTGGCGTCATTACATGATTTACACCTGCTGACGATTAAACCCACCATGTACATCGCCAATGTTAGCGAAGATGGTTTTGAGAATAACCCGCATCTCGATGCCGTTATGAAAATGGCGGAAGCAGAGAAGGCACCTGTTGTACCGGTCTGTGCGGCGATTGAAGCCGAGATCGCTGAATTAGATGAAGAAGATGCCAAAGAATTTTTAGGCGAGTTAGGACTGGATGAGCCAGGTCTGAATCGTGTTATTCGTGCCGGTTATAAATTATTAGGCCTGCAAACCTATTTTACCGCCGGGGTGAAAGAAGTGAGAGCCTGGACCGTCCAAATTGGTGCCACGGCTCCCAAAGCCGCCGCGGTGATTCATACTGATTTTGAAAAAGGCTTTATCCGTGCGGAAGTCGTTAGTTATGAAGATTTCATTGCCGGTAACGGTGAAGCGGGTGCCAAAGAAGCTGGAAAATGGCGTCTGGAAGGAAAGGAATACATCGTTGCTGACGGCGATGTGATGCATTTCCGCTTCAACGTATAGATTTCCTATCGTTCAATCTTGACAACAGGGCTCCAAATGCCCAAAATGCGCGGCTCTCGACAACATGCTCGAGTGAAAAGTATATGGCTATGTAGCTCAGCTGGTTAGAGCACAGCATTCATAATGCTGGGGTCGGTGGTTCAAGTCCACCCATAGCCACCATTTTCCTTTTATTATTCAACCAGTTATAACTGAGCAATTTTTGTGTTTTTGGGCACAACTCTTTAAGAATAATTAACCATACCAGCCAATTTCCATCCATCTGGTTCTTGTAACACATTTAAAGACGTTCCATTTTCAATATCCCAAATCGGGTGGGTAGATTTGTCGAGCCGGGGCGGGATGTAAAGGTTAACCTATAGATTGACAATTGATGCATAAATGTTAACTTATAAGTATCCATTAGTTATTTTATGTCAATATATAGGTAGACAATGAGTATTAAAGATATCGTATTTAGCCAGTATCAGGGCATTATTAATCGTGCTGCTAGTCAGGTGCGCGAGGTTACTGTGCCACCTGAGGGGTGGTTATGCACTGCTCGTAAGGCTTTGAAGATGTCAGGGGCGCAACTGGCTAGGCGCCTTGGTGTATCCCGTGCGCAAGTCTCCAAAACTGAGAAAAACGAGCTGATGGGCAGCGTTACTATCAAAACCATGCAGCAAATGGCTGAAAAAATAGGTTGTCGTTTTGTGTATGCCGTTGTTCCAGAAAATACCGTAGAGGATCTTATTAACGCACGTGCCAAAGAAAAGGCGACTGCGATTGTGGAGCTTACAAACAAACATATGGCGCTTGAACAGCAAGCTTTATCAAATGAACAGAGGCAATTTGAGATAGATCGCCTCCAGCAAGAGATGGTTAAGGATATACCTTTTGATTTTTGGGATGATAAGTAATGGTTATTGAATACCCGGAGGGTGCAACGCCAATTGATCCTGATGAGCTTGAAGGGCTTAAATTCAAGCATGTCACTACACGAGAAGAGCTTGACCATTTAGAGCAAGGTAACATTCAAGATGGTCTGGTTTGGCTTCAACGCTCCAAAGAAACGGACATTTTAAATGAAGGATTTGTACGAGAATTACACAAACGCCTATTCGGTGATGTCTGGAACTGGGCTGGCACATTCAGACAGACAGAAAAAAGCATAGGAATTGACCCAATTCAGATCTCGGTACAATTGCGTATCCTTTTGGACGATGCACGTTATTGGGTTGAAAATGATACTTATGAACCTCTGGAGCTAGCAGTTCGTTTTCATCATCGACTCGTTTACATACACCTGTTTCCTAACGGAAACGGACGACATGCCAGAATTATGGCTGATGCATTGTTAATGAAAGTTTTGAAGAGAGACCCCATAGATTGGACAGCTGGGTATGATCTTCAAGAAATGAATGAACGTAGGGAGCAATATATTTTGGCGCTCCGTGCAGCAGATGCAGGAGACATTGAACCATTGATGCATTTTATTTCTGCTGAATAATATGTTCATATCTGGAATAATGGCAACGCTTGAATGTACCAAAATTGTAGCAACATGAACTGAATTGGGTTAATTTGTAGTGTAATTGAATAGACTTATTGAAGCAGGAAAGCGCCGTAAACGACTGTTTAAAAAGGGAATGTAAATTTCCCGTTAATTTTCATAATGCTGGGGTCGGTGGTTCAAGTCCACCCATAGCCACCATTTTTCTCCCCCTAGAAAAACAATCAATACCGACTGAATCCATGAGATAATACTCAAAATGATTTAGTGATAGGAATACCATGTTAGAAAAATTACTCAAGGGCCATCAGCGTTTTAAAGATGGCTACTATAAGCAAAACCGTGAGCGACTTAAGGCCCTGGCGGAGAAACAAACACCTGAAATTGCAATGGTGTCGTGTTGTGATTCTCGGGTTGATCCGAGTATCTTATTTGATCTTGAACCTGGCGATATTTTTATTGTGCGTAATGTTGCTAACTTGGTACCCCCTTATGAAATTAAAGGTGAGTATCATGGCACCAGTGCGGCACTGGAGTTTGCGGTAACCGGTTTGGCGGTGAAACAAATCATTATTCTCGGTCATGCAAACTGCGGTGGCATTCGTGCATTGATCGAAGAAAATAATGACATAAAGAAAGATGGTTTCATTAACAACTGGATTCAAATAGCAGCAAGTGCAAAAAAAGAAGTATTGGCAAGAGCCGATTTAGAAACAGTAGAACAACAAATTGATGCCTGTGAAAAGACTGCAATTCGATATTCTATTATTAACTTAATGACCTACCCCTGGATTAAACAACGTGTTGAAGATGGCGTGCTTGAGCTAATAGGCTGCTATTATGATCTTCACTCAGGTGAGTTGGTTATGATTGATAAAATGGATGCTGAGAAATCAAAGAAAAATAACTAAATTTCAGACAAGCTAATAATCAGGTCTCGGGTGTTTTGGTTGTCACATTAGCGCCTAGCCAAAAGGCTAGGTCACGTTCAAGAAATTCTTCATAAGGCATGTAGTGCGAACCATCACAGGAAAATGTCAAGCCCAGAATACCGTTCATTAAATTGATGGAACTTGAACGTAGGTAGATTGTTTCATCAGCAAAACGTAACGCACGGAACTGTTCAAGAATTTCCTTTACCTTATCCTTTGGAATGACGGCATCCTCATGATAGGCATGTTGAGGAAACGCCAAACAAATATCGGGGTTAATTAACTCATCAGTAGTGTAAATTCGATAACTGTATGGGTCTTCCAATAGCCACATGGAAATGCGCCCACTCGAGAAATGAATTTTAGAGTGGAACACGCCGTGTTCGACCATGAGAATTTCTATTAGCTCGGATACTTCATTGATATGTTCATCGAGTAAACTTTGTACTCGCTCTTGCATAAACACCGTGCCGCGTACGGCAGGGTCACCTTTGAATTGTGTCCAGTGAAAATTCTGTTTTGTTTGTTCAACCGGTTCAGGTATATCCGCAATTGAAAAATCGGCACAGAGGAATCCAAGTAATTCGTCGCCACGGTTAATCGATTGTAGTACCGTAATACATTGTTTATGTGTACGAAGACTCATGTAAATGGATGAAAGCATGACACCACGATAGGGTAAGTTTTTCATCAAGTAAGGACGTTTGGACTGATCCAGGCCACGCCAGCTTGTGTCGGCCTTGTCGGGCTCGACATTGGAGCTAATTTGAATCCCGTCAATGTTCAGTACAAACAAAAGATGGCTATAAGGGATCTGTTTATGCGCTTCGAGCAAAATAGTATCGAGTGCATCCGCATCTGGCCAGACATTTGCGCAGCGGTCAGCGAAAACCGCCATCGGTTTTTTAACAAAACCGGCTAAGGCTTCTTTTTTAGATGAAATCGCTTGTTGCAACTGCGACATGTTTGGTAAATCATTCATAAGTAAAAACTAATATACGCTAAGTGAGTAGATTGTTCTAATTAAACTACGTAGTGGTTACATTATTATTACCACTATATCCAAATGGATTATACTCATAATAATCTCTACAACTATTTGATATTAATAATGCTACAATTTCATTGATACAAAGTATGGACTTTTTTAGAGAGTTACTTGATGATGCCATCAAATAACTTATTATAAATATATAACGTTCCTGAAAGTTAAGAATTATGCCAGATAAATGTCATGTCCTGTATGTTGAGGATAATCCCGCCAATATGCGCTTAGTTGAGCAGTTGTTAAAAACCTTTCCTGATATTCAGTTGCTGGGTGCGGAAACAGCTGAAGATGGACTGGAAATGGCTCAGAAGAGTGTTCCAGACCTTATTCTTATGGATATTAATCTACCGGGTATGAATGGCTACGAGGCTCTGGATGAGTTGAAGAAGCTTGATGCCACGAAAGAGGTACCGGTTGTGGCAATTAGCGCGAATGCACTTGCCTCTGATGTTGAAAGAGGGCTCGATGCCGGTTTTTCTGACTACATTACCAAACCCATTAATTTACAAGCCTTTTTCGCTACGATTAAAAAGCACCTGAATCTTACTTAACGTCCTCTACGTAAGTACTCCGGTGGCACCATTTCAAGACCACCTTTTAAAACAGCCGTAGAAAATCCCTGTTGCATGCCTATAAAGGCCGCGGTGTTTGATAACTTTCCATCATTACAGCAAAAAATATATTCACGACCTTTACTGAGTTTTTCCAGCCGTAATCGTAGCATTGGTAACGGTATGTGTAGTCCGTGACCATCACGTTTGTACTCATCAGCGCCGCGAACATCAATGAGTTTTGCACCTTTACGTAGTCGTTCTATAAGGAGACGGTAGTTAACAAAATTGGTTAGTGGTTCAACGACATAACGTAGAAAATACTTCTTTTCCAAACGCATTAATGTGCCATCTGTGATCATCTGAATATTGGCGTTTCTCGGCATGTTAGCGATCAGCGCTTCTTCGCCAAAACTGGCACCGGCAGCAAGTTCAGCTAACAGTATTTCATTTGCACGTTGGTGGGGACGGCGGGTCACGCGGCAGCGACCATTCAGAATAGTGTAATAACTATTATCGCGCTCGCCCTGATTGATAACGTATTCACCGTTAGAGAATTCAACGGTCTCCATTAGCGCCATAACGGTTTCGATATTTTCTGGTGGCAGTGCCAATAAACAGCGGTTTTGCAGTAATTGCGACATGGAGTGCATATCTGTTTCGACCTGCAACTCTTCGCATTCCACAACTTTATCTCTGTGTAAATGCAGGCTGGCTTCGAGTAGCTGTTTTTCGATTCTTAAAATAGCACTACTGGTGTGAGCTAAAACAGATGAATAGTTGGGTAAATTATTTGCCAGTGCCTGCGTTGCCCTGGGATGCTGAAAATTAAGTAATTTACGATGATGGTTATCGCTTAATTCAACATCACCACTGATGAGGTAATCAATATACTTTCCAGATTGAGATTCAGCGAGTGACAGCTTTAATTCTTCGCCGGGTTGCAGACGATACATCTTGGCGTAACGCGTTAGCTGTAGAAGTTGCTGGTCATCAAGTGAATCAAGTGGTTCAAATCTTTTTAAGGTGGGTGTATCAAGTTGAGCGGCAAGACTCTGCATAGGTTATTCCTCCATGATGGCTAGTTTACTGATAGGTAAGGAAATGACCTTGAACCGTGTCACGTTTGAACTGTTAACCAGTCGACAATATCGATATAAACAAGGCTAACTCAGGGTATAATGCCGGCTCATTCTAGAAGGTTATCAATTGAAATGAAGTTATTCGTCAGCGCGCCTCGTGGTACAACCGGTTTATTGGGTCGTGAATTAAGCGATTTTGGTGCCACCGATATTAAAGTTGTTGCCGCCGGCGTGCATTGTGAGGCAGAACATGCGGGTTTATACCGAATTTGCTTGTGGTCAAGAATCGCTAATCGGGTTTTATTACCAATAGGCAGCTTTAAAGCGGGTGATACGGATGCATTGTATGACGGTGCATCAAAGATAGACTGGCAAGCTATCTTTCCAGTTAGTGCCACATTTTCAGTTCATTGCACCCTGGCGCAGGCGGTGATTAACCATAGTCATTATGCGTCATTAAAAATCAAAGATGCGATTGTTGATCAATTCCGTGATGCAACGGGTGACCGACCTTCTATTGATACCGATAACCCTGATATCCGAATTAATTTACACATCCGTCGTCGTGAGGCGCAAATTGCACTGGATCTATCGGGTGGTAGTTTGCATCGACGAGGTTATCGTGAGGCGGGTGGTGAAGCGCCCCTAAAAGAAAATCTCGCGGCAGCATTATTAATGTTTGCCGGTTGGCCGTCGCAGAAAGCATTATTTGATCCGATGTGTGGTAGTGGCACGCTGTTGATTGAAGCCGCGATGATGGCGGGTGATATTGCGCCCGGTTTATTACGTGACGGTTTTGGTTTTGAAGGGTGGGCTGATCATGATGAGACATGCTGGCAGCAAATACGCACAGAAGCTGAACAGCGGCGAGAAAAAGGTCTGGCAACCATGCCACCTGTTCGCGGTCAAGATGCCGATAAAGTTGCGATACGGAAAACAATTGCAAATGTGAGGCGTGCTGGTTTGCAATCTTATATTCATGCAGAGACGTGTGCATTGAGTGAAACAGGTGCATTACCGGTAGTATTAAGCGAGGTTGAGCAGGGTTTACTCATTTGTAACCCGCCGTATGGTGAACGTGTTGCCGCGATGGGCGGGCTACGAAATTTATACGCTGCATTGGGTAAGCTAAAACAACGACAGTTACCTCACTGGCATGAGGCTGTGTTTACAGGTAGCCCTGACCTGGCGTTATATCATGGGCAGGTCGCCGATGAAGTGATTGAACTAAATAATGGTCCAATTGATTGTGAGTTACTCATTTACAATAAACCAGATAGCCTGGAAAAAACCGGCGGTGATATGTTTGCTAACCGCCTGCGTAAAAACATCAAGAAATTTTCACGCTGGGCAAAACGTGAAAATATAGACTGTTACCGTGTTTATGATGCGGACTTACCCGAATTTGCCGTTGCTGTTGATCTTTACTACAGCGACAAGCTGTACGTGCATATTCAGGAATACACGGCACCCAAAACGGTAGAAGCAGAAAAGGCACTACGTCGTTTACAGGCGGCCTTCACCGTTTTACCGGATGTATTTGACGTACCTGCAGAACAAATAAGTTTTAGGCAACGTCGTCGTCAACAAGGAAAAGAGCAATACAACCGTTTAGCAGGGACAGATGAGTTCCACGAGGTAAACGAAGGCCCTTGTCGCATGCTGGTAAACTTTTCTGATTATCTGGATACAGGATTATTTCTGGATCATCGTATTACACGAAAAATGTTTGGTGAACTGTCTGGAAACAAGCGAGTACTGAACTTGTATTGTTACACCGCAACGGCATCGTTACAGGCGATTGCCCATGGTGCTACTGAATCTGTAAGTGTTGATATGTCGAGAACTTATCTTGATTGGGCACAGAAAAATTATAGTCTTAACAATGTTGATATTGGCCAGCATCGACTTATCCGCGCCGACTGTCTGGAGTACCTTGATTCAGCATTGCAAGATAAGAAACACTTTGATGTTATTTTTATTGACCCGCCGACGTTTTCAAATTCCAAGCGGCTTGATAAAGAGTTTGATATACAGCGAGATCATGTGCAGTTAATAAATGCCGCCGCTAAATTGTTGACAGCGGGTGGGGTGATTTTATTCTCAAATAATTTCCGTCGCTTTAAATTAGAAGAAGCAAGTTTGAAAGGTTTACAAGCAGAAGATATTAGCTTAAAAACCATCCCGGAAGATTTTGCGAGGCGTAAGAATATCCACCGTTGTTGGAGAATCACTCAAGCTTAACAAGCTTGAGTTTATGATAGAGTTTCACTATGACAAAAGCACTGCAAATTAACGATCTAAAAAAGACTTACGATAATGGCTTCACCGCGTTAAAAGGGGTTAGCCTCGATGTGGATGAAGGCGATTTTTATGCTTTACTCGGACCTAATGGTGCAGGTAAATCGACTATTATTGGGATTATTTCATCACTTGTGAATAAAACCAGTGGCAGGGTTTCTATTTTTGGTAAAAATACCGATGATGATTTTGCTTTAGCAAGAACGCATATTGGCTTAGTGCCGCAAGAATTTAATTTCAATGTATTTGAACCGATTGGTGAGATATTAATTAATCAGGCAGGTTATTACGGTATTTCGCGTGCTAAAGCAGCAGTAAGAGCCGATGAGCTACTACGCAAATTAGGTTTATGGGAAAAACGTCTTGAGATGGGGCGTCAGTTATCGGGTGGTATGAAGCGCCGCTTAATGATAGCACGGGCGTTGATGCATGAACCAAAATTGTTGATTCTGGATGAACCAACCGCGGGTGTGGACATTGAAATCCGTCACACTATGTGGGAGTTCTTGAAAGAAATTAATGCACAGGGAACCACCATCATTTTAACTACCCATTATCTTGAAGAAGCTGAAAATTTATGTCGAAACATTGGCATCATCGATCATGGCACGCTTATCGAGAACACCAGTATGCGTGAATTAATTTCACGACTACAACAGGAAACCTTTGTATTGGATTTAGGTAGCCGTATAACAGAGTTGCCAGACGTATCAGGCTGCAAGCTGACGTTATTGGATGATCATACGCTTGAAGTAATATTGCCACGTGAACATGCTGTTAATGATTTATTTAGTTATCTGACAAAACATGACATAAACGTATTGAGTATGCGTAATAAAACCAATCGTCTGGAACAGTTGTTTATGGATATGTTGGATAAAAGCGAAGCGAGAGGTAATGCTTCATGACATATGCTGAGAAAATGACAGCGTTTCGTACCATTGTTATTAAAGAGTTTCTACGCTTTATTCGTATTTGGGTGCAAACAGTATTGCCTCCTGTTATTACAACGGCGTTGTATTTTATTATTTTTGGTAATTTGATTGGTTCACAAATAGGCGATATGGAAGGCTTTCGCTACATGGATTATATCGTGCCCGGTTTGATTATGATGGCAGTGATCACGAATTCTTATGGCAATGTTGTGTCTTCTTTCTATGGTTCTAAGTTTCAGCGTAATGTTGAAGAAATGCTGGTGTCACCGATGCCCAATTATATTATTCTTTGCGGCTATGTGGCCGGTGGCGTGGCGCGCGGAATTATTGTTGGTATTGCGGTGACGCTTATTTCGATGCTGTTTAGTGAATTGCATGTTTATAATGGGTGGGTGTTGTTTAGCGTTTTTATTTTAACATCGATCCTGTTTTCATTAGCCGGTTTCATTAATGCTGTGTATGCAAATAGTTTTGATGATATTTCAATAGTCCCAACATTTGTTTTAACGCCGCTTACCTATTTGGGTGGGATATTTTATTCAATCAGTCTATTACCGGATTTCTGGCAAACAGCATCACTTGCGAACCCTATTTTATATATGGTGAATGCATTTCGTTATGGATTTCTTGGTATTACTGATATTCATTTAAGTGTGTCATACACTATCATTATTGTATTTATTATTGCACTTTATACATATTCATTACATTTACTGAACAAAGGCAAAGGTATTCGTACCTGACAGGAAAGTTTCATGCGTTTATTACATACTATGATTCGGGTGGGTGATTTGCAGAAATCAATCGACTTTTATACACAAATTCTGGACATGAAGTTATTACGAAAGAAAGACTACCCGGAAGGGAAGTTTACGCTTGCCTTCGTTGGTTATGGTGATGAGAAAGAAAATTCAGTCATTGAATTAACACATAACTGGGACACTAAAGCATATGATATGGGAAATGGTTTTGGTCACCTGGCCATTGAAGTGGACGATGTATATAGAGCGGTTGATTCAATTAAAGAAAACGGTGGAAAAATATTACGAGAAGCAGGGCCGATGAATGCAGGCAGTACGATTATTGCATTTGTAGAAGATCCTGATGGATATCAAATAGAATTATTAGGTCCCAAGTAAAACGCTAAGGGTAACGTGCAACAACAATAGGTTGACTGGCAGGTTTGTAAACAGGTTGGTAAAGCGTGATGGCATCTTTATCAAGACTGGCTAGTTCATTTTTAACTTCAGCCAGGGTTGTTTTGGCACTTGATACTTTGCTCTGTTTGTATGCAAGGTAAATTAATCCACCCGGCATAATGGCAGCAACAGCCATATTCTTTCCAGTATTGTTTTCACTAATAACTTTTTGTGCATTATCAATTTTTTTTGTTAACAGATGATGTGCCTGAGAGAGTGTTTTGAGTATTTCGGTTTGTGTAATGGTAGGTTGTTGAATGGCAAGTCCATCGCTACCAATATGTACCTGGGTATTGAAAACATGTTGCCCTTCTTCGGCACTGGCTTGAACCGCGGTGAATAGACTCAGGAATCCAATCAATAAAATGGATAGTCGCTGAGTTCGTTTTGTTTGTGTCTGTGTTTTCATCATGATTTAAGTATCGACGCTTTTACGTCAATTGGTAGTATTAAACATCAGGATTGCGACAAAGGTCACACATTTAGATTGATTTAGTGCTGAATTAGCGCCCGTTTCTTGTGAATGGGTAGCGATTTGAGAACTGCTTCACGTTTACTGGCAGCAGAGCGGTTGGCGGCGGGTTCAGAATAAACCATGGTGACGGGGCGACGTGCACGTGTATATCGCGCACCTTTATTGGTTTCATTATGTTCTATTAGTCGTCTTTCAAGATCAGTGGTGATGCCTGTGTAGAGGCTGTTGTCACGACAGCAAAGGATATAGACAAACCATTGGCTAGTAGATGTACTCATGCCAAATATTATAATGGATTAGTCTGGATGTGGTTAGTTGAGTTTATTAAAACCGGGTAACTCGCTTTCATCGAAATCATCGAGTTGTTCATTGTTAAGAAATTCACGGGCATATTCTTCATAGACTTTTTCATGCAGGAAAACATCAAATAAGTCTGGATCAATGTGAGACTCTAATTTCATGTTGCCCAATATTTTCAGAGCCTGAGAAATTGGCATGGCTTTTTTATAAGGGCGATCTGCTGCTGTGAGTGCTTCAAATATATCCGCTATTCCCATAATGCGAGCTTGAACTGACATTTGTTCACGGGTTAATCCACGGGGATAGCCTTTGCCATCCATGGTTTCATGGTGACCACCTGCAATTTCGGGTACATTTTTTAAATGTTTAGGGAAGGGAAGCTTTTCAAGCATATTAATAGTAGATTGCATATGATGATTAATGACATCACGCTCTTCATCCGTGAGAGTGCCTTTGGCAATACACAGATTATAGACTTCTTCTTCGGTTAGTATTGGTTGCCATTCCCCATTGATATCTCTGTATTGGCGTTTGGCAATGTCATGCACACGCTGCTGTTTCTCTTCTTGCATATATTCACCGCCAATATTGCTGTGGCGAAGAAATTCAAGTTCTTCATCAAGTGTATTAAGCAAGGCTTCATGATTTTTACGAAGCGCTTCCTGTTCCTCATCAGTACTACTCATGACTTCTTGTAATAATGTTATTTCTGCATCACGTTTCAATAAAGTAAAGCGTGTTTCAATTAATTTAATTCTGTCAAAAATGGTTTCAAGTTTTGTGGATTTATCGACAACATGAATAGGCGTTGTGATTTTTCCACAATCATGCATTAGTGCCGCAATTTTTAATTCATACATTTCCTGTTCAGAAAAACGTAAATCTGCGAACACGCCTTTATCTGCCCGATGCACGGCTTTGGCTAATAACATGGCTATTTCCGGTACACGGCGACAATGTCCACCTGTATAAGGTGACTTTTCATCAATGGCACCAGCAATGACTTCAATGAAACGCTCAAGCAGTATACGTAAATCGTCAATTAGTTGGTGGTTAGTGAGAGAAACCGCCGCTTGTGAAGCAAACGATTCAGCAAGACGTTGGTTTTCAGTCGAAAATTTAATGACTTCACCGGTATGAACATCAATGGCATTAATTAACTGTAAGACACCAATAATCTGGTTGTCGTGATTTTTCATGGGTAATGTCAAGAAAGACTTAGAACGATACCCTATCTTTTTATCGTATTCTTTTGTGCCCTTAAAATTAAATCCGCGAGCACGATAGGCATCTTCAATATTAACAACTTCACCGGTGAGGGCAGCAAAGGCAGCAATTGTTTTGTTGTTGGGTTTGCCCTTGCTATCGAAGAGCGGGATAGGTTTTAGTTGAACGGCGTTGTGGGTTGGGCCGCCTAAAGCAATACCCAGGGAACGTGTACGCATCATTTCAAAGCTGAGTTTGTCGTCATCACCAAGTAGATACAGAGTGCCACCATCGGCGTTAGTCAGATCTTGAGCACTGATAAGAATATGTTCGAGTAAGCGTTCGGTATTTTTTTCAGCGGAAAGGGAAATACCAATAGAGACAAGTTGCTTAATATTATTAAGTAATTCGTCTTTATTACGTTGCGTATCTAAAGTATCTGATGAGTCAGGATCTGGCATAGGCTTTATTAATGGTTCCATATCAATGCCCCCACGGCATTACCGATACTTTAACTATATGCCTTTTTGAGGACTATTCCAGCCCGTTACTGTCAGATGCTACGGTCTAATAATGTAGGGGAATGCTCACGAGCAGAGCTAATACAATAGTGCTATAGCCGTGTTATAAACGTACTTTAAATAGTGAAATTATTTTTATTAAATTTAGGTGACGAGACTTACTTATAACAACAGCGTTTATATTTTTTACCACTGCCACAAGGGCATGGGTCATTTCGACCAATTTTCTCTGATGTGACTGGAACGCCTTTCTTTTGTTTCCCATCGAAATAACGCCATTGACCGGCTTCTCTCTTAAAGTGGCTGCGTTCATGTAATGTTCCGGCTTGACCGTTCATTGTATAAGAGGCGATAAACTCAACGACACCCTGCTCATCATCAGTACCACCTGCTTCAGTATCGATGATTTTCAGGCCTTGCCATGAGAATCCTGCTTCGTTGGGTTCAACATCATCGGGAAGCGTAGAGCTATGCCAACTTTGCCGGATAAAGTCGAGATTATCAGTACTATAGGCACTGTATCGGGCGCGCATTAAGGATTCAGCTGTTTGGGCATTACTTATATCGTGGTGGATAAGACCACAGCACTGCTCGTAGCTACGAGGGTCGCCACAAAGGCAGGGAGTCGTGTCATTCATAGCAGCCAGTATATCCAACCTGAGTGATATTCGACAATACGCACAAAATGAGGGCATAGGACAAGATTGACGGATTATTAGCGATCTATGTGGTAGAAAGTGGTGCAAACATGATAATGTTGGTGCAATTTATATCAATAATATAGGTCACCCAGGGGGAAATAATGGAAACACTTCAATCGGGCAGTAATACACTGTTTATCCTTTTAGGCGCGATCATGGTTTTAGCCATGCATGCCGGTTTTGCATTTCTTGAGGTTGGTACTGTCCGCAAGAAGAATCAGGTTAACGCGCTGGTAAAGATTATTGCTGACTTTGCCATTTCCACTATTGCTTATTTCTTCATTGGTTATTACGTTGCCTATGGTCTTGGCTTTTTTGAGAGTGCAGAAATTCTGGCGCAGAAAAATGGCTATGAATTGGTTAAATTCTTCTTCCTGCTGACATTTGCAGCAGCCATTCCAGCCATTATTTCCGGTGGTATCGCAGAACGTGCCCGATTTAATCCTCAGCTCATCGCCAGTCTGTTGATTGTGGCGGGTCTTTATCCTTTCTTTGAAGGTATTGTCTGGAATGGGAATTTTGGTATCCAGACGTGGCTGGAAACAACCTATGGCGCGCCATTTCAAGATTTTGCCGGTTCGGTGGTTGTGCATGCAGTCGGTGGCTGGATTGCGCTAGCCGCAGTATTACTGCTCGGTCCTCGTCATGGTCGTTATGGCAAGAACGGTGAAATGTCGGCTCATCCACCTTCAAGTATTCCTTTTCTTGCACTGGGGGCATGGGTACTGACAGTCGGTTGGTTTGGCTTCAATGTTATGTCGGCACAAACCATTGATGCGATTAGCGGTTTAGTCGCGGTGAATTCTTTGATGGCAATGGTGGGCGGTATCATTGCAGCCTTAATTGTTGGTAAAAATGACCCGGGTTTTATTCATAATGGACCGCTGGCCGGGCTTGTCGCGGTATGTGCAGGCTCGAGTCTGATGCATCCTCTCGGTGCCCTGGTGACCGGTCTGGTTGCCGGTGCATTGTTTGTATGGATGTTCACCATGACACAAAATCGCTGGAAAATTGATGATGTCCTTGGTGTGTGGCCGTTGCATGGGCTATGTGGCGCATGGGGCGGTATTGCCGCGGGTATTTTTGGGCAGCAAGCACTTGGTGGTATGGGGGGCGTTGCCTTTATGTCGCAACTCATCGGCACAGTGATGGGTGTCGGTATTGCCTTTATTGGTGGATTGCTTATTTATGGTCTGATTCGTCAACTCGTTGGTATTCGCTTGAGCGAAGAAGAGGAATACCACGGCGCAGATTTGAGCATCCACAAGATCAGCGCCGAGCCTTAAATGGCTCTGGCGCTAGCCAAAATCTGCCTAAAATGCTAAGTTTGGCGCCCTTTTTTTAAGTAGTTGATTGAAATGGCGCGCAAACTCTTTATTAAAACTTTCGGTTGTCAGATGAATGAATATGATTCATCGCGCATGGCTGATGCCCTGAATGAATCCCATGATCTGGAGCGTACTAACGATCCCGCTGAAGCAGACGTATTATTGCTCAATACGTGCTCGGTGCGAGATAAAGCGCAGGAAAAAGTTTTTTCGGAATTAGGTCGCTGGAATCAACTTAAAGAACATCGCCCTGAACTGGTGATTGGTGTCGGTGGTTGTGTGGCAAGTCAGGAAGGTGAGGCGATTCGTTTACGTGCCCCTTATGTCGATATTATTTTTGGCCCACAAACCTTACACCGTTTACCCGAGATGCTGACAGAGAGCGAAAAAAAACATCAGCCGAGTATTGATGTCAGTTTTCCCGAGATAGAAAAGTTTGATCGTCTGCCAGAACAAAAAGCCGAAGGCCCAACGGCGTTTGTTTCCATTATGGAAGGCTGTAGTAAATATTGTACTTTCTGTGTTGTGCCGTTTACGCGTGGCGAAGAAGTTAATCGACCGTTTGATGATGTGATTACAGAAGTAGCCGGTTTAGCTGCACAAGGTGTGCGTGAAGTTAATTTATTAGGTCAGAATGTCAACGCCTATCGCGGTGTGATGCATGATGGTGACATCGCTGATCTGGCATTGTTAATTACCTATGTTGCCGCGATTGATGGTATTGATCGAGTGCGTTACACCACTTCTCACCCAATGGAAATGAATGACAGTTTAATTAATGTTTATGCCGAAGTGCCTGAGCTTGTGAGTCATTTACATTTGCCGGTACAAAGTGGTTCGGATCGCATTCTTGCTGAAATGAAGCGTAACCATACTGCGGACGATTACATTAAAATCATTCAACGTTTGCGAGAAGTACGACCGGATTTAAGTATGTCGTCAGATTTTATTATTGGCTTCCCCGGTGAAACGGATGAAGATTTTGAGGCGACCATGAATTTAATTGAAACCATCGGTTTTGATCAATGTTTCAGTTTTATTTATAGCCCGCGTCCAGGCACGTTGGCGGCAGACATGGAAGATGGCGTTCCGTTGAATGTTAAACAAGCACGCCTAAAACGCTTACAGAAACGCATTAATGAAATGGCCGCGGCAATCAGTGATTCGATGGTGGGTTCAATACAAAAAGTACTGGTCACAGGTGTGTCACGTAAAGATGACAAGGAAATGAGTGGTCGTACCGAAAATAATCGGGTGGTTAATTTCCCCGCTGAAAACAGTTTAATTGGTCAGTTTGTTGATCTAAAAATTACCGAAGCACTACCCAATTCCTTACGCGGTGAGCTGGCGGATTAAGTATTGATTGCATTGCCGAACAGCATTTACTATCTTTTAATTAGAGACCAATAGCGCGAGTGACGCCAGACCATTTTGAGCGATAATATCCAATCTAGCCAGTTTACTCTGGAGCCGACCGATAACCATCGTCTGGTTAATCTGTGTGGTCAATTCGATGAGCACCTGCGACAGATAGAACGCGCTTTAGGCGTAGAAATTAATAATCGTGGTAATCAGTTTGAAGTGATAGGTGAAAGCAGATCGGTACAAGCAGCGGGTGATGTTTTATCGGGGCTTTATGTGGAAACAGACACCGCACCTCTTAACCCTGAAAGTGTACATCTGTATTTACGTAGCTCGGGGATTGATGAAGTTGATGCCCCGCCAATGAGCGGTGAGCAGGTTAGTATTCGGACTCGTCGTGGAGTGATTAAATCCCGTACACCTAATCAACAAGTGTATCTGCGTCACATTGAACACCATGATATCAACTTTGGTGTGGGGCCAGCTGGCACGGGTAAAACCTATTTGGCGGTTGCCTGTGCAGTGAAGGCACTTGAGCAAGAAGAAGTGAGACGAATTTTATTAGTAAGACCGGCGGTTGAAGCCGGCGAACGACTTGGTTTTCTGCCAGGAGATCTAGCACAGAAGGTCGACCCATATTTACGTCCCTTATACGATGCCTTATATGAAATGCTCGGTTTTGAACGCGTAACAAAGTTGATGGAGCGTAATGTCATTGAAGTTGCTCCACTGGCTTATATGCGTGGACGTACCTTGAATGAATCATTTGTGATTTTAGATGAAGCACAAAATACAACCATCGAACAAATGAAAATGTTTTTAACTCGTATTGGTTTTGGTTCCAAAGCCGTGGTTACCGGTGATGTCACACAAATTGATTTACCTAAGCATGTTAAGTCCGGCTTACGTCATGCGATTAAAGTGCTAGGTGATGTAAAAGGGATTAGTTTTACTTTCTTTAAATCTAAAGATGTTGTCAGACATCCATTGGTTGCACGCATCGTCAATGCTTATGAAGCGCATGACACAAATGAAGAGCATCAGTAATGATTGATCTACAATTGCAATTTGCCAGTGATTCAAAAAACTTACCTGAACCTAAACGGATGGAAGACTGGATTCGCCAATCCTGTCCAGATAACGAAGACGTTTCAGTTGGCATTCGTATAGTTGATGAAGAAGAAAGTGCACAGCTCAATGAACAATATCGTCATAAGCAAGGTGCAACCAATGTATTGTCCTTCCCCTTTGAATCACCACATATGCCCGATGACACGGATGAAGACGATGAAATGCTCGAGGATTTTCTTGGCGATCTGGTGATTTGTGCGCCGATTGTTGAAGCAGAAGCCGCGCAGCAAGGTAAAACGCTGGAAGCGCATTGGGCACATATGGTGATTCATGGCGTCTTGCACCTGCAAGGCTATGATCACGTTGAAACAAATCAAGCAGAACAGATGGAAGACATTGAACGACATATATTAGAAGGTCTCGGCTTTCCTGATCCCTATCAAGAAGATTAATACCCATTTGTTTATATGGTTTTTACATAGCGCCGCGACCTAAAATCATCGTATAATGCGCGTCCTTTTAGTAATAGGGAGTGAGATTACGATCTCATGAACGAAGACCGACATAGTACCGAGCCCATGCAGCGCTCATGGTTTGAAAAACTGAGCCAGGTGTTGATGGGCGAACCTCAAGATCGCGACCAACTTGTTGGATTACTCCGCGATGCCGAACAGCGTAACCTGTTAAATCCCGATGCACTCGCCATGATTGAAGGTGTGTTGCAGGTATCTGAAATGCAGGTGCGCGATATCATGATTCCACGTTCGCAAATAGTTGTGATTGACCGCGATGCTGAACTGGATGAATTCTTGCCAATGGTGATTGAAGCCTCACACTCACGTTACCCTGTGATCGGTGAAAATAAAGATGAAGTCATTGGTATGTTGTTGGCAAAAGACCTATTACCCTTCACTGCGGGTGGCGAAGCCAATAAATTTGATATGCGTGAGATTCTTCGTCCGGCAGTATTTGTACCTGAAAGTAAACGGCTTGATGTGTTGCTAAAAGAATTTCGTTCCAGCCGTAATCATATGGCAATTGTTGTTGATGAATATGGTGGTGTCGCGGGTGTGGTAACCATCGAAGATGTGCTGGAACAAATTGTTGGTGAAATTGAAGATGAATATGACTTCGATGAAGGCACGTCAATAATGCAGTTAACCGAGAATGAGTTTACGGTTAAGGCACTCACTACAGTTGAAGAATTTAACGAATATTTTAATACCCGTTTTAGTGATGATGAGTTTGATACAGTGGGCGGACTGGTGATTAATAGTTTTGGTCATGTGCCCAAGCGTGGTGAAATCAGTGTTATAGATAATCTGCAGTTTAAAGTACTACGTGCGGATAACCGTCGCGTGCACCTGCTTAAGGTAGAACGATTAATAACTAAAAATAATATGACGTGACAGATAAAAAAAACAAACCAGCGTACTTGAAAAATGTTCTAGCGCTCATGGCAGGTGTTTTATCTGTTGCGAGTTTTGCCCCGTTGGGATACTTCCCGATTATTTTTATTTCACTGTTTGCTTTACTCTGGTTATTACAAGATACAGCGCCACGTCAGGCATTCTGGCGTGGCTTTTCTTTTGGCATCGGCCTTTTTGGTGCGGGTATATCGTGGGTCTATATTAGTATCCATGAGTTTGGTCACACGCCCTTGTTGTTGGCTGCTTTCCTGACACTTTTACTCGTTGCCTATCTTTCTCTTTTTCCCGGGCTATTTGCATGGTCGGTACGTCGTTTCCGTGTGAGTGAAAAACCAGTGTTGTTTTTGGTGATGGTGCCTGCGCTGTGGACCTTAACCGAATGGATACGAGGTACTTTCCTTACCGGTTTTCCCTGGTTGAATATTGGTTATAGTCAAATAGATACATGGTTGGTTGCTTACGCACCGGTGTTCGGTGTTTATGGTATTGGTTTCCTGATGATGTTGTCGGTAACGGCAGTGTTCATCTTGCCGCGTTATAAAATACTACCTGTTGTCTTGCTTGCCACAATTTGGGCAAGTAGCTGGTCACTGCAGTTTATTGAATGGGCGACACCAGCAGGTAAACCATTAAAGGTGACTCTGATACAAGGTAACATATCGCAACTCAATAAATTTGAGCCAGAAAATCGTGCGCGGATCATGAGTTTGTATGAAGAGCTTACCCTGGAAAATCTGGATAGTGATTTAATTGTCTGGCCAGAAACAGCGGTACCAGCTTTCTATCATACTGTCGCAGGAAATTACATTAGTGATATTTTATTAGAAACGCAGAAAGCCGGTGTTGATTTGTTATTAGGAATACCGATAAAGAAAGTGAGTGAAGAAGGTGGCCGGCCACACTACTATAATAGTGCGGTTGCTCTGGGCAGTGAGTTTGGCGTGTATAACAAACGTCATCTGGTTCCGTTTGGTGAAGTGGTTCCTTTTGGTAATATTCTTCGAGCGATCGGTGGTATTTTTAATGTCCCCTTATCTGATTTCAGTACCGGTGGCATCCAGCCGCCATTAAGTCTTGCTGGACAAAAGGCGGCGATTTCTATTTGTTATGAGATTGTATTTGGCGAAGAATTAGCTCAGACAGCCGGTGACTCAACGATGCTCATTAATATTAGTAATGATGCCTGGTTTGGTGATTCATTAGCACCCAAACAACATTTTTCGATGGCGCGAATGCGGGTTAGAGAAATGGCACGTCCTTTGCTGCGAGCAACGAACACGGGGATCACGGCTTTTGTTGATCATAAAGCTGTCGTCATAAAGCAGGCGCCGTCTTTTTCGGTTCAGGTGCTGAAAGGTCAGATTCAGCCGATGCAGGGTGAGACCTTGTATGTTCGTTTTGGAAACAGCATCATCTTATTATTGGTTGTGTTGGTATTAGTACCAGGCGGTATGATTTTACGTCAGCACCAACAAGGTGTATAAGCTATTTTAGAATAAAGATAATCGATGCAAGGGATTTAGTATTATGTTCATAGCGTTACTCGTTTTGGGTTTGGCCACGTTTATTGGTTATGTCTGGTTAGCGATTGTGATGTTCAAGCGTCATGTCATCTGGGGCTCTGTTTTTATATTACCCGTTGCAGTTGGTTTTGTTGCCGGGTTTAGTGGTTCTCCGGTAATGCTAATGGTTGCCAATGGCTTGAGTATCGTTTCTTTTCTGGTCGGAATTATTTTTGCCATTATGAATTGGTCATTGGCGAAGAAAGCATTTCTGTTATACCTCCTTCCATCGATTGCTATTGGCGGTATTGTCGCAAGTGAAATGTTTTCACTTATGCAGACACCGGAAGTTGTTGCCATTCAGGAAAAACTATATAAGGGTGAAATAAGTCAACTTGACGCGCAGCAGCGTATGCAAAAAATAATGCAACAGAAATTTATAGATCGTTATTTCAACTCAGGTGCAGCAACAATCAGTGATGATGATTTAATGACGCCCGAAGAGCAACGCATTGAATCTCTTCGCGAAGAATTACGCATAAAAAATGATGCGGCTCGTGCTTCACAGGAATACGCAGATGAACAAGCAAAACAGGTTGAAATTAAAGAAGAACAATTACGTAAAGTAAATATTTTTAGTCCGATTAAAATTTCGCAAGTCAAAAATTATGTGGGTAAAAAGTTACGCATAGTGAGTTTTGATGGTGTTGAACGCCAGGGAATACTGGAAAGTGCCGGTTTTGATCGACTTACTCTAAATAGAAAATTAGCTGGTGGTCAGTTTAACTTTGATATCTTGATAAAAGATATCAAAACACTTGAGGTTCAGAAGACCGTCCTGAAGTAGCGTAAGGAACGTGGCTATTAGCTATGTCGCTTAAATCGTGTGCCATGGCATTTGGGGCAGGGTGGTATGTGACCTGTTGCATGGAAGTGTAATTCTTCACCACAATCCATACAGGTTAAGCTGCCGATCCCGACAATTTCACCGGTATGCCATTCACCGACCTCATTGGCTTGTTGTTCAAGTTGTTTGAGTTCCAGTGTTGTTTGATCGGCAAGTTGGCTAAAGGCTTCCAGAGCTTGTGATTCAACCAGTTCAGCATCAAAACGTAACCAGTCACGTAGCTCTTCGGTATCGTTGTCGGCCATCCACTGTGCCGCTGCTTCGATATCTCTGCGTAAATAGTCACTGATGGTCTCAATTTCTTCTCGACCTAACTCGTCCAGTGCGGCGGCTTCTTCAAGCCGTTTGCTTAGATTGGGTTTGAGTTTATCACCTACCTCAACCACAGTATCGTAAACACGATGAAGCAGTTTATTGTAGGCCTCAATGAGTTTCATGCTCAGTACAAGATTATCAGTCATATTACACCTTCCTGAATATAGCGTCCCTAAATACAGATTAGGTCAATTTTGGTGATTTTACCTTAAATTCGGTATCCTTACGCCCTTTGATTATTGGCTGTAGAAATAGCATGGAAAATACTCCTTACGAACCAGAGCAAGTTGAACAGACGGCACGTGATTATTGGCAGGATAATGCCTGTTTTCGTGCGGTAGAAGATGCCAGCCGCGAGAAATTTTATTGTCTGTCGATGTTTCCTTACCCCAGTGGTCGGTTACACATGGGACATGTGCGTAATTATACCATTGGCGATGTGATCAGTCGTTATCAGCGCATGCAGGGTAAAAATGTTATGCAACCAATGGGTTGGGATGCCTTTGGGCTGCCTGCCGAGAATGCCGCGATTAAGAATAATGTTGCGCCGGCCAAGTGGACCTATGAAAATATCGATTACATGCGGGATCAACTTGGTCGATTAGGCTTTGCTTACGACTGGGATCGTGAGCTGGCAACCTGCCACCAGGATTACTATCGTTGGGAGCAATGGTTATTCACCAGGTTGTATGAGAAAGGCCTGGTCTATAAAAAAACCGCACCAGTGAATTGGTGTCCGCATGATATGACGGTATTGGCGAATGAGCAGGTTATTGATGGCTGCTGTTGGCGTTGCGATACGGCGGTTGAGCGTAAAGAAATTCCCCAGTACTTCATGAAGATAACCGCTTATGCTGATGAGTTATTAGCCGATCTCGATGAACTGGATGAATGGCCTGAGCAAGTGCGCACCATGCAGCGTAACTGGATTGGTCGTTCAGAGGGTGTCGAAGTTGTTTTTGAAGTTAATGGTCAGCCACTTAAAGTATTTACCACCCGCCCTGATACCTTGATGGGGGTTAGCTACGTAGCGGTGGCACCGGAACATCCTTTAGCCATTGATGCAGCAAAAAATAATCCTGAACTCGCCCGCTTTATTGATGAATGTAAGGTCATGGAAACCTCGGAAGCTGCCATGGAAACCATGGAGAAGAAGGGCGTTGATACCGGCTTAATCGCTACACACCCCATTAGTGGTAATGAAGTTCCTGTGTTTGCCGCGAACTTTGTGTTGATGGGGTATGGCGAAGGCGCAGTAATGGCAGTACCGGCACATGACCAGCGTGATTATGATTTTGCGCATAAATACGGCTTACCGATTAAGCAGGTGATTAAGCCGGCAGACGGTAGTGATGTTGATTTGTCGGAAGCCGCTTACACAGAGAAAGGTGTTTGTGTTGATTCCGGTGATTTTGATGGCATGGACTTTAAGGCTGCGTTTAAAGCGATTTCTAAACAGCTATCTTCTCAATCTAAGGGTGACGTCAAAGTGAACTTCCGCTTGCGAGATTGGGGTGTGTCTCGTCAGCGTTATTGGGGAGCACCGATCCCGATTATTAATTGTCCATCATGTGGCGAAGTTGCGGTGCCTGAAGATCAACTGCCGGTTGTCTTACCGACTGATATTGATTTCGATGGTGTGGGTTCACCGATTAAGAAAATGCCTGAATTTTATGAAACCACCTGCCCGAGTTGTGGCGGCAAGGCTGAGCGTGAAACCGATACCTTTGATACGTTCATGGAATCATCATGGTATTACGCCCGTTATGCCTGTAAAGATAATGACAAGGCGATGCTGGACGAACGTGCTGCTTATTGGCTGCCGGTTGACCAATATGTTGGTGGTATTGAACATGCAATCTTACATCTGCTTTACGCTCGTTTTTACAATAAGTTGATGCGTGATGTGATCCCCGAGGTTGCCGGTCTGGATATTAAGTTACCCAATGAACCCTTCAAACGCTTGTTGACCCAGGGCATGGTATTGAAAGATGGCAGTAAAATGTCTAAATCGAAGGGAAATACGGTTGATCCACAAGCGTTGATTAAAAAATATGGCGCTGACACTGTGCGGTTGTTTACCATGTTTGCTGCGCCACCGGAGCAATCACTGGAATGGAATGATGATGCAGTTGAGGGGGCGTCGCGATTTTTGCGGCGTTTATGGAAATTAGCGATAGAAGCACCACAAGCGATGGAAATGGATTGGTCCACAGCCGATGCCGACGTGCGCAAGCAACGCAGTGAGTTACATAGTCTGTTAGAACAGGCAAATCATGATGTTAAAAAATATCAGTTTAATACCGTGGTTGCAGCGGGCATGAAAATGTTGAATCTGTTATCAGACTTGGAAAAAATGGATGCATCCGGTAAAGAGGCTCTTCAGGCGGAGGGTGTGGATATTGTATTGGGTCTATTGGCACCGATAGTGCCACATATTACGCATGCACTTTGGCAGCATCGTGGACATAAAGAAGCCATGATTGATGCAAGCTGGCCATCGGTTGATGCCGATGCATTGGTACGCGATACCTTGGAGCTGGTTGTTCAGGTAAATGGTAAATTACGCGCTAAAATCAACGTGGCGGCTAACGCCGATAAAGACAGCATTGAAGAACAAGCACTTGCCGATGAACACGTGAAGCGGCACACCGAGGGCAAGACCGTACGTAAAGTCATTGTGGTGCCTGGTAGGCTGGTGAATATCGTTGTGTCGTGATAACTTGGCGGCAATGGGAGAGATTATGAACGTTTTACGCTTATTAATGGTTTCAACGCTATTGCTGCTTGCTGGCTGTGGGTTTCACTTGCGCGGTAATATTGATTTACCGGCAGAGCTGCAACGTATGTATATTGAGGGCACGTCCCGGTATTCCGGGCTTGGTTTAGAGCTTCGCCGTAGTTTACGCGCCAATGGGGTTGATGTTGTTGATAAAGCCAGTAACTCTCAAGTCGTGCTTAAAGTATCAGGTACAAATTACCGAAAACGATTACTCTCTGTATCAGGTACATCCGGTAAAACAGCTGAATATGAACTGGTTTATTCACTGAGTGTTAGCTTGCAGGATCGTCAGGGCAAGGTTTTACTCGCACCTCAAACGCTGCGTCAATTACGCGATTACACTTACGATAGAGATAATGTGCTTGGTAAGGGCAACGAAGAAGCCCGTTTTCGCGTAGAAATGGAACGTGATTTAGCTCGCCAGATTTTACGTCGTCTACAATCCTATCGCCGTGGCTAAATGAAGCTCGATGCAGGACAGTTAGATACGCATCTGCAAGGTGATTTAGCACCTGTTTATATTCTCAGCGGTGATGAAACCCTTTTGGTTCAGGAAGCGGCCGATGCTATTCGCCAGGCTGCGCAACAAAAAGGATTTACGGAACGTCAGGTCATGCATGTTGACCGTAGCTTTGACTGGAATGCCCTTAACGATGCCGCCAATGCACTCTCTCTTTTTGCTGAACAACGCTTGATTGAATTGCGCTTGCCCACCGGTAAACCGGGTGACGCAGGACGAAAAGCACTACAAGCATGGGCTGAACAGCCTCCTCAGGACACGGTATTACTGATTATCACCGGTAAACTTGAGGCGAGTATTTCCAAAACCAAGTGGCATAAGTCCATGGATAAGCTGGGCAAAAATATTGTGATTTGGCCGTTGGATACAAATCGTTTGGTGGGCTGGATCAGTGCACGCATGCGAGCTAAAGGTTTGCAGCCAGAAGCAGCCGCAGTGGAATTACTCAGTCAGCGTATCGAAGGGAATCTCATGGCAGCAGCACAAGAAATTGAAAAGCTGCTGTTACTGCATGGTGAAGGGCCGATTACCCTTGATGACATTGATGATGCTGTAACGGACAATGCCCGCTTTGATATCTATCGTTTGGTCGATACCGCCTTATCGGGTGATGCGGCCTATACGCATCGTATGCTGAACCGTTTGCATGATGAAGGTGTTGAACCGGTACTGGTATTGTGGGTTTTATCGCGTGAAATTCGTTCTTTAGCCAAAATGGCGGGTGAAAGTGCATCATCCAATGGGCGACCTGATGCAGCAAAACTAGATCAGGTTTTAACCCAATATCGTGTTTGGCAGAAGCGTAAGGCATTGATTAAGAATGTTTTAATGAAATATGGCCCTCGCCGCTGGCAAGGTCTATTGATCGCTGCCGCACGCATTGACCGAGTAATTAAAGGCCAATCAACGGGCAATGTGTGGGATGAATTGTTACAATTATGCTTGGCTTTAGCGGGCTTGAATGCAGCCATGACCATACAGCGTAGTACGGTACGTAGTCAGGCGATGTAAAACAGGCTGTCGCCTGTGTGAGATACAAAATTATGCAAACAAATTTAAAAACAACGCCAACAGATATTACCGCCTATATGCGGGAATTGGGCATGCGTGCGCGACAATCTTCGCGTGAGATGGCGCGTGCAAATACCGGACAAAAGAATGCTGCATTAATGGCAATTGCAGATGCCTTATTAGCATCACGCGCAGAACTATTGTCTGCAAATGCTAAAGACATGGAAGCAGGCCGTAAAAATGGTCTTGATGCCGCATTACTTGATCGTCTTGAATTGAATGATGAGCGCATCGATGGCATGGCAGAAGGTTTGCGCCAGGTTGCCACACTGCCTGATCCCATTGGCGAAATTGAAGACATGAAATACATGCCAAGTGGCATTCAATTAGGCAAAATGCGAGTGCCTTTAGGTGTGATTGGCATTATTTATGAATCACGCCCTAATGTAACGGCGGACGCGGCTGCCTTATGCCTGAAGTCAGGTAATGCGGCAATATTACGTGGCGGCTCAGAAGCCTTTCATTCTAATCAAGCCATCGCAAGCTGTGTACGACAAGGGCTTGCCGAAGCCGGTTTGCCTGCAGAAGCGGTACAGGTAATTGAAATCACTGATCGAGCGGCGGTTGGTGAATTAATTACCATGAGTGAATATGTTGATGTGATAGTGCCTCGTGGTGGTAAAGGACTGATTGAACGTATTACCGATGAAGCACGCGTGCCAGTGATTAAACATTTGCACGGTGTTTGTCATGTTTATATCGATGACAAAGCGGATTTTGATAAAGCAGTCGCGGTGGCAATGAATGCCAAAACCCAACGCTATGGCACCTGTAATACCATGGAGACTTTATTGGTGGCAGAAGGGATCGCTGCGCAGATATTGCCTGTTTTGGCAGAGCAATATTTAGCCAAAGGTGTTGAGCTTCGTGGTTGTGAAAAAACCTGTGCCATCGTTGCAGAAGCGATTGCTGCAACCGATGCCGATTGGGACGAGGAATACCTTGCACCAATTTTATCAATTCGTGTTGTTACTGATATGGATGCCGCCATTGATCATATTCACGCACATAGCTCGGGGCATACCGAAGCAATTATGAGTGAAGACATTACTCGCGCAAGACGTTTCATTAGTGAAGTGGATTCAAGTTCGGTCATGATTAATGCGTCAACCCGTTTCGCTGATGGCTTTGAATATGGTTTGGGTGCCGAAATAGGTATCAGTACTGATAAAATTCATGCGCGTGGTCCAGTTGGTTTAGAAGGGCTAACATCGCAGAAATACATCGTGATTGGTGATGGTCATATTCGCGGTTGATGTAATGGCACTGATTTAATGGCTTCAATAGGTATTCTGGGCGGCAGTTTTGATCCCGTTCATCTCGCGCATATTCAGGTTGCACTAACCGCTTTAAAATATCTTCCGCTCGATGAGGTTCGTTTAATGCCCTGTCAGCAATCACCAACACGTTCGGCTCCACAGGCAAGCGCAGAACATCGTTTAGCTATGTTGAATTTAGTTGTGGTAGAACATAAAAATTTAACCGTTGATGATCGAGAATTGCACAGGCAAGCACCGTCATACAGTGTTGATAGTTTACGGGAACTACGGAATGAGTATCCTGACGATGGCTTGTTTTTTATTGTTGGGGTTGATGCTTTTAATGGCTTACTGGCATGGCATCAATGGAAAGAAATAATTGAGTTAGCACATATTGTCGTTGTAGGAAGAGTCGGTGAGCAAATCGTTAGTGATGGCGAGTTGGCGAAGCTACTGCTTGAACGTGGTTGTTCTGAAAAACCAGAAGAAACAGCAGGTGCTATTATTACAGGCTTAAATTGTGATTTACCGACATCATCAACCGCTGTCAGAGAGGCATTGGAAACAGGTGAACCGGTTAATACCTTGTTAGATAAATCAGTAAGCCATTACATACAGGAAAATAGGTTGTATCAATGTCATTAAAAAGTGAAATGAGTCAGGTTGTTGTAGAAGCGCTGGAAGATGTGAAAGCGGTTGATATAAAAGTGCTTGATGTTGAGGGGATGAGTAATTTTACTGATTACATGATTATTGCCAGTGGTTCTTCAACACGGCAGGTGAAGGCGCTTGCCAACAGTGTGGTTGTCGAAGCAAAAAAAGCAGGGATGACAGTGCTCGGGCAGGAAGGTGAGAACCCGGGTGAATGGATTCTTATCGATTTGGGTGATGTAGTCGTTCACATTATGGTGCCACAGGTTCGAGATTTTTATAATCTTGAAAAACTCTGGAGCGTTGAAGGTCGCCCTGTTGATGATGGCAGTGAACAATAGGTTTATACGCGTTTATGCATATCCATATTCTTGCGGTAGGGCAAAAAATGCCTGCTTGGGTAAGCAGTGGCTATGATGAATTTATTAAACGCTTACCCAAAGAATTTACCCCGATACTGAAAGAAATTCCTCCTGGTCGTCGCTCCAAGAATAGTGATTTAAAAAGAGCTATAGCAGAAGAGTCCGTACGCATTTTGCAGGCAATTCCAAAAGATTGTACGGTTATTGCCCTGGATGAAAATGGTCGTTCGTGGACAACCAGAAAGCTTGCTGAACAAATGGAAGATTGGGCTGGTTCAGGCCGTGATGTGGCACTCATTATTGGTGGCGCAGATGGGCTTTCTAACGAAGTTAAACAAAGAGCAGACCTAAGTTGGTCGTTATCGGCGCTCACTTTACCCCATGCTCTGGTCAGAGTTGTGTTAGCTGAGCAGCTTTATCGAGCCTGGTCACTGATGACCCATCATCCCTATCATCGAGATTAAGTATCCCCAAAACCGGACAGGATGAATAATACCATGGTGAATCAGCATTTAATCTATCTTGCTTCAAAATCGCCGCGTCGCGCTGAATTGCTGGAACAAATTGGCATTAGTTTTACATTGCTTGAGGTTGATGTCCCCGAAGTACGTGAGGTGAATGAATCGGCAGAGGATTTTGTGCAACGCCTGGCATTGGACAAGGCGCGTGCCGGCTGGCAACGCAGTGATAAAAGCTGCCCCGTATTAGGCGCAGATACGATTGTCGTTCTTGGTGGTGACATATTAGGCAAACCGGCTTCACCAACGGATGCTGAAGCGATGTTATTGAGCTTGTCAGGCAAGCAGCACACGGTAATGACCGCAATCGCAATGGTTAACGCTGAAAAGGAGAGAATTCGGCTAAATTGTAGTCAGGTATTGTTTCGAGAAATCAGTGAAACGGAGATAAAAAACTATGTTTCCAGTGGTGAACCACTGGATAAAGCCGGTTCTTATGCTGTTCAAGGCAGGGCGGCCGTGTTTATTGAGCGATTAGAAGGCAGTTATAGTGGTGTAATGGGCTTGCCACTGTTCGAAACGGCTGATTTATTACGAGAATTTACGATTCAAGCCTCCTGACCCCTCTCGTTATGATGCTATGATTAGGTAAGAAAATAATAAGGAATAGATAGGCAACAAATGAGTAGTGAAATTCTGATTAATATCACCCCGAATGAGTCTCGTGTTGCTTTGGTCGAAAATGGGGTACTACAAGAAGTTTATATTGAACGTGCCGCGAAACGAGGGTTAGTCGGTAATGTTTACAAAGGCAAAGTGTCCCGTGTGTTACCGGGAATGCAAGCAGCTTTCATTGAAATAGGTCTTGAACGAGCCGCATTTTTGCATGCCTCTGACATACAGGTTGATGGTGAGAATAACAAAGTCGAGTCAATCAACAGTCTTGTCACAGAAGGGCAAGAGATTTGTGTTCAGGTTGTTAAAGATCCTCTTGGCACCAAAGGTGCGCGACTAACGACTCAGGTTTCTATTCCATCTCGCTTTCTGGTCTTCATGCCGGGAGTGCAACATATTGGTATTTCCCAAAAAATAGAAGAGGAAGAAGAACGTAACCGCCTGCGCGCTAAACTTGAAGAGTTGGCAACGGGGGAATATGCCGGTGGCTATATTGTACGAACTGCTGCAGAAGGGATTAGCAACGAAGAAATTCAGGCAGATGTAGAGTACCTGCATCGAATGTGGATGGCGATTGGTGAAAAGATGAAAACAGACAATCCGTCTCATTTAATTCATGAAGACCTGCCTCTTGCCATGCGAATGATGCGTGATTTAGTTAGTCCGGAAATTGAAAAAATTCGTATTGATTCAAAAGAAACCTTTGATCGTGCTGCAAAATTTGCGCGTAAGTTTATTCCGGAAGTTGCTGAACGGATTGAATACTATCCAGGTGAGCGGCCTATCTTTGATCTGTTTTCAGTGGAAGATGAAATTCAGAAAGCATTAGGGAAACGCGCCAACCTTAAGTCAGGTGGATACTTGATTATTGACCAAACAGAAGCGATGACAACTATCGATGTTAATACCGGTGGCTTTGTTGGGCATCGTAATCTGGATGAAACTATCTTTAAAACCAATCTTGAAGCAGCTGTTGCGATTGCCAGACAAGTTCGTTTACGAAACCTGGGTGGCATTCTGATTATTGATTTTATCGACATGCAGGATGAAGAACATAAACGACAGGTACTCCGGGCATTAGAAAAGAATCTGGAACGCGATCATGCCAAGTGTCATATCAGTCAAGTATCTGCTTTAGGTTTGGTGGAAATGACACGCAAACGAACCAGAGAGTCATTGGAACATGTGCTGTGTGAAGATTGTCCTACCTGTGATGGGCGCGGTTCGTTACGAACCGCTGAAACAGTTTGTTATGAGATTTTCCGCGAAATAATTCGTGAAGCTCGCCAGTATGATGCAGAAACCTTTTTGGTGCTCGCCTCGCAGGAAGTTGTTGACAGGTTATTGGAAGAAGAATCGACCAGTGTGGCCGAGCTTGAGGATTTTATTGGTAAACCCATTAAACTGCAGGTTGAAAATTTATATAGCCAGGAAAATTATGATGTGGTGATGATGTAAATCATTACCATGCTAGAAAATTTAAATTTTTTGAAGTGAGTCAGAATTCGTGACAGTTAGAAGAGCCATTCGATGTTTAACAGGTATGCTTTGGTACGGGTTTGCCAGCGTCGTTGTTTTGGCTGCGGTACTGTTAACACTAGCGCGATTATTACTGCCGTTGGCAGAAGATTACCGCGCAGAAGCTGAACAGGGCTTGAGTGATTATGCCGGACAGCCTATCAAGGTTACCGGCTTAAAAGCCGAATGGAGTGGTTTCGAGCCACAATTACATTTTTCTGATGTGAGATTGTACGATAAGCAAGGCGATAAAATATTATTTCAATTTGAAGATGCTCGAATGGGTATTGATATTATTGCTTCAATTCGAAATCGTGATTTTGTTCCATCAAGTTTTACAGTAAGTGGCATTGAGCTCTCCATTACTCGACATGCCGATGAAAGTTTCAGTGTTGATGGTTTATCGACTACAACAAGTGATGATAAAAACGGTTATTCCGAGCTGGTTTTAAAATGGTTATTGCGCCAACCAGATATTGGCATTGAATCAAGTAAGATTAATTGGACAGATATCCCGCTAAATGAAAAAAATATTGTCTTTGACCATGTCGATTTAAGATTAAAGAATGATGTAGACACCCACCAACTGACAGGACATGTTGTTTTACCTGAAAAGCTGGGTAAAGAAATTCACATTGCACTCGAAATGCAGGGCGAAGTGAAAGACTTGCCATCATGGCGTGGTGAGCTATATGTCAAAGCAAATAATTTGCAGATGCCATCATGGTGGCGAAAACCTCTGGTTGACGGTCTAAGCCTGACGAATGGGAATTCAAGTTTTGAGATGTGGGGCGTTTTACAAGACAAGCAGTTACAGTCTTTGGAAGGTAAAGTCTCTCTCTCTGATTTAGCCTTTAGCGGACCCCGTGCTAAAGAAATAAAACTTAAGTCAGTAAGTACGGGCGTTCTTTGGCAGCAAAACAGTAAAGAGTGGAGTCTCCATTTCAGTAAGTTACTTCCGGTGATGGAAGGTGGTGAATGGCCGGTTTCCGAGCTTAGTTTGCGTTTCGAGAGATCAACGAAACGATTTGCTGCTGTTGCTGGCTATATGCAGCTGTCTGATGTGCTACCTGTTGCAGATGCATTTCAATTACTGGAAGCTGAGAGTCTGCAAAAACTAACGTCTATTAAACCCCACGCAGTACTTAAGAATACATCAATACTTATTTCTCAAAATGATTCACAGTGGCATATTGATGGCAGATTTTCAGATCTGAGGCTGCATACAGTTGATAGCATACCGGGTGTTAGCGGTTTGTCGGGTTCATTCGTAGTGAATAACCAGCAAGGCAGTGTGCAGATAGACAGTAATAAAGTGGTTGTCGATACAGCAGGACTATTTCGTCAGCCGGTTAATTTATTAAAGTTAACCGGCAGTATGCAATGGAAAAACAACGATATTGGCTGGAGTGTTGATAAAGCTGACTTCGATTTAATTAATGAAGATATAAGCCTGCGTGCAAGTTTAAATTTATTAGTCCCCAGAAAAGGCTCGCCCGTTATTGATTTGTTAGTCGATTTTAAAGATGTTGACGCAAGTCATGTAAATAAATATTTGCCAGTTAAATACCTTGAGCCAGAAACCACCGCATGGCTTGATAAATCGATCATTCAAGGTAAATCACCGGCAGGTAAATTTGTTTTACGTGGTCCTTTAGATAAATTTCCTTTTGACAATGGTGAAGGCAAGTTTGAAGTGCGTTTTGATGTTGTCGATGGAAAACTGGACTATGAGCCAGGCTGGCCGCCAATTAGTGAGATGCAAGGTGAAGTGGTTTTTAGTGGACGGAGCATGGATATTATTGGTAAGTCTGGTCGTATTTTAAATGCGGGTATTCATGAAGTAAAAGCGCATATCGAAGATATTGATTTGGATGATCCATTATTAGAAATGAAAGGTCATGTTGATGCGACAACCAGCGATCTTATTAAATACGTCGTTGCATCAAATTTAGCAGAAAACTATTCAGAACAATTACAACAATTATCTGGTTCAGGTAAGGCGGCGATACATTTAGATATAAAACTTCCTACATCCAGTGGTAAAGGGCAAGTTAATGGTGATGCCGTTCTTAAAGATGTAAGCGTAAGCAGGAAGGGCTATGATTTCAAGCTGGATAAAATAAACGGGAAAGTATTTGTTAGTAATGAGGGGCTTGAAGGGGAAGGAATCAGCGGTCGTATATTTAAAGAGCCAGTAAAAATAAAATTATCTCATAATGATGATGCGGCAACGGCATTATCTATAAAACTATTAGGTAACTTTGATCTGAATAAATTGATTAAAGATAATTTTAATAAAGAGTTACCTACTGTAAGCACCGGAAGTACAGAATGGCTTGCTGATTTATCATTTCGAGATCCTAATTCAAGTAGGCGTTCTTTAGTCTTAGAGCTAAGTTCTGAATTAAAAGGCGTATCGATTGATATCCCCGCACCTTTTGTAAAAGAGGCGAATGCTACTGTGCCAATTAAAGCAGTCAGCTTTTTCAAGGATGATGGTGATATACAGTTAGAAATTGACTATGGCGATGATGTAAGTACTGTTGTCGCACTAAAAAATAAAGACAGGAAGTTTGAATATGATGGTGTTTCAATTGCCTTTGGTGATGAGCTTCCTGTTCCACCAGAAAATAAGCGGGTAACGATTGCGGGTCAGCTAGATGCACTGTCATTTGATGAATGGATAGCATATGCGCAAAAATTTAACGCCATCAATAAAGAGAATAAAAAAACCTATGCACTTGAATGGCTTGAAGAAGTTAATCTGGAAGTTTCAGCATTGAGAGCAATGGGCTCTAACTTCAATGTTAAAAAATTGAGATTAACACGTGAGGAAGAAAGCTGGCACACATTTATTGAAGCTGATCGCGTTAAAGGGGAATTACATATCCCTTATGATGTTTCTACACAACCGGTAAAAGCCAATTTAGCCTTTCTTAAATTAGTTCGTTTGGAAGAAGATGACAGTCAATCTAATTTCGATCCTCGTGAATTACCTGGTTTGGCATTATCTGTTGATCGACTTGTTTTTGATGATGTTGAGCTTGGAACATTAAATGTAACTGTATCAAAAACAGACACTGGTTTAAGAATGGATAAATTAGCCATTGTTAATCCTGATTTAAGGTTTACAGCAAATGGTAATTGGCAAGTTGAAAATGATGAGCAAGTCACGAAGCTTAATACGAAGCTCAAGTCTGAACGTTTTAGTGATTTGCTCACTGATTTAGGATACTCGGTAGGCTTTGAAGCAGGGAAAAGTCGAAATGCCGCACAGATAGCGTGGACGGGTAGTCCATTACAATTTGCAGTTAAGAATCTTAGCGGTACCTTGCAGATAAAAATAGATAAGGGACAATTGCTTGATGTTAGTCCCGGGGCAGGGCGCATATTTGGTTTATTGAGCCTGCAAGCATTACCTCGGCGTTTAACATTAGATTTTAGCGATTTGTTTAAGAAAGGTTTTAGTTTCGATCGTATTAAAGGCAATTTCCAACTTGATCATGGTGATGCCTATACCACGGATCTTTATCTTGATGGTCCTTCGGCGCGTTTAGATGTTTCTGGTCGAACCGGTTTAGTCGCTCGAGATTATGATCAGTTAATTACTGTAACGCCCGATCTTACTGGCGGCTTACCTCTGGCGGGTGCATTAGTTGGCGGTCCGATAGCCGGTGGTGTTGTCTTTGCGTTAGATAAATTATTCCGTCCAGCGATAGATGATATTACACGTTATCAATATACGGTGACGGGAAGCTGGGATGATCCTCAGGTAGTGAAGTTAGAAGACAGCAAGCAAGAACCAATAGACGCAGAAGAGCCATAATATATCCATAAATGGGTTAAATCTGCTTGATTTGCCATGGTATGATTAATAATAATGAAGCATTTACTAACATTCCTGTTAATGATGATAACGTTATCATCACAAGCATTAGAAGCTGAACCGACGGTGACTTTTTTGGCGCAAGCACAGTCGGGATTACATACTTTAAGTGCTGAATCGTGGGCGCGTCCTCGTAGTGGAGCAAGTGTTGCTGTTATGCCCGCAGTGAGAGGTGCAGTACAAGAACTATTGTCAGCGGCACCGGCTTCAAAATTAGTGATTCGCTACCCCGGTGGCGAGGAAGGAAGTTTGTGGGCAGAAGAACTACATGTGTGGTTAATTTCTTTAGGAATTGATAAGGATTTAATGGATTTACGACCGGGTAGCAGTGAACCAGATCAAATTGAATTATACGTAGAATAATTATAGAGAAAGTAATAATGAGTCAAGTAGCAGCAGTACAAATGGCATCAGGACCAAATGTGAATGCAAATCTTATTGAAGCAGCGCGTCTTATTGATGATGCAACTTCTAAAGGAGCAGAACTTGTTGTTCTGCCAGAGAACTTTGCTTTTATGGGGCATGCTGAAACGGATATTTTAAATATTGTTGAAACCGATGGCGAAGGACCTATTCAGGAATTTTTATCAAAACAGGCAAAATCAAATAGTATCTGGATTGTCGGCGGTACTATTCCTGTCAAAGGATCAGATGCGGAGCATGTACGTTCAGCTTGTATGGTCTTTAATGCGGAAGGTGAGCGTGTGGCACGTTACGATAAGATTCATTTATTTGATGTACATATTGATGCCAGCAACGAAAGTTATAATGAATCGGAAACGACCGAGGCAGGTGATGAGGTTGTTGTTATTGATACTCCCTTTGGAAAAATGGGCGTAGCCATTTGCTATGATTTACGTTTCCCTGAGTTGTTTCGTCATATGCTTGATGCGGGTATGGAGTTGCTGGTTCTACCATCTGCTTTTACAGCGATCACTGGTAAAGCTCACTGGGAAGTCTTGACGCGAGCCAGAGCAGTTGAGAACCTTTGTTATGTGATTGCGGCAGATCAAGGCGGTTTTCATATAAGTGGGCGCGAAACATACGGTGACTCAATGATTGTTGATCCCTGGGGGCATGTTCTTAACCGGATACAAAATGGTTCTGGCGCGATTGTTGCGGAACTGGATAATGAGCAAGTCATGAAGATTAGAAAGAACTTTCCCGCAACGGAGCATCGTAGAATGCCGTGCAAGCTACCATGAGTAACATGCTTGAGTTAGCTCAAAACCAGTTATTAGTACCGGCAGGACTAGATGAAAATGATCTGCAAAAGGTGCTGGATCAGTTAATGCAAAATAATGTTGATGCGGCTGATCTCTATTTTCAACTAAGTAGAAACGAATCGTGGTCACTCGAAGATGGCATTGTTAAAGATGGTCGTTATAACATCGATCAAGGTGTTGGCGTTCGAGCCATCTGTGGTGAGAAAACCGGCTTTGCCTATTCGGACGCCATACAATTTCCTGCACTAACACAAGCGGCGAATGCGGCACGTGCTATTGCTCATTCAGGCGGTAATGGTAAAAGTCAGATCCTTGTAAAAGGAGTTGGGCACGATCTCTATACACCGAATGATCCTCTTGCAAGCATGACCGCGGATGAAAAGGTTTCCCTCCTACATGCAGCAGATGCTGCTGCGCGTGCCGCGGATCCTCGGGTTAAAGAAGTCACAGTCAGTCTATCTGCCTCTCATGACACGATTTTAATTGCCGCAGCCGATGGCACCCTGGCCGGTGATGTGCGGCCATTGATTCGTTTGAACGTAAATGTCATTGTCGAGCAGAATGGCAAGCGTGAACAAGGCGGACATGGTGGTGGCGGCCGTCGTGGCTATGAATATTTTATTAATCAATCAGCCGCAGAGGCGTTTGCACAAGAAGCCGTACGACAAGCATTGGTTAATCTGGATGCGGTGCCTGCACCTGCCGGCAGCATGGATGTTGTTCTTGGCCCTGGTTGGCCGGGGGTGTTGCTACATGAAGCGGTCGGACATGGCCTGGAAGGTGACTTTAATCGTAAGGGTAGTTCAGCATTCAGTGGGCGTATTGGTGAACAAGTTGCCGCGAAGGGTGTGACGGTAGTTGATAATGGCACTTTAGCTGATCGCCGTGGATCTTTAAATATTGATGATGAAGGAACACCAACACAAGAAACCGTTTTAATTGAAGACGGTATTTTGAAGGGCTATATGCAAGATAAAATGAATGCAGGCTTGATGGGTGTTAAATCAACAGGCAATGGTCGCCGTGAATCCTATGGCTACTTACCGATGCCTCGTATGACAAATACGTACATGCAACCAGGTGATAAAGATCCGCAAGAAATTATCGCATCGATAGAAAAAGGCTTGTACGCCGTTAATTTTGGCGGTGGTCAGGTTGATATTACGTCAGGTAAATTTGTTTTTTCTGCCAGTGAAGCGTATCTGGTTGAAAATGGAAAGATTACAGCACCGGTTAAAGGCGCGACCTTAATCGGTAACGGCCCTGATGTCATGAACCGAATTACGATGATTGGCAATGATCTGGAGCTCGATACCGGTGTCGGTACCTGCGGTAAAGAAGGCCAGAGTGTGCCAGTGGGTGTAGGACAACCTACCTTACGAATTGATGGTATTACTGTTGGTGGAACGGGTGGTGAATGATGTCAGTTTACCCCGGCTTAAAACAAGGACACGTTGTCGCCTCAGTTAATGAAGATGGTGCGGTGGTATGCCTGGAAGACGGTGCCTGTTTTAAAGTCTATAAGGGTTTTCATCCAATGAGTCGTCAGTGGCAGCCACAACATATGATTAATGTGAAGGCAAACCCGAAAAATACCGAGCACCCTTACAAGCTGATTAATATTCATTTAAATGAACAGATTGAAGTGGACTGGATTGAGGATAAGGAATAAAAAACAGAGCTGTTGAGATAAAATGTGTTAGTCAGATTTAATTTCGACTAATTCTTTGATGAGCTGAAATAATTCACGCTTGGCTTTCTTGCAGCGTTCGGGTGATTTGGTTTGTTTGGCGTTACGAACTATTTGGCGAAGTTGTTGGCGGTCGGCGGCAGAATATTGACTGATGAATTCGGTTAATGCCGCATCATCTTCGGCAATAAGTCGGTCGCGCCAATCTTCAATGGCATGAAGTTCAGCAATCGCTTCACGTTGAGGCGCTTTAAAGTTGTCGATGGCTTGTTGAATAGACTCAGTATCGGCATCGCTGAGAAGTTTACTGATCAATTTATGTTGGCGTTTACGAGCCCCATGTTTATGAATATTTTTACAGGTATCGATGGCATCATAGAGCGATTCATCGAGAGCAAGTTTTTTAAGTTGACTGGTAGGTAAATCGACTAATACTTTGCCAAGATCAAATTGCGCGTGCATCTCACGTTTACGCTGAGATTTACTGGGGGGGCGGTTATCAATTATTTCGTCTTCATCAGGCATGGTATGCGATCGTATTATGTTTACAGTCTTCTATTATAAGCAAATCAGCGTGAATATGTACGCAAATAAACGGGAAATAACGAGATGAATCAAGTGGCAGCACAAAATGTTGAGGCAGGTTTGCCAGCGCAGTCTGAGCTGGAAAAGACGATTGCGAGCGTATTGGATAAAGCCAGACTGGCCGGTGCTACAGCGGCTGAAGCCGCTATTAGTGCAGAAACAGGTTTTTGTGTTACTGCCAGAATGGGCGAAGTCGAAACAGTTGAGCATAATCGTGACAATGGATTGGGCATCACCGTTTATTTTGGACACCGAAAAGGTTCAGCGAGTACCACAGATACTTCCGAGCAGGGGATTATTAGCAGCGTACAAGCGGCATGTGATATCGCACGTTATACCGCTGAAGATAAATGTGCGGGTCCTGCCGATAAAGAAAATCTGGCTACCGAATTTATTGATTTGGATATGAACCATCCTTGGGCGGTTGACACTAATGCGGCGATAGAATTGGCGATTCAATGTGAGGCAGCCGCGCTTGAATACGATAAACGTATCACTAATTCTGAAGGTGGCTCAGTCTCCAGTCATACTGGTTTGCGTGTTTATGGTAATAGCCATGGTTTTTTAAATGGCTATGCAAGTAGTTATCATAGTGCTAGTTGTGCAGTGATAGCAGAAGATGATTCAGGTATGGAACGTGATTACTGGTACAGTTCTTCTCGTCAAGCCGAGGCGCTTGAAGACATGGCGAGTATTGGTCATAAAGCAGCTGAACGTACTTTATCTAGATTAGGCGCTCAGCGACTCGGTACGCGTAAAGCCCCGATTCTTTTTTCAGCCGATGTCGCTGCAAGTTTATTAGGTCATTTTGTTTCAGCAATACGTGGTAGCAGTTTATACCGCAAAGCCTCCTTTATGCTTGATCGTGTTGATGAACAGATTTTTGCAGAACATATCCGCATTCATGAGCAACCCCATTTGCTCGCTGCGTTGGGTAGCGCACCATTTGATAACGAAGGGGTAGTAACGACACCAAGAGATTTGGTTACTGAAGGGGTGCTACAAGGCTATGTTCTGGATAGTTACTCTGCTCGTCGACTTGGATTAAAAACAACCGGAAATGCGGGTGGTGTACATAATCTAACGATAGAACCGGGCGAACTTGATGCGCAGGGATTATTGAAAAAAATGGATACAGGTTTGTTAGTAACAGAATTAATGGGGTCAGCGGTTAATGGTGTTACAGGCGATTATTCACGAGGTGCGGCTGGGTTTTGGGTTGAGGCTGGTGAGATACAATACCCTGTTGCTGAAATTACTATTGCCGGTCATCTGAATGATATGTATAAAAATATGGTGGCTGTGGGTAATGATGTTGATTTACGCAGAAATACCCGTACCGGCTCAATCTTACTGGAAGAAATGACCATTGCTGGGGAGTGATTTCTTAATTCCGGAGGTTAGAGAAAACCATCCGTGGTCCGTCCTTGGCACATAATCCTTAGTGTTTAAATTAGACGAGTTTGAGCCGTTCAACAATAATCAAAAAGTACTAATTTTGTACTTTTCTGTAAAATAATTATTTATATAATGCATAAAACCAGTTTGTCCGCACTAAGTGAGTGCATTTGCTATCATTTTGTGGGCTAAATTTTAAGTTTTGTTTTGCTGCGACCATTTTGAAATAACCACTCTCGAGCTGTCTGCGTAATCGCTGCAACGGCGGGATGTGAAATTTTCCGTTCGACAGAAATAGCGTACAGTTGTTCGCGAACATCATTGGTTTGACCGATATTAATAACCCCGTATTGCTGTTGTACTTCTTTTTCAATTGGCGTTGGTGCAATAAAGACGCCAGTACCCGAGCGACCGAATGCCTTCATGAGCGCGCTATCATCAAATTCGCCAACAATGCGTGGATAAATATGTTGAATATCCAACCATTGTAAAAGCCGGCTTCGTATAACTGTTGTTTCACCGGGTAATAAAAGCGGTGCCTTGTTAAGGTTCTGCGGAAAATCGTTACCAAGTTTTTTAGCTAAGCCTGGAGTTGCAAAAAAAGTAATGCCACAATCGCCAAGTGGATGATTAAAGCCACTGACATTGATCATGGAAGGAATGGGGCTGTCGGCAATAACAAGATCAATTTTATGTACAGCTAGTTCAGCCAATAACGATTTAACAGAACCTTCACGACAAATAATACGAACAGGCTCATCCAGCTCGAGCGCGGGGGCGAGTAAACGATAGGCGATAGATTTTGGAACAACATCGGCTACGCCTACTTTAAATACGAGCGGGCGATGTTCAGGAAGATGTTGCAGCATGTCTTCGAGCTCACCACCAATGGAGAAAATTTCTTCTGCATAGCTAAGCACGAGTCGACCTGTTTCCGTTAATTCCAGGTTACGTCCAACCCGGGTGAATAAGACCTCATTGAGGTTCTCTTCTAACAGGCTAAGTTGCCCACTAATGGTTTGTGGCGTTAGATTAAGTTCCTCGCTGGCTCGGGCGATACTGCCCGCTTTAGCGACCATCCAGAAATAGTGCAAATGTTTGTAATTCATCATCTCTAAATAATACATCGTAAAAATCGAACAATAAAGAAATATTAATCGACTTTTTCTGGTATTGGAAAACGATTATTATGTCGCTCATATCAGATTCTTTGAGAATGGCGCATGTGCGTGCCAGAAATATAAACATGCAAAACACACAATCGCAGCAACATAAGCCACGGCCATTCATTGATTTGTTGGTGAGCATTATTATTCCATCGGTCATTTTAATGAAACTAAGTGCCGAGCAAGATCTTGGGCCAGTCAGTGCATTGTTATTGGCACTTTCGTTTCCTGTTGGCTGGGGGATGTTTGAGCTTTTAAAGTACAGAAAATTTAATTTCATTGCCTTACTTGGTTTAGTCAGTGTTTTACTGACGGGTGGAATTGGTTTGTTGAAGTTAGACCCACAATGGTTGGCCATTAAGGAAGCAGCCATCCCCGGAATTATTGGCTTGGCAGTATTGATTTCTACTCGAACCAGATACCCCCTGATTAAAACCTTAATCTATAACCCTAAAATTATGCAGGTCGATAGAATTAAACATAAATTAGGTGAACTGGGACATATAGAATTATTTGAAGCCCGACTATTAAATGCAACTTATATGTTAGGTAGTACATTTTTTTTATCGTCAGTATTGAATTATGTTCTTGCTAAATGGATTGTTACCAGCCCGGCTGGTAGCGCCGCATTTAATGAAGAACTCGGTCAGATGACGTTACTCAGTTACCCCGTTATCGCTTTGCCTTCTACATTAATGATGATGGGGATTTTTTATTATTTGTGGCGCACGATTAATGGTATGACAGGCTTGAAACTGGAAGAAGTGCTTTGTATCGAAGTGGAACAGAATAAAATATCGAGTTGAATTCTATTTCAACACCCCCAATCTAAACGGCATTAACGAATATTATTGAACAAGGTAAGAGTATGAAACGAATTATGTTATTTATTATGACTAACATAGCCATTATGGTGGTGTTGAGTATCACACTACGTCTGTTAGGTGTAGATAGCATTCTTGCCGAGAATGGATCTGATTTAAATATTCAGGCACTTGTGATTTTGTCCGGTGTGATTGGTTTTGGTGGTTCGTTTATTTCATTACTGATCTCAAAATGGATGGCTAAGCGCATGACAGGCGCTGTGGTGATCACTCAGCCAAGCAATAATATGGAGCGCTGGTTAATCAGTACTGTAGAGAAACAGGCCAGGATTGTGGGTATAAAAATGCCCGAAGTTGCTATTTTTCCATCGGCAGATATGAATGCCTTTGCGACCGGTGCAAGCAAAAATAATGCGTTAATGGCTGTCTCTCAGGGCTTGTTGGATAACATGGCACAAGGTGAAATCGAAGCGGTTGTCGGTCATGAAATGAGTCATATTGCTAACGGCGATATGGTGACCTTGGCCTTGATTCAAGGTGTAGTGAATACCTTTGTGGTGTTTTTATCGCGTGTGATAGGTCATGTTGTTGACCGGGTCATTTTAAAGAATAATCAGGGCTATGGTATTGGTTATTTTGTCACTGTTTTGCTTGCACAGGTTGTTTTGTCTATTCTGGCGTCAACTATCGTGATGTATTTTTCAAGAAAGCGTGAATTTATTGCCGATACCGGTGGTGCTGATTTAGCAGGACACCGAAATATGATTAATGCGCTGAAACGTTTGGGGCAGGTTGAGCCAGAAGCCTTGCCAGAGCAAATGGCCGCATTTGGTATTAATGATAAAGGTGGAATCATGGCGTTGTTTTCCTCACATCCTCCTATCGAAGCACGAATAGAAGCATTGGAAAAGCGTGCGATGGGACGTGCCTAAGGTTTATTTATAAATCTTTACGCGCAATCACTTGAACAACGGCACTTTCTCCCTGATGGTATTTACCTTCGGCAAGACACCGCTCTGTTTCAATACCGTGAATAAAGCTTAGAGGCTTAAGTTCATCACGTAAGGTATCGAGGGACATAAAAAAATCCTTCTTATCGGCAGGTGGGCCACCGATACCCGGCATATCAAGATGGCGAGGTGTATAGGCTTCCAGGATAAAAATACCATCTGGTTTTAGCGATTCGGAAACACGGGCATGAAGAATCTTGCGTAATGTCGCGGGAACGTGTGCTGAAATGGAGACAATGCCATCCCATGAGTTAGCACCAAAATCATAGTTTTCCAGATCACTCACGACAGTGTTTATATTTACGTCATTGTCTGCGGCAAGTTTGTTGGCTTTTTCCAGTCCAACGGCCGACTGATCAACGGCAGTGACTTCATAGCCTTGTTTTGCCAGAAAAACCGCATTCCTGCCCTCACCTTCTGCAAGGCATAAGACCTTACCTGTTTTAGGTATCTGGGAGAAGAACGATTTTAAGAAGTCATTCGGCTGTGTACCAAAGGCAAATTCATTCTCGCTGTAACGTTCATCCCACATGATTATGTATCTTCTATATAAAAATTAAACAAGAAATAAGGCTGCAAGCCCAAGGAAGGCAAGAAAGCCAACTACGTCGGTAATCGTTGTTAAGACAACACCACCACCGAGTGCTGGATCAGCACCGAGCCGCTTTAATAGCAAGGGGATTGTTGCACCGGCAAGCGCACCAGTAATGAGATTGACAATAATAGCGGCACCGATAATGACACCGAGTTGAACATTGTCAAACCAAAGAACCGTAATAATGGCAATAATCACTGCCCAGAGAACACCATTTAGCATGCCTACGGATAGCTCTTTAACAATAAGCCGACCGGCGTTACCGACACCAATTTGTCCAAGTGCCATAGCACGTATCACAATGGTCAGTGTTTGGCTGCCGGCAATTCCGCCCATGCTGGCAACTACTGGCATGAGGATAGCAAGGGCGACCAGTTTTTCAATAGTCGCACCGAATAATCCAATCACCCATGAAGCAAGTAATGCGGTGATAAGGTTTGCGCCTAACCATAGTGCACGGCGGCGGGTACTGGCAACCACCGGTGCGAACATATCTTCTTCTTCACTTAAACCCGCCATACTCATTAATGAATGTTCAGCATCTTCGCGGATAACATCAATAACATCATCGATGGTGATACGACCAAGCAGTACATTGTCTTCATCAACAACAGGAGCGGAAACAAGTTCACGATGTTCAAATAAAGTAGCCACATCTTTATCGGACATATCTGCTGGAATACCTTCTTGTTCGGTATTCATTAAATCACCGACACGCAGGCTTGGTTCGCGTGTCAAGAGATCGGTGAGAGGAACCTGGCCCAGATATTTATTGTTACGGTCAACCACATAAAGGTGATCCGTCATTGCCGGTATTTTTCCCCGGCTGCGGCGTAAGTAACGCAGTACGACATCAATGGTATTGTTAGGGCGTACAGTGATGGTATCGGTGTTCATTAAACCACCGGCAGTGTCTTCCTCATACGAGAGGACACGCTCTAAACGATGTCTATCCTGGCTGTCCATGGATTGCAGAACTAACTGCATCACGGTATCAGGTAAGTCCTGAATAAAGTCGGCAAGGTCGTCAACCTCAAGACTTTCAGAGGCGGCAACTAATTCAGAGGTTTCCATTTGTCGAATCAGATGCTCTCGAATATCATCGTTAACATCAAGCAGCACATCACCCTGGAGCTCAGGCTCAACCAGCTCCCAGACAAATTCACGTTTCTCTCGGGGCAGCGATTCAAGCAAGTGAGCAATTTCAGCAGCAAACAAGCCATTGAGCATCAACTGCAATTGCTGCAAAGTACCGCTTTGCAGTACTTTGCTGAATTGTTGCAGGCGTGTCAGCGTTTGTTCTTCTTGCGTATTTTCGGGCATGCCAGAGATTCCGGTTACTGGTATTACTTATGCTGCGGACATTCTAGCCTTCAATGGCACGGCTTGCACGCGATTAGGCATCAATATCGACATTCATCCCATTAACGATCTTCTCAACATCACTTTGGCGGGCACTATTGAGGGTTTTACGTGCTGGTTTTTCAAGCGGGCGGGTATCGCTGCTGTTCACCACCCGTTTTACTTCTAACAGAGCAGAAGGATGCATACTGAATTCGCGAAGGCCGAGCCCTAGCAATAAACGAGTAAAATAGGGATCACCTGCCATCTCACCACACATGGAGATAGGAATTTTTGCCTTATTGGCAGCTCGAATCGACATATGAATGAGTTGTAACACAGCCGGATGCAAGGGTTCGTAGAGGTAGCCGACCTCATCATCAATACGGTCGATGGCAAGAGTGTATTGAATTAAATCATTGGTACCGATAGACAAGAAGTCTAGTTGTTTGGCAAATTGGTTCGCGGCCAGTGCGGCGGCGGGTATCTCAATCATGCCACCTAAGGGGATTTCATCAGCATAGCTAATTCCCTCACGATCGAGCTCAAGCTTGGCATCATCAATGAGTTGTTTAACCTGGTATAGCTCGGTGAGGTTCGATAGCATCGGGATCATGATACGTACCGGCCCGTATGCAGATGCCCGTAAAATAGCCCGGAGCTGTGGCATAAACATTTCTGTATCACGCAGGCAGAGTCGAACGGCCCGAAGACCTAAAGCCGGGTTTGTTCCTGCTTGTTTACTTGATGTTGTACCATCGACTTGTTTATCGGCGCCCAAATCAAAGGTACGAATCGTGACAGGCGCCCCTTTTAGTGATTTAACTACTTTACGGTAAACGGTGAATTGTTCTTCTTCTGACGGGAAGTCATCACGGTTCATGTAAAGGAACTCGGTACGATAAAGACCAATCCCTTCTGCCGCGACTTTTCGTACCGCCGGTATATCTTCGGGTAATTCAATATTGGCATGTAGCTTGATAGCTTGCTTGTCGTGGGTGATGGCAGGTTTACCCTTTAATTCTTTTAGTTCATTGATGCGTTTCTTTTCCTGACGCTGACGGCGGCGATAATATTTGTGGGTGTTGTCATCGGCATCAGCGAGAAGAATACCCGCACGACCATCAATAATAATCTCGTCATTTTCTTTAAGGAAACTTCGAGCATTGTGAAGACCAACAATGGCGGGAACCCCCAGACCTCGGGCTAAAATAGAAGTATGTGAGGTGGGACCACCAAACTCGGTAACAAAGCCAGCAATACCAAAATGTTGCATTAGCACGGTATCGGCTGGACTGAGATCATCGGCAATCAAAATGGCGCCTTTAAGCCGACTATCTACATCACTGGCATGCGCGGATTCATCGAGCAATAAACCGAGGATTCGGTTAACCACATGATCGATGTCATCTTTACGTGTGCGCAGGTAAGGATCATCCATCGCATCAAAGACGTTGACGAGCATATCACGCTGTTGTTTGAGCGCCCATTCAGCATTGCATTGTTGTTGCCGGATCATGTTGATAGGTTCATCACTCAACATGGAATCCTGAATCATGAGTAAATGAGCATCAATAAAGGAACCAATATCGGCAGGCGTATTTTCAGGAATATGTTTACGAATGGCTTTTAATTGTGCGGCAGCGGTGACCAGTGCTTTTTTTAGTCGGCTGATTTCATCTTTAACGTATTTCTTGGGAACAACATATTCAGGAATTTCAACTTGACCACGGCGTAAGATATGCGCTTTGCCGATAGCAATGCCACGTGATACGCCAGTACCTGAAAGCACTAAACTCATAGAGAACCCTTATTCATTTTCACCAAATCTGTTTTTCACAAGTTCGTGAAGTTTGTCGATGGCTTCAATTTCATCATTGCCATTGACGTGCAAGGTTAGTTGTGTCCCTTTTGCCGCGGCTAGCATCATAACGCCCATGATGCTTTTTCCATTTACTTTTCGTCCTTGATTGGATAGTTCTATTTCACTGGCAAATGACGAGGCAAGCGTGACAAATTTAGCCGCAGCACGGGCATGTAAGCCCAGTTTGTTAACGATAGTAATATCCATATCAGCCATGAGAGGCATCCTTGTTACACGTGAGCACACCATCTTGACCACCGGTCAGGGCTTTATCAACTAATTCATCTAATTCAAGTCGAGGGTAATTTAAAACACGTACTAACATAGGCAGGTTTAAACCACTTACAATACGTACATTGTCTTGTTCACGAAGGTGGCAGGCAACATTACTGGGTGTTGAGCCATACATGTCGGTGAGTACCAATGTACTATTGTTATGCTTGATAAGTTCTTCTGCCTGAGCGCGTGCCTCATCAGGGTTAGTGGTTTTACTAATGCCGAGTACATCAATATGTAAAGGTGTCACGCCTAACATGCTATTGGCAGTCTCAACGAGAGATTGACCAATTGTATCGTGCGTGATCACCAGTAAACTAACAGCCATGATTGAGTTTTTCCTGAAATTTAACTTATGTAATATCCGGGTTATTATTTTTTATAAATTCATGTTGACGCTGAATAAAGCTTTCTGCGGCATTATATCCCTTGTAAGAGAGAATATGGTTACGCACGGCTATTTCTACCAGTACAGCAAGGTTTCGCCCCGGTGCGACGGGAATGGTAATTTGTTCTACATCAACACCAAGGATGTTTTGTAATTGGTGGCTGCCACGCAAACGATCAATTTGTTGTAATTGTACTTCACTCATTTCTTCTAAATGCATAATGAGCCGCAGGTATTTATTATTTTTAATCGTATTGTCACCAAACATGGCACGTATGTTTAAAATACCCAGTCCACGCACTTCGAGAAAATCTTTAAGCTGTTCGGGACATTCACCGCTTAAGGTGTCTGGGGCAACACGCGAAAACTCGGGTGCATCATCCGCAACCAAGCGATGCCCACGACTAATAAGTTCCAACGCCAGTTCACTTTTACCCACACCGCTTTCACCCGTGAGTAAAACACCAATACCATTTACTTCCAGGAAAACACCATGCAGCGTGATTCGGTTAGCAAGCGTGTGAGATAAATAATATTGTAAGTGGTTAACAATAAATTGACTGTTTTGTAACGATAAAAACAAAGGGATGCCAGTGCTATCTGAAAGACTGAGCATTTCTTTTGGTGCCTGAATGCTATTCGCAACAATAATACAAAGAGGGTTACCATCGAAGAGCCCTTGAATAGCAGTATTTCGTTCTGCTTTATTGAGGCTGTCGAGGTATTCAGTTTCACGGTATCCAACGACCTGAATACGATGAGGGTGAATAAAATTCATGTGTCCGACAAAAGAAACGTCAGGGACATCTTCTACTGCAAGTTGCGTATCCTCAAACTGGATAAATCGATCTTTACCATCGCCGCCCGCAATATGATCGAGAGTGAGTTTATCTCGATGCGTCTCGAACAAATCCTTGACGGAAATGGATGTAATCATAATTATTCAGTTGTTGCTTGCCAATGAGTAATGAGTGTATGTATTTCTTCTGCTGATGCTGCTTGTCTGAGGTTGTCACAAATTTCTTCATTACTAAATAGATTAGCGAGTGTTGAGAGTATTTGTAAATGTTCATCGGTTGAGTCTTCTGGTACGAGTAAGCCAAAAACGAGATCAACAGGTTTGCCATCAATGGCATCAAAATCAACTGCATTTTCTAACTGTAAAAAGCAGCCAATCGATTTTCCACCCGTTTTTACTCGTCCGTGTGGAATGGCAACACCATGACCAATGCCGGTGCTGCCAAGCCGCTCACGAGAGACCAGACTTTCAAAGATTTCATCTTCGCTCAGCTCTGGGTTTTGGGTTGTAATAAGTCCCCCTAATTTTTCCAGTACCCGCTTTTTACTGGAAACACTGGCTGCACTCTCGATACAGTCGAGTGAGAGGATATCTATAATATTCATAAAACGCTTCTGTTCCTTAAATATTTATTCTTCAACTTGTAACGGCTGATTCTTTAATCCACCCGTTGCACGGTGATGATTAGAGTCTTTTTCTTTGTGTTTTTTAATTTGACGGTCAAGTTTATCAGTAAGACTGTCAATGGCCGCATACATGTCTTCATTCACGGCATCCGCAAATACATTGTGACCTTTAATATGAATCGTTGCTTCTGCTTTTTGACGTAGCTTTTCTACGGTTAAAATAACATGTGTGTCAGTTACATTATCAAAATGTCTTTTCAGACGTTCGAATTTAGTATTGACGTAGTTACGCATTGAGTCAGTAATTTCGATGTGGTGTCCAGTAATATCTATATTCATAAAACTCTCCTGATTTAGGCTGGCCTACATTAGGCGCTTACGCTCGTTAGAAGGTGGGATCGACATCGCTTCGCGGTATTTTGCAACAGTACGACGGGCTACATTGATACCCTGTTGTGCCAGTATTGAAGTGATCTTATTGTCACTTAATGGCTTTTTGGTTTCTTCAGCCGCAATGAGCTTTTTAATCAGTGCGCGGATTGCGGTTGAAGAACATTCTCCTCCGCTAGCCGTACTAACATGGCTAGAGAAAAAATACTTTAATTCGAAAATTCCTCGTGGTGTGTGTAAATATTTACGAGTGGTCACGCGGGAAACAGTTGATTCATGCATTTCAACCGTTTCAGCAACATCGTGCAGAACCAGTGCTTTCATGGCTTCTTCACCATGTTCAAGAAAACCACGTTGTCGTTCAACAATGCATGTGGCGACTTTTAATAATGTTTCATTGCGGCTTTGTAAACTTTTTATTAGCCAGCGTGCTTCCTGCAGATTATCTTTAAGATAATTATTATCTTTGCTGTTGTCAGCGCGACGAATCAGGTTGGCATAGGTGTTATTGATATTGAGCTTGGGAGCAACATCGGGATTGAGTTCAACTTTCCAAATGCCTTTCACTTTGCGTACATAAACATCGGGAACAATGTATTCGGCTTTTTCGCTGGAAATCTGGCTACCAGGTCGGGGGTTCAGTGATCGAATGAGGTTAATGACTTGCTGTAATTCGGGTTCAGCAAGTTTCATCTTGCGCATCAGCTGATTGTAATCATGTCCCGCGAGCAGGTCGAGGTGCTCGCTAACCAGCTTCATTGCGATTTCTCGCCATTCATTATCGGTTTCGAGCTGTGCCAGTTGTAAGTACAGGCAATCTCCCAAATCTCGTGCGGCAACACCGGGGGGATCAAAATTCTGAATTTGTCGTAGCACGGCTTCTATTTCGTCGTGCTCAAGTTCGGGTAAATCGGCAATTAAGCTTTCGTGAATATCACTGATTGGTAAGGTGAAATAACCATCTTCAGTAATGGCATCAATAATGGCGATAGCAATTTGCATATCGGTATTGCTGAAAGGGGTGAGACTCATTTGCCAGCTAAGATGCTCATGTAAGTTTTCAGAGTCACCACTACTGATATCCATCTCGCGATCATTGAAGGAACCACCACCGGAATTATTGCCATTGAGCGATTGATAGGAAGGGGGGTCGTAAATATCTTCCCATGCCGTATCAACCGGAAGATCATCAGGGATCTCTGATTGTGCCATCGCTTTATCCGTATCGGCGGCAGCAATATCTTCAGAGGCACTGGCTTTTTCTTTGATAGGGGAGTTATCAGGTGATGCGTTGACATCGGGTTCATCTGCCTCGCTGATTTCAAGCATAGGGTTGCTTTCGAGGGCATCTTGAATTTCACTACTGAGTTCTAATGAGGATAGCTGTAACAAGCGTATAGCCTGTTGCAGCTGCGGTGTCATGGTTAAACTCTGGCCCAGCTTTAGCTGGATAGACTGTTTCATGAATAACTAAATCTTTCTCTAGAAACTAACAGTAAGTGTTACTTATATTCTAGCGCAAAATCTGTGCCAGTACAGGTCTATTATGTGTCAAAGCGTAAAATGATGACCAAGATAAACATCTTTTACTTGCTGGTTATTGAGTAAGTCTTTGGGCTTGCCTTCAGCGATGATATGACCTTCATTCATGATATAGGCACGTTCACAGACTTTAAGGGTTTCACTCACATTGTGGTCGGTTATTAACACACCGATACCGATTTCACGCAAGTGTTTGATAATAGAATTAATATCCACCACAGAGAGAGGATCAACACCGGCAAAGGGCTCATCAAGTAGAATAAAATGCGGTCGTGTCGCCAGTGCACGAGCAATTTCTACACGTCGTCGTTCACCCCCCGAGAGGCTCATACCGATGTTATGACGGATATGTGTGATGTGTAATTCCTGAAGTAATTCCTCAGTTTCTATCTCAATTTGTTCTTTAGAAATACCGGGTAAAGTTTGTAGAATTGCACGGATATTGTCTTCAACACTGAGCTTGCGAAAAATGGACGCCTCTTGTGGCAGATAGCCAATACCTTGTATTGCCCGTTCATGCATGGGGAGTCGACTGATGGTTTTTTCACCAAGAATGACATTACCGCTGTCAGCCTGAATAAGCCCGACAATCATATAAAAACAGGTTGTCTTACCTGCGCCATTAGGACCAAGCAGCCCAACCACTTCACCGCTATTAATGTGTAACGAAGCATCGTTAACAACGACACGTGAACGGTATTGTTTGCTTAAATTTTCAGCGCGCAATGTGGTCATTTTTTAGGCGATTTTTCTTTTGGTTGAATGGTGATATGCACACGACCATTATTAGTACGCGTATTTGTTTTGCCGCTTGTCTGTTTGGCGGTGATTTTATTACGTTTTGAATCATAGATAATATGATCGCCGGTAAATGTATCACCACCTTGAACAATTTTGCCGTTATGGCGCATGATCAAAATTTCTTTAACAGAGTCGTAAAAGAGTTCTTCGGCTTCAGCGACCACAGGAACACGTTTGTTGTCGGGTGTTTGTTGAAAGTGAGCCGGTTTGCCAACCGAATGCACCTTATCGAGATTTTTTTCCTTATCACGATAGACAACGACTTTGTCACCACTGATGCGAATACTGCCGCGGGTAATGACAACATTACCTTTAAATGTATTGGTGCCTTTTTCATCATCAATATCAACACGGTCAGCTTCGATATTCATGGGTTGATTGCTATCGGTACTCAATGCAAATACCTGCATGGGCAGTATTAGCATTGATAACAGGCCGAGCAGGAGTAAATTATTTTTCATAGTTAACATGCACATCATCCAATAGTTGCAGTTTACCTTCACGCACATAGGCACGCATGCCGATAGCGGTGGTTCGTCGTTTATTGCTGATCATCGTAACAGGTCGATCGGTTTCAGCGAAATCCAATTCAGGGTGGATGCGCAGTTTATCAGTAAACAATTTGACCGAGCGATTATTCGGGCCACTGAGGCGGTCAATACGCACATTACCACTGAGTAAAATGAGTTCATTATTAGCAGCAACCCAGCCACGATCAGCTTTGATTTTCCAGGGCTTGCCATTTTCAGCAATCATGGTCATAAAAGGATTATCTAATTCGGTACTATCATCATCAGGAAAATGCAGCATTTTGGCAGAAGTAAGAATTGAGCGAGGCTGACCTTTTTCATTCATACTGGTAATGGTGAAATTTTCCATGAAATAATCAGGACTGTGTTTTTTCTTGGTTTTTTCGGTGTTGGAAGCATGCGTCTCTTTTTCACTGTTTTGCTGCACCCAAATAGCCAAACCAGAAAGGCCAAGGAGTAAAATAATTATCCCGAGCAATCGCAGGTTCATTGCAAATAGCTATCCAACTTTTCTTGCAGTACACCGCGCGCTTCCATCAACATTTCACAGACATCGCGACCCGCGCCACGACCGCCGCAACTGGGGGTTTGCCAATGCGAATGTTTTAAGACCATTTCGTGAGCATCTTGTACCGCGATGGCCAAGCCAACTTTGACCATAACCGGCAAGTCGACAACATCATCACCCACATAGGCAACCTCACTGGCATCAATGGCTAATTTCTTTAGCAACTCCGTAAAGGCTTGGCGCTTATCAAGTTGGCCCTGGTAAACATGTTCAATGCCTAAGCTTTGCATGCGGTATTCAACGACTTTTGATGTGCGGCCAGTAATAATCGCAATTGTTACCCCTGATTGTTGTAGCATTTTCATGCCGTGTCCATCGCGTGAGTTAAAGGCTTTGTACTCAAGACCATCATCACCAAGAAACAGGCTGCCATCAGTCAGTACGCCATCAACATCAAAAATAACTAATTTTATTTGAGCCGCACGCTCTAAAATATCTTTCATACCCGTGTCCTTTTAGACTACACCCGCGCGTAACAGGTCATGCATATTCAACACGCCAATAAGTGTGTTGTCATTATCCGTGACTAATAAACCGTTAATCTTTTTCTCTTGCATTGTTAAGAGTGCTTCTTCGGCAAGTTGTTCACTTTGAATACAGGTAAATTTCGTACTCATGCATTCAGCGATAGATGTATTGTGAATATCCGCGCCACTATCAAGGGTTCGGCGTAAGTCACCATCTGTATAAATACCGCATAATTTTTGATCTTCATCCACAACTGCCGTCATGCCGAGACCTTTACGACTCATTTCTAATAAGGCTTCGCTGAGGCTGACATTGTCCTTAACCACAGGCATTTTGTCACCGGTGTGCATGACATCACTGATATGCAGTAGCAAGCGTCGTCCTAATCTGCCAGCAGGATGAGAACGAGCAAAATCACGTTCATCGAAACCGCGTGCTTCAAGAAGCGCAATAGCCAGAGCATCGCCCATCACTAATGTAACTGTGGTGCTAGAGGTTGGCGCAAGGTTTAAAGGGCAAGCTTCTTCATCAACGCTGATATCAAGGTAACAGGTTGCCGCCTCACCGAGAGATGAACGTTGTTTGCCACATAAGGCGATGAGTGGCACACCGAGGCGCTTTATCAGTGGTAGTAAGGTAATGATTTCGTCCGTTTCACCTGAGTTGGAGACAGCGATAATGACATCATCCGCAGTGATCATACCAAAGTCGCCATGGGCGGCTTCACCGGGGTGAACAAAAAAGGCTGGGCTGCCGGTACTGGCTAAGGTGGAGGCTATTTTGCCACCAATATGGCCCGATTTGCCCATACCAATAACAATTATGCGGCCTTTGCAGTCAAGCATGGCATGACAGGCCTTATTGAAATCATCCCCAAGGCGTTCGCCGAGTGACTGTACGGCTCTTGCTTCGGCTTCGATTACTGCTAAGCCCATTTTACGTAGGGTTTCGTCATTCATGAGGTGTCTGGCTGTTATTCTGTTCGTTATTGTTCTAATGGGTCGAGTATAGCACTTTAGACACTGGTCACATAAATCCAGAACATATAACCACACCAGGCTGCGAGGAGCGCGCCCCCTTCAAGTCGATTGATTCGGCCAGAATTGTTTTTTAAACCAAATGACATGATAAAGAGAGTGATGGTTAATATCACCATCACACCAAAATCACGGCTCAATGCCTCTGCGGGTATTTGAAAGGGGTGGATTAAACCCGGCAGACCCAATACGCCAAGCAGATTAAACATGTTTGAGCCAACGACATTCCCGACGGCGATATCGTGCTCACCTTTCATAACACAGGTAATGGAGGCGGCAAGTTCGGGTAAACTCGTGCCAATAGCAATGACGGTAAGACCAATCACTAAATCACTGACACCCATTGCGATGGCGATATTGCTCGCGCCCCAAACCACGCCACGTGATCCGGCAAGCAGAACCAGAATACCGATGATTAACCAGAAAGTTGCTTTGCCACTCGACATGGTTTCTGTTTCGGATAGCTCTTCTTCGTATTCCGTCTTGAGGGGGTCAGTTTTTCGGCTGCGTAGTCCAATCATAACGACCCAGCCAATCATCGCAAACATACCAATAATCAGGATTAAGCCATCAATGAAACCCAGATAGCCATCAGAAATGAGCCATAAAGCCAGCACCATAAATAAAAATAACAGTGGAAATTCGCGTCGTAGAGTATCGGAATGAACGCTCACTGGAACAACCAATGCTGTGATACCAAGTACTAAACCAATATTGGTGATGTTTGAGCCAATGGCGTTACCAATTGAGATCCCCGGATTGCCATACCAGGCGGCAAGGCCTGAAACGAGCATTTCTGGTGCGGAGGTACCAAAGCCGACAATGGTTAAGCCGATAATAAGAGGGGGAACGCCCAGGTTACTTGCTGTTGCGGAGGCGCCTGCGACAAAGCGATCTGCACCCCAAATGAGTAAGCCAAAGCCAGCGAGTACCGCAATAATATTGAGTAACATAGGTTAAGAGTTCTTTATTTGATTAGTTAAGCGGCATTATTGTCGGTGATCTTGTGGCATTCGCCAAGCATAACTTTAATAAAGCATTAAAAAAGCCCCGTTATAAAACGGGGCTTTGGAAAGCTTATTCATCAAATTTAGGTTTCGGTGGGTTACCATCATAAACCAGATTTTGACGACGTTGCAAATAGGCATCTCGAACGAACAGGTAAGGATCGAGAGCGGCTTCTTTAAGAATTTTACTGGCACTTAGCAGGCCTGCTCTTGTGTCAATGAGATCAACGGCAATTAGCGCAGCACGGTCATTACCCGGGTCTACATCATAAAGTGGGTTGACATAGGCATCACCGATAAGACCAATGGTGTCACGCACGTTACTTGGACCAAAGAATGGCCAAACAATGTAGGCGCCGGTATCAACACCCCAATAGCCAAGTGTTTGTCCAAAATCTTCGTTATGTTTAGGTAAGTCCAAACTGCTGGCAACATCAAAGATGCCCAGTAAACCAAAACTGGTATTAAATAAGATTCGAGCACCATCAGAAAGAGTTTGCTCGAATTTCAGCTGTAGAATGTCGTTAAATAACACAACGATATCGTCAATATTGCTGAAGAAGTTACTGACACCTTTATTAACAGGGTCTGGCAAAACAGCGTTATAGCCCTGGGCAACCGGTTTTAGTACAGCGCGATCAAGCGTGTCATTAAAGCTATACATAGCACGGTTGAATGACTCTAATGGATCATCAGGATCCGCTTCGCCTTCTATTGTGGCGCAACCACCAAGTAAGGAAAAGCTGAGAAGTAGGCTGATCAATAAAGTGTATTTTTTAGCTTGTATGTTCATTATTTATTATTACCGATTGATCCTTAACCGAGTTAAGGTTTAGTCCATTCTAAAAAGTTCATGTTGTAATTACACAACAAATACCAGAACCTAAATTCCATTTATCTCCCAATGTATTTGGAATCATGTCATTTTCAGTTCGTCAAATCAAGCTCTTAGCTTGTAAAAGACCATTTTAACGAATCTTTTCTCTAGTGTAGTATATAACCGACAAGATGCATGGTGTTCGTCTTACATTATATCGACTGTGCTTGTGATAGCTTTAATTGCTAGATGGTTTTAGTGCGTGTTTTGCCACAACGACTGCACTTGAATTCGGTAATAAGCCGTCCTTGTTTAACGTCAAATTTGCGTTCATTCGCGATGACCCATTTATGTAAGCCGTTTCGGCACAAAGTATTACCTTTGTGCTTTTCTTTTAACGAGGGCTTACGAAAAGGGATGACGTTACTCATATTTATATAGCGACAGCTTATTTGCTTGATGAGACTGAATAATGGATAGTCCAGCTCAAACTGTCAAAAGATTTAGGTGTTGGTGTGGAAACGAAGCAGTCAGAACAATATTTAGCCGATGTCGTTGTTGGTGCACGAGGTTGGTTGCATGAACGTTGGATGGAAAGTTTTTATCCGGAAGATATCCCAGAGGATTGGCGCCTGGGGTTTTATGCGAATGAATTTAATACCTTACTGGTACCCTGGTCGCAGTGGCGTGAGTCGGTAGCGGAACTTGAAGAAGAATTGGATGATACGGCGGATGATTTTCATCTGTATTTAGAGTTGCCATCCCAGTTCCAATCCTTACCAACGCACCTGAGTGGTATTAAAGAGCACGTGACAGGTTTGGTCTCAGTTGAGAAAGACGCGGATAGATGGCAAGTTGAAGCGGCGGATTTAAATATAAGCTTGTTAACACAAGTAGATGATAAAAATGATTTTTTTCAACGATTTGCGGTCATTGATTCTGCAGGAAAAGTTGAATTAGTGTTGTTTGAAAGCACGAAAATCGATGATCTTGCCATGATGCGAGAACAGTTAGAAATCGCTCTGAAGGGAACCGAGCTACGCCTGGACTTTATTTTTACAGATGAAGTCCCGGATATGGAAGCAATGCAAAATACGCGAATGATTGCCGAATTAATGGGTGCGTGATGAAGTGCTATGCAAGTTGAGGCTTAAGCCTTTATACTTCTGCGCAGAAATGACGGACTTAAGTAATAATAAAAAATATGGATAGTTTGATTAGTCACTATGAGTAGTAATTCAGATTCAAATGATGTGCTTGTGCGGATAAGAGATCTGCATTTTTCGCGTGGCGATCGTAAAATTTTTAATGGTGTTGATCTTGATATTCATCGGGGTAAAGTCACCGCAATCATGGGGCCGAGTGGCACGGGTAAAACAACCCTGCTCAAATTAATTGGTGGCCAGTTAAAACCGGATCAGGGCAGTATTCAAGTTAATGGGCTTGAAGTACCGAGGTTAAAATTATCCAAATTATACGAATTGCGTAAGCGCATTGGCATGCTGTTTCAAAGTGGCGCACTACTCACCGATATTAATGTGTTTGATAATGTCGCCTTTCCTATTCGGGAACATACCAATATGCCGCCTGCGATGGTTCGCGATATGGTGTTAATGAAACTTGAATCAGTGGGCTTACGTAACGCACGTGATTTGATGCCCAGTGAACTATCGGGTGGTATGGCTAGACGTGTGGCGTTGGCTCGCGCAATCGCTCTCGACCCAATGATGATTCTTTACGATGAACCCTTTACCGGTCAGGATCCTATATCGATGGGCGTGCTGGTGCAGTTAATTCGTTTGTTAAACGATGCACTCGGTTTAACCAGTGTTGTGGTGTCACACGATGTTCAGGAAACAGCCACGATCGCCGATGATATTTATGTTCTATCCGAAGGCAAAGTTGTTGGACACGGTACACCTCAACAACTGGCTGAAACAGACTCTGATTGGGTTAAACAGTTTATGCAAGGTTTAGCGGATGGACCGGTACCATTCCATTACCCGGGAACGCAATATGCTGATGATTTACTCGCTGGCAGCGAACAAGGTGGGGTTGCTTGATGATAGGAACAATCAGAAAACTGGGCAGATGGGGTTTGGGTGGTTTTGAACGCCTGGGACGTGGACATATTTTTCTGTTTCACGTATTGATGGGTATCCCCTCAGTTATTGTAAGATTTGGTTTACTGGTACAACAGATGTTGTCAGTAGGCGTGTTGTCACTGTTAATTATTGTTGTTTCAGGTTTGTTTGTTGGCATGGTTTTAGGCTTGCAAGGCTACAACACCCTGGTTGATTTTGGTGCCGAGCAGTCATTGGGTGTTGTGGTGGCGCTATCATTAGTTCGTGAGTTGGGGCCTGTTGTTGCCAGTCTGTTATTTGCGGGTCGTGCAGGTTCAGCATTAACCGCCGAAATTGGTTTAATGAAAAGTACTGAACAACTGTCGGGTATGGAAATGATGGCGGTTGACCCTGTTAAACGCGTTATTGCTCCGAGATTCCTGGCCGGTTTTATTTCATTGCCATTATTAGCAACTATTTTTAGTGCCGTTGGTGTTATCGGTGGTTACTTCGTTGGCGTTGGCTTGCTGGGTGTCGATGATGGCGCTTTCTGGTCGCAAATGCAGGCTAAAGTTGATTTCAGTGAAGACATTATGAACGGCGTGATCAAAAGTATTGTATTTGGTTTTGTTGTAACGTGGATTGCAGTCTTTGAAGGTTATGACTGTATACCAACGTCAGAAGGGGTCAGTCGCGCCACAACCCGTACGGTTGTGCATAGCGCTCTGGCAATACTCAGTTTGGATTTTGTTTTAACAGCATTGATGTTTGGAAATATCTAGGGACGAGGTGTGCGATGCACAATTCTAAAACGGTTGAAGTTATTGTTGGTTTATTTGTTGCGTTAGGCTTGGCAGCATTATTTATGTTGGCGATGAAAGTTAGTAACTTGAGCACCTTTTCAGGTGATGATGGTTATGTGATCACGGCGCGCTTTGAGAATATTGGTGGGCTGAAAGTACGCTCACCGGTAACGGTTGCGGGGGTAAGAGTGGGGCGAATTTCAAATATTGGCTTTGATAACACTACTTATGAAGCGGTTGTCAGTATGAATATTTCCGGTGACTACAACACATTGCCTACGGATACATCGGCAAGTATTTTTACGGCGGGTTTATTAGGAGAGCAGTATGTTGCTCTGGAACCCGGTGGTGATGAGAAATACCTGCAACAAGGTGGCGAAGTGCGTTTAACGCAATCTGCGATTGTTCTGGAGCAGGTTATTGGTCAGTTCCTCTACAGTCAGGCAGAAGGCGGTGGGGACGCGAAGTAATGCAAACGGACGATAATTCAAATATTGTTCTGAAGCGCCGCGAAGACGGGTGTTTTATCCTCTCTGGCACGCTGACATTTAAAACGGTGCCTGTTATTTGGCGTCAGGGACTGGATTTATTCAGTGAGGCACCGTCATTGATGCTGGATCTATCGGATATTGAACGCAGTGATAGTGCCGGTGTTGCCCTGTTAGTGGAATGGATGCGCTTTGCTCGAAGCCATAATAAACCTATTAGTTACATCAACATGCCCCAACAAATGCTGGCGATTGTGCGTGCCAGTAGTCTCGACACGATATTGCCGCTAGCACGAGGCTGAGTTTTCCGCCTGTTTTTTAGCCTTCCCTCGTTTTTTTCTATAGAATAGACCGCCTTTGAACGACCTGATGGGCAGATTGAGTATGGAACCGAGTGCAATTAAAGAATTAATCGAAGCTGGGCTTGAGAATTGTGAGGCGCAGGTTACCGGTGATGGCAGTCATTTTGATGCTATTGTGGTGGGTGAGATCTTTGATGGAATGTCTTTACTTAACAAACAGCGTACTGTTTATGCGACTTTAGGCGATAGAATTACTTCAGGCGAAATTCATGCTTTAAGCATTAAAGCTTATACGCCAGCAGAATGGGAAAAGGCCAGCAAGCTGAGAGTTTCCTAGAAAGTTAAGGATGCAGCATAAATAGGCCACCGCTTACGGTGGCTTTGTTTTTTATCTAGCGCAGAGCAGAAAGCATTATGGATAAGTTGATTATTACCGGTGGTGGGCAGCTGAGCGGCGAAATTCGTATTGCCGGCGCAAAAAATGCGGCACTGCCTATTCTTGCTGCGGCAATGTTGTCAGATGAAATTGTAACAGTACGAAATGTGCCGCACTTACATGATATTACGACCACATTGGAATTACTCGGTCATATGGGTATCGAGTTTGTCGTTGATGAAAAACTCAATATTGAAATTAATGCCTCGGTCATTAAAAATTTCTACGCGCCGTATGAATTGGTTAAAACCATGCGCTCATCTATTTTGGTACTGGGTCCTTTGTTAGCCAAGTTTGGTAAAGCAGAAGTGTCATTACCGGGCGGTTGTGCGATTGGTTCACGTCCGGTGAACTTGCATATTAAAGGCCTTGAAGCGATGGGCGCCGATATTAAAGTTGAAAATGGTTACATCAAAGCCGAAGCAAAGCGTCTTAAAGGTGCGCGCCTGGTAATGGACATTGTCACGGTAACCGGTACAGAAAATTTAATGATGGCCGCCACGTTAGCGGATGGCGTTACGGTCATTGAAAATGCCGCACGTGAACCAGAAGTGGTGGATTTGGCAAATTGCCTGATTAGCATGGGGGCGAAGATCGAAGGAGCGGGTAGCGATACCATTACAATTGAAGGTGTCGAAAAATTACACGGCACGGTTTACGATGTGTTACCTGATCGAATCGAAACCGGTACCTATCTGGTTGCAGCAGCGATTAGCTGTGGCAAAATTAAAGTCAAAGATACGCGTCCAGATATTCTCGATGCAGTGTTAGCCAAGCTACGTGAAGCGGGTGCAGATATTGAAACCGGCGAAGACTGGATTAGTTTAGACATGCATGGCAAACGCCCGAAAGCGGTTGATATTCACACTGCTCCGTATCCTGCTTTTCCTACTGATATGCAGGCACAATTTACGGCAATGAACGCTATTGCAGAAGGCAGTGGTGCGATTACAGAAACTGTTTTTGAAAATCGCTTTATGCATATTTCAGAACTGCAACGCATGGGTGCTGACATAAAACTTGAAGGTAATACTGCGATTTGTAGTGGCATTGAAAAATTAACCGGTGCACCGGTGATGGCAACGGACTTACGTGCATCAGCGAGTTTAGTGCTTGCCGGTTTAATTGCTGAAGGTGATACGGTAGTGGATAGAATTTATCATATTGACCGTGGTTACGATTGTATTGAAGAAAAACTAGCATCATTAGGCGGCGTGATTCGACGCGTACCCGATTAGGGGACAGGAACCCAGTATGAGTAATAACACTATAAGCATTGCTGTATCCAAAGGCCGTATCTACAAGGAAGCGCTGCCATTGCTAGCGCACGCCGGTATTACCCCGATTGATGATCCAGACAAATGTCGTAAGTTAATTTTGGATACCAATGATCCCGATGTGAAACTGGTGATCATTCGTGCCACAGATGTGCCTGTGTTTGTTAACTATGGTGCGGCAGATTTAGGTATTACCGGTAAAGACACGCTCATGGAATACGATGGCAGTGAACTTTACGAACCACTGGATTTAAAAATCAGCCCATGTAAGTTAATGGTAGCCGGGCCTAAAGATCAGGATTTTTTAAATACCAAAGGTCGCTTGCGTGTTGCGACTAAATACGTGAACACCACGAAACGCTATTTCACTGACCGAGGTATTCAGGTTGAAATCATTAAACTCTACGGTTCAATGGAACTTGCACCCATGGTGAGTTTGTCAGATTGTATTGTTGATCTGGTTGATACCGGCAACACACTCAAAGCCAATGGTCTGGAAGCGACCGACCACGTTTGTGATATTAGCTCACGGTTGATTGTGAACAAAGCCTCAATGAAGATGAAACACGATCGCATTAAAAAAATCATTAGCCAAATCAGTGATGCGGTGAAAGGGTAAGGGTATGGACATTAAACGTCTTAACTCCACTGACGCTGACTTTCAGTCACAACTGGATGCACTGCTTGCATGGGAATCCGTGTCGGATGATGCCGTATTTAATACGGTAAAAGGCATTCTTGCCGACGTACGTAAACGTGGTGATGATGCGGTACTGGAATACACACAAAAATTTGATCGCCTTGATATTAGTTCAATGGCAGAACTTACGATTGATGCAGATCGTCTTAAAAAAGCTTACGATAGTATTCAAGCTGATCAACGCGATGCACTGGAAACAGCAGCAACGCGTGTGCGTGAATACCACGATAAACAAAAAATGCAGTCATGGTCATACAAAGATGAACACGATACGTTATTAGGGCAGCAAGTTACGGCTCTGGATCGTGTTGGTTTGTACGTACCTGGCGGTAAAGCAGCTTACCCTTCATCTGTACTCATGAATGCCATTCCTGCCAAAGTCGCGGGTGTTGCTGAATTAATTATGGTCGTGCCCACCCCAGACGGTGTGATTAACGAGCTCGTGTTTGCTGCTGCACATATCGCGGGTGTCGATAAAGTCTTTGCGATTGGTGGCGCACAAGCCGTTGCCGCCTTAGCCTATGGCACAGAGAGTGTTCCGCCAGTAGACAAGATCGTTGGTCCCGGCAATATTTTTGTCGCGACAGCGAAACGTATGGTATTTGGTACGGTTGGCATCGACATGATTGCCGGCCCCTCTGAAATTTTGGTTGTGTGTGATGGTAAAACCGATCCAGACTGGATCGCCATGGATATGTTCTCACAAGCTGAACATGATGAAGATGCGCAATCCATTTTGTTATGCCCTGACGCAGACTATCTTGAGCAAGTTGCCACGAGCATGGCGAAGTTAGTGAAAGAAATGCCACGCGATGAGATTATTAATACTTCGATCAAGGATCGTGGCGCCTTAATTCAGGTAAAAGACATGGATGAGGCGGTTGATGTGGCTAATCATATTGCCCCAGAGCATCTTGAATTATCAGTTGAAGATCCCATGACCATGGCAAAACAAATACGTCACGCCGGTGCGATTTTTATGGGGCGTTACACGGCAGAAGCATTAGGCGATTACTGTGCTGGGCCCAACCACGTACTGCCTACCTCGCGCACTGCACGTTTTAGTTCACCATTAGGTGTGTACGACTTCCAGAAACGCTCAAGCCTGATTATGTGCTCAGCAGACGGCGCATCTGAATTAGGTAAAACCGCTTCTGTGCTCGCACACGGTGAGGGCTTAACCGCGCACGGCCGCTCAGCGGAATATCGCATTAAAAAATAATTTTGACAGGATTAACAAGATTCACATGATTCAAAAATATGATTTTTATAAAATCATGTCAATCTTGTTAATCCCGTCTAAAAAATATTATGACTGATAACGCTTACATCAAAAAACTGGTTCGAGACGAAATTCGTGCACTCTCGGCTTACCATGTGCCGAACCCCGGTAATGCTACCAAGCTAGATGCCATGGAAAACCCCTATCAGTTTCCACCTGAGTTAGTTGAACAGTGGTTAGCCGTATTAAACGGGGCTGATCTTAATCGTTACCCGGATCCTTCCGCACAAGCACTCAAGCAACAATTACGTAACGCCATGCACATTCCAGATAACATGGACTGTTTGTTGGGCAATGGCTCGGATGAAATCATTCAAATTATCATCATGGCATTGGCTAAATCCGGTGCGGTGGTCATGGCGCCGGAACCGACGTTTGTTATGTATCGCATGATCGCGACATTTTGTAATGTGGCTTATGCTGGCGTGCCGCTTCAAGGTGATTTTAGTCTCGATATGCCAGCCATGCGGAAGGCGATTAAACAACATCAACCCGCCGTCATATTTTTAGCATGGCCGAACAATCCAACCGGAAACCTGTTTGATGAAGCCGATGTCATCGAGATTATTAAAAGCGCACCCGGTTTAGTCGTGGTTGACGAAGCCTACACCAGTTTCGCCGAGGTGAGTTTCATGGATAAGTTAGCGGACTACCAAAATCTGGTGGTGATGCGTACTGTCTCCAAATCAGGCCTGGCAGGTTTACGTCTGGGCTATTTGGCAGGTTCACCCGAGTGGTTAAATGAATTTGATAAAGTACGCATGCCCTACAATATCAACATTCTCACGCAATTGAGTGCCAAGTTCGCCTTAGAGCATGTTGATGTATTAGATGAACAAGCCGCAAAACTTCGTGCGGCACGCAGCGACTTAATGCAGTCACTCAATGAAATAAACGCTATCGACGCATTCGATAGCGCCGCTAACTTTATTTTATTCCGACTCGACAATGCCAGTGATGTCTTTGCTTGCCTGAAACAACAGAATATTTTAATTAAAAATCTTGACCCTGTCGGTGGCGCATTAGTGAACTGCCTTCGTGTCACCGTGAGCACGCCAGAAGAAAATAAGGCATTTCTTTTGGCCTTAAAGTCTTGCTTAGCTTAATCGTAGTAACAAGTATCAAGCGACAGCGATAAGTATTTATATTCCGTCTCTGAGAAATGTCCAGGGCATGTTTTTTTATAGAGAAAAATAAACTGGATATCGTTGATGGTAAATAAAATAACAAATCCACTGAATAAATTACCGTCTTCACTTAAAAAAGATCTTGAAAAAAATCTATGCACCTGTAATGAGGTGCCTAAAATTGATATTATTAATGCTATTGCAAATGGCGCAATTACCATAGAAGCGATTAAAAAAGAAACCTATGCCACGATGGGAACAGGGTGTTGTATATTACAGATAGAACGGTTGATTGAGTGTCTCTGTGCACCCGATAAGGGAAGAAGAAAAAGAAAACGCGAAAAAGGAAGGTAGTCTAATTCTGTTGGGTAGGAAAATATGAAAAAAAGTATCACACTGATTTTGTTTGTCATTATCGCTTTTACTTTGCCTGTCTTGATTTCATCTGACACCAAGGTTATTTTGCGTGCGCTGAATAAAACCGATGGGACACATTTTGAAACCCTGCTGATGCCGGGTTGGCTGGCCGATCTGAAATTAAAAAAACTGGGTATTAGCGATTGCACATTGTCATTTGCGGAAGAGAATGACACGGGGCCCGTGATCAACTTCCTGGTGGCGGCTTACGGCGGTAAGCGTGTTAGCAATGAAAGAATTGAAACGTACATTGCCCGATTTACTCAACAGGGTTGCAGTATTAATGAATACGGTTTAGCCGGTATGACACCTTTGCATGCGGCGGTATTATTTGCACAGCCTGAGTTAGTCAAAATTTTATTAAATAACAATGCTGATATGACAATGAAAATTCAACGTAAGGATAAGCGCGTTGATGGTATGGACCCGCTAAAGTTTGCGAAGTTTTTATTAAAATCCAATGACAGTCAGGCATTAAAAGAGATCGTCAATATTCTACAAAACCAAAAGTAACCTGAAAATGACACGCTGCGACTGGGCTAACGGCTCTGAATTAGAAATGGCTTACCATGATAAAGAGTGGGGCGTGCCCGTGCATGATGACCGCCTGTTATTTGAAATGCTCATACTGGAAGGTGCGCAGGCAGGCTTGAGTTGGTCAACAATTCTACAAAAGCGACAGGGCTATAAAAAAGCCTTTGATGATTTTGATGTTAAAAAGGTAGCAAGATATACCCAGAAGCGGATTGATAAACTGTTACTTAACCCTAACATTGTTCGTAATAAGTTAAAGGTCAAGGCAACGGTTGAAAATGCCAAACAGTTTCTCAAAGTACAAAAAGAATTTAACAGCTTTGATGCTTATATCTGGTCTTTTGTTAATGGGCAACCCGTAGTCAATCAATGGAAAAAAATGTCTGATGTGCCAGCAAGTACGCCTGAGTCAGAGGCAATGAGTAAAGCATTAAAGAAACGCGGCTTTAAGTTTGTTGGCCCGACTATTTGTTATGCCTTTATGCAAGGGGTCGGTATGGTGAACGATCATTTGCTGTCTTGTTTTTGTTATGCGAAATCCAGCTAGGATGTTCGACCCATCCCTTTTAATTCTTCACTGGACAAAAGGTTGATCTCGCCACGCGCGAGACGAATACATTTCATTCGTTCAAGCTCTTTTAATATTCGGCTCACCATTTCGCGTGTTGTGCCTAATTCCTGCGCTATTTGAGCATGCGTTGTTTTTAAAGGTTTACCTGCGGAACGTTCAAACATTTTTCCTAGATGGCAGGCAACTCTGAGATCTAAATGTTGAAATGTTACTTGTGAAACCAGTTGCATAATATCGCTAATGCGGCGAGACAAGATTTTTAACAGGTACCGGTGGAAATCATGCGAATTATCAAGCGCCTGATTAAACGTTTGTTTATTGAGTTGGAGCCCAAGTAAATCTGTTTCTGCTACGGCTTCAGCGGGGAAGCCTTCACCACATAATAATGACTGGATACTTAATACACATATTTCTCCTGGGTTGACACGATATAGGGTGATTTCACGTCCTTCAGGCGAGTGCTTAAAGACCCTGACAGTACCTTCCAGGAGCCACATAAAGCTTTGGCACTGCTGCATCTCACGAAACAGCTGAGTACCTTGAGGAACTTCAACAGCCTGAGCATTAAGAAAACTTTCCTTTATCTCAGGTGGTAGTTGCGTTATTAAATCTGAATGATTTGATCGAGCCATTATGTTTATTATCCAGCGCCTTTGTACCAAAAGATACAGACTGATACTACAATTATTGTGTATAAAAATACACAGACTAATGACTGATGTTTGCCTTTAGGTACAACATGTCTGTCGTTAGTCATATTTAAGTAATTCTTGAGAAGGAGAGGGTAAATGTCTGCAATTAGAGCAACAATGATTTCTGCTTCAGCGATGTTATGGCTGAGTTACTGGTTATCGAATTGGCAAATTCATTGGTTGGCCTATGTGCCCGCGGCAATGCTGTTCATTGCCGGTATTATCGGTTTCTGTCCCGCTACATGGTTATTTGGAAAGATGGGTTTTAAACCAAGCAATTTAAAAGCTTAATCTATAATAATAAAAACTCTTTACGTCATTGACTTTTGGTATAGGCATACGAGTCAGGTTCATTGTTGTAGTGAATCTGATTTGTATGCCATTTTTTTATTTAGATGAACAACATTCTTTCATTCGTGGTTATAATGTTTAAATTGTAACCATAATTGAGAATGTGATGACTACAGAACAAGATTTACATGCGCGCAGTGAATCAAAATGTGAGTTATGCAGTGCATCTGATGATCTCGTTGTTTACGAGATACCGCCTACCTCGAATACAGAAGCAGATCAGTGCATATTGATCTGTCATACCTGCCTTGAACAAATTAATGATAAGACCAGAGTCGATGTAAATCATTGGCGTTGCTTGAATGACAGCATGTGGAGTCAGGTACCTGCTGTACAGGTAATGGCATGGCGCATGTTAACGCGTTTAAGCAGTGAAGCGTGGACACAAGATTTACTTGATATACTTTACCTTGATGAAGAAACGCTGACATGGGCACAAGCAGGTGGTGACGGCATCAGTGACGAGGAAATTGTAAAGTACCTCGATAGCAATGGTGCCGAGTTGGCAGCAGGTGATAGTGTGACCTTAATAAAAGATCTCACTGTTAAAGGTGCGAATTTTACGGCAAAACGTGGTACAGCCGTACGGAATATTTCATTAGTGGCGGATAATGCTGAACATATTGAAGGTCGTGTAAATGGTCAGCAAATTGTCATTTTGACAAAGTTTGTAAAGAAGTCGAATTAAAATTAATTTACTGTTTAGTTTATTGCTGAGTCAGGTGAATATGAAAAAATTATTGATAACAATATTATTATCGTTGAGCGTAACGACGCTTCAGGCTGAAACAATTAATCTTGAATGTGATGCGCTGGCTCATAAAATGGTCACGAGATTTGTCGAAGAAGGTTTGCTGTTAAAATCAGACAAGAATCAGGGGCGTGCCAGAGCCATTAGTGCAGAGCTTTGTCAGAGTGTGCAGAAATCAGCAGAGACGCAGCATAAAAAAGCGCAGACGTCTGCATTACAAAACTGGATTTTTGAAAACAGACCTGACAAGCCGGGCAACAAGCGTTTAAAGCGGTTGAAGTAGGGTGTTTAACGTTTGGGTCGTTCGCTAACCATGGCTTTTATTTCAAGTTTCTTACCCTGGCGAATAAGTCCCAAGGTAATGCTACTACCAGGTTTAACGCCCGCTATTTGATTTAGACTGTCACGTGAATTCGTGACAGGTTTATAATCAATGGTTACCACGATATCACCCGGTTTTAATTCAGCTTTGTCTGCTGGACCACCTTGCAGCACACCCGCAATCAATACACCATCGGTACTATCAAAACCCAATGACTCGGCAAGTTGTGGTGTTAAGTCTTGCGCCTCAACACCTAGCCAGCCACGGCGGACACGGCCATGTTCAATAATTTCCTGCATGACATCACGTGCCAGTGATGCAGGAATAGCAAACCCAATTCCCTGTGACCCACCTGAGCGTGAAAAGATAGCGGTATTAATACCGACCAGTTTACCGTTTGCATTGATTAACGCGCCGCCGGAATTACCGGGATTAATGGCGGCATCGGTTTGAATGAAATTTTCAAAGGTATTGATGCCAAGTTGATTTCTTCCCGTGGCACTCACAATTCCCATCGTCACTGTCTGACCGACACCAAATGGATTACCAATGGCAAGTACCACGTCACCAACACGTAGTGCATCAGATTGACCAATCGTGATCGCAGGTAAATTGGTATAGTTGATTTTTAAGACAGCCAGGTCTGTATCAGGATCCGTACCAACGATTTTAGCAGAAGGTGTTTCGCCATTGGCGAGGATGATACGAATTTCATCAGCACCTTGAACTACATGGTTGTTTGTTAAAATGTAGCCTTGAGAACTCACAATCACGCCTGAGCCAAGACTGGTTTCGAGTCGTTTTCGCGGACTGGCTGCATTATCTCCAAAAAAACGTTTGAAAAAAGGATCATCTTTTAAAGGGTTAGGACGTTCGGTAACAATTTTTGCGGTATAAATATTAACGACCGATGAGGCGGTGCGTTCCACAGCACTGGCATAGGAAACAGGACCACTGCTTGGTATGCTGGGAGCATTGGGTGCCGGTTGTTTCTCTTGCAGAATTTCAACCACGGTATCACCATGATTGATCAGTTCTGGCTTTAGAAACACCAGTACAATAAAGGCAGCTATGCCAACAGTTAGCGCCTGAAAAAGAAATTGTATGCTTTTGCCAAGATTCATAATGACGCTACCCTAGCATTTGTTGATGGATGCGTCACACTATAGCGACACAAAACAGGAATATTTTTAACAGGATGAAACATGACGACCAGACGAACAATACTTGCCTACCTGGATAATTTACTTGATGTAAGTCGATATCGTGATTACTGCCCGAATGGCTTACAAGTAGAAGGGGGCGATGAAATTAAGCATGTTGTCAGTGGTGTCACTGCAAGTAAGGCATTGATTGAGGTGGCGATTGAACAAAATGCAGATGCATTGTTAGTACACCATGGCTATTTCTGGAAAGGTGAAACTGCGACGATTACAGGCATCAAGCAGCAGCGTATTAAACGCTTACTTGAGTCTGACATCAATCTTTTAGCCTATCATTTACCGCTTGATGGGCATGTCGAGCTAGGCAACAACGCGCAATTAGCACGTGTGCTGAATTTCACGATTGATGAGATCGCGGGTGATTCAGGATTATTATATGTCGGGAAGCCAGAACAAACCTGCAGCGGCGACGCATTGGCGGCACATATTAATGCTTGCCTAAATCGAATGCCTCAGCATATTTCAGCTGAAAAGCCGATTGAACGTATTGCCTGGTGTACAGGCGGTGCCCAGTCTTACATTGAAGAGGCGGTTGCTTTGGGTGTGGATGCATTTATCACCGGCGAGATTTCAGAACAAACGGTTCATATTGCACGTGAGACGGGTATTCATTTTTTTGCGGCAGGTCATCATGCAACAGAGCGTTATGGCGTGCAGGCACTGGGTCAGCATCTTGAAGCGCAATTTGACCTTAAACACACCTTTATTGATATCAATAACCCTGTATAACGTAGGATATAGGCTTATTTAAGTGATTTTGGCCGATCATTAAGCCTATAAAACCACTCATAAGCCATTGTAATAACAGATAAAAAAAACTCTTCGCTTGACCAATCCGCGTACATGCTGGACAATACGGCTGATTTTTATGCTGGAAAGCGCAAATATTCTAATTTGCTGATGCAGATTCGGTATAGCTGGGTTTTCCTGGGTCGTGAATGCAAGGGTGTAGCCTGAACAAAATAGGGTGACGCTCACAGGAGACGGAAGATGAGTACAGATGGCGTAGATAATAGTAAACGCCGATTTCTGACGGCTGCGACTGTTGCAGTAGGTGCTGTAGGCACCGGTTTTGTAGCAGTGCCGTTTTTGAAATCTTGGAGTCCAAGCGCAAAGGCATTAGCTGCTGGCGCACCGGTCGAAGTTGACTTCAGTAAATTACAGCCTGGTCAGTTAATGCGTGTTTTGTGGCAGAAAAAGCCAATTTGGATACTTAACCGTACCGATAAAAATCTGACAGATCTTCCATTGCTGGATGACAAGTTGGTTGACCCTAATTCTGAAGTTGCTTCACAGCAACCAGAGTATATTAAGGGCACAAACCGCTCTCTTAAAGACAAGTATCTTGTCGCTATCGGTATTTGTACACACCTGGGTTGTTCTCCAACCTACCGTCCAGAAGTTGCGCCAGAAGATATGGGACCTGATTGGTTAGGTGGTTTTTACTGCCCATGTCATGGTTCTAAATTTGATTTGGCCGGACGTGTTTACAAGAACGTTCCTGCACCGACTAATCTGGTGATTCCACCTTATTCTTACTTAACTGATACCACCTTGATTGTTGGTGTTGATGAAGGAGCAGCCTAATGAGTATGTTAGAAAAAACACTCGGTTGGGTCGATGACCGTTTTCCACTCTCCAAGATGTGGAATGATCACATGGCCGCTTACTACGCACCAAAGAACTTTAACTTTTGGTACTTCTTTGGTTCATTAGCGCTTTTAGTATTAGTGATGCAAATTTTCACTGGTATTTGGCTGACAATGAATTACAACCCTGACGAAACACTTGCCTTTGCATCTGTTGAGTACATTATGCGAGATGTGGAATGGGGCTGGTTAATTCGTTACCTGCATTCTACTGGTGCTTCAGCATTCTTTATTATTGTTTATCTGCATATGTTCCGCGGTCTGATGTACGGTTCGTACAAAAAACCACGTGAATTAATTTGGTTGTTCGGTATGTTTATTTACCTGGCACTGATGGCAGAAGCATTCATGGGTTACTTGTTACCTTGGGGGCAAATGTCTTACTGGGGGGCGCAAGTTATTATCTCATTATTTGGTGCAGTACCATTTGTAGGCGAAGAATTGGCTGTATGGATTCGTGGTGACTTTGTTATCTCGGGAGCTACATTAAACCGTTTCTTTGCTTTCCACGTGATTGCACTGCCAATCGTTTTGCTTGGTCTGGTTGTGGCGCATATCATCGCATTACATGAGGTCGGTTCAAATAACCCGGATGGTGTTGAAATCAAGAAAGTGAAAGGTGAAGACGGTGTTCCACTTGATGGTATCCCATTTCATCCTTACTACTCGGTGAAAGACATTGTCGGTGTAGTTGTGTTCTTGTTCTTCTTCTCGGCAGTCGTATTCTTCATGCCTGAGTTAGGTGGTTGGTTCCTTGAAAAAGACAACTTTTTACCTGCAAATGAATTGAAGACACCTGAGCATATCGTTCCATTATGGTACTTCACACCGTTCTACGCGATTTTGCGTGCTGTGCCAACGATGTTCCAGTCACAGTTCCCGGGTGTTGTTGCGATGGGGCTGTCGATTGTGTTCTTGTTCTTATTGCCCTGGCTAGATCGTAGCCCGGTTAAATCTATCCGTTACCGTGGCTGGATTTACAAGTTTGCATTAGCTGTGTTTGTTATCAGCTTTATTGCATTAGGTAGATTAGGCACATTGCCTGCGGGTGGTATTTACTTGACGCTTTCACAGATCTTCAGTGTTCTGTACTTTGCGTTCTTTATTCTGATGCCTTGGTATACCAAGATTGATAAAACCAAGCCTGTTCCAGAAAGGGTGACATCGAAATGAAAAAAATAATCATTGCATTGGTAATGGTGACTTTCACAAGCTTGGTAAGTGCTTCGATGAAAGTTCACATGGATGAAGCAAATATTGACCTTCATGACAAAGCATCGCTACAGCGTGGTGCCAAGTTATTCGTCAATTACTGTTTGAATTGTCACTCTGCGGCTTACATGCGTTACAACCGTGCGGGTAAAGACCTGGGTATTTCTGACAAACTGGTGAAAGATAATCTGGTTTTTTCTGATGTTAAGGTTGGCGACTTGATGAAGGTTGCGATGACGGTTGAAGATGGTGCGAGCTGGTTTGGTACGTCGCCACCTGATTTAACCATCATGGCACGTGCTAAAGGTGCAGGTTCTGAGGGCGCAAATTGGTTGTACACCTACCTCCGTTCATTTTATGTTGATGAAAGCCGTCCATTTGGCGTTAATAACACCGTTTTTAAAGATGTTGGTATGCCTCACGTTTTGTGGGAATTACAAGGCATGCAGAAACTGATGAATGCAGAAGAAGTACAGCATGGTGCAACACCTGAATTCGCTCTGGTTAGTACAGGAAAAATGACAGCAGAAGAATATGATACTGCTGCACGTGACCTGACTAACTTCATGGTTTACATGGGCGAGCCTTCACAGCTTAAACGCCGCAGTGTTGGCATTTGGGTATTAATCTTCCTTGTGTTCTTCTTCTTCGTTTCTTACGCATTGAAGAAAGAGTACTGGAAAGACGTACATTAATTGGTATTGTGGTGGCGCAGTTTGTGCCACCATGGTTTCAAATTCATATTAATTTAGTTTTTTTACTCAAGGGTCACCATCATGGCGTCGATTGCAAACCGCCGTTCTGCAATGGCACTTTACTCAAGTGCTACATCACCATACAGCCACAGAACACGTATTGTTCTCGCTGAAAAAAACATCAATCATGACATTCATGATGTCGGTGAGGGCGAACGTCCAGAAGATCTTATTGATTTGAATCCGTACAATACGGTTCCAACATTGATTGATCGTGATCTGGTTTTATACGATTCACGTATTATCATGGAATATCTTGATGAACGTTTTCCGCATCCTCCTTTGATGCCGGTTGATCCTGTTTCTCGTGCTAATTCAAAACTATTCATGTATCGAATTGATCGCGATATGTATAGCGTATTGGATCAGCTGGAAGATGGCCCGGATAGCCGTGTCGCCACAAAGCTGCGAAAAGAGTTACGTGATAGCTTAACGGTGATTGCGCCAATTTTTGATCAGAAGCCTTACTTTATGAGCGATGAATTCACCCTGGTTGATTGTTACATGGCTCCTTTATTGTGGCGTTTACCCAAGTACAAGGTTGAGCTACCTGCCCAAGCACGTTCAGTGAATACGTATGCTGAACGTTTATTTTCGCGTGAGTCATTCCAGATGAGTCTGAGCGAAATAGAAAGGGATATGAACAACTAAGCCAGCACATGGGATTTTATGATGACCTCTAGTCGTCCATACATGGTACGTGCGCTTTACGAGTGGATTATCGATAATGATATGACACCGTATCTTTTGGTTGACGCTACGATTGTTGGTGTACAAGTTCCGCATCAATTTATTGAAGAAGGTAAAATCGTCCTTAATATCAGCCCGTCTGCAACGGAGGCAATGATACTCGGTAATCAACTAATAGAGTTCAGTGCACGGTTCTCCGGTGCGGAACAAATTGTATCGGTTCCAACAGAAGCTGTTTTAGCGATTTACGCGCGTGAGAATGGTCAAGGTATGTTGTTTGCGGATGAAAGTGATCAGGATATGCCGCCACCTGATGGTGAGCCACCATCACCTTCAAATAAACCGCAATTACGCGTTGTAAAATAAATTCTAAAGCAAAGTTCGTTGTCCATCGAAATTGATTTCGAGGGGAGTCAGGCCAAGGATGAGGACATTCCCTGTTAATCGTTGCGCTGTATCATAGCAATATTCAAATTGGTAACGACGTTCAAATTGCATGTGGCCATTGGGTCCACGACGTAGCTTGAGCTTTTTTAGCGAGACAGTTTCATCAAGTAATAAAGCCTGATTTTGTTCACAAATATGACGACAAATACCAAGAGAGAATTCGTGTGCGCGGCGGTCATTTAGCCAGAACCATATTCCGGCACAAAGTAAAATTAAATAAATAAATCCATCCATAATGGATCTATTAGAACAGGGATGAACAAAATTTTCTATGAATGATACAGGTAACGACAGTAAGAAAAGACAACAAGGTGGGTTGCCCACCTTGTTGTCAGTATCGATTTAAACTTCAGCGACAGATAACCATGAGTCATGCAGGTTACAAACACTCAGCGCGTAAATCGGACCGCTGTGAGATTTAATGTTGAACTGTGATTCTGGTGAATCTTTTGTTGGGTCAAAGACTTTTTCATCCATAAAATTAAAGTCTTTGTCGAGTAACATGTGTTTAACAATATAGTGTTTATATTGTTTCATTGGATGGCTTGTTACGACATTAACAATGATGCCACCTTTGCTTTTACTTACCGCAATATTGGGAGAGTGGGGCCCTGCTTTTTTTGCCCAGCGACCGGGTGAATCCATTGTGTAAAAGATCCCTCCTGACATTGGGTTACTACTTATTTTATGCCCCATATCACCAGCTAAAATCATTTTTGGTGCGATGATACCGGTGGCTGAACCCGCGACAGCGAGTCGTATAAAAGAACGTCTATCCATGTAATATCTCCTAAATTAATATTGATGAATGAGTTACATCACAGAGAGAATTATTGTTAAGTTGTTATTCCCCAGGTAGTGATAAAACTCACCAGCAACTGAGTCTATTCTTATTGTTCAGGAAAACAAGTCGGAAAATGCTGACATTAAGTAAGGGAAAGTATGTGGCTTAATCAGGTAAGGTCTTGTCTTGATTAAGAATTTTTTCGGGGTCAAATTCCAGCCGAATAGATTGCATTAATTTTAGCGCATTCTTATCAAGTTCACGGGGAATGTAATCACGTTTTTCGATACCAACACCATGTTCGCCGGATAGGCTCCCTTCGAGCTTCAGGACCAGGGTAAATACCTCATCAAGGCATTCATGAGCCGCTTTCATTTCCACGGGATCATCGGGATCGATCAATAAATTAACATGAATATTACCATTACCCGCGTGGCCAAAATTAACGATTTTAATACCATGTTGTGTAGCAAGTTTTTCAAGACCATTAATGAGTTCGGGAATATGTGAAACAGGCACAACCACATCTTCATTAATTTTCTTCGGCGCTACTTTGCGAAGTGCAGGTGATAAGGCCTTACGCGTTGCCCAGAGTGCGGCTATTTCTTCTGCTGAGGTCGCTTCATCAAAACTGAGTAAGCCTTTATTTTTAGCTGCTTCATGAATACTGTCAACGGCATCACTCATGGCACTGTTTGGGCCATCGACTTCAATCATGAGTAATGCACCGGCATTGTCGGGGAGTTTTGCTGTTGAGAAATCGCGGATCATTTCAATGGCGGCATGATCAATGAACTCCAGGGCACAGGGCGTAACCGGTTGCGCCATGATTGCCGCAACGGCTTGACTGGCAGAGAAAATATCATTGTAAACCACACGCATGGTGCGTTTGCTTGCGGGTAGCGGTGTTAGTTTTAGCGTGGCCTCGGTGATGATGGCTAATGTTCCTTCAGAACCAATAATCAGCCGAGTAAGATCGTAACCAACAACCCCTTTAGTTGTGAATGTGCCAGTACGTAATTCATCGCCAGCACCACTGACTGCACGTAAGCCGAGTACATTGTCACGTGGTGTGCCGTATTTAACCGCACGCGGACCTGCAGAATTATAGGCAAGGTTACCGCCAATACTACAGAACGCTGCACTGGTCGGATCAGGTGGCCAGAAAAAACCATGTTCGCCGGCCGCGATTTGTATTTCCTTATTGGTGACACCCGCCTCTGCAACGATGAGTCGATTTGCGGGATCAACACGTATGATCTTGTTCATGCGTTCTAACGACAGAACAAGGCCGCCATGCAAAGGGACGGTTGCACCGGTCGTGCCTGTGCCTCGCCCTCGCGTGGTTAGCGGAATTTTATGTTGATTGCATAAACCAACGATAGTGAGTACTTGCTCATGCGATATGGCGAATGCAACGGCTTGAGGCAGGGCATGACCACGACTATTGTCGTAACCATAATTCCAGCACTCATTTTTATCTGTTAACAGGTTTTTTTCACCGACACATTCAATTAATTTAGTAATAAATGTAGTGGGCAGTGGTTCCTGCATTTCGACAGACATAAATCAGATATAACGTGTGAAATTGTTAATCGAGGTATTCAAACAATTTCACAACACGTTGCACACCACTAATCTTACGTGTTGCATCGATAACAAGATCTGCTTCAGAGCGTTTGAGAATACCCATTAGGAAAACGGTGCCATTTTCACTGATAACTTTAACTTTGGTTGGGTCAAAACCAGGTGCATTTTTAATTTGAAATAAACTGGTTTTAACTTTGGCGGTGATCCATGTATCGCTGCTTCGTGTCAGCAATGAGCTCGGGGCGGCAATAACTATTTCATTGTGTATTTTACGTACTTTGGGAATGGGTGAAATAATATTATAAGCCTTGGCTTTGAGTGCCTCAGTAGGAGCTTCACCACTTAACAACACAATATTGTTATAAGAGGTGATATTGATATGCGTGTTATCAAAAATTTCTTGATCTGAAAATAAACGTTTGGTTGCTTTTACTTCGATAATCTCATCGTCAACAAAGGTGCCAACAGTTCGTCGATCATTGGCAACCGTAACACCGGTTGCTGCGCCACCGACAACGGCACCTGCGCAGCCCTGTAGTAACGTAGCGGAGAGGAGTAATGCAGTCACAGCTAAAACATTAAATTTCATTTGTTAATCCTCTTGTTTGAGTAGTTGCTGGTCAATCAGATCGCATAAGCAATGAATAATAAGAATGTGAACTTCCTGTATTCGCGCTGTGGAAGTGGCAGGAACACGGATTTCAATATCCTGTTCAGTGAGTAAGCTACTAATACTACCGCCATCACGACCACTTAAAACAACCACGGTCATATTGCGATCATGGGCAGCTTTAATAGCATGGATAACATTTTCAGAACGACCACTCGTTGAAATTGCTAATAAAACATCGCCGGCTTGACCGAGTGCACGTACTTGTTTGGAAAAAACCTCATTGAATGAATAATCATTGGCAATAGACGTGATGGTTGACGTATCTGTTGTGAGCGAAATAGCCGGTAGGCCTGGGCGCTCCATTTCAAAACGGTTCAGCATCTCGGAAGAGAAATGTTGTGCATCGCCAGCGGAACCACCATTGCCGCAGCTGAGTATTTTATGTTCAGCAAGCAGGGCTTGCGTCATATTTTCTGCTGCTTGAGCGATTGGCATGGTTAGCGTTTCCAGAGCCTGTGTCTTGACCTGAATGCTATCCTGGAAATGTTGTCGAATTCTGTATTCTGCGTCCACGTTTTGTCCTGAATAAGTTACCAGCAGCGGCTATTATAACGATTGTCGGGCGCTACGTCCCGAAAGCATTTTCGATCCAGTTTATGGATAAATTGGCATCATTGCCACTGATAGCGACTACATCAAAACGGGATGCCAATGGTGTTCGGGTTTGTTGTAAATAATGTCTGGCGGTAAAAATGAGGCGTTGCTGCTTGTGGTAATTAATACTTTCAAGCGCACTGCCAAAACGATCATTTTTTCGGTATCGAACCTCAATGAAAACCAGATAGTCACGATCACGCATAATGAGATCTATTTCGCCTCGGCGACAATAGTAATTTCTTTCAATGAGCTGAAAGCCTCTGGACTCCAGGTATTGGCAGGCAAGCTTTTCTTTTGATTTGCCGCTTATTTGCTGTGGTGTGGGTAACATATGACCTCCTTGTCATGGTGTTTATACGCCGGGTTTAGGGAACCCCGACTGAATGGGTTGTTCTATATCAGGTTTGAAGGGTTTTGTTTCGGTAACAATGGGAGCCAGACGCGGTTTGCCGGCACGAAACCTGGCCCAGCTAAGCTGGCGAATAATCCGCAAATTTTCATCAAGCCGGAGGCTACCGGTTACACCGTTATAGCGCTCAAAGGGATAGCGCTGCAAGCGTTGCAGGTGGGGGATAACGTTGTAGGCATCAATGCCAAAGGCATAAAACCGGGTTAATTTTTCACTACGTGTTTGCCATAAGGTGGATAAAGCCGATTTTAAGTCGGTTTGCTGGTTTGCAATGGTCCAAGGCATATCACTAAAAATAATACCATTCATATCGCGGTCACGTTGCTTGTTAATATGACCAGTATAAACATGCGAGGTAGCATAAACAGGAATGTTACTGGCATTGTAAAATTTAAGTTGGGGGCGGATTTGGCGTGCTTGCTCAGGGAACGAGGCAAGGAAAATAAAATCAAAGTCCTGCCGGCGCCGTGCTTCAAACTCGGGTTTGCCACCGATAATTCGTTTTAATTGGCGGAAGCGTTTTTTACTGTCGTCAATATTGAGCACTTCACGAACTGGTTTAGCATAATCACGACTTGTTAGTGAGTAAGCCTGAATATCCACTAACTCGCCACCAAGGTATTGCCAGTGTTGCTGAAATGCTTTGCCTACGCGTTCACCCCAATTTGATTCAGGATAAATGATAATGCCTTTGCTGTGTCCTTCGAGCCAAACCCGTTCGGCAACCTGACGTGTTTCATCTTCAGGTAGCAATGCAAATTGATATAAACGGCTATGAGGAACCATGGTTTCATCACTGGCGTTTAGCATCAGTGTTGGCACCGTGAAATCGCTTTGCAGACTCAGTTGTTTGACCGCATCTTTATCAAGAGGACCGACAACGAAGTCTGCACCATCAGTGATGGCTTGTTGATAAACCGCGTCAATGTTACTGGCATTCGCATCATAGAGCCGAATAGATGTATTTCCCTGATTAGCTTTGTGGCGGTAATAAGCCGCGAGGAAACCATCGCGTATTGCACGTGCCGGTTCTGCGATACGGCCACTTAACGGTAATAAAAGGGCAATTTGTGTTGGGGTACGAGTCGTACTTTGTTCAATGTTACGTAAAGTAGCAAGAAAGCGTGATACAGCAGGATGTAACGGATGTTTACGTTGCCATGCATCAAGTTGTACGGTTCCGCCTATTTGTTTTGCTTGTTTGCTGAGGATGGCCAGTTCCAGCCAGTCACGGAAATGACCGGGTGTGGTGACAGCATGAATATTTGAGAGCGCAGCAATAGACAGTTGATTTAAGTCAGCCCATAATTTTGCATGATTACTGTCTTGACTGAGCGCATCATTAAGCAAGGAATCTAAGGCAACGCGTTGTTGCGCCGCTTCAAGGTAATTACCCAAACGGCTATAAGCATTTGCGAGTAGACTTAAGCGTTGTTTTAATAAGTTATTGTCTAAATTATCGGGTGAAACATTAAGTAAAATATTCAATGTGTCAGTTGGCTTGTTGAGCAGCAGTTGCAACTGAGCAGACATAATTTGCCACTGCGGTGTTGTTTGTTGTGATACTGAGTTTAGTATTTGTTTTGCCTGTTCAGCATCGGGTACCTGCAGCAAAGCAGACGTAGCTTGAAGCAGGTATCTATCACGCTGCTCGATTTGTGTATCACTGATTTTGTTGGCAAGCGCCAGCCACATCTTTGCCGCACCACGATAATCACCTTGTGCGGCAAGAATTTCAGCTGGTTGTCTTGCTTCATTGACCACAGTAGGTTGATTGTCCGTTGATGTGATAGTTGAATCACCAACCGTTTGGCAAGCCGTTAAGGCGACAATGCTTGAGTAGAGAGAGAGCTGTAGAACGCGGTTAAGGGCTCGTTGGCCTGAATATGCTAAAGTTGTCTTCATGATGAAACGTAGTATCTTGACCGCGCCGAGTTCTGTCAATGAGTGAAGGCATACTTTACATTGTTGCGACACCTATTGGGCATTTAAATGACCTGTCACCGCGTGCCAGCGAAGTACTCGCCGATGTCGATTTGATCGCGGCGGAAGATACGCGTGTAACACGAAAATTACTTCAACATCTTGGCTTGAATACAGCGATGTTGTCTTTGCACGAGCATAATGAGCAACAACGCATAGAAACCCTATTATTAAAGCTACAAGCGGGTGAGTCGGTGGCGTTGGTTTCTGATGCGGGTACGCCACTTATCAGTGATCCAGGATATCCGCTGGTTAAAGCGGTCAGGCTTGCTGATATAAAGGTTGTGCCGATTCCAGGGCCCTGTGCGCTCATTTCCGCCCTGTCTGTGTCGGGTTTGCCAACGGATAAATTCATTTTTGAAGGTTTTTTACCGGGTAAATCCTCTGGGCGGCGTGGAAAGTTTGAAGAATTAAAGCAGGAGCCTCGCACGCTGATCTTTTATGAGTCACCACACCGTATTTTGGCCTGTCTTGATGATTTGGAAACAGTCATGGGGGCAGAACGGGAAGTTGTGGTGGCACGAGAGTTGACTAAAGCGTTTGAGACAATTCATTCTGGTTCTGTCGCTGAAACAAAAAATTGGGTCGAACAGGATCAAAATCAGCAGCGTGGTGAAATAGTGCTGCTGGTGGCGGGGGCACAGGTTGTAAAGAAGCAGCATCAGGATCAGGAGCGGATTCTGGGCTTATTAATGGAAGAGTTACCCCTGAAACAGGCCGCGGGCCTTACCGCGAAGATATGCGATGCAAAACGCAACGAGTTATATCAAAAAGCCCTTGAAATTAAAGCCTCTAAAGAAAAGTAACCACTTACTTGTATTCCCTTCCTTGCTAGTCGTAAACTACTCCTCCCCCAGACAAACAATAATATAATAAGTCGATAAGGGAATTTTTTTGGAAAAGTAGTAAGGAGAGGACACTATGGAAGGAAATAAAATCTACCGAGATTATGCGGTGATGAGCCCTGAATTTAGAGAAGGCATTGCGGCACTCGCCAAAGGTGATCATCAAAAAGCACTGGATGCCTTTGCTTTAGCTGATCACAAAACCTCACGCGATGACGTTTATAAAAATAAATATCAGTCATTTCATGGTCTTATGTTGGTCTATGCAGGGCAATCCAAGGGCATAGAATTATGTCGTGCTGCCTCAGCGAGTGAATGTTTTGATGGCGATGTGTTTTATAATCAGGCACGTGCTGAACTGGAATTAGATCATCGACGTCATGCGGTAATGGCATTGCGGCGTGGTCTTAGCTTCGATCGTTCTCACCCCGATTTACTGCGTTTACGGCAGCGTTTAGGTGTTCGGCGCGGTTTGGTTATCCCTTTTTTGGGGCGTGATAATATCTTTAACAAGTTCCTTGGCAGGTTAACCTACCAACGTTTGCAAATGATTTAAGCGTTATTTTCAGAGCAGACAAGGTATACTCCGCGCGGGAGTTGGCCAGGCGATCGCCTTCGTGTCCTTGTGACACGGGGGAGGAAAGTCCGGGCTCCATCGGGCAGGGTGCCAGGTAACGCCTGGGCGGCGCAAGCCGACGGAAAGTGCCGCAGAAAATATACCGCCAGCCGCTGTTTCGGCAGTAGAGGTAAGGGTGAAATGGTGCGGTAAGAGCGCACCGCGCATTTGGTAACAAATGTGGCAGGGTAAACCCCACTCGGAGCAAGACCAAATAGGGGAACATTAGGCGTGGCCCACGTTGTTCCCGGGTAGGTTGCTTGAGGTGTGCGGCGACGCACATCCCAGATGAATGGTCGTCCACGACAGAACCCGGCTTATCGGCCAACTCCCACTTTCTTTTTGAACACTTTCAATGTGGTATTTCATACATTAAATGCTTAGGCATTATTATTAATGTTCTTTCTAGTTAAAACACATAACATATTGTTTTGTATGGTTTCGTGAAAAACGAAAATTGTTGTTTTTATGCCATTTTTCCAGCCACCCATTTTTCTCTAAGTGATTGTCCACAAAGAAAGAAATCTACTTTTGAGTGGTTTTCATTGGTTGACAGTGGGCTAGTTGAAGCCTATAGTGTCAAAAAGTGGTACAAAGTGGAATTTAATGGATCCAAAAAGAGATCCAGACTGGAGGCAACAAGAACAACAATGTTTCGCGGAGTGAACCAAATCACGCTCGATGCCAAAGGGCGCATGGCGATGCCGACTCGTTACAGAGAACGGTTGCAGGAGCGTTGTGCCGGGCAGCTGGTGGTGACCGTGGATCAGGATCATTGTCTGTTGATGTACCCACTCCCTGAATGGGAAGAAATTGAACGTAAGTTGGTGCGCCTGCCGAGTTTGAATAAACAGGCACGCCGTTTACAGCGTTTGCTGATTGGTCATGCAACGGAATGTCAGCTAGACAGCAATGGGCGCGTCTTGTTATCGCAGCCTTTGCGTGATTTTGCCAGTTTGCAACGCCATGCGGTGCTCATTGGTCAAGGTAATAAATTCGAAATTTGGGATGAACCTACCTGGAACGAACGACGTGATGTGTGGTTGTCAGAAGAAGATGAACTTGAACTGCCAACGGAACTTGAATCCTTATCACTGTAACCGTGAATAAGGCGACAGAAAAAAATTTTGAACATGCACCGGTGTTGCTGGTTGAGGTGCTTGAAGCATTAAACATTAAACCAGACGGTGTCTATGTCGATGGCACATTTGGTCGCGGTGGACATGCACGCGCCATACTGGAAAAACTGGGACCAACAGGGCAGTTGATAGGTTTGGATAAAGATCCACAAGCTATCAAAGCCGGCGAGGCGTTGGTTAAGCAAGACGAACGATTCAGCATAGAAAGAGGTTCGTTCACGATGTTGCAAACGGTTATTCGAAACCGTGGTCTGGAAGGTAGGGTCGATGGTCTTCTCCTCGACTTAGGGGTTTCCTCCCCCCAATTAGATGATCCCTCGCGCGGATTCAGTTTTATTAATGATGGCCCACTCGATATGCGTATGGACAATGAAAATGGATTGTCTGCCGCAAAATGGATCGCGTCTGCCAGGGAAAGAGAAATTAGTCAGGTGTTGTTTGATTTTGGTGAAGAGCGTTATGGCAAACGAATTGCACGTGCCATTTGTCGCGCGCGTGAAGAACAGGAAATAACAACAACACTGCAGTTGGCAAAAATTATCAGTGATGCAAATCCTTCGCATGAAAAACATAAACACCCGGCAACGCGTAGTTTTCAAGCTATTCGTATTTTTCTTAACAAAGAATTAGATGAAGTCAGTAGTGTGCTGGAACAATCCATGAGTGTATTGGCAAAAGGTGGTCGCCTGGCGGTGATTAGTTTTCATTCACTCGAAGATCGTATTGCAAAGCGCTTTATTCGTAAGCAGGTCAAGGGTGATGATCTACCAAGACACCTCCCTGTTACTGTGGATGCGCTGAATCAGAAGTTTAAAAGTATTGGCAAAGCGATTCGTGCAGGTGAAGAAGAGCTTTCCGTTAATCCACGTGCGCGTAGCGCGACGTTACGTGTGGCGGAGAAACTCTGATGTTTGCACGAATTGGTTTTGTGACATTAAGTATTTTAGTCATGGTGTCGGCTATTGCAGTGGTATATAGCCGCCATGAAAGCAGAAAATTATTTGTTGAATTACAAAGCAAACAAGAATTACGTGATGCAATGAATATTGAATGGGGAAAACTGCAAATTGAACAAAGTACCTGGGCGACCCATTCACGTGTTGCCAGTAAAGCGATTACACAACTCGGTATGGTTGTACCGGAAATAGAAGATGTACGGATTATTAAAAAATAAATGAATACATCAACAACACAAATCAGTTCTGCCTGGCGCAATCACTTCCTTTTGGGTGTATTGTTGTTGGCGGCGGCTATGTTGATGTGGCGTATGGTTGATCTACATGTTTTGCGACATGATTTTTTACAGGGGCAAGGTAATGCGCGTTCATTAAGAACGGTGAGCATGGCGGCACACCGGGGCATGATCACCGATCGTCATGGTGAGCCATTAGCTATCAGTACACCGGTTGATTCTATTTGGGCGAATCCTCAGGTATTGAGCTTACATCGAGACCGTTTGGCCGATTTGGCAAAAGCCTTGGGTAAAGACACGGATGACCTGCAACAGTTAATTGGTTCCAAACGTAAACGTGAATTTGTTTATTTAAAACGACATAGCCATCCGGATCGTGTACAAAAAGTCATGGCACTGAATATTCCCGGTGTCGCCTTGCAGCGTGAATATCGCCGTTACTATCCTTCTGGTGAAGTAACAGGACATTTAGTCGGCTTTACAAATATTGATGATGTGGGTCAGGAAGGTGTTGAACTTGTTTATGATGATTTGTTAAGAGGCGTTCCAGGTAGCAAGCATGTTGTAAAAGATCGCCTTGGTCGCATTATAAAGAATATCGACAGTATCAAGTTACCAGAACCTGGTGGTGTGCTGGTATTAAGTATTGATCGTCGTATTCAATATCTAGCTTATAGCGAATTAAAGAAAGCAGTGTTGAAGCACAAAGCCAAGTCTGGTTCTGCAGTTGTGCTGGATGTTGTTACTGGTGAGGTGTTGGCAATGGTTAATCAGCCATCATTTAATCCTAACAATCGCCGTAAGTTAAAAGGGCGTAATTACCGCAACAGGGCAGTGACAGATGTCTTTGAGCCGGGTTCAACACTGAAGCCTTTTACAGTTGCTGCGGCATTAGAATCGGGTAAATACAAGCCATCTACATCGGTCAATACGAGTCCGGGTTATTTTAAAGTAGGCAGTAATACGGTAAGAGATAGCCATAACCTCGGTACTATTGATGTTGCTACAATTTTACAAAAATCCAGTAATGTCGGTGCGAGTAAAATGGCGTTGTCTTTAACACCAGAACAGCACTGGCATATGTTGGCACGAATGGGCTTTGGTGAAGTGACGGGTAGCGGTTACCCTGGTGAATCAAGCGGCATGTTATCTGATTACCGTAAATGGCGAGAAATTGATCGAGCCACTCTGGCTTATGGCTATGGTATTTCTACTACATTACTGCAACTAACACAGGCGTATAGCATTTTAGCTAATGATGGTATTGCACGACCTATAAAATTAACACGCGTTGATGACTTGAAATATGTTCGGGATCAACAACAACGCGTGATTGAATCCAGTACCGCAAAACAAATTCGCAGAATGCTACAGCGTGTCGTTGAACCTGGTGGTACTGGCACACGCGCGGCAATCAAAAATTATCATGTTGCAGGAAAAACCGGCACAGTAAGAAAATCAGGTGTGGGTGGCTATCTGGAAGATCGCTACTTATCTTTATTTGCGGGGATTGCACCAGCCACCAACCCTCGTCTAGCCATGGTGGTTTTAATTAATGAACCTAATAATGGCGATTACTACGGTGGTGTGGTGGCTGCACCGGTTTTCTCAAATGTGATTGCAGGTGCGTTAAGATTGCTTAATGTAAGCCCTGATAACCTGCCTGAAGCACATTCTCCTCTGTTGAAAGTTGCTGGAGGTCGTTCATGATGACAGCGAATGACTTAACAGTTTCAGGGTTCCCATTGTATGAATTGCTTGCCGGATTTATAGATGATGATTGTGTGGTGGATACGCAATGTCTGATTAACGGCATGAGTTTGGATAGCCGCCAGATTGAAAAAGGTTTCCTCTTTGTTGCTTGTCAGGGAATGCAGCAGCATGGTCTGGTTTATGCGCAGAATGCTATTAATGCGGGTGCCTCAGCGATTATTTATGAAAAATCATTAACACAAAAAGAAGAAATTGTTGATTATATTAGCCGCTTGCAAGCAGCTAACATCCCTTTGATTGAAGTTGATAAATTAAGTGTAAAAGTCGGTTTTATTGCAGACCGTTTTTATGGTCGTCCCAGTCAGTCACTGAAGGTGACGGGTATTACCGGCACCAATGGTAAAACGTCATGTAGCCATTACCTTGCAGCGTTATTTTCCAGTTCAAATAAAACTGCGGTGATGGGGACATTAGGGAATGGTCAGTGTGGTGACTTACAGGCGAGTGATAACACCACGCCCGATGCGGTCACCGTTCATCATTTTATGGCTCGTATGTTGGAGCAAGAAGTCAGTCACGTGGTGATGGAAGTATCATCACATGGACTTGATCAAGGTCGTGTAAATGGGGTGCATGTTGATACGGCGATTTTTACTAATCTGAGCCGTGATCATCTTGACTACCATCACAGCATGATTGATTACGGGGAGAGTAAACAGAAATTATTTGCTATGGCAGGTTTACGCTATGCGGTGATTAATGCAGATGATGAGTTTGGTCGCCAGATTCTTGAAACCTTACCCGATACAGTTCAGTCGGTGGCATATAGTTTAAGTGATGCAATGAATGCAGATGCGTCTGTTTTACGTAGTAGTTTGATGCACCTTGGTTGTGTTCAAGGCAGTGATCTGCAATTTACTGAAACAGGCTTAAGCATGCACGTCAGCAGCCCCTGGGGAGACACGGTTGTTAAAAGTGCCTTGTATGGGCGTTTTAATGCAGAAAATATTCTGGCAGTACTGGCAGCAGCATTAACAAATGGTATGCGCTTAAGTGATGCAGTAGAGGGGATTGAAAAACTTACCGCAGTTGCAGGTCGTATGCAGCGTATTGCGGGAAGTAAAAATCAGCCAACCGTCATCATTGATTATGCACATACCCCTGATGCCTTAGAGCAAGTTCTAACATCGGTTAAAACGCATTGTAAGCAAAAAGTGTGGTGTGTTTTTGGATGTGGTGGTGAAAGAGATATCGGTAAGCGTTCACTGATGGGAAATGTTGCTGATACGCATGCCGATGAGATTGTTCTAACAGATGATAATCCTCGTAGTGAAGCCAGCAAGGATATTATCGAGCAAATACGCGAAGGTATTCAGCGTCATCAACACCTAACTGTCGAACAAGAACGCAGTGCGGCGATTAAATATGCGATAGAAAATGCATCACGCGGTGATGTGGTTGTTATCGCCGGTAAGGGCCATGAAGATTATCAATTAATCGGTGAGCAGCGTTTATCGTTTAGTGACATAGAAACAGCGAAAAAAGTATTAAGGGAGTTGCAATAATGAACGCATGTCAAATGCCATTGTCGCAAGCAGCCCAATATCTTGGTGCCGACTATTCTGGTGAGGATATTGAATTTCATGGTGTAAGTACAGATACGCGCTCAGTTCAGGCGGGTGAATTATTTATTGCTTTACAAGGTGAAAACTTTGATGCTCATGACTTTATTCAAAAAGCGATTGATGCAGGTGCGGTTGCCGCGGTCGTCAGTCAACCGGTAAAAATTCAGGTTCCTTTCTTATTGGTGGATGATACGCGTCAGGCGCTGGGGCATCTTGCCAGTGCATGGCGTTCAAACTTTAACCTTCCTGTTGTGGCGGTAACGGGCAGTAACGGTAAGACAACGGTTAAAGAAATGATTGCGAGTATTTTGTCAGTCAAGGGTGCACCACTGGTAACGCAAGGTAATTTAAACAACGACATTGGTGTTCCGCAGACCCTGTTTAATATTGATACTCAACATACTCATGCTGTGATTGAAATGGGTGCAAATCATATCGGCGAAATTGCTTATCTTGCCAGCCTGGTGAAACCGGATGTTGGCATCGTGACCAATGCAATGTCAGCACATCTTGAAGGCTTTGGTAGTCTGGATGGTGTGGCGGTGGCAAAAGGTGAAATGTTTGATGCCCTGAAAGAATCGGCAACCGCCATTATTAATGTTGATGATCAATATGCGGAACAGTGGCGCCAACGGGCACAGCCTGCACGCGTGCTTGGTTTTGGTTTTTCTGATCTGGCCGAGGTAAGTGCTGAAAACATTCAGTTTAAACCCATGGATTGGAATACGCAGTTTGATTTAAAAACACCGAGTGGTGAAATAGCGATTACTTTACCGCTAGCAGGTTGTCATAACGTTAAAAATTCTTTAGCTGCAGCGGCAGCCTGCCTCTCACTGGATGTCTCATTGCAAGATATACAACAAGGTCTTGCCAATATGCATTGCGTGAGTGGTCGATTGATGGCAAATGTTTTACCACAGGGCGCCACCATTATTGATGATAGCTATAACGCTAATCCTGCTTCCTTACAGGCAGGGCTGGAAGTGTTAGCTATGATGCCGGGTAAACGTATTCTTGTTATTGGCGATATGGCTGAGCTGGGTGATAACAGTGAATCATTGCATTCAGAGATTGCATCGTTAGCACGGGAACATGATGTGCAATATTTATTCGCGCTTGGCGAACAATCAGCGGCTGCAGTTGAGAAATTTGGCAACGGTGGTAAGCACTTTAATAGTCATGAAGAACTAGAAGCCTCATTACGGACTGAGCTTGATGAGCACAGTGTAGTGTTAATTAAAGGCTCGCGGCGGATGCAGATGGAACGCATTGTCAACGCGATGCATGAGGAACACTAAGCGATGTTGTACGCACTCACACAATATTTAGCCGAAACTTACAGTGGATTTAATGTCTTCCAGTATCTCTCATTCAGAGCGATTCTGGGTGTTCTAACGGCATTAATTATTTCATTCCTGATTGGTCCTACCATGATCCGCCGTTTGAGCATGAAACAAATTGGTCAGAACATTCGTGATGATGGTCCTCAGTCACACCTTAGCAAGGCTGGCACACCTACCATGGGTGGCGCATTAATTATTGTTGCTATCACAATCAGTACGTTACTGTGGGCAGATTTGTCGAATCGATTTATTTGGGTTGTATTGGTCACTACCCTGGCATTTGGTGTGATTGGTTTCTACGATGATTACATCAAGTTAGTCCGCTGTGATCCAAATGGGCTGAAAGCACGCTATAAATACTTTTGGCAATCAGTGGTCGGTTTGGCCGTTGCTGTTTTCTTGTTTGAAACAGCAGTAAGCCCGACTGAAACAACACTGATTGTGCCTTTCTTTAAAGAAGTTTCCTGGCAGTTGGGTTGGTTGTTTATCCCACTGACGTATTTGGTCATTGTCGGTACAAGTAACGCCGTTAACCTTACCGATGGTTTAGATGGTCTGGCAATTTTACCGACCGTACTTGTTGGTGGTGCGCTGGGTTTATTTGCTTTCTTAACAGGTAACGTCAAGCTCGCCAGTTATCTGCTGATTCCCTATGTCCCCGGTGTGGGTGAGGTGGTTATTTTTGCGGGTTCAATAGCCGGTGCAGGTCTTGGGTTCCTCTGGTTTAACGCTTACCCGGCACAGGTATTTATGGGGGATGTTGGTGCGTTGGCATTAGGTGCCGCGATTGGTGTACTTGCTGTTGTGGTGCGTCAGGAGTTGGTGTTGGTCATCATGGGTGGTGTTTTTGTGATGGAAACCGTGTCAGTCATTTTACAAGTTGCCTCATTCAAGTTAACCGGCAAACGTATTTTTAGAATGGCGCCCTTGCATCATCATTTTGAATTAAAAGGTTGGCCCGAGCCACGGGTGATTGTTCGTTTCTGGATCATCACCGTGATTTTAGTATTGATTGGATTAGCATCGCTGAAGATACGATAAAACTATGCAAATAGAGTCACTACAAACATTGATTGTTGGTCTGGGTAAAACCGGGCTGTCTTGTGCGCGTTATCTCGCGGCGCAGGGTGAATCATGTGTGGTGACAGATACGCGTTTACAACCGCCTGGTTTGAGTGAGTTGGAAAAGGAATATCCCGATATGCCGATACATGTTGGGGGCTTTCGTGAGGATGATTTTTCTTCAGCGAAGCGACTGGTATTAAGTCCTGGTGTTTCATTAAAAGATAAACACGTCAGTTCAGCGGTGCAACGTGGTGCGGAAGTGCTGGGAGATATTGAATTATTTGCGCGCAGTGTTACCGCCCCTGTTGTTGCCATTACCGGCACCAATGGTAAAAGTACGGTGACAACTTTATTGGCAGAAATGGCCAGCGCGGCAGGTCGTCAGGTTCGTGCGGGTGGAAACCTGGGATTACCTGCACTTGAATTACTGGATAGTATAGAAACAGATTTGTATATCCTCGAATTATCCAGTTTCCAACTGGAAACAACACAAAGTTTAAATGCGGTTGCTGCAGTGGTGCTGAATATCAGCCCTGATCATATGGATCGTTACGAAACACTCGAACAATACACTGAGACCAAAGCAGCGGTTTATAACGGTCATGGTGTGATGGTTATTAATAGTGATGATGCTGCTGTTAGCAGTATGGCGAAGCCACAAAGAACGATCATTCGATTTGGTTTAGCAAAACCTGATGAGGGTGAGTTTGGCATCATTCATGAGGCTGGTCAGGATTTCCTCGCCTTCGGCTCAGAAAAATTACTCTCAACAGCAGCGTTAAAAATTCCCGGTAGTCATAATCTATCTAATGCCCTTGCCGCGCTTGCATTGGGTACAGCTATTAATTTGGATATGACGGCAATGTTGGCAACATTGTCAGAATTTAAAGGTCTTGCACATCGTAGTGAATGGGTGGCAGAGCAAAATGGTGTGCGTTGGTTCAATGATTCAAAAGCAACCAATGTCGGGGCAACGGTTGCGGCATTACAAGGTATGCCGAGCCCATTGATTTTAATTGCCGGCGGTGATGGCAAGTCAGCAGACTTTTCTGAATTACATGATGTGATTGCAACGCAGGTACGAGAAGTTATTTTACTGGGTCGTGATGCCGATAAGATAGAACAAGTGATTAATGGTGCCGTTCCCGTTCATCGTGCCGCAGACATGAATGATGCGGTTAAGATTGCACAGCGTATTACTCAATCAGGTGACAGTGTTTTGTTATCACCGGCCTGCGCCAGTTTTGATATGTACAGCAATTATATGCAACGAGGAGATGATTTTGCTAACGCAGTTCGTCAGGAGGTGATGCATGGCTAGTATTGCATCACAGGCAACATTGCGTACCTCGCAGCGGCAGACAAGCCGTGTGGAAGCGGCATCAAAGTTTGATTTGCCATTAGTGCTTGCCGTGTTGGCATTGATTGCTTTTGGTCTTGTTATGGTCGGTTCGGCTTCTATCGCGATTGCTGATCGGGAACTGGGCCAGCCGTTTTACTATTTAATCCGTCAGGCAATCTATGTTGCTCTGGGGCTTGGAATTGCCTCGGTGGTTATTTTTATTCCACTGAATGTTTGGGAACGCTTTAGTGCCTTATTGTTATTAGCCGGCATGATGTTATTGGTGGTATTACTTATTCCCGGTGTGAGTCAAAGTATTAATGGCAGCACACGCTGGTTGTCATTGGGTGTGATTAATCTGCAACCATCAGAGTTTATGAAATTATTTGTCGTGGTGTATTTAGCCGGTTATCTGGTGCGACGTGGTGAAGAAGTCCGTACCCGGGTATGGGGTTTCTTGAAACCGATGTTGTTGTTAATGATTATTGCGGTGTTATTACTTATGGAACCTGATCTGGGTGCTGCGGCGGTTATTTTTGCGACCGCGCTCGGTATGATGTTTATCGGTGGCGTAAGACTTTGGCAATTCGCGGTGTTATTGATGTTGGTGTTATCGAGTATTGCGGTATTGACGATTACATCACCTTATCGTCTTGAGCGAGTCACCGCATTTTTGAACCCTTGGGCTGATCCTTTCAACAGCGGTTTCCAGTTAACACAATCTCTGATCGCTTTTGGTCGTGGTGAATGGTTTGGTTTAGGGCTGGGTGGCAGTATTCAAAAACTATTCTATTTACCTGAAGCACATACTGATTTCGTTTTTGCGATTTTGGCAGAGGAAACAGGTTTGTTTGGTAGCCTCATTGTTGTTTCGCTATTTTCATTTATTGCATGGCGCGCATTTAAAATTGCTAACAAAGCACAATACCTTGGCTTACATTTTGCGGCCTATATTGCATTTGGTCTTACGCTCTGGATCACCATGCAGGCGTTTATCAATATTGGTGTCAACATGGGTGTGCTACCAACCAAAGGGCTTACCTTGCCATTAATGAGTTACGGTGGCAGCAGTATGTTGGCATCGTGTATGGCGATTGCTTTGTTACTGCGAGTCGATATCGAAACACGTCTTGCATGGTTGAATTTCTCCGGTGTGAAAGGAGGAGGTCGGCGATGATCACAGGAACACAACGCATCATGATTATGGCAGGTGGCACAGGTGGGCATGTCTTCCCTGCACTTGCAGTGGCAGATCGTTTACGCAGCGCCGGTATTGATGTGATCTGGTTGGGTACCGAACGTGGTATTGAATCACGCGTTATTCCTGATGCAGGTATTGAATTAGCAACCATTCCAATAGCTGGCTTACGCGGTAACGGTATGCTGGGTTGGTTATTAGCGCCGTTTAGAATTACTTATGCAATTTTTATGGCAATGCGACTTATTCGTCAGTGGCGTCCACAAGCGTTACTTGGCATGGGTGGTTTTGTAACAGGGCCCGGCGGCATTGCCGGTTGGTTATTACGCAAGCCGGTTTTAATTCACGAGCAGAATGCCATTGCTGGAATGACAAATCGTATTCTTGCTCGCTTTGCGCGGGTTGTGATGGAAGCTTTTCCAGGTGCCTTCACCCCCAGGTTTTGTGCAAGACAAACAGGTAACCCGGTTCGGGCAGACATCATGACAATTGCTGAACCGGATAAGCGTTTTGCCGAGCGCAGTGGCGCATTAAGAGTATTAATTGTTGGTGGGAGTTTGGGGGCAGCCATATTGAATAAAACTGTGCCACAAGCGGTGACAGCCATGACCAGTCACGATGTTGAAATCTGGCATCAAACCGGTCGCCATGAATTGGAAGAAACACAACAGCGTTATGCTTCTGCAAACATTAATGCCAAGGTTGCCGCATTCATTAATGATATGTCAGAAGCCTATGAGTGGGCGGATATAGTTATATGCCGAGCGGGTGCATTAACCGTGACAGAGTTAGCCAGTGCCGGTGTCGCATCGATTCTAGTTCCTTTTCCACATGCAGTGGATGATCATCAAACTGCCAATGCGCGTTTTCTTGAACATGCGGGGGCGGCATTGCTAATTCAACAAAACAGATTTACATCAGAGTGGTTAGCCGAACGACTCAGTGAGTTTGTGGATCGCCGTGAACGTTTATTGGCAATGGCACAGGCAGCAAAAGGCCAGGCACGTAACAATGCTACCGAAGACGTTGCTCAGATCTGTATGCAAGCTATCAAGGGGGCGCTATGAGTAGCAAGGTGCCTATGCAAGAAAACTTGCCACACGTACATAGCCGTATGCAGCACATGCGTCATATTCATTTTGTGGGTATTGGCGGTGCAGGCATGGGCGGTATTGCTGAAGTCATGCTGAATCTGGGGTTTGATGTATCTGGTTCAGATATACAAATGAATGCGATGGCAACACGGCTTAAAGATTTAGGCGCAACGATTCATATTGGTCATCATCAAGACAATATTGTTTCTGCTGACGTAGTGGTTGTGTCAACAGCGGTTGATGCTGAGAACCCTGAAATCACAGCGGCACAGGAAAAACGTATTCCTGTAGTACCTAGAGCAGAAATGTTAGCTGAGTTAATGCGTTTCCGTTATGGCATCGCTGTAGCAGGGACACATGGTAAAACGACCACTACTAGTCTGGTTGCGAGCATTATGGGTGAAGCCGGTCTTGACCCTACCTTTGTAATTGGTGGCAGGTTAAACAGTGCCGGTGTGCATGCACGTCTTGGTGAGAGTGAATACCTTGTTGCAGAAGCCGATGAAAGTGATGCTTCATTCCTTTACCTGCAACCGGTCATTGCGATTGTAACGAATATAGATGCCGATCATATGCAAACCTATGGTGGTGACTTTGCACAATTACGCCAGGCCTTTATTGATTTCTTACACCACCTGCCTTTTTATGGTTTAGCTGTACTTTGTATGGATGATGAATCAGTGAGAGATATTTTACCTGAACTGAGTCGTCCTGTTTTGACCTACGGTTTACATGAAGATGCTGACTTGCGTTGTGAAAATCTGGTTCAGGATGTGGCTGCAACCAGTTTTGATTTAATTCGTGAAGGTAAGCCCACGCTTAATATTCGTCTTAACCTGCCGGGTGAGCACAATGTACAAAATGCGATGGCAGCGATTGCTATTGGTCTTGAATTAGGTGCCAGTGATGAAGATATTCAACACGCATTGAGCAGTTTTCAGGGTATCGGAAGACGTTTCCAGATTAATGGCGACATCACCACCAGTGCAGGTAGTGTGTTGCATGTGGATGATTACGGACACCATCCACGCGAATTGGAAGTCACCATTGAGGCTGCACAGGCGGCATGGCCAGACAGACGTTTAGTGGTTGTGTTCCAGCCACATCGTTATACACGTACCCGTGATTTGTTTGAAGATTTTACCCGCGTGCTATCAAAAGTAGATGTGTTGTTAATGCTTGAAGTTTACGCCGCAAGTGAAACACCAATTGCAGGAGCAGATTCTCGTAGCCTGTGTCGCGCTATTCGTACGCGTGGTTTAGTGGATCCAGTCCATGTAGAAAATGTTGATGAGCTACATAACGCACTTGATGCTGTATTGAAAGATGGCGATGTGTTGTTGACATTGGGGGCTGGCAATATCGGCATGATTGCAGCAGAACTTGAAGAACAGTTAGGGATGGTTAACGGAGGAAGTGGCGCATGACCCATTACAAGATGAATCGATTACACCTTGGTTGTGGCGAGTCTTTATCAACGTTTTATCGTCGTAGTGAACCTGCTATGAGGCAGGAAGAAAGTCGTAGCGTGAAGAAAGCGACAACGAAGAAACCTAAAACAGTGAGGCAGTGCCGAGGATCATGATGGCAGCGCAGCAACAGACAGCCTGGCAGGGTGAACTTCTTCATCAGGAAATGATGGCGAAGCACACCAGTTGGCGCGTGGGTGGGCCTGCGGATAATTACTATAAGCCAACTGATCTGGATGATTTGTGTGTTTTCTTGAGCGAGTTACCTGTTGATGAGCCTTTAACCTGGTTGGGGCTTGGCAGTAATTTACTTGTGCGTGATGGCGGGATTCGCGGCACTGTGATCAGCACCAGTGGTTTGTTAAATAAACTCTCATTACAAAATGACACAGAACTTTATGTGGAAGCCGGTGTTAGTTGCGCCAAGGTGGCGCGTTTTGCCGCACGACAAAATTTAACCGGTGTTGAATTTCTGGCTGGCATACCCGGCACAATGGGTGGTGCCCTGGCAATGAATGCAGGTGCATTTGGTGGTGAAACCTGGACGAAAGTAAAAAACGTCACCACGCTAGATCGTAAAGGAAAACGTAGCCAACATGATCGTAATGAATACCAGATTGGATACCGTAGCGTCAAAGGACCTAACAATGAATGGTTTGTTGCGACAACGCTGTTGCTAGAAAACGGTGATGTGGATGCAGGTCAAAAGAGAATTAAACAGTTACTGGCAAAACGGGCAGAAACACAGCCAACCAAACTGGCAAGTTGTGGTTCGGTATTTCGTAACCCTGATGGTGATCATGCGGCAAGATTAATAGAAACAGCAGGTTTAAAAGGATGTTGTATTGGTAAAGCCTGTGTCTCGGAAAAACATGCAAACTTTATTATTAATACAGGTGATGCCAAAGCCGCAGACATCGAAGCACTGATTAAAAAGGTGGCTGAGGTAGTACAACAAAAACATGGTGTAGCACTGCATCGTGAAGTACACATTATTGGTGAGGCGAAATGAACGCATTGTCACAACAATTTGGCAAAGTAGCTGTGTTGATGGGGGGATTGTCAGCAGAGCGCGATATTTCCTTATTGACAGGAAAAGCCGTGCTGAGTGCCTTGCTGGAAAAAGGTGTTGATGCCGTAGCAATTGATGCGGGCAAGGATGTGATTGAAAAATTATCGCAGGGAAATTATGAGCGTGTCTTTATCGCATTACATGGTCGTGGTGGTGAAGATGGCACGATACAGGGAGCACTCGAAATATTGTCATTACCTTATACCGGCAGTGATGTTTTGGGTTCGGCGCTATCAATGGATAAATTACGCTGTAAACAATTATGGCAATCTGAAGCGTTGCCAACACCGGCATGGAAAGTACTCACAGAAGAAAATGATTTGAAAACGGTAGAAGCGTTACAGCTACCCGTCATGATGAAACCGGCGCACGAAGGTTCCAGCATTGGCATGAGTAAAGTGGTTAATGCCGAAGATATAAAACAGGCATGGCAGCAGGCAAAAAAATATGATGATTCAGTGATTGCCGAACAATTTATTGAAGGTGCTGAATACACGGTAGCGATTCTTGATGGCGAAGCACTACCTGTTATTAAACTGGAAACAGATAACGACTTTTATGATTTTGACGCCAAATATCAGTCAGAACAAACACGTTACTTATGCCCATGTGGTTTAAGTGAAGAACAAGAACAGCAAATTCAGGCCTTGGCATTGAAGGCGTTTCATGTGGCAGGAGCAAGTGGCTGGGGACGTGTTGATTTGATGATGGATGCGGAAGGGAATGCATGGTTGATAGAAGTGAATACCGTGCCGGGTATGACAAGCCATAGTTTGGTGCCGATGGCGGCACGCGCCGCTGGTTTGGAATTCCCGGAACTGGTGGTAAAAATTTTGGCAACGGCGGCATAACATGGCACGTAAGAAGCTAAACAAGTTACATAAAGATCGGCAAGCCGAGAACCGGGCGGTGATTCATTTCTTGTTGACGGGTATTGGTAGCCTGGTGTTTGTTGCCGTAGTTATCTGGGGTGTTCTTGAATTTCAGAGTACAACAACATTACCGATTAAAAATGTAGAAGTGAAAAGTGAATTTATTCACATTACAGAAAAACAGATTCAGGAAATTGTAGCGAAAAATGATTTAGGCGGTTTCTTTGATACAGATGTCGAAGCCATCACTGAAAGTATGCGTCAATTACCGTGGTTGGAAATGGTAACCGTACGTCGCGTTTGGCCAGACACAATACAGCTGGAAATAAGAGAGCGTAAAGCGATTGCCTATTGGAATAGAACCGCATTGTTAACAGTGGATGGCGTTGTTTTTAGTCCGGCAGTGGAAAGTTATCCATCGGGTTTGCCTCAGTTGTTTGGTCCAGTTGGAACAGAAAAAAATGTATTAAAAAATTACATTACATTAAATGCCGATTTGAAAAGACTTTATCTGAATATAGATGAATTAAAACTGGATAAGCGTCGAGCATGGACGGTTCGTTTGGAAAATGGAACTGTTCTGGATTTAGGGCGTAAGGAAATTAATAACCGTATGCAGCGTTTTATTAGTATCTATAACGATTATATTGCGAAGCAGGGAAACAAGATTGATGTGGTTGATCTTCGTTATACCAATGGTTTCGCAGTACGTTGGAAGAAAGAACTTAAAAAAGTAGCCGCTAAGGCTCAGTTAGGATAACGAGACATGTCCAGAAAAACTGAAAAAAATCTGATTGTTGGACTCGATATCGGGACATCGAAAATCGTTGCGATTGTTGGTGAAATTACCGATGAAAATACCATTGAGATAATTGGTATCGGTTCACATGTATCGCGAGGCCTTAAAAAAGGTGTGGTCGTGAATATTGAGTCGACTGTGCAATCAATTCAACGCGCAGTTGAAGAAGCTGAGTTGATGGCGGGTTGCCAAATTAACTCTGTTTACACGGGGATAGCAGGTAGTCACATACGCAGTATGAATTCGCACGGTATTGTTGCGATTAAAGATAAAGAAGTAACTCCAAATGATGTTGAACGCGTGATTGATGCGGCAAGAGCCGTTGCCATACCCGCTGATCAGCGCGTTCTGCATGTACTGCCACAGGAATTTATTATCGATAACCAGGAAGGGATTAAAGAACCTGTTGGTATGTCAGGTGTACGTCTTGAGGCAAAAGTACATTTAATTAGTGGTGCGATGAGTGCGGCACAAAACATTCTTAAATGCGTACGCCGTTGTGGTCTGGAGGTTGACGATATTATTTTAGAACAGCTGGCATCCAGTCATTCTGTTTTAACAGAAGATGAAATGGAGTTAGGTGTATGTCTGGTTGATATTGGTGGTGGCACAACGGATATCGCTGTGTTTACGGAAGGTGCGATACGTCATACCGCGGTTATTCCGATTGCAGGCGATCAGGTTACTAATGATATTGCTGTCGCACTACGTACGCCAACACAATATGCAGAAGAAATAAAAATCAAGTATGCCTGTGCATTAACACAATTAGCAGGTTCAGAAGAAACAATTGAAGTGCCAAGTGTTGGTGATCGTGCACCACGGCGCTTAACAAGACAAACGTTAGCAGAAGTAGTTGAACCACGTTATGAAGAATTAATTACATTGGTTCAGGCTGAGTTACGCCGGAGTGGGTTTGAAGATCTTGTTGCCGCTGGAATTGTTTTAACCGGCGGCACCTCGAAGATGGAAGGTGTTGTTGAGCTGGCTGAAGAAATATTTCACATGCCAGTCCGTTTAGGTGTGCCACATAGTGTGACAGGGTTAGTGGATGTTGTGAAAAACCCGATTCACGCCACCGGCGTTGGTTTGTTGTTGTTTGGTCATGAGCAACGTAAGACAGGCAGTGTAGAAGCATTGTCTGGAAGTAATGTGAATGCGCTATGGCAGCGTATGAAAAGTTGGTTTCAAGGGAATTTTTGAGATGGTTGATTATAAAGTCATCGCAAGAGTTGTTGTTAATAATAGTAGTAGTTTTAATAAAGTAGTTCTTAACTGGAGGGGCGATTATGTTTGAATTAATGGATGCGTATAGTCAAAACGCGGTAATAAAAGTAATAGGTGTTGGTGGCGGTGGCGGTAATGCTGTTGAACACATGGTGAGTACTGATATTGAAGGCGTGGATTTTGTTTGTGCTAATACTGATGCACAGGCACTGAAGAACTCTTCAGCAAAAACCATGTTGCAATTAGGTACGTCAATAACAAAAGGCCTGGGGGCAGGTGCAAACCCTGACATTGGTCGTGAATCGGCAATGGAAGATCGCGAACGTATTCGTGAAGTGATTGATGGCGCAGATATGCTGTTTATTACCGCGGGTATGGGGGGCGGCACAGGTACCGGTGCGGCACCCGTGATTGCAGAAATTGCAAAAGAGATGGGTATCTTAACCGTTGCGGTTATTACACGACCTTTTTCTTTTGAAGGAAATAAGCGTAGCTCGATTGCTGCAGAAGGTATTAAAGAATTAGAAGCCAATGTGGATTCGCTTATTACCATTCCAAATGAAAAGCTGTTATCTGTGCTAGGTAAAAATGTGAGTTTGCTTGAAGCTTTTAAAGCAGCGAACAATGTATTACTGGGTGCGGTACAGGGCATTGCGGAATTGATTACACGTCCTGGTTTAATCAATGTCGATTTTGCTGATGTGCGTACAGTGATGTCTGAAATGGGTATGGCTATGATGGGATCAGCCAGTGCGCGTGGCGAAGGTCGTGCAGAAGCAGCGGCAGAGCAAGCCGTTGGTAGCCCGTTACTTGAAGATGTTAATCTTTCTGGTGCACGCGGTATTTTGGTGAACATTACCGCCGGTATGGATTTAACCATTGGTGAATTTGAAGAAGTAGGTGAAACGATTCGTCAGTTTGCATCGGATAATGCCACGGTGGTGGTGGGTACTGTGATTGATCCCGACTTATCAGATGAATTACGCGTCACTGTTGTTGCAACCGGACTAGGTGAACTTCAAAAAGCACAATTACCAAGAGATGAAGCACCACTTCGCGTTGTTGATGATAGTGCTGGTGCAACAACTTCTGGCGAAGAGCCTGATTACGCAGAATTATCACGGCCAACAATCTTGCGTAAAAAAGCTTCGGGTGATGATTCTTTAATGGATGAAAGCACTGATTTGGAATATCTCGATATTCCCGCATTTTTACGTCGTCAGGCAGACTAGTACGGCAACGATTGTAAAAATAATAGCTTAGGACGCCGTGCCACGACGGATTCGCCCCCTGAAGTGGCATGGTGTCTTTCCTCATAATATCAGTCTCTTATCTTGATTTTGTGAGCGGGGTCACTATGAAAAGACTTAGTCTCTGTGCTACTATCTGTTCAGATTTTGGAAAAAATGACTCTTTTTTAGCCGCCAGATGAACTAAGCTATTGAAATATAAAAAAATGATAAGGCAGCGTACTCTCAAAAACGTTATTCGAGCAACGGGTGTAGGGCTACATACAGGTGAAAAAATTTACCTGACCCTGAGACCAGCCGCTGTCGATACAGGAATTGTGTTTCGTCGCGTTGACCTGGACGTGCCGGTTGATATTCCTGCTCGCCCTGAATACGTTGGTGATACGCAGCTATGTACCACGGTTTGCCGTGATGACACACGTGTTTCTACTGTAGAACATTTATTATCTGCATTGGCGGGTCTTGGTATTGATAATGCTTATATTGATTTAAGTGCCGCCGAAGTGCCTATTATGGATGGTAGTGCGGGGCCTTTTGTTTTTCTTATCCAATCTGCGGGTATCGAAGAGCAAAATGCACCGAAGAAATTCGTACGAATTAAAAATCCGGTTATTGTCGAAGAAGATGATAAGTGGGTTAAATTTGAGCCTTTTGATGGTTTTAAAGTTAGTTTTAGTATCGACTTTGACCACCCTGTTTTTCAGACCCATACGCGTACCGCCGAGTTGGATTTTTCAACGACCTCTTTCGTTAAAGAAGTGAGTCGTGCTCGTACCTTTGGATTATTGAAAGACGTTGAACAACTTCGCGAGAATAACCTTGCGCTTGGCGGCAGTTTAGATAATGCCATTGTTGTTGATGATTACCGTATTTTGAATGAAGATGGCTTGCGCTACGAGGACGAATTTGTAAAACATAAGATCCTCGATGCAGTAGGTGACCTCTATTTACTGGGACATAGTCTGATTGGTGCCTTTAGTGGCTATAAATCGGGCCATGCGCTGAATAATCGTTTGTTGCGTGCATTAATTGCAAACGAAGACGCGTGGGAAATTGTCACCTTTGAGGATACTGATAATCTGCCGATAGCATACTCAAAGCCGGTTCAGGCTAACTAGTCACTGGAAAATAACGGGTTTACTGCTAGAATCAAGACTAATTGCTTGATTTTACAAAGAAATAGTAACTTATTTTTTATGGTTTTCAGCTAACTTCAGCCATTGTTGGCGGAGTTCATCGTCACGGATGGCGCAGGCAAGTTCACGTATTTGCTGGGCTGTCGCTGAATCCATATAGCGTTGAGCCGATATTTTAGATGTATTGGATTGTTGTTGAGGCTGAACACGAACAGTCACCTTTTCAACAAGATGGTAACCGGCCTGACGACGAATAGTCGGTAAAAGCGTGGTTAACTGGAAACGTAATTTTGCTGCCCAGCCAGAACTGTCAGCATGAATAATTAAAGTATCATGTTTGAGTTGAGCACTAAGGCAATGTGATTGGCTGTTTTCAGGAAGCAGCGCCTGAATAGTTGAAAGTAGAGCGGAATGCGCCCGATTTTGTTTGAGCAGTTGTACCTGATGACTTTTAACAGGACTTGCAGACAAAATGGTCTGAATTGAGCGTAGTGATTTTTTGTTGGATTTAGTCACGTTAGTTTTATCTGGGCTAAGTTTATTTGTACATAATAACCGGTGTTACTAGACGATGAACATAGTTTTTTTGTCACACAGTAAAGGGCATGTAGGTAGTGTCAATATTAATCGTAATAGATTGATACTCATTGCTATTTCTGCACTTATTATTCCTGCAGCCATGATCTATGCAGGCTATCAGTGGGGAAATAGTGCTCAAATTGCCAGTGATCCAGCCAATATTGAAATGCAAATTGAGCTAGCGTCACAACGTGAAGAGTTAAACCATGTTGTTTCTGAAGCAGATCGTCATATGAACTCGCTGTCAAAACAGTTGGGCAAAGTTCAGGCACGTGTTATTCGACTCGACGCCTTAGGACGTCGCCTCACTAAAATAGCCAAGCTTGATAAAGGCGAATTCAACTTTGATGAAGCGCCGGCACAAGGTGGTCCTGTTAGTAGTGAGCACTTACAGTCAGCTTCTGTTCCTGATTTTATGCAGCAACTCGAAGAGTTATCACGTCAAATTGACAGTCGTGGCGAGCAATTAAGTGTGCTCGAAACCATGATGATGAGTAATAAATTACAAAAGAAGGTGATCCCGACAGGTCGGCCTATTTCCAAGGGCTGGATGTCTTCTTATTATGGTATGCGTAACGACCCGTTTTCCGGTAAGCGTGAACACCATAAAGGCATTGATTTTGCTGGAAAAGATGGCAGTTCTGTTAATGTCGTTGCATCCGGTGTTGTAACCTGGGCCTCCGAGCGTTATGGCTACGGTAATATGGTTGAGGTTAACCACGGCAATGGCTTTACAACGCGTTACGGGCACAATAAGAAGATATTGGTAAAAGTAGGCGATAAAGTAGCGAAAGGCGATAAATTGGCGTTAATGGGGTCAACTGGCCGCTCAACAGGACCTCATGTGCATTTTGAAGTACTAAAAAATGGCCGAAACGTTAATCCAACCAAATACGTCAACGCCCGATAAAAATAGTGATTTGGCAATAAAATCTGTCTAGTTGCACTACGCACTAAACTCCCCTAAAGTAGCTGCGGAATTAACATTCTGGTGTTTATCTATATAGCGTAAACAGCAGGTTCTCTATAACGAATATTCAGATAGTCCCTAATATCATGGTACGTAAGCTTTTACGCAAAGTCTTTGGTAGTCGAAATGATCGACTGGTAAAGCGTTATTTATCAAAAGTCACCAGCATCAATGCGCTTGAGCCAGACTTAGAGTCGCTTTCTGATGCCGATTTGCAAGCTAAAACACAGGATTTTCGTTCGCGTCTGGACGCAGGTGAAACGCTTGATGACATCATGCCAGAAGCCTTTGCTGTTGTGCGTGAAGCCAGTAAACGTGTCATGAACATGCGACCGTATGATGTGCAATTAGTCGGTGGCATGGTGCTGCATGACGGAAATATTTCTGAAATGCGCACAGGTGAAGGTAAAACATTAGTGGCAACCTTACCGGTTTATTTGAATGCATTGTCCGGTAAAGGTGTTCATGTTGTTACGGTGAATGATTACCTTGCAGAGCGTGATGCGAAATGGATGGAGCCGCTGTATAACTTTTTAGGTTTAACAGTAGGGATCATCATCGCAGGGATGTCAGCAGACGAAAAGCGCGCAAGTTACGCTGCAGATATTACTTACGGTACTAATAACCAATACGGCTTTGATTATCTGCAAGATAATTTGTCGTTTTCAATTGAAGATAAAATGCAGCGCGAACTGAATTTTGCCGTGATTGATGAAGTCGATTCAATCTTGATCGATGAAGCACGTACCCCATTAATCATTTCCGGTGAAGCAGAAGACAGTTCTGATCTCTATATTAAAATTGATAAATTAATCCCTAAACTGACCGAGCAAAAAGAAGAAGACGGTGAAGGTGATTACACATTGGATGAAAAAGCGCGCCAGGCGCTATTAACCGAAGCGGGTCATGAGCATATTGAAAACCTGCTTGTTACTGAAGGCATTCTTAAAGAAGGCGAAAGTCTTTACGATGCCGCAAATATTATGATCATGCAGCATGTCGATTCCGCTTTACGTGCCCACACATTGCATCAACGAGATGTTCACTATGTTGTGCAGCAAGGTGAAATCATTATTGTTGATGAGTTCACCGGACGTACCACACCCGGCAGACGTTGGTCTGAAGGTTTGCATCAAGCGGTTGAGGCTAAAGAAGGTGTTGCCATTCAAAGTGAATCGCGCACGGTTGCCTCGATTACGTTCCAGAACTTCTTCCGTCTTTATAATAAATTATCAGGCATGACGGGTACGGCCGACACGGAAGCATTCGAGTTCCAGCAAATTTACGGTCTTGAAGTGGTTGTGATCCCAACAAACCGTCCTATGGCACGTGATGATCGCAGTGACCTTATTTTCCTTAATAAACAGGCTAAATTTAATGCTGTTATTGAAGATATTCGAGCTTGTCAGGAACGAGGACAACCGGTATTAGTTGGTACCGCTTCGATTGAGGCCTCTGAAGAACTTTCACAGATGCTGGATAAAGCCAAAATAAAACACCAGGTACTGAATGCAAAATTCCATGAACGTGAAGCAGAGATTATTGTTGAAGCCGGTCGCCCAGGTGCGATAACCATCGCAACCAATATGGCAGGTCGTGGTACAGATATTGTATTAGGTGGTAACCTGGAAGCAGAGCTGAAAGCACTGGGCGATGTTGATGAGGCCACACGCAAAGCACATGAACACGAATGGCATGAACGCCATACTAAAGTGTTAGAAGTGGGTGGTTTGCATATCATTGGAACAGAACGCCACGAGTCACGTCGTATTGATAATCAGTTACGAGGTCGTGCAGGTCGTCAGGGTGATCCCGGTTCAAGTCAATTCTTCGTTTCACTGGATGATAACTTAATGCGTATTTTTGCATCCGATCGAGTTGCAGGAATGATGAAGCGTTTAGGTATGGAAGATGGCGAAGCCATTGAGCATCCATGGATTAATAAAGCGATTGAAAATGCGCAGCGCAAGGTTGAAGGGCATAACTTCGATATTCGTAAGCAATTACTCGAATATGATGATGTTGCCAATGATCAGCGTAAAGAAATTTACAATATGCGTAATGAGTTAATGGCAGAGGAAGATGTATCAGAACGTATTATCAGTATGCGAGTTGATGTTCTTAATGCCGTAATCAGTGGGCATATCATTCCTGGCAGTATCGAAGAACAGTGGGATATTGATGGGCTTGAAGATGAACTCGAATCAGAGTTTATGTTGAAGCTGGATATTAAATACTGGTTGAAAGCCGATGATTCACTGCACGAAGAAACACTTCGTGAAAAAATCATTGATGAAGCTGTGCGTATTTATAAAGAAAAAGAAGAATTGGCAGGAACCGAGGTGTTAAGGCATTTCGAAAAGGCCATGATGTTACAAGTGCTCGATTCGTTCTGGAAAGATCACCTTTCTTCAATGGATTACCTGCGTAACAGTATTGGTTTGCGTGGTTACGCACAGAAGAATCCGAAGCAAGAATTCAAACGTGAAGCGTTTGAAATGTTTGCCAGCATGATTGAGCGTATTAAGCATGAAGTCGTCTCGATGTTATCTAAGGTACAGATCCGTGATGAAGAGGATGTTGAGGCAGTTGAAGAGCAACGTCGTCGTCAGGGAACAATGACGTTTGAGCATGATGCTGCGGCAGAAATAACGGATTCAGGGTCGGCGGGTGAAGCGGGTGTTGCTGATGTACCGGAAGATGCTGAGGCTCCGTTTGTGCGAGATGGGCGTAAGGTTGGGCGTAATGAGCCTTGTCCTTGTGGTTCGGGTAAGAAGTATAAGCAGTGTCATGGGAAGTTGAGTTAATTTTATTCGTGGCACCGTAGCCTGCTGTCAGTCATCAGCTGCTGGCTCAGGGAATCTCACTACGTTCGATTCAATTCGCCATCATCTGATGCCTGACATCAGGCTACTCTGAAGTAGGATTAAAATTTACCTAGTTAAGCGCTATCAGGTGAATTATTCCGACGCATTGGTGCAGTGCAACGAACCTCTAAGAAGGAATCATTCACCTGATAGCGCCGACTATGCACCGTAGCCTGCTGTCAGTCATCAGCTGCTGGCTCAGGGAATCTCACTACGTTCGATTCAATTCACCATCATCTGATGACTGACATCATGCTACTCTGAAGTAGTCATTAAGATTTACCTCGCTAAGCGCTATCAAGTGAAAAATTCCGACGCATTGGTGCAGTGCAACGAACCTCTAAGGAGGAATTATTCACTTGATAGCGCGAACTTGGCACCGTAGCCTGCTGCCAGTCATCAGCTGCTGGCTCAGGGAATCTCACTACGTTCGATTCGATTCGCCATCATCTGATGCCTGACATCATGCTACTCTGAAGTAGTGATTGAGATTATTAACCTGATAGCGCGAACTTCGCACAAAATTTTCTAACTACCCTCTAAAAGCTTTGCAGTGATTTCCATTAAATAGTCTATAATCTCCTTTTTATTGAGGACTGAATTATGGCTATTGGTCTAACAACACCAAAAAACTTATTAGCAATTGAAGGTATCCGCCTTGGTATTGCCGCGGCCGGGATTCGTTATCCTGATCGTCATGATCTGTTGTTGTTGGAAATAGCAGAGGGATCGCAGTGCGCGGCTGTTTTTACAAAAAATGCATTTTGTGCCGCGCCGGTGCTGGTTTGTCGGGAGCATCTTGCTAAGTCGGCGCCTCGTTATCTGGTGATTAATAGTGGCAATGCCAATGCCGGGCTTGGTGAGGCGGGCATGCTTGCATCCAGAGATAGCTGTGCGGCAGTAGCGGAATTGATGGGCTGTGAACCGGATGCTGTGTTGCCATTTTCTACGGGGGTGATTGGTGAAACCTTTCCAACTCAAACGTTAATAGATGGCTTGCCTGCAGCAAAAGAATCGTTGCTAGCGGATAACTGGTTACCTGCAGCAGAAGCGATAATGACAACGGATACTATCGCTAAAGGTGTGAGTGAATTAGTGTCGCTGGGTGGTAACACGATTACGATCACCGGTATTGCGAAGGGCTCAGGTATGATTCGGCCGGATATGGCAACGATGTTGGCTTATATGGCAACGGATGCCAATGTCAGTGGTGAGTTGCTTGAGTTGGCGTTGAAACAGGCGGTGGATGATTCCTTTAATCGGATCACGGTTGATGGGGATACATCAACCAATGATGCGTGTTTGTTGATGGCGACAGGTAAGGCAGGCAATGAGCAGATTTCAGATACTCATTCGGAAGACGCTAAGACATTTTTTGCTGCGGTAGCTAAAGTAGCGAAACATCTTTCTGAATCCATTATCAGGGATGCGGAAGGGGTGACGAAATTAATTACGATTACGGTTGAGCAAGGCAAGGATACCGCTGAATGTGATGCGGTGGCATTTACGGTTGCACACTCGCCCTTGGTTAAAACGGCTTTCTTCGCGGGGGATCCAAACTGGGGAAGAATTCTTGCCGCAGTGGGTCGGGCTGGGCTGGATGCATTGGATGTCGATAAGGTTGATATCTATCTTGATGATGTATGTATTGTCAGTCAGGGTGGTCGGGATGCCGCTTATACAGAAGAAGCCGGGCAAGCGGTTATGCAGCAGGAGATGATCACGGTCAGAATTAGTCTGGCAAGAGGTGATGCTGTGACGAGCGTGCAAACCAGTGATTTGTCGTATGACTATGTACGTATCAATGCCGAGTATAGAAGTTAGTATGGCTAAGGCATCAGTCGTTCATGTGGTTGCCGCTGTTATCACGAATTCACAAGGTGAAGTGCTGATAGCAAAGCGGCCGGATGATAAGCATCAAGGCGGTTTGTGGGAGTTTCCCGGTGGTAAGTTGGAAACGGATGAAACACGTCAAGCGGGTCTTGCGCGTGAGTTGCAGGAAGAATTAGGTATTACCGTTCAATCCAGTCAGCCACTGATTAAAATTCGCCACGATTATTCAGATAAATCTGTCTTGCTGGATGTGTGGCGGGTAACCGCCTTTTCGGGCGAAGCACATGGGCGAGAAGGGCAGGTGGTAAAATGGGTTTCATTGGATGCCCTGGATGACTATGATTTTCCAGCTGCAAATCAACCGATTATTCGTGCAGCACGACTTCCTGATTGTTATATGGTCACGCCAGAACCTGATCCTGAAAATATTGATGCCTATTTAGCGAAGCTTAAACAGGCATTAAGTTCGGGGGTGCGCTTGGTTCAGTACCGTGCCAAGAAATTATCCCCAGTGCAATTACTGTCCGTTGGTAAAAAGGTGGTTGAACTTTGTGAGGCTTATCAAGCAAAATGCATCGCGAATATGTCAATTGAGGATGCCTTGGCTATTTCTGCGCACGGTGTGCATTTAACCAGCCAACGTTTGTTTAGTGCGGAGCAACGCCCCGTTGGAAAAGATATTTTGTTGGTTGCTTCCTGTCATACCCGGGATGATTTACAGCAGGCACAGAAAATTGATGCTGATTTTGTCGTGTTATCACCGGTCAAAGCAACCGCTTCTCATCCTGATGCGATCCCCTTGGGTTGGGAAAGGTTTGCTGACATGGTTGCTGATATTACCGTGCCCGTTTATGGCTTAGGTGGTATGCATGTTGATGACATTGACGATGCACATAAAGCCGGGGCGCAGGGTATTGCGGCTATTCGAAGTCTTTGGCCTGTTCAGACATAGGTGTGTCTTCTGCTTCAATGCTATAACTGCCATCTGCCCAGGCACCAAGATCGATTAATTTACAGCGTTCACTGCAAAATGGTTTGGTCTTCGAGGGTAAATCGATATCAAAGGTTTCACCACATTGTGGGCATTTAATGAAGTTAGTCATGTTTAAAGTTGGCAGCAGCTAAGCAGGAATTCAATATCTTGTTCGGCCTGAACCGGGCGTTGTGCTTTGTCGAGTGTCTGCATAAAGCGAATAGTAAAACGATGTTTACCGGCACTGATTTCAGCAAAATACAAATGATCACTGGGTAGGCAAACACGAATCAACTGATAGGGGATATTGCTATCAAGTGATTGTTGATAAAAACCATTGTTAGCGGTTTGTTTCTGGTTCGGTGCGCCATCGCGGATTAAATTAAGTATCATTCGTATGGCGTCGCGTATCGGCAGGAAATCATTACTCCATTCAGCAATATCACTTGCTCGTTGTTCGCTGGGTAACAATAGCCATTGATGGTAGGCAGGAAGATCAAAGTCAGAATTTCCGCCGGCAATGGTGCTGCGTTGCTGAATGGTATTGAGAAATTCGTTGTCACGGATTGTTTGCCCGGGTTGACCATTGATAGCATGTAGTCGGTCAGTAATAACATCAAGTTGGTCGAGCACATTATTAAGCATCTCATTATCGACATTAGGGTTGTCATCGAGTTGCGCAAGATTTTCTGCCTGTCGTTCGATTTCTTTGAGCAAATCCTTACTGATGTCAGAACGACCTAGTACCTGCTGGATTTCAAACAAGCTATTGAGCACAGCACGACTGTGCCAGGCGCTGCCTCCATTCATCCAGACATCCATTTGCGCGAACAGATGTTCGAGCCGGAGCAGCATACGTATGCGCTCGTTTAAGGGTTGTTCGTAGTAGATATGTGTAGCCACAATATTTTGTTATTGCACTCGCCAAATAGGTCATACCATTATAATCGAGATTGTGTCTTGGGTCTGAATCTTTTTTATATCATAGTTTCATATATTTATCGTGCATTTGTTGTGTGGCAGCTTTTAATTCGGGTAAGCCGTGATCGTTAATAATGACATCATCGGCAGCATTAAGGCGTTGTTCACGAGTAGCTTGAATAGCGATTAATTTTTCAATACTGGCATTCTCAAGCCCATCGCGGTCGGCAATACGCTTTATTTGCTGGCTGACCGGCGTATCAACCACAAGGATTCTGTCAAGCATTGGGTAATGTGCCTTTTCGACGAGCAGTGGAATGACCACAATGCAGTAACTGCCTGTCACGAGTTCTATTTGTTTTATGACAGCTTGTTGAATGAGAGGGTGGAGAATATCTTCCAGAATGAGGCGTTCTTGTTCGTTATTAAGAATACGTTGTTTCAGTACGGCACGGTTTAGTGTGCGATTGGGCAATAAAATGTCATTGCCAAATTTTTTAACAATATCAAGGTAGGCGGGTTTATCGATTTCAACAAGATCTCTTGCAATAATGTCGGTGTCTATAATTGGGACACCCATGCCTGCAAAGAGTTCTGCTACAGTGGACTTACCACTACCGATACCACCTGTTAGCCCGACAATCATCATGTCGTTATTGTATATAAGCGAAATATGCTTCTGTGATGTCATTGCCCCACAGCAAAGCTATCCAGCCTGCTGTAGCGAGGTAGGGGCCGAAGGGAATAGGAATATTTCGATCTCGACCAAGAATAATAATCATCGCAATACCGATAACCGCACCAACGATAGATGAGAGCAGGACAATCACAGGCAATAGTTGCCAACCCATCCATGCCCCCAGCAAGGCAAGTAATTTAAAGTCACCGTAACCCATGCCTTCTTTGCCAGTCAGTAGTTTGAATAGCCAGAAGATTAGCCAGAGTGATAAATAGCCAGCAACGGCGCCAATAAGGCTGGTATGGCTATCAACAAAGATGGGAAACATACTCAGGATGAGTCCAATCCAGAGCCAGGGAAGTGTAATATCATCCGGTAATAACTGGTGATCAACATCAATGAAGCTCATGGCAACAAGAGCCCATGTTAACAACATTGCAGCGCCAGCTTGCCAGCTAAAACCAAAATGCCATGCCACGATAGCGGTTAAAATACCGGTTAATAATTCAATCAAAGCATAGCGAGGCGAGATAGGTTCAGCGCAAGATGAGCATTTTCCTTTAAGAAATAAATAACTAAAGACAGGAATATTTTCTAACGCGGTAATTTTGTGATTGCATTTGGGGCAACGCGAACGGGGCGTGTAAAGATTAAACGTTTCTGGTTCTTTTTTTTCGCTGGTGTTGTCGCTATCCGGGTGCAGTAATTCATGGCATTGCTGTTGCCATTCTCTGTTCATCATCACCGGTAAACGATAGATAACAACATTTAGAAAACTGCCAACTAATAACCCCAGGATTAGTGAACTAACAATAAAGGTAACGGGTTGAGTCTGTAAAAGTACAACAACATCCATAACTGGTTTAAACGACGGCACCAAGTTTGAAAATAGGTAAGTACATCGCAACGACCATGCCACCAATGAGAACACCGAGTACAACCATAATAAGTGGTTCCATCAAACTACTCATGGCATCAACGGCATCATCGACTTCTTGTTCGTAAATATCAGCTACTTTTGCCAGCATAGAATCAATGGAGCCGGCTTCTTCACCGATGGCAACCATTTGCACAACCATGTTAGGGAATAAATTACTTGCACGCATAGATATATTAAGTTGCTGACCCGTGGATATTTCGTCACGCATTTTTAAAATGGCGGTTGAAAAAATTATGTTACCAGCGGCACCAGCGACCGAGTTCATTGCTTCAACAAGCGGTACACCTGCGGCAAACATAGTAGATAGTGTTCGAGAAAAACGGGCAATGGCTGCTTTTTTAAGCAATGGGCCTATTATGGGTAGTTTTAGGGATAATCGTTGTAGAAAGTGGTTGAATTTAACGGAACGTTTTTTCCCTTCCACAAATGCGTAGCCTGCACCCAATAGGCCACCAAAAATAAGATACCAGTATTCTGAGAAGAAATCAGAAGCGCCAACAACAAATAGTGTTAAAGCAGGAAGATCGGCACCAAAGGTGGTAAATATTTTTGCAAACTCAGGGATAACGAAAATTAACAAGATTGCAGTAATAATAAACGCAACAACAATGATGGCAGTTGGATAAAATAACGCCTTTTTAATTTTCCCTTTGATGGACTCAACTTTTTCTTTGTATGTAGCTATTTTATCAAGTAAGTCTTCAAGTATACCGGCATGTTCGCCTGCTTGTACAAGGTTACAGAATAATTCATCAAAGTAGTAGGAGTGCTTTGCCAGTGATTCAGCGAGTGTTGAACCACTTTCGATATCAGACTTAATAGTGAGTAGAAGTTCCTGCATACGTGGATTCTCATTACCACGCCCAGCAATTTCAAAGGATTGTACTAATGGCACACCTGCTGACATCATGGTTGATAACTGTCGAGTGAATACCGATATATCTGCAGGTGTGATTTTTTTACCTGTTTTGCCACCAAAAAGAGGCTTGGGTTTTTTGCGAACCTTGATGGGTTTAATGCCTTGACGACGAAGTTCTGCTTTCACCAGTGAAGCACTGCTGCCGTTTGTTTCACCTTTAACTTTGGCTCCTTTTCTATCAGAGCCTTCCCAGACAAAAATATTATCTGCTGTATTTTCTGCCATCGTCCTAATCCTTTGTCACGCGATTGATTTCATCGATAGTGGTAATACCATCTTTGACTTTTTTAAGCCCTGATTTACGTAGATCAGCAATACCTTCTTTTTCAGCTTGTTCAGCAAGCTGTAAGGCATTACCACCTTCCATAATAATTCGTCCCATATCTTCAGAGATAGACATGACTTGATAAATACCGACACGACCTTTATAGCCATTACTGCATTGGTCACAACCCACTGGGCCAAAGATTTTAAGTCCACTTGAAATATCTTCTTCAGTGAAACCTTCTTCAAGCAGTGTTTCATGGGGTATATCTTGTACTTTTTTGCATTGAGAACATAACCGGCGAGCGAGGCGTTGAGCAATAATCAGTGATACAGATGAAGCAATATTATAGGCAGGCACACCCATATTCGCTAAACGGGTTAAGGTTTGCGGGGCATCATTTGTATGTAAGGTTGATAATACCAGGTGACCGGTTTGTGCTGCTTTAATCGCAATTTCAGCTGTTTCCAGATCACGTATTTCACCAACCATAATAATATCCGGATCTTGCCGTAAGAAAGCACGAAGCGCACTGGCAAACGTAAAGCCAACTTTGTTGTTCACATTGACCTGATTAATACCGGTTAAATTAATTTCAACTGGGTCTTCTGCAGTTGAAATATTTCTATCTTCAGTATTCAGGATATTTAATCCTGTATAGAGCGAAACAGTTTTACCACTACCTGTTGGACCGGTGACAAGAATCATGCCATAAGGCTTTACAAGATTTTCTTCGTAGAGCTGACGTTGTTCATCTTCATACCCTAATGCTTCGATACCCAGCTTGGCGCTGCTTGAATCCAGGATACGCATGACGATTTTTTCGCCAAACAAGGTTGGGCAGGTGTTAACACGAAAATCGATAGCGCGGTTCTTGGACAAGGTCATTTTCATTCGACCATCCTGAGGGATGCGTCGTTCAGAAATATCGAGTCGTGACATGACTTTTAAGCGGGCAGCAAGCCGACTACCTAGGTTGACGGGGGGGGATGCCACTTCGATTAAGACACCGTCCATACGCAGCCGTACACGGTAAGATTTTTCATAGGGTTCAAAATGAATATCTGATGCACCTTTGTTGATAGCATCAAGCAGTACCTTATTGACAAAACGTACAACAGGAGTGTCATCGACATCAGACTCACTACTATCATCCTTAGGGTCTTCATCGCCAGCTGTGATTTCCAGATCATCAAGATCGCTATCTTCCAGGTCAGATAAGCTTGTATCTTGCGCATCCATGGCGCGGTCAATAGTTTCAGCGAGCTTATCCTCTTCAACCAAAATGGCTTCAGTGTTCGCTCCCACATGGAACTTGATTTCATCAAGCCCCTGTAAATTAGTTGGGTCTGAAACCGCAACATAAAGTCGGTTACCACGTTTAAATAATGGCAGTGCATGGTGTTGTCTAACCAGTTTTTCTTCAACTAATTTTGTGTCAGCTACTTCCATGTCCATAGTACTGATATCAAACAGAGGAACCCCAAACTCATGAGATGCAGCATTGGCAATGGTTAATGAATCAAGTAATTTTTTTTGCACTAAATGGGTTACAAAGGGAATTTTGTTTTTAAGCGCCTGATCATGAGCAAGCGCAGCATCGGTCTCAGAGAGACTGCCATCATTGACCAGTCGGCGTGCCAGACCACTGAGATTAATTTGAGGGTTCGTTGTTGCCATGTTGCTAACTATAGCTAGTTTTGAGTCATTTTACTGTGAAATATACGACATTTTTCTTGTTCAGTTCATCAAATAGTAGAGTATAAACCGAATTTATCCAAGAGCTTATCGGTTAAAAGTATAAAATCTGTGATGTTTTTATCTTATCCCACTGTTTTGTAAAAGAAATATGCAGAGAGTAAGGGGGAGGCAATAATTGTTTATAACTTATTTGGTGAGGTTGAGTAGATAGAAATATGCATAAGCTGGGCAAAAAAAAGAGACCACCTTAGTGGTCTCTTTTTTGCCTAGAGGTCTAATTTAGTTATGCGCGGCATTCTGCTGGAACATACTTGGTATTACTTGGGTTATTACAGTCCCATGTTACACCATTAGAGCCTAATGTACCTTCGAGTCTGAATGTAACGGTAGTGCTGTTAATACCTGTTGCAACACTGACACCGATTCTGGTTGTTGTGCCAGCAGTACATGTTATGGTTGTAAGACCAGTTGTGCCTGTGTTTACGCCGCTACAACTTTGGTTTGCAGCCAGGTTAGATAAGTTTTCAGCAACGGTTGCTTTTGCACCACTGGCAACAATCAGACCTTCAGAAACTTTGGCACGGATAGTGTAGTCTGTATAAGCAGGTAGTGCGATTGATGCCAGAATCCCGATGATTGCAACAACAATCATTAATTCAATGAGTGTAAAACCTTTTTGAATAGATTTCATATATATCTCCAGTTAATTTGTAAAATATTCAGCGGTCTGAAAGTTCACAGCCTGCTGTGGGTGTGAGTTCATTCCTTGCGCATATATTTTGCAAGTGCTGTGCCATATTTCAATAAATGAATAAAATAAATAATTATAATTATCAAGTATATGATAAATAAATATTTTATTTTTTAATAAGTAGTTATTAATATTCTAATTATTGGTATTTAATTGCAAGGTAAAATGTTTATTTTAGTCATAAACTGACGCATATTGTCAGTTCTGTCGTTTTTTATGCGGTTATACTACGATTAAACATATTGGTGTGAGACCTAAAACCATAGTCATAGATGAAAATATGGCTTTGTGTAAAATTATGTCGGTATAGATTAATGGAGTGTAAAAAAGGGGAAGGAGTGGGGATTTTTAGAGAAAAACGTTATTGGTTAACGGTGTTGATATTTGTATTTTTTGCCATGTATCAATTTTTAGGGATATGGAAACACTACGCATTACAATTTGTTGACACGAAACCTCACCGAGTTGTGGAAATGATAATTAACAGTGTTGATTTGGTTTTTTATTTAACTATCTTTTGGCAGGTGTTTTTTATTTTTATCGTCCATCTGGTCGCCGCGACATTTGCATATTTATTATGGAAATATTTATCATTTAAAATAATTAAAAAGAATTATTTTTATTTTTTTATTTTCATGGCAGGCATTCTTTTGCTTTCAGTTCTGTGGAATCGAATTTTGTTCCCAAATTCTATCTCGTTTGAATGGTCAGATTTATTGTTAGTTCAAACATATAGCTTGTCGGTTTTTTATACCTTGAATGTTATATATGCAATTTTTCTTTTCATGGCATTGTATTTTTTTCTTTCTCGTTTGGAGATTAAAAAACACATAAGAACTCATCGTATTTACTATATAACGATAGTTACTGGCAGTGTATTGCTTATTAGCTTTTCTAATATTAGTTTTAATAATCAAGGTGTTGCTGGAAAAGCATTTGACTCAAATCCTAATATAATATTTATTGGAATTGACTCATTGCGATTGAATAACCTTGGGTACTTTGGTTTTAAAACCGGATTAACCCCAAATATAGATGGCTTCCTTGAAGGTGCGGTTGTGTTCGATGATACGTTGTCCCCAATTGCCAGAACATTTCCGTCTTGGATGAGTGTTTTAACGGGTAAGTACCCTGTTCATCATGGTGGCAGGTATAATCTTTACCCACGAAGTACGATACCGAAAGAATCATTATTGCCAAAACTATTACAAAATAAAGGTTATAAAACATATTATTTAACCGATGAAGTTCGTTTTGCAAATTTTACCAAGGAGTATGGTTTTGATGTGTTGAGTACGCCTAAAATGGGCGTTCTTGATTTCAGTCTAGGGGCAACTTTAGATTTTGTGTTTTTAAATTTATTAACAAGAATCGATTTTCTTAGTGTTCTGTTCCCCTATACCTATGCAAATAGGGCTGCAAAAACAATATATGTACCTGAAAGTTTTGTTTCTAGAACAACAAAAACAGTCGAGAAAATAAAAACGAAGCCTTTTTTTATGGTGGCTCATCACTGTTTACCTCATTGGCCTTACTTTAACCAAATAGGAGGAGAAGGTGGTTTTGTTAAAAAATATCTTAGAAATGATGATGCCCCATTACGCTACTTGAATGCGCTTTACCTTGCTGATAAACAGGTTGGCAATTTACTGGATCAATTACAAAAAGCAGGCTTGCTTGAAAATAGTATTGTCGTAATGCTTTCAGATCATGGTGAATCATTTGGTGTCAGTGGAGATGCAATGGTTGCGAAAGGAGAGGTAGATATTCCATATGGAATGGGGCATGGAACTTTTGCTCTTTCTTTAGTTCAGCACCGTGTATTGTTAGCAATGCAGAGATATGTTGATGGCATACCGCTTTGGGATTCAGGAAAAAGGCAGAATAAAGCCTCGCTTATTGATATAGCGCCAACTATATCGACGTTACTTTCAATTGATTTAAATAATTATGATGGTAAATCTCTCCTGCCTTATATTATAAATAATGTTCCACCTGAAGGTACGCGCCTTCGTTACACGGAATCTGGTTTGACATCATCTGTTGTAGATACAAAAAATCCGAATGAAGCAAAACTGTTTAAACAGTACTCACAGTTTTATGAAATTAATGACGGATTGGTGCAGCTTAAACCTAAATATCTTGAGCTTTTGAATGATACAAAACAGCGAGCAGTCATTAAGCATAATAGAGCATTGATGCACCGAAAAACTCTCTATGTTGGGGAACAATGGCTATATGCAGATTATAGTAATAATAGTGTGATGAAAATTAGTAATCCGGATAACTTTAGTATAGAAACTAAATATTTGAAGCGAATGTTATGCCAGCAGTTTAGTAGTGACATTAATTTTTATGAAAATAGTTGTTCCAGTAAAGAAACGCTGGCTGGTGTTACTCCAAATTGAGTTTTTTTAGCTTGTAACGTAGTGCACGGAAAGTAATACCAAGTAATTTTGCAGCAGCGGTTTTGTTATAGCGTGTTTTTTCCAGAGCCTGCATGATGGCATCTTTCTCGATGTTGCCAAGATAATCATCTAGTGGAAGCACTGGGTTAGCTTTAGTTGGTGACGTTGAGAAGGAGTCTGTCTGAGTACGATTAACATCGGTTGAAAGCATGCTGTCAGGCAGTTGCAAGTCATCAGCGGTGATGGTATTGCTTTCGCAGAGTGTCATGGCGCGCTCAAGAATATTTTCCAGTTCACGAACATTGCCCGGGAATGCGTATTGTTGCAGAGCAGCCAGAGCATCATTGCCAAGTTGCACATTAGTATCTGTAGCATTGCCAAGCCTTTGTAAAATATGTGCAGCGAGAACAGGGATGTCATCAATACGTTGGCGTAGGCTCGGTACACTGAGTTCAATCACATTTATTCGATAGAATAAATCCTGGCGAAATTCACTGTCAGTCACTAGCTTAGCGAGATCTTTGTGAGTGGCACTAAGAATACGCACATCAATAGCAATTTCCTGTTGCCCGCCGATAGGCCTAACCGATTTTTCCTGAATAGCACGTAGTAGTTTTACCTGCATGTGTAGGGGAAGCTCTGCAACTTCATCCAGAAATAGTGTGCCTCCATCTGCAGCTTGAAACAGACCTGCCTTGTCATTAATAGCGCCGGTAAAGCTCCCCTTTATGTGACCAAAAAATTCGCTTTCCATCAGGTCTTGAGGAATAGCACCACAGTTAACAGGAATAAAAGCCTGTTCAGCTCGTGGCCCCTGGTTGTGGATAAGGCGTGCTACCAGCTCTTTACCACTACCGGATTCACCACTTATATAAATAGGTGCTTGACTACGAGCAAGTTTCTTAATGGTTGCTCTGGTTTTGATCATAATTGCCGATTGACCAAGTAGTTTTTCTTCGCCTTTTTGCGGGGGCGTTGTAACAGGGGAGGTATCTGTCATTTTGGTTGCAGTACCTGCAGAGGTCTTATGAGATAATTTTAGAGCAGTATTAACGAGGTTTCGTAGTACGGTTAAATCGACTGGTTTGGATACGAAATCAAACGCGCCAGTTTTTAAGGCAGTAATCGCGAGTTCCATATTACCGTGAGCAGTAATGACAGCAACGGGAATATTGGCATAATGTTGTTGCATGTGACGGACTAAATCGATGCCATCACCATCAGGCAGGCGCATATCGGTAAGGCAAAGGTCAAAACTGTGTTGTTCTAATAAATCATAAGCACTGGCAAGATCGGCAGCGCTTTTACAATCAATATCCATGCGTGCCAATGTCATCTCGAGTAATTCGAGAATATCCGGTTCATCATCAACAATTAAGGCGAGGTAGCGTTCCATATTTAAGTTATTTGTTGTTGTTTTCGTCTTGGGTCGGCAAAGGTAATTCTAAAGCAACTGCCGCCGCCATTTTCGTTTGATATTTTTATATAGTCTAGTCTAGCCTGGTTACCCTCACAAAGTTCACGAGCAATGTAAAGTCCTAAACCGACACCAGAACTTTCAGTTGTGTAAAAAGGCTCAAAAATATGGAGTGTTTGTTCAGGACTAATACCGGGACCATGATCGATAATGTCTAAATAGGGTTTTTTTTCATTGTCAGGGATACCCGTTTTCAAAATGACTTTGGGCTGCCCTTCGTAATCATTGCTATGTCGTAAGCCGTTGCGGACAAGATTCCAGACGACTTGATGTAGTTGGCTAGGATCCATGCGAACTTCCAGCGCTTTGCTTGTTGGATCTATTTCAAGGTCAGCGTTATCAATTTGTTCGCTACGCAAGAAATCATCAGTAAACCCATCTAACCATTCAAGAAGATTGAATAAAACAGGTTCTGCTCGATCACGGCGGCTAAGACGCATGACATTTTCAATAATACCGTTAACGCGTTTGGTGTGATCAGCAATAATTTGAGTAAGACGAATATCAGCTGTATCAAGATTGGGCGATTCACCTAATAGTTGACTGGCATGACTGATAGCACCAAGCGGATTACGAATTTCATGAGCGATACTAGCCGTGAGCCTACCGAGTGATGCAAGTTTTAATTGCTGCGCACGTTGTGCCATTGCTGAAGTATCTTCAAGGAAGATTAGAAAGCCTGCGGTAGTTTCGTTGCCGAGGCGGGCAAATTTGGGCTGAATCTCGGGGGATGTTTTTGACGAACGGAAAGTAATCGGTTGGGTATCCAATGATTCTTTCCATACTTGTAATTGATCTTGTAAGACCAGGGAAATATTTGAAAGCGGCATCGAGGAAGAAGGACTTGTAATATTTAACAGTCTGCGTGCTGATTCATTAATAAGTATGACGTCGTTGTTTACATCAACAACCAGAATACCGGTTTGCATGTGTTGAATAATATAATCATTAAGTTGTTCTAAATTTGCAAGATCAAGGCTGCGTTGCTTCGCGAGTGCTTCACTTTCAACACTACGGCGAGCGAGAAAATTGGTAGCAAGGGCGGCGGTAACGAGTGTTGCGCCAAGTATGCCTGTTTGGGTGTAATGGGTGACAACATTTATGCCGTGTATTAACTGATAACTTTCAGCGGCCAGTACAGAAATGGTCGCCAGGCTACCATAGAACAGGGCGATTTTCCGACTGGTTAGCAGGCTGCCAGTACCAACGCTAATGAGCAATAAGGTGCCAAGTCCACTGATGACACCGCCACTGGCATGCATCAATAATGTTATGGCAATAATGTCGCTAACAACCTGGATATTAAGTTGTGAATGAAATGGTAACCAATGTCTGTTTATTGAAAAGCTATAGAGAATACTCAGACCTAAATAACCTAGAATGGTGTATAGAAATAATGCAGGAAATTCACTACCCAGCGTTTGTATTGTAGAGGCGGTGAGAAATAGGGTAAGGAATAATCCTGAAAGTGTCAGGCGGTATAGGTTAAACAGGCGTAAAGGACGCCAATTGATCTCGATGTTTTCTGTTGACGCCGTCATGACTCGTTGTCTGCGTCTAAATGTTGTTGCGAACAATAAACTTTTTTGCCTTTTCGAAGCGCTTCATTTTCAGGAATATGCATTTTACAAACGTAGCAGGCAACCATATCAGGTATGTTTTTTTGTGATTTTGACGATGAGGTCATCTTTTTTGCCTTGCTTCGGTAGTTTTGCCAAATTCGGTAGGCAATCCAGACTGCGAGGGCAATAATAATCAGGCGGAATAAGTTCATAAGCTCAAAAAGTCGGTATGATTAGGTTCATAATATCCTGCTTTGCGTCTTTGTGCCATTTGCTGGAGAATATGGCTCAATTTCTTCTGGTTATTCGTGCTCGGTCTTGTCTTCTCGACGCATTGATGCATCGCAGCGAATCCCTAAGGAGGGAAGACAAGACCGGGCGTGAATAACGTCAGGGCCAAGTAAGAGTACGATAGTTGTGAATAAATTATTTAAGAGCAAACCATGAACATACATGAATTTCAGGCTAAGCAGTTATTTCGGGATTACGGTATTGCTGTGCCAGCAGGTTCGCCTGCTACAACGGTGACAGAGGCGGTGGCTGTTGCCCGTGGTATTGATAGCGATGGCTGGATGGTCAAGGCGCAAGTCCATGCAGGTGGTCGCGGCAAGGCGGGTGGCGTGAAGCGGGTCAGTAATGTTGAAGAAGTTGAGCAAATCAGCGGCACATTGCTGGGTACGAATTTGGTGACGCATCAAACTACAGCGGAAGGACAGCCCGTCAATACGCTATTGATTGAAGCAACCAGCAGTATTGAGCGTGAAATGTATTTCGGTATGTTGGTGGATCGTGCGACCAGGCGCGTGGTGATGATGGCATCCACTGAAGGCGGGATGGATATTGAGGAAGTTGCTGCCAACACGCCTGAAAAGATTCTGACCATTGCGGTTAGTCCGGTTGCAGGCTTGCAAGGTTATCAGGTGCGAGAGCTGGGTTTTGGTTTGGGTTTAAGTGGCGAGCAGATCAAGGCGCTGGGTAATATCATGCGCGCACTGTATTTATTATATCGAGATAAAGATTGTTCTCTGGTTGAGATTAACCCCTTGATCACAACGTCAACCGGTGAGTTGATGGCGCTCGATGCCAAGATCACGTTTGATGATAATGCTTTATATCGTCATCCGGATATCACGGCATTGTTGGACGCGAGTCAGGATGATGAGAAAGAACACCATGCCCAGCAATTTGGTCTTAACTATATCAGTTTAGATGGCAACATCGGTTGCATGGTCAATGGTGCGGGTCTGGCAATGGCGACAATGGATTTAATTAAGTTGCACGGTGGTGCACCGGCAAATTTCCTTGATGTCGGCGGCGGCACCAGTGCCGAGAAAGTTGCAGAAGCGTTTAAACTGATTTTGTCAGATCACAAAGTGAAAGCGATTCTGGTGAATATTTTTGGCGGTATCGTGCGTTGTGATTTGATTGCCGAGGGCATCATTAAAGCGGTTAAAGAAGTGGGTATTGATATTCCTGTTGTAGTGCGTCTTGAAGGCACGAATGTGGAAGAAGGACGTGCGATTTTGCAACAAAGTGATGTGGCGATTATTACCGGCGACAATCTCACCGATGCGGCGAGTAAAGTAGTGGCTGCTGTTCAAGGAGGCGAGTAATGAGCATTCTTGTTAACAGTGAGACTAAAGTTATTTGTCAGGGATTCACCGGTAAACAGGGAACATTCCATTCAGAACAGGCAATTGAATACGGCACAAAAATGGTCGGTGGTGTGACACCGGGTAAGGGCGGTCAGCAGCATCTGGATCTACCGGTATTTAATACGGTACGCGATGCGGTGGACACGACGGGTGCCGAGGCAACCATGATTTATGTTCCTGCTGCTTTTGCGGCAGATGCGATTCTGGAAGCGGCTGATGCGGGTATTAAAGTGATTGCCTGTATTACAGAAGGTATCCCCGTATTAGATATGCTGCGCGTTAAAGCGGCATTGGCAAGTTATGATGCACAATTAATTGGTCCTAATTGCCCCGGTTTAATTACACCGGGTGAATGCAAGATAGGCATTATGCCCGGCTTTATTCACCAGCAAGGCAAGATTGGTATTGTGTCTCGTTCAGGTACGCTTACGTATGAAGCGGTACATCAAACCACACAAAATGGTCTGGGTCAGAGTACCTGTATTGGTATTGGCGGCGACCCGATTCATGGCATGGACTTCATTGATTGCCTCGAGCGATTTGAACAAGATCCGCAGACTCAGGGTATTGTGATGGTGGGTGAAATTGGTGGTAGTGCTGAAGAAGCGGCCGCTGAATATATTCAATCTCATGTTAGCAAGCCGGTGGTGGCTTACATCGCCGGCGTCACCGCGCCTGCCGGTAAACGCATGGGACATGCCGGCGCTATTATTGCAGGCGGTAAAGGCACGGCAGATGAAAAATTTGCCGCGCTCGAAGCTGCGGGCGTAGGTATTGCGCGCTCACCGGCTGAAATGGGTGAGCGCATGCTGGAAGTGGTGAAAGCTGGATAATGAGTATGCCCTCTACCCTGCGTATCACCATGGCTCAGATCAATACGACAGTGGGCGATATTGATGGCAATGTTGCGCAAATTATTGATGCCGCCACACAAGCACGAGACGAGCTACAGGCAGATGTCATTGTTTTTCCTGAACTGACCTTAACGGGGTATCCCCCTGAAGATTTATTACTGCGCCCCGGTTTTACCATGGCAGCATTGCATGGTCTGGAGCGTGTCAAACAAGCCGTATCCGGAATTGATGTGGTAATCGGTTATCCAATTCAGGAAGGCGCAGGGCTTTATAATGCGGCTGCCTTAATTCGTGATGGCAAGATTATTGGCCGTTACCATAAGCAACACCTTCCTAATTACAGCGTATTTGATGAAAAACGTTATTTTGTGGCGGGTCAAAATGCCTGCGTGGTGGATGTAAAAGGCGTGCCAATTGCATTAACCATTTGTGAAGATATCTGGCTACCCTCACCCATGCAACAAGCCGCTGAGGCGGGTGCCCGATTAATGCTTAACCTGAATGCCTCACCGTTTCATCGAAATAAACAACAAGAGCGTGAAGCTATTTTATATCAGCGTTCAACCGAAACGGGTTTGCCGATTGTGTATGTGAATTTAGTCGGTGGTCAGGATGAGTTGGTGTTTGATGGTGGCTCTATGGTGGTGAATGCCGAAGGTGAAATTTGCCAACGTGTTGCGTCATTTGAAACCGGTTTATTTAGTGCTGATTTTACCGTGCATGATGATGGCAGTATTACGCCGGTTGAAGCGGATATCTCGGTTCAATTAAGTGATGATGCGAGTGTTTATCAGGCACTCGTGCTCGGTGTACGTGATTACGTGAATAAAAATGGCTTCGCTGGCGTGGTGTTGGGGCTATCTGGTGGGATTGACTCTGCTTTGACGCTTGCCATTGCCGTTGATGCACTGGGGGCAGAACGTGTTGAGGCTGTTTCAATGCCATCGCGTTATACCGCTGATATGAGTGTGGATGATGCACTTGAAGAAGCAAAAGCACTTGGCGTTCAGTGCCAAATTATTCCAATTGAGAAAACATTTAACGCCTTTCTTGAAAGCCTGGCGGATGAATTTTCAGAGATTGAAGCCACCGCCGGTGATGTCACTGAGCAAAACCTGCAGGCACGTTGTCGCGGTGTATTGCTGATGGCCATTGCGAACAAGAAGCATCGCATGGTGCTGACAACGGGGAACAAGAGTGAAATGGCAGTGGGCTATGCCACCTTATACGGTGATATGGCGGGGGGCTTTGATGTACTTAAAGATGTACCCAAGCTACTGGTGTATCGCTTATCACGTTACCGAAATACTGTTTCTCAGGTTATTCCTGAGCGAGTCATCACTCGCCCGCCAACAGCAGAATTAGCGCCAGATCAGAAAGACGCCGATAGTTTACCGGAGTACGAGGTGCTTGATCCTGTTTTGGCCTTGTATGTTGAACAGGATAAAACCCTTGAAGAAATAGTGTCCGAGGGTTTTGATAAGGAAATGGTTGCCAGAGTGATTAGCATGGTGGATCGGAATGAATATAAGCGCCGACAAGCAGCACCCGGTGTTCGTATCACGCAAAAGGCCTTTGGTCGTGACCGTCGTTACCCGATTACCTCAAAATATCGTAGCGGGAAGTGTGGATAGTTGCTTGTAGCCACATCACTAGCGCACTATACTCGGAATAAGACTTAACCATTAAGAATGGGGAAATAAGAATGAAAAAAATTGAAGCGATCATTAAGCCATTTAAACTTGATGACGTGCGCGAAGCATTGTCGGAAATTGGTATCAGTGGTATTACAGCGATTGAAGTAAAAGGCTTTGGTCGCCAGAAAGGTCATACTGAATTATACCGAGGCGCTGAATATGTTGTTGATTTCCTGCCGAAAGTGAAACTTGAAATTGTTGTCAATGAAGCCGATGTTGATCGCTGTGTGGAAACGATTTCGAATGCAGCAAAAACAGGCAAGATTGGTGATGGCAAGATTTTTGTTACTAGCGTAGAGCAGGTTATTCGTATTCGTACTGGTGAAACAGGTAAAGACGCTATCTAAAATAAATGAGGCGTAACTTGTTCACGTTACGCCTCATGTTCTTCGATCTTTAAATGACGCTAATTTGAAGGTATTAAGGTTTCCAGGGAATCCAGCTACTTTCTTCAACTTTTGTTACCGCGCCATTATCTTGATAATTGGGGTAATTCTTCTCCAGTACCCGTGTCGCATCTTTAGATAATTGATCAAGTCCAATTGCTTCATAGGCCTTTGCCATAACAGTTAATGCTTTGGGCACAGCAGTGGTTTTCTGGTAATTTTCTACCACATATTTGGCACGATTACTCGCCGCCAGGTACGCTTCGCGCTTCATATAATAACGCGCGACATGGATCTCATATTCAGCCAGGTTATTACGTAAATACAACATACGTTGACGTGCATCTTCGGCATACTTGCTGTCTGGGTATTTGCGTACCAGGATTGAAAAATCATCGAATGATTTTCGAGCCGCCCCGGGATCACGTTGTGTAGGATCCTGAGGGATGTATCTTGAAATTAAATCTTTGCCCGCATTAAAGTTCACCAGACCTTTCAGATAGTAAAGGTAATCGACATTTGGATGGCGAGGATGCAGTTTAATAAAACGATCAGCGGCTATCAGTGCTGATTCTGGTTCATCAAATTTATAGTAGGCATAGGCGATTTCTATTTGAGCTTGTTGGGCATATTTACCAAAGGGATAACGAGCTTCGAGCTGTTCGTAATACTTAATTGCTTCTTCAAAGTCACCTTCAGAAAGGGCTTTTTTGCCTTCTGAATAAAATTTGCTGGCAGACCAATCTTCTGTGACATCAATCTGTTTAGGTATCAGCGAGCAGCCAGATAGTATCAGGCTGGCAATGATAAGGAGTCCAAAAGTGCGCATGGTTAATCTGTTTCCTGTATATAAAGTACTCTAACGGTGTATATTGTGCGCCATTTAGCAGCACAAAACAAAATCATGAGCGAATCTGAGTCACTTCAATTAGTTATTCCCCCCCATCTGGCTGGGCAGCGGCTCGATCAGGCGCTAGCAGAGCTGGTGCCAGACTATTCCCGTTCTCGTCTGCAGCAGTGGATTAAGAGCGGTCGTATCACTGTAAATGGCGAGAAATTACGCCCTCGGGATAAATTACGCGGGAATGAGGTGGTTCTCATCGAGGTCGAGCATGAGCCGCAGACAAGTTGGCAGGCTGAAAATGTACCGATTGATATTGTCTATGAAGATGAGGCGATCATCATTATTAATAAGCCTGCCGGGTTGGTGGTGCACCCGGGAACGGGTAATCAGAGCGGAACCCTGGTGAATGGTTTGCTTTACCATGATGAGAAATTGATAGAAGTGCCTCGTTCGGGAATCGTACACCGTCTGGATAAAGATACGACAGGCTTGTTGGTTGTCGCGCGTACGATGGCGGCGCATACACAATTGGTCGAGCATTTGCAGGCACGCGATGTAAAACGTGAATATGAGGCCATTGCCATTGGAACGATGACGGCAGGTGGCACGGTTGATGAGCCAATGGGACGGCATCCTACACAGCGAACCCGTATGGCTGTTTTGGTGAGCGGGGGGAAAACGGCGATTACGCATTATCGTGTTAAACAACGTTTTCGTGCACATACACATATTCAGGTTAATCTGGAAACAGGCCGGACGCACCAGATTCGTGTGCACATGGCTCATATTCGTCATCCTTTGGTGGGTGATCAAGTTTATGGTGGGCGGCTCCGACTTCCACCCAAGAGCAGTGAGGCTTTAATTGATAGCTTACGATCGTTCCCACGACAGGCATTGCATGCGGCAAGACTCGGTTTTGTTCACCCACTGACTCAAGAAGAAATGGAGTGGTCGGTACCCTTACCTCAAGACATGCAAAATTTACTGCAGGTTCTAAAACAAGATAATCAGCACTATCAGGAAGAATACGATGATTATCCCTGATTGGTCAGCACCAGCGAGGGTGCATGCACTCAGTACCACGCGTGTGGGTGGCATGAGTCAAGCACCCTATGACAGCTTGAACTTGGCGCAACACGTTGGTGACACTCATACTGACGTAGTAGCTAATCGGGCAATATTGAAACAGCTGGCAGCGTATAAGAATGAACCGGTATGGTTGGAGCAGGTACATGGAAATAGTGTAGTTGATGCAACACAGACAAGCGGTGCTGTGAAGGCCGATGCGAGTTTTACAACCGCCTTAGACACCGGCTGTGTTGTCATGACCGCGGACTGTTTGCCGGTGTTATTTTGTAACAGGCAAGGATCGGGTGTCGCCGCCGCTCATGCTGGTTGGCGTGGTTTGGCGGACGGTGTACTGGAAGCAACGCTGCAGCGTCTTTGTGATGAGTTGTCATGTCTGCCAGCCGATATATTAGCCTGGATGGGGCCCGCTATTGGCGCGAATGCCTTTGAAGTTGGCGATGAGGTACGGCAAGCATTTATAGCGCAACATGATGTGGCGGCAGCCTTTACTGAAAATCGCCCCCAGCATTGGTTAATGGATATATATGCTGTCGCAAAGGCAAGGCTCAACGCCATCGGTGTCTGTGACGTTACAGGAGGGGAGTATTGTACCTATAGTGATGCACAACAATTCTTTTCTTACCGGAGAGATGGTCGCTGTGGGCGGATGGCAAGTCTGATTTGGCTACAAGATGAATAGCGTATCAATAGGCGTGGCGAGTCATTTCAGTTATGATGCGCGCTGTTTCTTTTGACTCGGACACGTATCAACCCTTATGAGCTTACTTAGCTGGATCATCCTGTTTTGCCTGATCGGCGGAGTGCTGAGTGTATTAGCAGCGGCAACCTTTTTGTTGTTGTCTGAATCCTTACGCAAAAGATTATTACCACACATGGTTAGTTATGCCATTGGCGCATTATTAGGTGCGGCCTTTCTGGCGTTACTTCCTCATGCTCTGGCGCACCCTGCGGTCAGTGATTTACATGATGTGACCTTGACCGTATTGATCGGGATACTTGCCTTCTTCTTGTTGGAAAAGCTGGTTTTATGGCGACACTGCCATGCCCATGATTGCGAAGTACATGGTGAAGAGGATAAACAACATGCTCATGGTGCTGCACGTGGCACCATGATTATGATTGGTGACGGGATGCATAATCTCGTTGATGGTGTTTTGATTGGCGCGGCTTTTCTGACCGACATCCATTTAGGGGTGGTGACCAGTATTGCTGTTGCAACCCACGAAATACCTCAGGAGCTAGGGGATTTTTCTATTCTTTTACATAGCGGTTACAGTCGCGGTAAAGCCTTGATGATGAATATTGCGGCAAGTTTAACAACGGTTATTGGTGGTGTTGCTGCTTATTATAGTTTGCAGGGTGCTGAACAACTTGTGCCTTATATTCTCGCTATTGCCGCATCGAGCTTTATTTACATTGCTGTTGCTGATCTCATTCCCAGCTTGCATCATCGCACAGAGGCACGTGTTACTGCACAGCAGATGACCTTGATCGTTGCTGGCGTGGTTACCATCTACCTGGCACATTCAACTTTGCATTAAATAATGATGCATCATAAATAGCATTTGGAGTTCTGCGCGACTCTCGCTATGCTAGCTAAAATCAGATTTTACGGAGAAATAAGACATGGCTAAATGGTTCATGTTGACCCTGGTGGGTGAAGATCGCCCGGGAATTGTTGCTAAATTAACCCATGCATTATTTGAAGCCGGCTGTAATTTAGGTGAGGCATCGATGATGCGGCTAGGTGGTAATTTTACCATGATGCTCATGGTTGGTTTTGATGGTAAGGCGAAAGCATTAAACGATGTGATCGCACCAGTGAGTGAATCATTAAACCTGCATCTGCACGTTGATGAAATAAACGCTGCGTTGCACACACATCTGGAACCGGATGTACGCATCAGTGTTTATGGTGCAGATAGAACCGGTATTGTCTCGGAAGTGACGGGTGCGTTAGCTGAGTCAGGTTTACATATTCTAGATCTGGAATCAGATGTTGCCGGTAGCACCGAATCACCATTGTATATTATGCACATCGAAGGACATGCTGCCGAGGGTATTGATAGTCTGCGTGCAGCACTGAATTTGATGCAAGATCGCGGTATCGAAACCAGTCTTGAAGAAATAGACACCTTACTGGGCTAAGGGCTGACGCGAACGTGGCTATTCTCGATATTTTGGTTTTCCCTGATCCGGTTTTAAAACAAGCCAGTGAAACCGTGACTGTGTTTGATGATGAGTTCAAACAATTCATTGCTGATTTGGATGAAACCCGTTTATCTGCGCCCGGCTGTGTTGGTATTGCCGCACCACAGGTAGGACGTTTTCAACGCGTTGCGTTGGTTGATGTGTCGGGCAACCCTAAACATAAAAGTAATGGTTATATGGTGTTGGTTAACCCTGAAATTGTTGAATGGGAAGGGTATAAAAAAGGTCGTGAAGGCTGTTTGTCGGTGCCTGATTACACGGGTAATGTCATGCGCGCCACTTCTATTGTGCTTGAAGCGCAAGATGTGGAAGGGGTAACGCAGCGTTATGAGTGCGAAGGTTTCGAAGCCCGCGCAGTACAACACGAGATTGACCACCTTGATGGATTATTATTTTTAGATCGTTTGGTGAGTCGCCGTAACGATTTATTTGAACGTAAAGTATATAAAAAATAAACCCTGCCATGACGATGCTACAGGGAATAGTAATAGTTGCATTTGTTTTACTTGGTTTTTTGTTATGGGTGGCGGTGAAATATAACGAGGTAAATTGGGGGAGTCGTTGGTTTGGTCTTATTGATGGCTTAAACCGTTATCTTTGTATTCGCTTCCATCGTTTGCAACCTACACAAATAGATTTGCCTGAAAAAGGTGGCTGTATTGTCGCCTGTAACCATGTTTCTGGTCTTGACCCTTTATTATTAATTGCGGCAGCACGCCGCCCGTTACGTTTCATGATTGCAAGAGAAGAATACCAACGATTTGGGTTACAGTGGTTATTTCGTGGCGTGGGCTGTATTCCTGTTGAACGTTCAGGGCGACCAGAGTTGGCACTGCGTGAGGCACTGAGAACGTTGCAAGCAGGTGAGGTGTTGGCGATATTCCCGCATGGCAAAATGCATTTAGACAGTGATCCACCTCGTAAATTAAAGAAAGGGGTGGCATGGTTGGCGAGTCAAACTAATGCGCCCATTATTCCACTACGTTTAACGGGCATAAAAGGGGAAGGTGACACCTTGTTATCGGTAATCAAGCGTAGCCGTGTGACGATTGAAGTGTTTGATACACTTCATTGTGAACAAACAAATAATGCTGAATGTTTAGAAGAGATTGCTCGTCGTATTGAAGGGCGATTTAAGCAGGAATAAAAAAGTGATAAAAAAAATAATATTGATAGTGAGTTTATTATTTTCGCTAAGTGCGATAGCGAAGGATGTTGTGTGGATTGTCGGTGGCGGTTATGACCTAGACAGCTCTCAGGCGCAGATTGAAAAAAATGTTAGTTGGGTTGCCGATGCGATTAAGCAATCACCACCCACCAACGATGAACGTGAGATAAATATATTTTTTAGCGATGGTGATGCGGCTGCAAAAGATGTGAAAGTATGGCGGCCGGTTGATGAGTCGCAATCACTGTTGCAGCCATTAGCCATGATTTACGATGCGGGTTATGAAAATGGTCTTGAATACCGAAATCATAAAATAAAAAATGTTCGCGGTTCTACTAAACGTAGTGAGTTAGAACCTGCCTTGATTAAGGGTTTTTCAGCATTAAAAAAAGGTGATCGAGGATTATTTATTTTTAATGGTCATGGTAGCGAAGACAAGACCAATACGGCGAATAATAAAATCTGGTTGTGGGATCGTACCTCATTAAGTGTGAATGACTTTGCCGGGTTGTTAAACAAGGTCGATAACAGTGTGCCGATGCGTTATGTTTTTACACAATGTTATTCCGGTGGTTTTGAGCGATCAGTCCACCCTAAGGCTGCATCGACTAATGAATTAGTGAATGCCCCTCGCTGCGGGTTTTTCGCCGAAGCAGCAGATAAAAAGGCGGAGGGGTGTTCTGCCGGGGTTAATATTGATGATTACCGCGACTACAGTACGTATTTCTTTGCCGCACTCAGTGGCAAGACCCGACAAGGCGAAGATTTACCCGTTAATCCAGATCGAAATAAAGATGGTGAAGTAAGTTTATATGAGGCACATCTTTATACTATTGCGCAGGCTGATAGCACCGATTTACCACGCTCAACCAGTGAGGTCTATCTGGAGCGTTGGCAGCCCTGGTATTTACGTTGGTTTTTTGCGGGTGAAGGCCGAGGTAATGTCTATGCAAAATTGGCAAATGATATTGCAAGAGCGCTTCGTGTGCCAACAGACCAATCAATACAACGAAGTGTTATTAGTAAAAAACGCCGGCGTCTGGATCGACAATTCAAGAAACTGGGGCATGAGCGAGACCAGCTACGTATTGCCATGACAGAAGTGCGTTTTAATATTCGCTATGGGCTGGAACAGCGTTGGCCTGAGGTGGCAAAAAGTCGTACTGATAACTATCAGCGCCTGATTAAGAATGAAGCAAGTGCGGTAAGAAAATTCATCATCGGCCATGACGACTGGCAAAAGTTAGTTGCTGGTTATAAACGCTATCAGGAAATCGCGGCAGAGCAGCTCTCAATAGAGCGTCAATTAACCCGTTTTGATAAGTTGCACCGATTGAATAAGCTGGCTCGATTACGGCAACAGTTTCAGCAGCATGCTACCGCACAGCAAAAAGCTGATTATCAACAACTACTCGGTTGTGAAAAACTACCTCTGTAATGAGTTGACGTGATATCCAGTCATTAATGGCTATGAAAAACAGTTATTTCTACTACTCTTGAAATAGTGGCATCTTTACCCCATTTGTTATGTAGATTCTAATTTTTTGTGGAGAGCATTTCGATGCGGATGGATAAATTAACCAGTAAATTTCAACTTGCACTAGCAGATGCGCAGAGCATGGCTGTTGGTCGTGACCACCAGTTTATAGAACCTTTGCATTTGATGACAGCATTGCTGGATCAAGAGGGTGGCAGCGCTCGGCATTTGCTCACGCAAGCAAGTGTTAACGTAAATTTGCTGCGCTCTAAATTGGGTGATGCTTTAGATAAGATCCCTAAAGTTGAGGGGGCAGAAGGTGATCTACATATATCGAATGATTTAGGTCGGTTGTTAAATCAATGTGATAAAGCGGCTCAGCAGCGTAAAGATAGCTATATCTCAACAGAACTTTTTATTCTGGTTTCACTGGAAGATAAAGGCGCGTTGGGCGAATTGATGCGCGGTAATGGCGCAACGAAAGCGGCGATTGAAAAGGGCATTGAAAGTATTCGCGGTGGTGAAAATATCGATGATCCTAATGCCGAGGAGCAGCGCCAGGCATTGGAAAAATACACTATCGATGTTACGGAACGCGCGGAGCAAGGTAAGCTTGATCCCGTTATCGGTCGTGACGATGAAATCCGTCGTACGGTTCAAGTATTGCAACGCCGTACTAAAAATAACCCTGTGCTGATTGGTGAACCGGGTGTGGGTAAAACCGCGATCGTTGAAGGTCTTGCACAGCGCATCGTTAACGGTGAAGTACCGGAAGGAATTAAAAACAAACGTTTGTTATCGCTGGATATGGGCGCACTGATTGCCGGTGCAAAATTCCGTGGCGAGTTTGAAGAACGCCTTAAAGCGGTATTGAATGATCTGGCGAAACAGGAAGGACAAGTCATCCTGTTTATTGATGAATTACATACCATGGTTGGTGCGGGTAAGGCCGAAGGGGCAATGGATGCAGGTAATATGCTTAAACCGGCACTTGCGCGTGGTGAATTACATTGTGTTGGTGCAACAACGCTGGATGAGTATCGTCAATACATTGAGAAGGATGCCGCGCTGGAACGCCGCTTCCAAAAGGTATTGGTTGAAGAACCCAGTGTTGAAGATACCATTGCTATTTTACGTGGCTTGAAAGAAAAATATGAAGTTCATCACGGGGTTGATATTACCGATCCGGCTATTGTTGCCGCGGCAACGTTATCGCATCGTTATATTTCTGATCGTAAATTACCCGATAAGGCGATTGATCTCATTGATGAAGCGGCCAGTCGTATTCGTATGGAAATTGATTCAAAGCCTGAATCAATGGATCGCCTCGAACGCCGTTTAATTCAATTAAAAATTGAACGTGAAGCGGTAAGTAAGGAGAAAGATGCGGCGTCTAAACAGCGTTTAGCGCACTTGCAGTCCGAGATCGAAGCTCTTGAACGTGAGTATGCGGATCTTGAAGAAATCTGGAAGGCAGAAAAAGCCGCCCTACAAGGTACCCAGCATATTAAGGAAGAACTTGATCGGGCACGTATCGAAATGGAAACAGCACAACGTGCCAGTGATTTGGCACGTATGTCTGAATTGCAATATGGACGTATTCCTGAGTTGGAAAAACAACTGGATATGGCAAGCCAGGTTGAAATGCTTGATACCAAGTTATTACGTAACAAAGTAGCGGATGAAGAAATAGCTGAAATCGTATCAAAGTGGACAGGCATTCCTGTTAGCCGGATGCTCGAAGGTGAGCGAGACAAACTTTTACGCATGGAAGAAGAGTTAAGCAAACGGGTTGTTGGTCAAAATGAAGCGGTATCGGCAGTGTCGAATGCGATTCGCCGTTCGCGTGCAGGGTTATCTGAACCCAATCGACCCAATGGTTCTTTCCTGTTCCTGGGGCCAACCGGTGTCGGTAAAACAGAGTTAACCAAAGCACTGGCATCGTTCATGTTTGATACTGAAGATGCAATGGTGCGTATTGATATGTCTGAATTTATGGAAAAACATTCGGTTGCACGATTAGTCGGCGCCCCTCCCGGTTATGTCGGTTATGAGGAGGGTGGATACCTGACGGAAGCGGTACGCCGTAAACCTTATTCAGTGATTTTGCTGGATGAAGTGGAGAAGGCGCATCCCGATGTATTTAATATTTTATTACAGGTATTGGATGATGGTCGCTTAACGGATGGGCAGGGTCGTACGGTTGATTTCCGTAACTGTGTCATCGTGATGACCTCGAATTTAGGCAGTCAAATGATTCAGGAAATGTCGGGTGATCAATATGCCGATATGAAATCTGCCGTGATGGAGGTCGTTGGACAGCACTTCCGACCTGAGTTCATTAACCGTGTTGATGAAAGCGTGGTATTCCATCCACTTGGACAGTCTGAAATTCGCGCGATTGCCGGGATTCAGATTAAACATCTGGAACAGCGCTTACACGATCGTGATATGGACATTACGATTAGCGATGCGGCATTGGATAAGCTGGCAGCAGCCGGGTTTGATGCAGTCTATGGTGCACGACCACTTAAACGTGCTATCCAGCAAGAGCTTGAAAATCCGCTTGCACAGGATATCCTGGCGGGTGGTTATGGCCCCGGTGATGTGATTCAGGTGGACGTTGAGAATGATAAGCTGGTTTTTAGCAAAACGTCTGTTAAAACAGATGATGCCAGTGCTGCATAAGTAAGCGAATGAGCTTAGTCTCTGATTCGGTTCCTGTAGCGGCAATGCTATTGGTGGCACCTGGCTGTCCTCATTGTCCTCAAATGAAACAAACCCTTCATCAGTTATATGATGAAGGGTATTTGGCGAGTCTGGATATTGTTGATATCTCTATTGAACTTGAAAAGGCAGAAAAACTCAGTGTTCGAAGTGTTCCCTGGTTAGCACTAAACACGCTAGAACTACAGGGCGCGCATTCTGAAAGTGAAATTAAATATTGGCTTGAACAGGCAATGCGTCAGGATGGCAGACAGCAGTTATTTGATAGTCTGCTGGAAGTGGGGCAAATTGCGCAAGTCGAAGCGATGATCCGAAAAAAACCCGATGCATTGAGTGATTTATTGGTGTTGTTTGCCGATCCAGAACGCCAAATTAATGTCCGTATTGGCGCATCGGCAGTTTTAGAATCGTTACAAGATTCAGGTATTCTTGAAGAAGCAATTAATGAAATTCTTGTTTATTGTCAGTCACCCGAAGTGAGTACCCGAATTGATGCTTGTCATGTTTTATCCTTTGTTCAGCACTCAGCGGCTGTTGAAGCACTTCAATTAGCATTAAATGATAGTGATCCAGAGGTAAGAGAGGTTGCAGAGGAAAGTCTGGTTGAACAGGCTGAAAGTGGTTTTGTTTAGATCGGGAAAAAAATGACTTATGCATGCTGATAAACGGCCGATAAATAGCGTATCCACATTGAAAATCAGTCAAATACTGCCACACTGATTAATATATTTGACGATGTTTATGCCTATTTAAAAACAAGCAGAAGAATCTTATGAATGATGCCGCAAAGCCCGATCGTGTTGAACACCTGAAACGTTCATTACAATTTCAGACCAAGCTCAACCAAGTGATGCAAAAGATTCACGAAGCGGAATCATTCAACGAGATTATGCCCGTGATTGAATCAACCTTGTTAGAGTTGATGAATGCCGAGCGAATTACTATTTACCGTCGTTCACGGCATAGTCAGGAAATTATTTCTGAATATAAAAGTGGTGATGAAACCAAAGAAATTTGTGTCGCCCTAACCCCCACCTCTATAGCTGGTTATGTTGCATTGACACAGAAACCTATTCGTATTCGAGATGTATATCAAACCGAAGAACTGAAGGCGATTCATCCGAAATTAGCTTTTGATAACAGTTTTGATCAGGTAAGTGGTTTCCGTAGTCATTCGATGATGGTTATTCCAATCAAACATAAAAATGTGCCACTTGGTGTGATGCAGGTGCTTAACCATCGTGGTGGCGGCACCTTTGATGATGCTGATATGGCGAAGGCCATGAAGTTCTCAATGCTATTAGGGCAGAAATTTCGTTATGAACTTGGTGGAACAAAAGGGCCTTACGATTATTTGATTCAAACCGGGCGCATTACACAGAAGCAACTCGATGATTATTCTGCCAGAGCAGAAAAAGAAAATATCTCGGTGACAGAACTCCTTCTGCAAGAAGAGAACCTGTCCAGTATAGAAGTTGGTACATCCTTAGAACGTTTTTACCAAGTGCCTTATATGGCTTATGACCCGAATATTGATATTCCATTGGATATGTTGAAAGGTGTTAATGAAGCGTATTTGCGTAAACAGCTCTGGGTGCCCGTGATGGGCGATCAGGATGATGTGGTTGTGTTGGTTGATAACCCAACGGATAGCAATCGTATTATGGATATTCAGAATGTACTTAAGGCATCCAGTTATCAATTCAGAGTTGGTTTGCCGGGGGATATTTTACGTTTCCTCGGGCAGGAAGCGGGCGGTAGTGATGTTGATCTACATGAGTTGGTTGGTCGATTAGAAGAAGAAGGTATTGAAGAAGAAGATATTGATATCATTGAGTCAGTGGATGAAAATGCAGCAACAGTTATTCAGTTAGTCAATAGTTTGATTCTGGATGCTTATAAGGCAGGGGCGTCGGACATTCATATTGAACCCAGTAAAGGCAAAGTTTCTTCGAAGGTACGGTTACGTGTTGATGGCGTTTGTCGCAATGCCTTAACGGTACCTGCTTCGCATATACGAGCTGTGGTATCGCGTATTAAAGTCATGGCACGCCTGGATATTTCAGAGCGACGCAAGCCTCAAGATGGCAAATTAAGTGTACGTTTTAAAGGCGAGCCACTAGAGCTACGTGTGGCAACGTTACCGACGGTGAATGGTGAAAGTGTGGTCATGCGTATTTTAGCGGCCAGTGAAACCATGCCGATAGATAAATTGAATATGTCGGACCGAAATTTACGAGAAACGCAAGAATTAATTAAATCACCTCATGGTATTTTTCTTGTTGTTGGGCCAACTGGCTCAGGCAAGACAACGACATTGCATGCTATTTTAGGGCATATCAATACACCCGAGCTAAAAATATGGACTGCAGAAGATCCAGTGGAAATTACACAACCCGGGTTGCAACAATTACAGGTATTGCCAAAGATAGGGCTGACGTTTGCCGCTGCATTACGTTCATTTTTACGTGCCGATCCCGATGTGATCATGATTGGTGAAATGCGTGACGCCGAAACGGCGGAAGCCGGTGTCGAAGCATCGTTAACGGGGCATTTGGTTTTTTCTACCCTACACACCAATTCAGCACCAGAAACATTAACACGACTATTAGATCTGGGAATTGATCCGATTAGTTTTTCAGATGCATTATTAGGTGTACTGGCGCAACGTTTAGTGCGTACTTTGTGTGGAGAGTGTAAGGAAAGCTATGTTCCTGACACGGATGAGTTTAACCTTCTGAAACGCTACTATGGCGAAGAAATGTTTGAAGAACTGGGACTGATACGCGAAGCTGTAAAACTGTATCGTCCCGTTGGCTGTAGTCAATGTGGTGACAGTGGTTATCGTGGTCGTACCGGGATACATGAGTTACTCGTTGCCACACCGGCAATGAAAGAGCTTGTGTATCGACGTGCAACAGCAAGTGAAATTAAAGATATGGCGGTGTCTGAAGGGATGCGAACCTTAATGCAAGACAGTATTGTTAAGCTTTTGAAAGGGCAAACAGATATCGCTCAAGTCAGACGTGTTATTGCTGAGTAGTCTCTAGTTTTCTTTTCGTTAATTCACGTGATGCGATCTGGCTAACGTCAGTAAAGCTGTCTTTTGTCAATTTTTCCAGAGTAGCGACACTGGTGTTCCAGTTTTTCGCCACTTCTACTCGAATATCAACGGATTCATCTTGCGATAATTTATCCATTACTGAGCTGGCGGTATATTCATAGCGAGCCAGGACACTACGAACTTGTTGGCTAGGGTCATTGGCCAAATAAAGTTGAGTGCGTTCATCTGTCGCGGTATTGGTGATCACGGTAATGCGGATTGATTCCTCTTCATCATGCGCAAGCTGGAAGAGTAGCTCCGCAGGTGCGCGACGATTTCTGGCAACATTTTGGCGTATTTCAGGGTTGTCGCTTTTTGCCAATTGATACAGGATATTGGCAGGGGTCGTTGGGTTGCGTGCAGCACGAGCTCGATCAATATCATCTTCTGCATTGGCAAGAGCGCTAAAACCAGCGAACAACATGAAGTATAGGCCGATGGCAGTAAAGGATTGTTTTGAAAACATAGCTATTCTCATTGACAATTATTATTATATTAAAGATTTGATGAACTAATTGAAGAAAAGTTCAATACTAAATCTTTTAATGAGTCATCGCTGAGCGTTTCTTTGCGAGCCTGTTCAATCTTTGCTTGTATGTGATTACTGGCAGATTGTGCACCATCAGGATTGGCAGCAGATAATTGTTGCGTACCTTCTACAGCTGTCAGAATATCAATGATTTTAATATCAGCAATATCACGAATCGGTAACCAGCACTCTTGTTTCTCGCCTGCTTTAATTAATAATTTAGCCTCTGCGAGAAAGTGCAGGCAATCATCGATCAGATCGATAGGTTGACCTATAACATGGCTTAATTGGTAACTGGTCCAGGGTTGTTTGCCTTGCATCATGTTAACGGCAATGAGGTACATGATTTGCAATACTAATTGTTTTTGGTGTGCCGGTTCCGCACAGTGACATTTATTGGCAGACGTAATAACGCTTGGGTATTGTGAATAAAATGAAATGTTGGCACCCAGTAACAGGATTATCCAACCGAGGTATAGCCAGATCATAAAGAGCACTAAAATAGCAAAGCTGGAATAGATAGCTGAATAATTTCCTGAAGAGGCAACAAAAGAGGCGAATAACCAACTGGTTGTTTCCCATAAGAAACCAGCGATAACAGCACCAACTAATGCAGACTTTAAGTGCACTTTCGTATTTGGCATAAAAATATAAACAAAACAGAAAGCACTAATAATCAGAAAATATGGAAGTAAGGCGCCAATAAGGTGGATTGCATCACCGAGTAAAAAGAAATTTGATAAATACTGAACAAAGGCCGCATTTTTAATGGATGCCATAATACCGATAGAACTGAAAATAAGTACTGGGCCCACTAAAATGACACTAAGGTAATCGCTAAAGCGTCTTGAAAGTTGTCTTGAGTGTTCAATACGCCAGATGTAGTTAAAGGAACGCTCTATTTTTTGAATAAGCGATATAACGGTAACGAACAAAAGTAGTAGCCCCGCTGCGCCGAGTACGCCCACCTTAATATTATTAACAAAGCTCATAATCGTTCGACCGATTTCAATGCCTTGTTCGCCCATACGAGAAAGAATATCAAATAACAAAGGTTCTACTTGATTATGAACACCAAAGGCCTTGAGTACGGAAAAACTTAAAGCAAGTAATGGAACCATTGAAAGTAGCGTAGTGTAAACCAGACTCATTGCGCGGAGTGTGAGTTGCCCTTCAAATAAGTCACGGCTAACACAATAAGCGATGCGTGTAGAATGGAAACCCAGATTAGCAAGCCATGTTTTAGGTGCAGGCTTAACGATATAGTCTTCAATTTGTTCATTAAAAAGTCGCCAGTCTGGCAGCATGATCCGCATCCTTTTTTGTTATGATGAGTAGCGTGTCACAGTGGCTGGAAATTGCAATGGTAAATTTAATTTACGTGTGATAGAAAGTAGTTATAAAGCAAAGAATCTGTCACTGTTTCAAGGAGTGAGTCATGATGTTGAGTCGAAGCAAAGCCTGTTTTATCGGGTGTCTTCTTTGGGTGTTATTTCTGCCTACCGCGCAAGCACTGTCATTGGGCGACATTAAACTCAATTCATCACTGAACGATCCGCTGGATGCTGAAATTATGATTTATTCGACTGATGCAGGTGAGATTCTGAATGCAAGGATCCAATTGGCGTCTCAGGAAATTCATAGCAAGGCAGGTTTATCTATCAATCAACATTTACGGAATTTGCAGTTTAAGGCAATCGCCAAAGATAACGGGCGGTTTGCGATTAAGGTTACAACATTAAAACCTGTTTCAGAGCCTGTATTGGAATTTATTATTGAGTTAACCGGTGGCAATAGTAATTTAATTCGGGGATATGCCTTGCATCTTGATCCCCCCAGCCTTTAGATAAAATTTATTTTACTGCACTGGGTAATAAAATACCCAGCATCTCTTCAAGTTCGGGAAGTGCTTCATCGTGAATTTCATCAATGGTTTCTCTATTCAATCCGGTGAGTGGCCAAACCATTTCATTTATTTCTTCGTCAAAATTCTCAATTGCACCGACTTCGATGGCATGGGTAGCTTCACTGGCGATATGAATTACCGCCGCATCTAATATTGGTTTATCCGCTTCTTCAAGGTGGTGATGGTAGTAAATGGCATCCTGTAAGTATTCAGGCAGTCGCCATTTAATGGCAAGTTCTCGTCCGACTTCGGCATGATCATAACCAAATAATTCTTGTTCGATTTCGTAAATCTTTTTATTAGTCGTTGCCTCTTTATCATCTAATTCATCAAAAATTTGATTCGCCATATCTGGATATTTAGTACAGATTGCAAGTAATCCAATGTCATGCAGTAGGCCAGCAATAAATAGTCTGTCAGGGTGTAAAACATTACAAAGTGCTGCGACACGTTTAGCAAAAACCCCGCAGTAGACACTGTGGCGCCAGAACCCGGCCATATTGAAAAGATGACCGGGTATTTCTTTAAAGGTCATCATGGTTGAGGTGGCCATAATGAGGATCATTAATTCCGTTGTACCAATAATACTGATTGCACGCGGAATACTATCAACACGACCACTAAATCCGTACAGAGAACTGTTCGCTAATTTTAATAAACGTGCACTCAGGTTCACATCTTGGCTAATGAGCTTTGCCATCGCCTGAATACTATTGTGCGGGCTATCCATTAATTGATCGAGCTTGTTACAAATCTCTGGTAGTGAGACAAGTTTATTGATGTCTTGAACGAGTGCATGTGCGGTCATGATATTTATCTATTTATTACTATGTCATGGGAGGTTAGCCGCAATATCAAGAAAATATTTACCACAAATTAACAGAGGGAATACGTAGTTTTTAAAATACAGTTATTTAGCGTTTTCCCCCAGAGGAAACACCTAAAAGCACCTTATCTAGCCACTTGAAGGGCAATAAGCGCTTTAAGGTGCCAAATAAATAGGTAGGGAAGGTTACGTAGTATCGCGGCCTTGGGGATGCACTCTCCAAGGCATGAATAACCCGTTTTAGGACGGCTTCCGGCGGTAATGTAAAAGGCATGGCATCGCCTTCTTTTTTTAGGCGCGCAATCATGGAGCGGTATTTCTCACGATGAATGCTGTTTTCAGCATCAATGTTTTTTTCAAAGTTAATGAGTGCGTTATCGCGAAAGCGACTTCGAATAGGACCCGGTTCAATCAGTGAAACAAAGATACCACTGCCGGCAAGCTCAAGCCTGAGTGTATCGCTAAGTCCTTCAAGTGCAAACTTACTTGCGTTATAAGGACCTCGAAAAGGCAGAGCGATAAAACCCAGAACCGAACTGTTTTGAATAATGCGACCATAGCCCTGTTTTCGCATAACAGGGATAACGCGGCGTGTTAATGAATGCCAGCCAAACACGTTTGTATTGAACTGTTCGCGCAGCACCTCGGTCGGAATATCTTCAACTGCACCGGTCTGCCCATAAGCGCCATTGTTGAATAAGCCGTAAAGTTTACCGTCAGTCATGCCAAGAATAGATGTTATGGCATTATCCATCGAGGTCTCATCAGTAACATCCAGTTGTAAACTTTCCAGACCGACCTGCTTTAACATTTCAACATCGGCTGTTTTGCGTGCGGTTGCAATGACACGATAGCCGCGTTGATGTAATCCCTGCGCAACACAAAGCCCAATACCGCTGGAACAGCCGGTAATTAAAATGGCTTTATCATGATTATTCATAAGGTCTATTCTTCATCGTCTTGCTGTTTTTGTTGCAAACTCCACATGCTTGCATAGTGGCTGTTTGTTGTCAGTAACTCTTCATGTGTGCCTTGTTCAATTATCTGACCATTTGCCATAACTAAAATTCGATCCGCATCAACAATAGTTGAAAGACGGTGCGCGATCACCAGAGTTGTATGGTTTCTTGCAACTTCTCGCAGAGAATCCAAAATGATTTGTTCAGATTTTGAGTCAAGACTAGAGGTCGCTTCATCAAAAACAATGATTTTAGGGTTCTTTAAAATAGTACGGGCAATGGCAACGCGTTGTTTTTCGCCACCAGATAATTTTAAACCACGCTCACCGACTACCGTATCGTAACCATCGGGTAACTTTTGAATAAAGTGATCAATGTGTGCTAATTCGGCAGCACGAATAATGTCCTCACGTGAGGCATCCGGTTTTGCATAGGCTATATTGTAATAGAGGGTATCATTAAACATGATAGTGTCTTGCGGCACGATACCAATTGCACGCCGCAAGCTCTGTTGCGTTACATCTCGAATATCCTGTCCATCAATAGTGATGCGTCCTTTAGAAACATCATAAAAGCGGAAAAGTAAACGAGACAAGGTCGATTTTCCTGCACCACTTTCACCCACGACCGCAATTTTTTGTCCCGGAGGAATAGTGAAATCGATATCATTTAAAATATTTCGTTCTTCGTTGTAACGAAAGCCAACGTGTTCAAAGCGTACTTCACCTTCGTTAATCTGGAGTGCCGTTGCATCTGGTTTATCATTGATTTCTGAACGCTCATCAATGATTTTAAACATCAAATCCATATCAGAAAGCGCGTGTTTGAGTTGGCTGTAAACAATGCCTAAAAAATTAAGTGGAATAAATAACTGAATAAGAAAGGCATTAACCAGAACCAAATCACCTAATGTCATGTTGCCATCAACCACACCCTGGCTGGCAAGAATCATAATCAGCGTGACAGCTGTGGCGATAATAATAGATTGCCCGACATTTAATGTGGACAATGTTGTTTGGCTTTTGACGGCAGCATCTTCCCATTGGGAAACGGTTTTACTGTATCGTTGTTGTTCGTAGTCTTCATTGCTAAAATACTTAACGGTTTCGTAATTTATCAGGCTATCAACAGCCAGTGTGTTGGCATGTGAATCAGCTTCATTCATTTTAATGCGGAACTGCATCCGCCACTCGGTGATCTTGAAGGTAAAGATCATATACATTGCAACACTGATCACAGTAATAATGGTAAACCAGATATCGTATTGCCAAAGTAAAATACCGGCAATCATGCTGATCTCAACCAGCGTTGGTAAAATACTAAAGACCAGATAGTTGAGTAAGGAACTCACTGCACGTGTACCACGATCGATGTCGCGGGTAATGGCACCGGTTTTTCTATCCAGATGGAAACGTAGAGATAATTCATGCAGGTGTGCGAGTACACGTTTTGATACCTTGCTCATGGCACCATGCCGAACACGCGCAAAAATAGCATCACGTAATTCATTAAATAATGAGCTACTCATTCTTAGCGCGCCATAGGCGAGCAATAAAACAATTGGCAGTACCAGTTGCCGACCATCGCTGGCATTAAGGCTATCAATGATATCTTTCAGTACTAGAGGAATTGCAACATTGGCACCTTTGGATAAAAAGAGTGCGAGCATTGCTGCACCAACACGCCCTCGCCAATCCCAAAGGTAGGGAATCAAGCTGCGAATGGTCTTCATATCATCGCGTGAGTGTGACGGTAGGCTTGTTGCCCTGCCATGAAACATATTGCTCTCCAGTTTTTGGGTGGCTTATTGTACCCTTGTTTGTCGATTACAACAGAAAATGATACTAAGCATTTGTTTTTATATGGATTTGTTACTAATGCATTGAAAATTGACTAGCTAAGCCCCATTATAGTGGCTTCTTGATGATTAGAATTTCTAGCAGGTTTTAAAGAATGCCAATTTACGAATATGTTTGTGCTAAATGTGAGCACAGTATGGAAGCCATACAAAAAATGAGTGATGATGCGCTGACAGACTGCCCTGAATGCGGCGAAGCGGCGTTGAAGAAAAAAATCTCGGCAGCAGGTTTTCGCCTGAAGGGCGGTGGCTGGTATGAAACGGACTTCAAGAGTGGTTCAAAGAAAAATGTTACGAGCAGTTCTGATTCCAGTAAAGAATAACATGGTATATAAATCATGTTGTTATGATTTATAATTTGATCGTTATAAAATAATTAGGGAGAATATGGCTTGTTACGTCGCTACCTGATCGCAGGTCTTTTAATATGGTTGCCGCTTGGCGTAACGTTACTGGTATTCAAACTATTAGTTGGTTTGGTTGAACAGCTGATAGCGGTTATTCCGGCTCAATATCACCCAGAGGTGTTGTTGGGTATCGAAACCCCCTATTTCAACGTGATTTTGACACTGACCGCGATGTTTGTGGTGATGGTGTTAACCGGTTTGGTGGTAACGAACCTGTTTGGTCGAAAATTAGTTAAATTATGGGAGTCGTTATTAGGCCGAATTCCTGTTGTCAGAAGTATTTATCAAAGTGCCAAGCAGATAGCCGAAACGGTATTTTCCTCAACGGGTAAGTCATTTCGTAAGGTTCTGTTAATTGAATATCCTCGTAAGGGTTTGTATACATTAGCATTCCAAACGGGGAGTAGTGCGGGTGAAGTCCAGGCAAAAACCGGTGAAGAGGTGACCACCGTGTTTGTACCGACAACGCCGAATCCAACATCTGGCTTTATTATTCTTGTTCCCACCAAGGACGTCATTGAATTGGAAATGAATGTCGATGAAGCGCTAAAAATGGTGATTTCTCTTGGAATGGTTGAGCCACAGTGGCCTAGAGATGCGAAATCACTCGAAAATGACGATCAAAGCAAGCCGGATGTTGCATAACGGTCTGATAAACTTTAAGATTCCCGCCTTTTTACAGATCCGGAACAAACACCATGCGAACTCATTACTGCGGCCATGTTAACGAAAGTTTAATCGATTCAGAAGTCGACCTATGCGGTTGGGCGCATCGTCGTCGTGACCATGGGGGCGTTATCTTTATTGACTTGCGTGACCGCGAAGGTTTGGTTCAGGTTGTTATCGATCCAGACACCGAAGAAGCGTTTGCCAATGCTGAAAGCTGTCGAAGTGAATATGTGCTTCGCATCCGCGGTAAAGTCCGTCATCGTCCTGAAGGAACCGTGAATGACGATCTTGCCAGTGGCAAAATTGAAGTACTCGCACAGCAGTTAGAAATTCTTAATACCGCTAAAACACCGCCGTTCCCACTTGATGAAGAAACCGAAGTACGTGAAGAAGTGCGTTTGCGTTATCGTTACATCGATTTACGTCGTCCCGCGATGTTGGAGAATTTACGTCTTCGTTCAGCGGTGACACAGGCATTACGTGAAACACTGGATGCGAATGGCTTCATGGATATTGAAACGCCGATTTTGACTAAAGCAACACCAGAAGGTGCGCGTGATTATTTAGTCCCTAGTCGTACCCATGAAGGAGAATTTTTTGCGTTGCCACAATCGCCGCAGTTGTTTAAGCAATTGTTAATGGTTTCTGGCATGGATCGTTACTATCAGATCGTGCGTTGTTTCCGTGATGAAGACTTACGTGCTGATCGCCAACCAGAATTTACCCAGCTTGATATCGAAACTTCTTTTATGGATGAAGAAGCGATCATGCAGATCAACGAAGATATGATCCGCAATGCCTTCCATAAAGTGAAAGGTGTTGAACTTGCTAAACCTTTCCCACGCATGACCTATGAAGAAGCGATTCGTCGTTTTGGTGTTGATAAACCGGACTTACGTATCCCACTCGAGCTGGTTGATGTTGACGACTTAATGAAAGATGTTGAGTTTAAAGTATTTGCTGGCCCAGCCAATGATCCAGAAGGTCGCGTTGCTGCATTACGATTACCCAAGGGTAGCGACTTATCGCGTAAGAACATTGATGCTTATACCAAGTTTGTGAGTATTTATGGCGCACGTGGCTTAGCCTACATTAAGGTGAACGATATTGATGCTGGTATTGACGGTCTGCAGTCACCGATCTTGAAGTTCTTGCCGGATGAAACCGCGATGGCAATTATGCAACGCACCGGTGCTGAAAGTGGCGACCTGGTTTTCTTTGGTGCGGATAAAGCACATGTCGTTAACGAAGCACTTGGCGCATTACGTGTGAAATTAGGACAGGATACCGACCTGGTTGAAGAAGGCTGGCGTCCACTTTGGGTCGTAGACTTCCCCATGTTTGAGAAAGACCCCAAAACGGGTCGCTTAAATGCGCTACATCATCCTTTTACCGCACCAGGTTGTACCCCGGAAGAACTGGAAGCGAATCCTGAGAAGGCGTTATCTAAAGCCTACGATATGATTCTGAATGGCAGCGAAGTCGGTGGTGGTTCTATCCGTATTCATGATGCCAGAATGCAAGCAACAGTACTTAAATTATTGGGTATTAGTGATGAAGAAGCGGCGGATAAATTTGGTTTCCTATTAGATGCATTAGCCTACGGTTGCCCGCCGCATGGTGGTATCGCGTTTGGTTTAGATCGTCTGGTGATGCTCATGGCAGGAGCCAATTCTATTCGTGAAGTGATGGCTTTCCCTAAAACGCAGGCAGCAAATTGTTTATTAACGGATGCGCCTTCTACTGTTAGTGAAGATCAGTTGAAGGAACTCAGTTTGCGGATACGAAAAACCGTTGTTGAAAGTTAAGTTCCCGGACGGACAAATATGAAATTACTTATACGTAATTTATCAAAAAGCACATCCGAGCAGGATATTCGTGACATGTTTGAAGCATACGGCACAATTCAATCTTGCGATTTGGTATTAGATCGGGAAACAGGCAAGTCGAAAGGGTTCGGCTTTGTTGAAATGCCAAAACAAGGTGATGCTAAAGCGGCGATGAAACACCTTAACGGTGTGGAAGTTGACGGGAATAAAATTCGTGTTAAGAAAGCAGAACCCAAACAATAACGTTATTTCTCTAAACTTGATATTCGCCAATCCACTGACCACCTTTAAAATCAATTTCGAGTGATTTAGGTTTCATCTTTGCCGCATGGAGTGTTTTGAATTCTTGTTCAACGGGGTGTTTTGCGGCAAATTCTATTGGGTCACATTTTTGTGACTGCACCAATCGAAAGAATACTTGTAACTGCTGGTTTACATCAACAGTCTTAAACTCCGTGTCTTCATGAAATAACACGCGTTTTTTCACCATACAGCTAAAGTATAATTGCATTTCAGCAATCAGCGGTTTGTTACGAGATTGAAACGCACGTTCTGCGCGATTGGTCCAACTGACTTTTAGGGCGTTATCACGAAGTACGATGTCATTTGAGCGCTTCCAGGGGTTAAACCAACGATCAAAGAAAGTCAGGGGACTGGGAATGGCAAAATAACTATTACGTAAATTCATTTCATTCTCTCTGTGCGTCATTTATCAAGTATAAATATAGTTCAATATAGGCTGGTTGCTTATGATAATGAAGCAATTTTGGTATTAGTGCCAGAAAGCCCTTAAAGTACAGTATAAACGCATTCTGCGGTGACGTGACAGGATCTAAAATGCTACAATCGGGTAAATTTTAAGCTAGGCGATAGAGAAAGGGTTTCAGGCATGGCGGGACATAGTAAGTTTGCAAATATTAAGCATCGTAAAGCGGCTCAGGATGCCAAGCGTGGCAAGATATTTACCAAGCTAATCCGTGAGTTGACGGTGGCGGCGAAAATGGGGGGACCTGACGCAAGTTCTAACCCACGGCTGCGTACCGCGATGGATAAGGCGCTGGGCGCCAATATGACGCGCGATACCATGGAACGAGCGATTAAGCGTGGCGCGGGTGCCGGTGAGGGCGAAAACTACGATGAAGTCCGTTATGAAGGCTATGGCACGAACGGTGTCGCTATTATGGTGGATTGCTTGACAGACAACATCAACCGTACCGTTTCAGAAGTACGCCATGCGTTTACCAAGGCGGGTGGTAATTTAGGTACCGATGGTTCGGTTGCTTATTTGTTTACCAAAACAGGCATGATTAGTTATCCAGCAGGTGTTGATGAAGATGCGATTATGGAAGCGGCACTGGAAGCGGGTGCTGATGATGTAGCATCGAATGAAGACGGTAGCGTTGATGTATTGACGACACCTGAAGATTTTCTCAATGTGAAGCAGGCAATGATTGATGCCGGTTTTGAACCTGAGTCGGCCGATATCACGATGAAACCGGCAACCACGGTTGATTTGAATGTCGATGAAGCAGAAAAAATATTACGTTTGGTTGATGCCCTGGAAGATCTGGATGACGTGCAAAATGTTTATTCGAATGCGGATATTTCAGAAGATGTTATGGCACAAATGTCATAAATAATAATGCGGGAGATGCCCAAGGGCATGAATGATGGTTCGTATACTTGGTATTGATCCAGGATCTCGACTCACCGGTTACGGTGTTATTGATGTCGAAGGCAATCACAGCCGCTATGTTAGCAGTGGCTGTATTCGCATCTCCAGCGATGATTGGGGGCAACGCCTTGGTACCATCTTTGTTGAATTAGGCACGATTATCCGGGAATTTAACCCTCATGAGTTTGCTGTTGAGCAAGTCTTTATGCATCGCAATGCTGATTCTGCTTTAAAACTGGGGCAGGCTCGAGGCGCTGCGATTTGTGCCGGTGTTGCCCATGACCTGCCACTTTCTGAATACGCGGCACGCGCGATTAAACAAGCCGTTGTAGGTAAGGGTAGTGCAAACAAAGAACAGGTACAGCATATGGTGAAGGTTTTACTGAACTTGAATGCCTCACCGCAGGAAGATGCCGCGGATGCACTGGCGGTTGCCTTGTGTCATGCGCATACAGAACAAACTATGAAGCACCTACCCAAAACACAAACAGGGAGACGTCGATGATAGGGCGTATCCGAGGTATCTTGTTAGAAAAACAGGCGCCACAATTACTTATCGATGTGAACGGTATCGGTTATGACGTTAGTGCACCGATGTCGACTTTTTATAATCTACCCGAACTGGATGAAACGATTACCTTACACACGCATTTAGTCGTGCGTGAAGATGCGCATACCTTGTATGGTTTCGGTACTGAAAATGAGCGGGCGATGTTTCGTGCATTGATTAAAATCAATGGTGTCGGGGCTAAATTAGCCTTAACCATTTTGTCGGGTATCAGTGCAGAAGACTTTATTGTTTGTATTATGGACGGAAATATCGCCGGGTTAACACGCCTCCCCGGTGTTGGTAAGAAAACCGCTGAACGTCTTATTGTTGAAATGAAAGACAAGTTAAAAGACTGGGGCACAGTTGCACAGGATTCAGCATCAGATAAACCGGCAGCGGTATTACAACCGGCCGATGCGGTGGCAGATGCCGTTAGCGCCTTGATTGCACTAGGTTATAAACCACCAGAAGCGAGTAAGATGGTACGGGTGGTGGACGCAAAAGATTTATCCAGTGAAGAAATTATCCGACAAGCGCTGCAAGCGGTTGCAAAATAGGATGCTAAAAAAACATGATTGAAACAGATCGACTCATTGGCGCAGACAACAGCCCGGAAGATGATGCGGTTGATCGTGCCATTCGTCCTTCTATGCTGGTTGATTATGTTGGCCAGCCAGTTGTGCGTGAGCAAATGGAAATTTTTATTCAGGCAGCCAGGTTGCGTGAAGAAGCGCTGGATCACGTTTTATTATTCGGCCCACCCGGATTAGGCAAAACCACCCTGGCACATATTATCGCCAATGAAATGGGTGTAAACATGCGCCAAACCTCCGGCCCGGTTTTGGAACGCCAAGGTGATTTAGTCGCTATTCTAACCAACCTTGAACCTAACGATGTTCTGTTCATTGATGAAATTCATCGCCTCAGTCCAGTGGTAGAAGAAGTGCTTTATCCGGCAATGGAAGATCGCCAAATTGATATTATGATCGGTGAAGGTCCTGCGGCACGCTCAATTAAATTGGATCTCCCGCCGTTCACCCTGGTCGGTGCAACCACCCGGGCAGGGTCATTAACTTCACCCTTGCGGGATCGTTTTGGCATCGTGCAACGCCTTGAGTTTTATTCTAACGATGATCTAACTCATATTGTGCAACGTAGCTCAGATATTCTGAATGTTGATTTAGGCACTGATGCTGCACATGAAGTTGCCCGTCGTTCTCGAGGTACACCGCGTATTGCGAATCGTCTCTTACGCCGTGTACGAGACTATGCAGATGTGAAAAGTGCCGGTGTCGTGAGTGCAGACACCGCCGATAAAGCCATGGACATGCTCAGCGTGGACAGCAATGGCTTTGATGTCATGGATCGGAAACTTTTGCTTGCTATTATCAACAGCTTTGATGGTGGCCCTGTGGGTGTCGATAACCTTGCCGCGGCAATTGGCGAAGAACGCGGCACGATTGAGGATGTGATTGAGCCTTATTTGATTATGGAAGGCTTTGTGATGCGAACCCCTCGTGGACGTGTGGCGACTAAAAGCGCTTATACGCATTTTGGCATCGCAATGACAAGCAATAATCAGTCTGAACCGGATGAAGAGGAATAAGGTGGAATTATTCCAGCCTACAATTGTCGGTAGAATAGAAGGTTCGAAAGTGTGACTGATTTCCTGTGGCCGATACGCGTTTACTACGAAGATACGGATGCAGCTGGTGTGGTGTATTACGCCAATTATTTAAAATTTATGGAGCGGGCTCGAACAGAGTTTGTTCGTTCACTGGGTTTTGAACAAGATAAACTACGTGAACAAGAGGGCGTTGTGTTTGTCGTGAGGAATGTATCACTGCAATTACACCAGCCAGCACGGTTTAATGACGAACTGGAAGTGGTTTCAACGATTCAGAAATTAGCACGGACAAACATGATCTTTAAACAGGTGATTCACCGAGTAGCTGAATCAAAGTCATTGTGTGAAGCCGAGATACAAGTTGTTAGTCTGGATGCAGAAAAATGGAAACCACGCGCAATACCGCCAGCAATATTGCAGGCGATAAAATAAAACCAAAATGGGGTTGATACATTGGAAGCTGATTTAAGTCTTTACCACATGGTCGTCGGGGCAAGCCCCGTAGTGCAGTTGGTCATGTTATTGCTGTTACTGGTCTCCATTATTTCCTGGGCAATGATTGCGCGGAAATATCTTGATATTAAAAGAGCACGTAAAGCCGCCGATGACTTTGAGTCGCGGTTCTGGTCGGGCAATAAGCTCAGCGATCTGTATGAACAGATAGGCATGGGTAAGCACAACGCCACCGGCATGGCATCCATTTTTGAAGCAGGCTTTCGTGAGTATGTACGGCTTCGTAAACAAAACAAGATTGACCCGCAGTTTGTTTTAGAAGGCGCGCAGCGGACAATGCGCGTGGCATTGGCGCGTGAGATAGATGTACTGGATGCCAATCTACCTTTTCTTGCCACGGTCGGTTCAACCAGCCCCTATGTCGGTTTATTTGGCACAGTGTGGGGTATTATGAATTCGTTTCGTTCATTAGGGAATGCGCAGCAAGCTACCTTGGCCAGTGTCGCGCCCGGTATTGCCGAAGCTCTTGTTGCAACAGCGATGGGTTTGTTCGCCGCCATCCCCGCAGTGATTGCCTACAACCGTTTCTCGAATGACGTGGAGCGGCTTGAAGGTCGCTATGAAGCCTTTGCGGAAGAATTTTCGACTATTTTACAGCGGCAGGTAAGCGATTAACCCCAATACTGAATTGAAGACGTTTATAAAGTTATGATGCGAGTTAAACGAAAACGTAAGAAGCCCATGAGCGAAATCAACGTCGTGCCGTACATCGATGTGATGTTGGTATTGCTGGTGATCTTCATGGTGACAACGCCACTGCTAACGCAAGGTGTCGCTGTGGAATTACCACAGGCTTCCTCTCAACCGGTTCCTGATTTAAACAAGGAACCGTTGATCGTCACGGTGGATGTTGATGGTAATTACTATGTCAGTATCGGTGATGAGCAAGATAAACCGATTGATCACGATTTGTTAGTACAGCGAGTCGCTGCGGTAATGCAATATAAGCCGGGTACACCGGTATTGGTGCGTGGTGATGCGCAAGTGAGTTACGGTAAAGTGGTTGTGGCTATGTCGTTAATACAAAAAGCCGGCGCACCGAGTGTTGGTCTGTTAACCGAGCAGCCGCACTGAGAAGAGAATGGCATCAATAATAAGAAATAATATTGGCGCGATACTGTTTTCGCTTGTTGTTCATGGACTACTGCTGTTTTTATTGGTTGCGAGTTTTGATTGGGCGCCTAAACCACAATTAAAAGTTAAAACGGCTAATATTGTCAAAGCAGTGGCAGTGGATGCCAGTAAAGTCCAAACCGAGTTGGATAAATTAAAGCGCGCGGATGAGAGAAAACGAAAAAAGGAAAAAGATCGGCTGGCAAAACTCAAGCGTGAAGAAAAAAAGCTTAAGAAAAAACGTGCCGAAGAAGAGAAACGTTTAGCCAGATTAAAGAAAAACCGCATTGCTGAAGAGAAGAAACGTAAAGCAGAACAGGCGAATTTAGCGAAATTGAAAAAACAGCAAGCTGCCTTAAAGAAAAAACAAGCGGCTGAAGAAAAGAAGCGTAAAACGGCAGAGAAAAAGCGTAAGGCAGTCGAGAAAAAACGCCAAGCCGAGAAAGCGCGTTTAGCTAAACAGAAAAAGCAGCAAGATGCGATTAAAAAGAAACAGGCACTGGCAAAGAAAAAACGTGAAGCCGAGAAGAAACAGCGACAAAAAGAATTGGCGCAGCAATTAGCTGCTGAAGAACAGGCACAGGCAGATAAGATAGCTCAGCGTGAGATTGATAAATACCAGGTGTTGATTCGCCAAAAAATTGAGCGAAATTGGCTTAAACCGCCCGGTGAGTTGAAGTCACTGATTACTATTGTTGAGGTCAGGTTGATACCCGGTGGTGAAGTAATCGATGTGAACGTGGTGAGAACCAGTGGTAATCTGGTCTTTGACCGTAGCGCAGAACGTGCCGTACGCAAGGCATCACCATTACCGTTACCGCAGGATTCGGCCATTGCTGCTAAATTGTTTAATTTTAAATTTGAGTTTAAATCAGAGTAGAAATATGAAATCAGGAAACAAAAAACAGTGGACATCAATTGGTTTAATGTTGGTTTTACTGTTGTCGTTTACGACCCCTGCCAGTGCAGTACTGACAATTCAAATTACCAAAGGCGTTGACGGCGCACAGCCCATTGCTGTTGTACCGTTTGCAACGGACAAATTAAAAACACCGTTACCTTACGACCTGGTTTCAATTGTTAATAATGATTTGGCGCGTAGTGGTCGTTTTACACCGATGCCATCTAAAGATATAAAAACCATTGGTAGCCCGCATGACGGTGGTACGGTTAGATTTGGCGATTGGCGTTTGGTGAATATGGACTATTTATTGGTTGGTCGCGTTCGCCAAACGGGACCTATTAACTATGAAGTGCAGTTTCAATTATTTGATGTTTTTAAGGGTGAGCAGCTAACCGGTATCAGCTATCCCTTTGTTGCCAGTGATACGCGCAGAATGGCACATCGTATCAGCGATATTGTTTATGAAAAACTCACGGGTCAACGCGGCGCGTTTGATACCAGCATTGCCTATGTTACCGCGCTCACTGATTTTAATAAAAAACGTCAATTTCGTTTAAATATTGCCGACTCAGATGGTTTTAATGAACAAACTATTTTAACGTCATCTAAACCATTGATGTCACCATCATGGTCGCCTGATGGACAACAACTGGCATATGTTAGTTTTGAGGCAGGTCGACCACAGATTTTTGTGCAGCAAGTATTTAGTGCCAATGGACAACGTCAACGTATCACTGATTTCTCGGGTCTCAATGGTGCACCAGTCTGGTCACCGGATGGCAAGTATTTGGCGATGACTTTATCAAAGAGCGGTAACCCTGAAATCTATTTATATGAATTAAGAACCAGACAGTTAACGCAAATAACGAAACACCCTGCTATTGATACGGAGGCAACCTGGTCACCGGATGGTAATCAATTAGTGTTTACGTCTGATCGAGGTGGTAAAGCACAACTCTACACAGTGCGATTATCGCGCAATAAACCCGCCTCAAGACCGCAACGCCTGACCTTTGAAGGTGACTATAATGCACGTGCGGTTTTCTCGCCCGATGGTAAGTTGTTAGCAATGGTGCATGGCAATCGTGGTCGTTTTCAAATCGGCGTGCTGGATCTGGCGAACAAGACACTTCAGGTGTTAACCGATTCACGTCTTGATGAATCGCCCAGCTTTGCGCCTAATGGCAGCATGATTATTTATGCTACGAACAGAAATAACCGTGGCGTTCTTGCCGCGGTGTCGGTTGATGGTCGTGTTCATCAACGTATAGAAGTTCAACAGGGCGATGTAAGGGAACCGGCATGGTCACCTTTGTCCAAATGATTAATAACATTTTATGAAGGAGCGAAAGATGAATCACAAATTATTATTGGCAGCGATATTATTACCAAGCGTTTTGCTGACAGGTTGTGAAACCTTAGGTGGCCAGGAAGGCGACGATGTGGTGGTTGAAGATCGCGGCACACAGGCAGATGGTGGCCAAATTGCCGGTGGCGATACGGATGGGGCAACCCCGAGTGGCGCACAAGCTGGCACGGCATTTCAAGGCCACCCACTTGATAACCCACAGAGTATTTTATCTTCACGGGTTATTTATTTTGAATTTGACAGTGCCAGTATTCGTAATGAAGATCGTGCTGCAATTCAGGCGCATGCAGAATACTTGAGCCAGCATAGTTCGGCTTCAGTGGTTCTGGAAGGGCATACGGATGAACGCGGTAGCCGTGAGTACAATATTGCTCTGGGTGAGCGACGTGCCAAAGCAGTGCGTCAGCTGTTATTATTCCAGGGGGCGGTTGCTTCACAGTTGCAAACAGTCAGTTATGGTGAAGAAAGCCCTGCGGCGATTGGTCATGATGAAGATGCCTGGCAACAAAATCGACGTGTGGAAATTACTTATAAAACTCGGTAGAAATTAAATAATGATGAAACGAACACTAAACCATCTTGCACCACTTTTGTTAGTGAGTGTGTTTTTTGCAGCACCATTACAGGCGGCGGATGCGCCATTAGAACAGCGCGTACAACGCCTGGAAAAACTGGTTGAGGGGCAGGGGCTGGTTGATATGTACCTGCGTCTGGAAACCTTGCAACAGGAAGTGCAACAACTTCGTGGTGAAGTGGAAGTTCAAGCCAATACAATTCAAGGACTGAAACAACGTCAGCGCGATCTTTATCTCGATATTGATCGTCGCTTGCGACAGCTTGAATCGGGTGCGGTGGCTAAGCCATCGGAGGTTGTCACGCCGACAACGCCTAAAGCCGCAACACCGACAAAATCTAAAACGGTGGCTCCTGTAGCAAGTGATCCTGCCGCAGCAGAAGGTGCTTACCGTGCCGCATTTAAATTGCTTAAAGAAGGACGCTATGCGCCAGCAACCAGTCGCTTTAAAGATTTCTTAAAGAAATACCCTGATAGTAGTTATGCCGACAATGCACAGTATTGGTTAGGTGAAATTAGTTATGTCACCCGTGCGTTTAAGCAAGCCATTGTTGAATTTGATAAAGTGATAAAGAACTATCCAGATAGTACTAAAATTGCCGATGCATTATTGAAGCAAGCGTATTGTTATTATGAGTTAAAAGACTATACCAAAGCGCGTGAATTACTGACGGAGGTGAATACCCGTTTCCCTCACAGTACGGCGGCCAGTTTGGCGGAAAAACGCCGTAAAAGAATAACCGCTGAAGGCCATTAAATTTGGTTTTTTATGAGTCGTCTTCGTATTACTGAAATATTTTATTCTCTGCAAGGGGAGTCTCGTACGGTTGGTTTACCAACCGTGTTTGTACGTTTAACCGGTTGTCCTTTACGTTGCGGGTACTGTGATACAGAGTATGCCTTTCAGGGCGGGCAATGGTTTGAGTTACCCGAAATTATGAGTCAAATTGCTGCTCTTAATTGCCAAACTATTTGCGTTACCGGTGGCGAACCGCTGGCACAAAAATCTTGCCCTGAATTACTAACGCAACTTTGTGATGCGGGTTATCAGGTTTCATTAGAAACCAGTGGTTCGATTGATGTTGCTAATGTGGATGAACGCGTCAGTAAAGTGATGGATCTCAAAACCCCTTCATCCGGCGAAATGGAAAAGAACCTTTACAGTAATATCGACTTATTAACGCAGCACGATCAAGTTAAGTTTGTGATCAGTGATCGCCATGATTTTGATTGGGCATGTGAACAATTACAGAAATATAATTTACCATCACGTTGCGAAGTCCTGTTTTCACCGGTCTTTTCAGAATTAGAACCAACACAATTGGCAGATTGGGTGCTGGAAGAGCATTTGAATGTGCGTATGCAGGTTCAATTACATAAAATATTGTGGGGAGATAAACCGGGGTGCTAACAAAACCACGCGCAGTTGTTCTTGTTTCGGGAGGGCTTGATTCAGCCACCACCCTGGCGATTGCAAAGGATCAGGGCTATCAGTGTTTCGCGCTGAGTTTTGATTATGGTCAGCGCCATGTCTCAGAACTTGAAGCTGCTGGGCGCGTTGCTGACTCAATGGGTGTTGTCGAGCATAAAACCATTCATTTAGGGCTGGGTGATATTGGTGGTTCAGCACTGACAGAAGAGGCTATCGATGTTCCCAAAGACGGTGTTGAGTCAAATGTGATTCCTGTCACCTATGTCCCCGCTCGAAACACCGTATTTTTATCACTCGCACTTGGCTGGGCAGAGGTGCTCGGTGCACAGGATATTTTTATTGGCGTGAATGCGGTGGATTATTCCGGCTATCCTGATTGTCGTCCAGAATTTATAGCCCAGTTTGAAAAGCTGGCAAACCTTGCCACAAAAGTTGGTGTAGAGGGTTCAGATTGGCATATTCACGCCCCACTGATTGAATTATCCAAGGCAGATATTATTCTTCGTGGAACCGAGCTGGGTGTCGATTATTCACAAACGGTCTCCTGTTATGAGGCGGATATTAAGGGGCGTGCTTGTGGTGTGTGTGATTCATGTCGTCTTCGTGCCGAAGGGTTTGCATCTTGCAATGTTCAGGATCCCACGATTTACAAGTAACTAACTGTTTTTTATTATAAAACCCCCATTTTAGTGACAATTTGCAGGCTACGCGCTACAATGCCAGCCAATTCCGCAGCATAGCGGACTTTTTATATGGGGAGCAGGATATGTTATTTGAAGATTTTGCGTCGGCACAGTCGGCATTTTTATGGGCAACGTTCGCGATTGCGCTAATTATGGGTGCAGTCGTCACCAAAACTAACTTTTGTACGATGGGTGCGGTTTCTGATGTTGTTAATATTGGTGACAATGGTCGTATGCGTGCATGGTTCTTTGCGATTGCCGTTGCGATGCTCGGTGTCACTTTTTTAGAAGCAACCGGCATAGCGACCGTTGATGGCAGTTTCCCTCCTTATCGTGGTAGTAGCTTAGTTTGGGCTGAAAACCTTCTTGGCGGCATCCTGTTTGGTATCGGCATGACCTTCGGTAGTGGTTGCGGTAATAAAACCCTCATCCGTATCGGTGGCGGCAACATCAAATCAATCTTCGTTTTGGCAATTATTGGTGTGATTGCCTATTTTATGACCAACCCATTCCCCGGTTCAGATAAAACGTTGATGTCTGTCTTATTTATCAATGGTTTACCATTACGTGATTTGGCGATTTCTCTTTCTGGACCACAAGATTTAGGATCATTAATTGGTGGACCTGAAGGTGCGCATGATATGCGTATGTATATTGGTGGTGGTTTAGGTCTTTTCCTGCTTTTCTACACACTCAAATCGGCCAATTTCCGTACTAGTTTCGATAATGTTTTGGGTGGGTTTGTTGTTGGTGCCGCGGTACTTGCCGCATGGTACGTTACCGCGAAAATGGGTGTCAGCATTGACGGCGAGAACAGCAGTCTACGAGCAGTTGTTGAAGGCTGGGATTTCATTATGGATGATCCTGAAGGTCGTCCAGCGACAGCAGCTGCGTGGAGCACGCAGTCTTTTACCTTCATTAATCCAATGGGACAAACAATTGGCTATGCAGCCGGTGGTTTTCAATATTCATTCCTGACCTTTGGCATTATGGCGTTGCTGGGTGTTATCTCAGGCTCATTTGTTTGGTCTATTATCAGCCGTAGCTTCCGTATTGAGTGGTTTGTTGATTTTAGGGATTTCCTTAACCATGTATTTGGCGCGATTCTGATGGGCTTTGGTGGCGTTCTGGCACTAGGTTGTACTATCGGGCAAGGTATCACGGGTGTATCAACCTTGGCGTTGGGGTCTTTCATCGCGCTAGCCGGCATTATCTTTGGTAGCGCTATCACCATGAAGATTCAGTACTACAAAATGTGTTACGAGGAAGAAGCCACATTTATGAAAGCATTCCTTTCAAGTCTGGTCGATATGAAGATGCTGCCACCGGCTATGCGCAAACTCGAAAATTTATAAGCATAAATACCGGTTTCGGGCTTGTTATTCCGCCTGACTCCGGTATCATGCCGACTTCGTTTTTGGGCCGTTAGCTCAGCTGGTAGAGCACCGGACTTTTAATCCGATGGTCGGGCGTTCAAATCGCCCACGGCCCACCATCTTAAGAAGCACCTGTATTTTCATGCAGGTGCTTTTTTTATTGCCCTGACCCTTCGGAGATGGGTAGGGTACTCATAATGAAGCCCGAAGGGATTCTATGAGTGGTGAAACACCAACCCACAGAAATAAAGCAGATAGCACGTAAACACTAGTCTTCACGAATAGAATCGGAGATGGGTACTGGCTCAAAGAAGCCTTATCAGGCTTCATTTTGAGTACCTTATTCGATTTCCAATCTCATCAAGGCAACTCATAATGAAGCCCGAAGGGATTCTATGAGTGGTGAAACACCAACCCACAGAAATAAAGCAGATAGCACGTAAACACTAGTCTTCACGAATAGAATCGGAGATGAGTTCTGGCTCAAAGAAGCTCGAAGGGATTCTATGAATGGTGAAGTACCAAGCCACAGAACAAATGTAGTCAGCAATAAAAAAGCCCCGCATAAGCGGGGCTTTTAATACCACTAAGCTGAAACGATTTAAGCGTCAGCGTCTGACACGTAGCCTGGGTTACCAGTAACGTTTTTGATCTTCGGCGTATTAAGTTTGATTTTACCGATGGTCTTTTTGTCACGTAGGTAGTTAGCAACAACACCCCAAACAGGTCTGTCGTTGGCTTGTTTCTGAACACTTGCCCAACCAGCCACTTTGTATTTCTTGCCGGCTTCAATAGCCTTACCGTTAAGCTCCATATCAGTGATACGGTTGCCAATCTTTTCAAGTGGGTCAATCGCGTACTGAAGGCCACCAACGCGAACCATGTCACCACCTTGTTGGTAGTAAGGATCTTCGTTGAAGATGTTATCAGCCACGTCTTCAAGAATGTTCTTGAGCGTTTCACCCGACAAGTCATTAATAGTCACTTGTGGGTAGGTCATGGCCGTTTGTGTTGCGACTTGTTCAAACGTAATTGGCTGACCTGGTAGTACACTCACACCCCAGCGGAAACCAGGTGAGAAGGCGATTTCTGAATCAGTTTCCTGAATCATCGCATCACAGATAAGTTGATCGAAGGTACCGTTGAAGTTACCGCGACGATAAAGCACGTCTTCTGATACAGCGAGTTCTTCGTTCAGTTCATCAAGGAATGGTGCACGTACTTTGTCGATGTAGGCTTGCATGACAGGATCAGGTTCGAGCATGTTAGCGAAGACAGGCAGCAGTTTGTATTTGTAGTCAGCGACCTTGCCATTTTTGACATCAAAGTCGAGAACAGACAGGAATTTGGTGTTTGAACCAGAGTTAATAACCAGAGTTTTGCCACCTGGATTACTGACTTCAACCGGTTGTGGAACACCGTCATGCGTATGACCACCCATGATGGCATCGATACCCGTAACACGGCTTGCCATTTTAAGATCTACGTCCATACCGTTATGAGAAACCACTACAACCACTTGCGCGCCCTCATCACGAGCCTGATCAACAATTTCCTGCATTCTGTCGTCACGAATACCGAAACTCCAGTCAGGTACCATGAAGCGAGGGTTGGCGATAGGTGTGTATGGGAAACACTGACCGATAACGGCGACGGGTATACCATTTTGTTCTTTCATAACATAAGGGTTGAAAACTGCTTCTTCGAACTCGTTATCAACAACATTTTGTCCAACAAAGTCGATGCTACCAGCAAAGTCATTGTCGATAATTTCTTTTACTCGGTCAGCACCAAAGGTGAATTCCCAGTGGCCAGTCATGACGTCTACACCGAGTAATTTTTGTGCATCAACCATGTCCTGTGCATTAGTACGCAGCGATGTCCACGAGCCTTGCCATGTGTCGCCACCATCAAGCAGGAGGGCACCAGGGCGTTGTGAACGCATGTTTTTAACCAGCGTTGCCATGTGGGCGAAACCACCAACCTTACCAAATTTTTGAGCGGCTTCTGCGAAATCGATATAACTATACGCATGTGCTAACTCAGTGCCTGGTTTGATGTCGTAGTGTTTAAGTAATTCAGCACCAACCAGGTGAGGAGGGTTACCGTACATACTTGCAACACCGATATTGATATTTGGCTCACGGAAGTAAACAGGCTCTAGCTGTGCGTGACAATCGGTGTAATGAAGAAATGAAACATTACCAAATTTAGGCATTTCATAAATATTACTAGGCTGTGCTGATGCTTTAGGGCCAGTAGGTAGTTTTTGTTTGTCTGTTCCTGGCTCACAACCAGTTAAACTCATGCCCGCTGCGCTGGCAGCTGCCATCATTTGCAGGAATTCTCGGCGAGAAATATTCATTTGGTGTTAATCCTCCATCGGATAATACTCAAGTTGCTTTTAGACTGCTTATTTATAGTTAGCAGCTTGTTATTTTGTTTGTGAATGACGAACCCACAAACGTTATTGCGTCTAATACTAGCTTATTTATATGAGTTTACTCAATGCTAAAGAGGGGATGGAAGGTAAAAATCGTTATAAAATTTCTACGCTTAGCTATTTGAGCTTTAAGTTGTTGGTAGGTGGGGATTTATTGGTGTTTTGGTGAAATTATTTTTTTCTGAAATTAAGTGTTTTTTATTTGTTGGTTGCTATTTACAGTGTATTTAAGGGTGCATAGTGCAATGGTTTCTGATGTTTGAAAAGGGTAGAACATTTGCAGAGTTCAGCAAGAAAAAAGCCCGGCTAAGTAGCCGGGCTTTTTATATCCAAATGGATGGAAGCCTACTGGCGGTTACTAGGCGCGTTTAGCTTTAGACCATTTGACATGTAGGTATGGAAGTACTCAAGATTTGTGTATTCCTTACCTTGTGCCTTAAATGGTTTAGCACGAACCTGCTTGTTACAACCACCGTAACGACGGTGCATAGTACCAAGACCACCCCATTTAGAGCGGTATACAGGGAAGTTAGTCGCTTGCCCAAAACCCGCACTTAAGATGTTGGCACGAATGTACTTACCTGCAGCATCAAAGTGACAATGGGCACAAGAGAAGTTCAACTGACCTCGGCGAGCAAAGTAAAATTGCTTGCCATCTTCGTAAGCTGCGATAGCACCTTTGTCGTTAGGAACAACAACATTGATTGCTTTACCGCGTGAAGTGTTCTTTAAGTATGCAGACAGTTGAGCCAGCTTACCTTTTTTCCACTTCAGTGGTTTTTCGCCATTTTTCTTACGACATTCATTCAATTCAGCTTCAAAAGTTTTTACTTTTTGTGCTTTCTTGTCCCAGTAAGGGTAGTTTTGAGCGATACCAATACCACCATTCTTGAAACAGCTAGCGTAAGTTTTGCCGTTTTTGAAAGGCTTGTTGTATTCTTTTTCGCCAGCAGTGATATCGAGTTCGTATGGAGGGAACTCTTCAATTGCTTGCCAAGAGTCGTACATATCCTGATCGTAGATGTAGATACCATCAGCGTAGTCATCAAGTGTCTTACCTGCTGGTAGCTTGTTTTTCCAGTAACTGCGGAACTTCTTCAAGTCCGATGAAGGACTTGCTTGAGCAGTCATTTGTGCACCGGCGATAAGTCCGATAGCCGTCATTGCGATAATGATTTTTTTCATCATTGTTTTTATCTCCTCCGAGTATTGCCTAAGGTTAGCGAATTTTCGCTTCCTTGGAAGCAGACTCACCCTTGTTATCGACCCAGCTGATTTTAATGCTGTCACCCTTGGCGCCACCCTTAAACTTGAACGACAAGTAAGGATTTTTTGAGATAGCCGGTC
>JALTKS010000057.1 GCA_027006175.1 Gammaproteobacteria bacterium
GCTTACCGGATAACAGCTTTGTTCCATACAGACTGGCAACAACCTTGGCTTCAGCCAGTGCCCCTTTTAATTGCGGAAGTTCACCGGCATAGTCAGGGTCGCCAACAACAGTCGCTTGTAAGCTTTCCGGATGCTTTACTTCTTCACGGTTTAGCCATTGCCCATTTGGCAATACGATCACTGGGTATTGCGTATCAAACGCGCCCCAGGGAATAAAATGACTGATGCCGCTTGCCACAAAATAAATCTTGTGACTGCCCGCCCATTTATTTACACCTAATGAATCCTTGATTGCCGATGCAATGCGTTCCAAGCGTTTAGTTCGATTCCTTTGCACCGCATCAAGAAACAATGAAAAATCTTCCTTAAGTGATGTCTTTGTTGCCGCTGTTTCCTGAACATGTACCTTATCTTTTGAGATAATCAAAAATGCCAGCTTGTCTTTATCTCTGAACGGTAGGCTATACACAAGTAACTCGCCTTTCGCCAGGTTTTTTTGTACATCTGCTAACGAGGTTGTTTTAACAGCAAAGACTTCAGCCAGTTCCGGATCGCTACGTTGTATTTTTTCTATTAGGTTATTTCTTTGTTGATATAATTGCTCAATAATCCCTTGTTGACGTTTGGTTGGGGTAATCGCCATCAAGGTAGCATTGGCTGATCGTATTTGCTTGTCGGTTTTCCAGATACGTTTAATTAATTTCGCAGAACGGTTATTCGGCAACTTTCTTTCTGCGAGCAGATCCACAAAGGAACGCGCCCTGCCTCGTTCCATATCTTCAAATAAAATATCTAACGTGTGATTGCGTCTGTCTAACTTTGATAAATAATAGGTTATTTCGTCTTTACCTATACCAAAGCGGCGTTTGGCACGATCCGATGATAGTGAGCCAGTCACGGAATCCACCGCTGCCTCTGCACGACGAAATCCATCTTCTGCTTCAGCATAACGCCCAGTTAAAAATAATGCCTTGCCACGGAAAGAACCAAGCCGCCAGAGTAAATCATTCGCCCCCAACTCAAGCACTATCGGTAACGCCTTATCGGCCGCCACAATAGCTTTATCAATATTGCCATTCTCTAACCAGCCATAGGCTTCCAGAGAAGCAAGAACAGCAAGCCCATGCTTGTAACCAATCGCCTTAAAATAGCCTCTGGCTTGTTTGAAATGTTCTTGAGAAGAACCACTGTCACCCAATGCCAGTTCGGCGGTCGCTAAAAACCCCATATTCAAAGCACGACCATAAAAACTATCCAGATGCGTCGGTACACTTGAACCATATAATGGATGGAAAGCAACATAGTGGGTATCGCTGAGTCGATCTTCTGCCTGTTGTGCCCAGGCTTTTGCTTCTTGATGTTTTCCTTCGAGAATAGCAATACCCGCCATGCCAACATAACCACGAAGCTGTGCCGTTGTTATGCCAACCAGTGCTGCCAAATTCGTAGGTGGTCCAGAATAACTTGTTGGCAGTCTCCAATTACCAATGGAATGAATAACCTGACTAAAATCTTTTCTCGCCGCCGTGTAATCACCCAACCAAATACGTGCCTCACCACGCAGTGCAATACTGTTCAGTTTATTCCCAAAGTATTGTTGCTCCAGCTGCATGGTCTGCAATAACTCGGTTTCCGCGTCAGCTGCCAGACCCATCATAATGTACGTTTGCGCACGAAAGAAAGATACATGCCACTGCATTAATAGCGATTTACTTTTAACCTTATCGAGATACATTAAGGCATCGTTTCCATTCCCAACAAGATATGCTTCATAAGCTTGTGCTAATGCCGGTGTCACCGTTAAACCAAAACTGTTTCGCTCTCCAGCCGCAGGCATAAGCACTTTGTCATTAATTAAATCGACATGCTTAACGTTACTTTTAAAGGGGTATGGCGGTTTATTTAATATCTCGGTGCTTTGTGTTGGTGCTTTTATTGTTGGTAATAAAACAGGTGCGGCACAAGACGTTAATAAAAAGGCTAAAACACCTGTAACAAGCAATGTTCGGTATGGCTTAAACATTATTTTTCACCACTTATAAATATAATTTAGTTTATTAACAGGCGGACGCCGCTAATACTTAAATACAATCCAGTACGTCTGACAGGCGACTGACGGCTTGTACTTCAATACCTTCAATCGCCTGTTTAGGGGCATTGGCTTTAGGAATGATTGCACGAACAAAACCATGTTTCGCTGCTTCACGTAATCGTTCCTGACCATTTTGCACCGGGCGAATTTCACCTGCCAAACCGACTTCACCAAAAACGATCCAGTCTTTAGGTAAGGGTTTGTCTCTAAAGCTCGACAAGACAGAAAGAATAACACTGAGATCAGCGCCGGTTTCGCTAATACGCATACCACCAACAATATTAACGAACACATCATAGTCATACATGGCAATGCCACCATGACGATCGAGTAAGGCAAGTAACATAGACAATCGTTGCCCGTCCACACCCAGGGCAACGCGGCGCGGGTTCGCCATATGACTTTCGGCGACCAATGCCTGCACTTCTACTAACATGGGGCGACTGCCTTCGCGCGTGACCATGACGACACTGCCGGGCACATCTTCTTCATGACGCGATAAAAAGATTGCAGAAGGATTATTCACTTCTCGAAGCCCCTTCTCGGTCATCGCAAACACACCGAGTTCATTAACCGCACCAAAGCGATTTTTAACGGCGCGTATAACACGATAAGGACTTGAACTATCGCCTTCAAAATACAGGACGGTATCAACCATGTGTTCGAGTACACGTGGCCCTGCCAGTGCGCCTTCTTTTGTTACGTGACCCACTAAAAATAAAACCGTGCCCGTTTGTTTTGCGAAACGCACCAGTTGTGCCGCACTCTCGCGCACTTGTGCTACGGAACCAGGTGCCGATTGCAGCATGTCGGTAAAAATCGTTTGAATTGAATCCACCACCATGACTTGTGGTTTTTCTTTTTGCGCGGTTTCAATAATTTTTTCAACACAAGTTTCGCTCAAGAGTCGAATTTCGGTTTCTTCCAGACCAAGTCGGTGTGCGCGCATACTCACTTGCTGCAAGGATTCTTCGCCCGTGATGTACAAAGGCTTGAGTGTTTTACCTAACTGCGCGAGTGCTTGTTGTAATATGGTTGATTTACCAATGCCCGGATCGCCACCAATCAGAATAACCGAACCGGGGACTACCCCGCCACCTAGCACTCTATCCAGTTCTGAAATACCAATCGAAAATCGGGTTGTTTCTTCCGGGCTAACCTCGGTTAAGGATTGAACCGAAGGCTCACCCGCATAGCCCTGAAAGCGTGCACTGCGTGGATTGCTTTTACTGCTAATACTGATAATCGTTTCTTCGAGTGTATTCCAGGCACCACAGTCACCGCACTGCCCGTTCCATTTTCCTGATTGTGCGCCACATGCGCTGCAGGTATAAACTTGTTTTGCCTTTGCCATGGTTTAAAACGTTCCTATTTTATTTCAATGCGCGGGACACGCGGCGCAATATTACAGAACAACTCATAGGCAATGGTGCCTGCATGATGCGCAATTTCATCTGCTGGCAATTGATCACCCCATAGTTGTACTGTATCGCCTACCGTTGCATCACAACCACGTAAATCAACCGTGATCATATCCATGGAAACACGTCCAATTAAGGGCACGCGCTGACCATTAACCAGTACCGGTGTCCCTTCTGGTGCATGACGAGGATAACCATCGCCATAACCACAGGCGACTACGCCCACTGACATTGTTTCCGGGCAGGTCCACTCACCACCATACCCGACCGATTCCCCACGCATAACGTCTCGTACTGAAATTAATTCACTAACTAAATTCATTGCTGGTTGCAGTGATAATGATTCAATATCGGTATCAACAAATGGACATGCGCCATAAAGCATAATACCGGGGCGTACCCAGTCTGCATGACTATCAGGGAAGCCTAGAATACCCGCAGAGTTAGCAAGACTGGTTGTCGAGGTAATGCCGGCTTCTTCAAGTGTTCTTTTAAATAACGAGATTTGGTAAGGCGTGCTTAAACTTTCCTGATCATCCGCTGATGAAAAATGGGTCATTACGTGAATCGTTTCTACTGCATCGCATTCTTTTAATCGCGCATAGACTTGTTTGGTTTGCTCAGGCGCGAAACCGAGCCGGTGCATACCGGTGTCTATTTTTAACCACACATCAAAGGCATACGTGAAAGAGGCTTGCTCGAGCATCTCTATTTGCTGCGAACTATGGATAACGGGTTCTAATGAGTAGGCTTGTAGTAATAACAAGTCATCCGCATCAAAAAAACCTTCCAACAAAATAATGGGTTGATGTATGCCCGACTCGCGTAAGTTAATGGCTTCTTCAATACTGGCAACGGCAAAAGCATCGGCGTTATTTAAGGCGTGTGCGACCAGAGACATACCATGCCCATAGGCATTGGCTTTGATCACTGCAATCACGTTGGAATCAGGTGCGGCCTGTCGTGCCTGTTGCAAGTTATGTTGCAAGGCACTTATTTTGATTTCCGCTCGTAGCGGACGACTCATTCAGCACCCTCGAAATTACCGCCATAGCTATCTGGCATGAAATTTTCGAAACGGGTGAATTGTCCACGGAAGGTTAAACGCACAGTACCAATGGGGCCATTACGTTGCTTACCAATAATAATTTCGGCAACGCCTTTATCCGGACTGTCTTCGTTATACACTTCATCACGGTAAATGAAGGCAATCACATCTGCATCTTGCTCAATCGCACCTGACTCACGTAAGTCTGACATGATGGGGCGTTTATTGGGGCGTTGCTCAAGACCACGGTTAAGCTGTGATAAAGCAATCACGGGAACTTCCAGTTCTTTCGCCAGTGCTTTTAATGAACGGGATATTTCAGAAATTTCGGTGGCGCGATTTTCTTGTCGTGAGTTACCACTGCCCTGCATTAACTGTAAGTAATCAATAATAATTAAGCCTAACTTATCGTCATTCTCACGTTTTAAGCGCCTTGCGCGTGCACGGAGTTCACCGGGTGTTAATGCCGGTGTATCGTCAATAAATAATGGTGCTTCAGAAAGTAAACTGACTGCAGAACTGAGTCTTGGCCAATCATCCTGTTCAAGTTTACCGGTACGAATCCGGTTCTGATCAATTCTTCCCAGTGATGACATCATACGCATCGCGAGTTGTTCGCTCGGCATTTCCATACTGAAGATGGCAACTGGTTCGCCACTTTTAATCGCTGCATTTTCAGCTAGGTTCATGGCAAAAGCGGTTTTACCCATCGATGGACGACCCGCGACAATGATTAAATCGGATTTTTGTAAACCTGAGGTCTGCTGATCGAAATCATCAAAACCCGTTGAAACACCGGTAAGCGGATTCTTGGAATGGAATAACTCATCAATACGATCAAGGCTTTTGTTAAGCAGGTCTTTGATATTTTCAAAACCCTTGCGCCCCCGTGAGCGTTGCTCGGCAATCGCCAGTACATCGCGCTCTGCCGCATCAAGGATATCGCCACTATCTTGCCCCTGAGTATTAAAGGCGGCATCGCTGATACTCGTACCCACTGATATTAATTGTCGTAATACTGAGCGTTCACGCACAATACTCGCATAGGCTTTAATATTAGCGGCACTCGGGGTGTTTTGTACGATGCCACCGAGAAATATAAGCCCACCTATATTCTCCAGCTCATCCATATCATTCAGGTATTCCGACACAGTCACCGCATCATAAGGGGCTTCTTTATTTGCAAGTGCTGTAATCGCTTGAAAAATCAGACGATGATCGTGTCGATAGAAATCTTCCTCACCAATGACTTCCGTGACATGATCATAACTATTGTTGTCTAGCATGAGTCCACCAAGCACAGATTGCTCTGCCTCAATGGAATGTGGCGGTACTTTTAGGGCAGCCATGGCGGCATCACCACCACCTAAATTAGCTGAATTTTGTGCAAAATCTTGCATGAGGCGACTGAAAACTCTCGACTATCATCATTATTATATTGGGTTCTTTCTATGCACAATCATACCATACGCGTTTGAGGGTTTTCAGCAAGGCACAAGTCTGTGTATAGCTTGTGGATAAATATGACCTACCCCGGTTATGCACCGGAGTAGGTATATTCGGTGTTTCTTATTCAGCAGCTACCGTAACCGTTAGCTTAGCGTCCACATCTGTGTGGAAATGCAGGGCAATATCAAACTCGCCTGTCGTACGAATAGCGCCATCTGGCATGCGTACGTCTGCTTTAGTGACTTCAACACCGGCTTCGGTAATGGCGTCAGCAACATCGATATTGCTCACAGAACCAAATAATTTACCTTCATCTGATGCTTTACGCGTAATTGTAATGCTGACTTCGGCTAACTTGTCGGCACGCGCTTGTGCAACAGCGAGCTTTTCAGCGGCTACTTTTTCCAGTTCAGCACGACGCGCTTCAAATTCAGCGGTGTTTGCTTCAGTAGCTGGGATAGCTTTACCTGCAGGGATAAGGAAGTTACGACCGAAACCAGCCTTAACATTTACCTTTTCACCAAGGTCACCCAGATTTTGTACTTTCTCAAGCAGTATAATTTCCATGCTTAAATCCTCCGGGGTTAGTGTGCGTCTGTGTACGGAAGCAACGCAAGAAAACGTGCGCGCTTGATAGCCGTAGACAGTTGACGTTGGTAACGAGCCTTGGTACCGGTAATACGGCTAGGCACAATTTTGCCATTTTCAGTAACGTAGTTCTTTAATGTGGCAAGATCTTTGTAATCAATCTGTTTTACGCCATCGGCGGTAAAACGACAGAATTTTTTACGACGGAAAAAACGTGACATCTTTAATTCTCCTTGAATTCGCTAACCGAAATTATTCGGCTGGTGCTTCAGTTGTGGCTTCTTCGGCAGCAGGCGCTTCTTCAGCGGCTGGTGCTTCTTCAGCAGCGGGTTCGGCAGCAGCTTCAGCAGCCGGTGCGCGATCTGCACTGCGTTCTCTCTCACGACTGTCTTTTTCTTCTTTAGACTTCGCAAGTGGAGATTGATCAGTGATAGCTTCGTTACACTTGATAACAAGGTTACGAATCACGGCATCGTTGAAGCGGAATAACGATTCAAGTTCATCCAGCACTTCTTGATCGCACTCGATATTCATCAGTACGTAATGTGCTTTATGGATTTTGTTAATTGGGTAGGCAAGTTGGCGACGACCCCAGTCTTCCAGACGGTGGATTTTACCTTGTTTGGATTCAATTGTAGTGCGGTAACGCTCTACCATTGCTGGAACTTGCTCGCTCTGATCAGGGTGGACCAGAAACACGATCTCATAGTGTCTCATCGAGTCTCCTCTCGGGTTGTAGCCTTAAACAACATGTAAAAGGCAAGGAGTTAAACTAATTGTATTCCCGCCAAGCCATCGACTCGACAGGGAACGGAATTCTACCCATGAAAAGCCCTGATAGCAACGTGAAAACGCACTAAAATGCGGTGTTTTAGTGAAAAAAACCGATTATTAACAAAAACCGGTCATTTCAGCGCATTTTAACGACTTGTCGCCCCGTCATGACTCGCCTATGATAGGCTAACTTTGCATATTTACTCAAAAGGGGAGCGACAGTGCCCACTGGTATTAATGAATCTCAACTACAAAATATTCCGTTGTTTTCAGGGCTTTCTGGTTCTGAATTAGAAGAAATTGTTGCTATCACGGCCAAGCGCAGCTTTCCCAAGAACAATGTCATCATTAATGAAGGTGATGAAACCGATTCCTTATACTTAATTATATCCGGCAAAGTTAAAGTCGTTCTCAGCGATGAAGACGGGAAAGAAATTACGATTTCCATTCTTGAACCCAACGATTATTTCGGTGAATTAGCTCTGATTGATGACGAACCCCGCTCTGCGCGTGTTGTTACGATGGAGAAATGCCAGTTTTGTGTTATCAACCAGTCTGACTTCAACCGTGTTCTCGATAATAATCCCAGCTTAGTGCGTAACTTGCTAAAAGGTTTATCTAAACGACTCCGTGAAGCAAACAAGAATATTGAAAGCCTGGCATTGATGGATGTGTATGGCCGTGTTGCGAGAACACTTTTACAATTTGCTAAACCTGAAGAAGATGGCACTAAAATTATTCACGAAAAACTCACTCAAAAAGATATTGCCAGTATGGTTGGCGCATCACGTGAGATGGTGAGTCGTATTTTTAAAGATTTAACAACCGGTGGTTATATTACCGTTGAAAGTGGCGTTATCACCATTAACGAGAAACTACCTAGCCACTATTAACCGGTACGTTGGCGCAACGCTTCATAAAGACAAACGCCGGTTGCGACGGATACATTTAAACTTTCGACATTACCTGGCATTGGAATCGTAATAAGATGATCGCAGGTTTCACGCGTTAAGCGACGCAGACCTTTTCCTTCCGCTCCCATGACAATCGCTAATGATCCAGTGAGATCTTGTTGATAGACACTGGTATCCACTTCCCCTGCCGCACCGATCAACCAAACCCCGCGTTCTTTTAAATTTCGTAAACAACGCGCAAGATTAGTGACTGCAATAAAGGGTGTTGTTTCTGCTGCACCACTGGATACTTTTCGAACCGTTGCATTCAATGTTGCGGCATTATCTTTTGGCGCGATAACAGCATGTACACCAGCGGCATCCGCCGTGCGCAAACAAGCACCCAGGTTATGTGGATCAGTGACGCCATCAAGAATTAATAAGAATGGCGGCACATCGATAGTATCTAATAATTGATTTAGGAAGTTTTCATTTCTTGGCGGTGCCATTCGGCAATTTGCAACAATGCCTTGATGTCGATTACTGTCTGCTAACTCGTCCAGCTTTTCACGTTTGACTTTTTGTTGCGAGATACCGTGTTTCGATAAGATTTCAGAGATGGCATCGAGGCGTTTATCACCTCTACCGTTAAGCACCCAAACATCTAAAATTCGTTCAGGCTCATGTTGCAATATGGCTTCAATCGCATGAAACCCATAAACACGTTGCTCTGACATTATTTCTTAGCCTTTGGCTTTTTCTTTGCTTTAGACTTTTTCTTGTTTTTAGCCGCATGCTTGTTCGTTGTTTTTTTCTTGTTGCCTGTTTTTTTCTTATCTGTCTTCTTCTTTGATGTTTTCTTCTTACTACTTTGTTTCTTTTTCCCTGATGGCTTGTCATCACGTGAAGCGGATGCTTTACGTCTTAACGTGGTTTTCTTTTTACCTTTGTTTTTACCCTTACGCACAGCCGCAACTTTGCGTTTTGTGTAGGGCGTAGATTCAGACAAGAAAGCAACCATTACAAAGTCAATCTTACGCTCATCCAAATTAACGTTAGCAACTTGAATACGTACTCTGTCGCCTATTCTATAGACGCTGCTTGTATTCTCACCAACCAGACAGTGAGAAATTGGATCAAAATGATAGAAGTCATTATCCAGCGCAGTGACATGCACCAAACCTTCAACATACACTTCATCCAGTTCAACAAACACACCAAAACCGGTAACAGCCGTGATGGTGCCTTCAAACTCTTCACCAACCTTCTCAACCATGTACTCACATTTGAGCCAGGAAATCGCATCGCGGGTTGCTTCATCTGCACGTCTGCCCGTCATTGAACTGTGTTCGGAAATACGCTGTACATCGACTTTACTGAAATTAAAGGTATCTGCTTTACCGCCAGCAATAAGATGACGAATAGCACGATGCACCATTAAATCAGGGTAACGGCGAATCGGTGACGTAAAGTGTGCATAGTGTTCAAGCGCTAAACCGAAGTGTCCAATATTGTCAGTTGAATACACCGCTTGCTGTAGTGAACGAAGCAGAACAGTTTGAATTAAATGGAAATCAGGGCGACCTGCAATTTTTTCAAGCAATTGTCCGTAATGTTTAGATTCAGGTTCGTCTCCCCCCCCTAATGTTAGCCCTAGCTCGGTCAGGAAATCACGCAGATCACTCAACCGCTCACCTTGTGGCCCATCATGAATACGGAATGGCGTTGGCATTTCATTCTTTAACAAGTAATGTGCCGCCGCGATATTCGCATTGATCATGCATTCTTCAATTAATTTATGTGCATCGTTTCTTATAACCGGTGTAATCCGTTCAATCTTTCTGTCTTCACCAAATTCAATGCGTGTTTCAGTGGTGTCAAAATCGATTGAACCACGTTTGTCACGCGCTTTACGTAGTACCGCGTAAAGTCCATATAGATTTTCCAGGTGTGGTACCAGGTCTTTTCGTTTCTTACGCAAACCGGCATCTTTATCAACCAGGATCGCCGCCACTTCTGAATAGGTAAAACGCGCATGTGAACGCATGACACCACGCATAAACCGGTAGTCACCTAATTTACCAGCCGCATTGAAAAACATTTCACAAACCATGCAAAGACGATCAACATCCGGATTCAGAGAACATAAACCATTCGATAAATTTTCAGGCAGCATCGGAATAACCCGTTGTGGGAAGTAAACGGAGTTACCACGCTCTACTGCTTCTTTATCGAGTGCATCACCTGTTTGTACGTAGGTTGATACATCAGCAATCGCCACTAATAAACGCCACCCCTTACCATGCGGTTCACAAAAAACGGCATCATCAAAATCACGGGCATCTTTGCCATCAATGGTGACGAGTGGCACATCACGCAAATCATCGCGATCGCCAATATCTGTTTCAGGTATGGTGTCACCAAATTTTGCGGCCGCTTGCAGCACTTCATCTGACCATTCATGCGGTAAGCCATGTGAACGGATAGCGACATCGATTTCCATACCGGGTGCCATGTGATCACCAAGTACTTCACTTACTCTACCAATAGGTTGTGAACGGCGATTCGGTTGTTGCGTTATCGCCGCGACCACAATCTGACCCGATTTCGCACCACTGCGCTGATCAGTTGGAATGTGAACATCTTGCAGGCGTGTGTTATCAGGTACAACAAAACTAACACCGGATTCTTCCAGATAACGCCCAACAACGGTTTCATTGTTACGCTCAATGACCTCAACCAGGGCACCTTCACGGCGACCTCTTCGATCCACCCCCGTAATTCTGACAATCGCCCTGTCGCCGTGCAAAATACTGCGCATTTGACGTGCTGTCAGGAAAACATCCTCACCTGCTTCATCGGGAATAAGGAAACCAAAACCATCTGGGTGTGCCGTTACGCGACCTGTGACAAGGTCAAGCCTTTCAGGCAGACAAAAACCACCACGCCGATTTCTCAATAATTGACCATCTCGCTCCATGGCATTAAGACGACGCTGCAGTGCAATATGGTCAACATCTTCATCAAGCCCCAATTCATGGGTCAAATTCTTGAAATTTAGTGGTTTTTCCGCATCACCTAATACCGACAGAATAAACTCGCGGCTTGGGATTGGGCGTTGGTATTTCTCCGCTTCACGCTGTGAATGTGGATCGATCTGCTTGTTTTTTGAATCACTCATGGTGCTATTGTGACACTCTATATAGAGTTAGGGAAATCTGTGGTCAAATTGACATTATGCGGGTCAGTCGGTAGAGTGCGCTGCTCTTGCCGAAGTGGTGAAATTGGTAGACACGCATGCTTCAGGTGCATGTGGGGGTAACCCCGTGGAGGTTCAAGTCCTCTCTTCGGCACCAATTATTCTTCTTTTATTAGCGCTTCTTCTGGTAATGCTATATTCAGCGTTTTCAGCAACTGGCCTTCAGCATTAAGAATACGGTAACGAGCGAAAAGGTTGTCAAATTCTGCGCTAATATAAGATTGTTTCGCCTGAAATAATTCATTTTCAGCATTCAACAAATCTAACAAGGTTCGCTGACCAATATTAAACTGCTTCTGATATGCATCACGCGTACGAATAGTCGCTTTAACATGCTGGTCTAAATACACTAACTGGCGTTCTGTTGCTTCATAGGCATTCCATGAAAGACGCATGGTTTCTTTCACCTGGCGATGAGTACGATTTCTAACTTCTTTTGCTTCATCAATCAAATGCGCTGTCTGTCGCTTACGTGCAGCATCACCACCACCGTTTAACAGGTTGTAACGCATACGAATCATCGCTTGGCTGTCATTATTTGTACCAAGCTGACCATCAAGATCATTATTCCAACTCTGAGACAACTCTAAATCAAAGCGTGGATAGAATGTATTTCGAGAAGCGCGATGTTGTGCCATTGCTGCTTCAACATCGGCGACAGCCGACTTTAATGTTGGGTGCTTATCGATTGCTTGTTTAATCGCATCTTCTTTACTGGCAGGAATACCTTCTTGCACTTTTTCAGGTTTAATTGGCGTGCCATCTGGGACTTCACCAATAACTTTAATATAGGTTGTTAAACCATCATCATAATTACTTTGTGCAGCAATTAAATTTGAGTTTGCCAGTGCAAGACGACCACTAATTTGCTCTAAATCAGCACGTCTGCCGACACCGGCATCACTGCGGATTTTAATTTGATCATAGGTACGTTGGTGCGCATCCAGATTTTCCTGAGCCAACTTTAATAACGTATCGTTGCGCAATAAATTCAAATAGGCTTCAACTGCATCCAATGCTGTATTTTCAGCAACACCTTGTACTGTATATGCAGTTGAGGAAACGCGAGCCTTTTGTCTCTCTACTTCGTTCTTGGTTGCAAACCCATCAAACAACATTTGTCGTGCACTAATAGAACCTTCCTGACGGGTTAAGGTTCGATACTTTTCACCACGTGCGCGTGTTGATGAGTTACGACTACGCTCAGAACCAATACCGGCATTCAAATCCAGAGTTGGCAAGTAGCCGGCCTTCGCTCTTTCTACTTCTTCATTACGAGAAAGTCGTTCATTCACTTGAATAAGAACATCCGGATTTGATGCCAAGGCTTTTTTAACGGCACTTTCCAATGTAAAGCCATTTACAACAGCCTTGGGTTGTTCTTTAACGACTTCTTTTACTGGTACAGCTTTAACCTCTTCAGCAAAGCGGATTACTAATTCAACACGGCGGTTAGTCGCACGACCTTTTCTATTAGCATTTGAAGCAATCGGCACATCTGGACCACGCCCTGATACTTCTACTTTTGTATCATCAAGTTTGAGTAATAATTTCAGATAGTCAGCAACATTTTGAGCCCGACTCAGTGACAAAACATAGTTGTCTGCGTAGAGACCTTGTGATCGAGCGCGAATGATCGAAGAATCTGTATGTCCGGAAACCGTAATTTGAATAATCGTTTTGTCTTTAAACTGTTTAGCAATATCACCAAGGCGCTTTTTATCTTCGGTTGTCAGTGTTGCTAAATCACTGCTATAGGCAGGATGCAAAGTAAAGAGCTGTGAATCTGGATGAAGAACGGATGACGACTGCGCCTTTTTGAATAGCACTGCATCTGCAGCCGTTGCATAACTTCCATTCAATAAGACAGGAAGGGTTAATACAACTGCTACAGAAAGTCTTCGAAGCTTTTTGTTCGTTTTTTTACCATCGACCACTTAACTCTTTCCTTCCTGAATATGCATAAAAACACGTGATAAAACATGGTGTTATAATAATATGCATATATTATCATACGTTAATGATTTATGTCTTGTAGGTAATTAACGGCAATTACTTACAACAAATCATGGTCAATCCCCACAACTGACCATACCATACAAAAAATCAAACACTTATCATGCTTTAATGAGTAGCATTATCAACATATGGGAATTATAGTCAAATATTAGGGAAAATGAATATTAATTACACTTAAAACGCAATAACCCCGGCGATACCGAGGTTATTGATTATCATTAAAACATAGCTTAAGCAAAAACTAGATCGTTATTAATACACCATCATCATAAAGCTGCTGCACGGTCACACTTGCATCAATCCCTGTTGAGATCGAACTACCCTGCGCTGTTTCATCACGTAAAACAACGAGTGCTGTACCATTGACACCCGCTGTACCGCTAGTGTCAACACTGAGAGTGATGTCACCCGTACCCGCATCATAACTTGCTGTGACAAAATCATTAATATCAGACACACCTTCGATATAACTCGTGTTAGCAAGAATGTCAGAAATATCGATTGCATCCCCTTCTGTACCGGCATTTAGTCCACCCGCAATGTTATCGAAGCCGTAAACTGTATCAACGCCATTGCCTACATCATCGAAGTTAAAGACGATGGTGCTATGCGATGCCGCATCATCGACAATAATGTCGTTGCCAAGACCACCGATTAAGGTGTCGTTACCGCCGCCACTGCTTAAGGTGTCATCGCCAGCGTTACCTTCCAGACGATCATCACCTGCACCACCAGCTAATGTGTCATCAAATTCTGTACCAATGATAATGTCATCACCGTCTCCTGCATTGACAACCACCCCATCAGGATTAGAAACAGTCGTTGCACTCGATGCTGTACTTCCATTTGCACCATCAGAACCGTAAGTAACTACTTCTGAGCTTCCATCGCTGTACGTCACTGTAAACGTAACACCACTTGAAGCAAAAGCAGCTCCATCATCAGCAGTTGGCCCAGCGCCACCTGCATTTAAGTTATCCGTATCAACGTTAAAGGTGAACCCATCACCAATCTGAAAAGCATCGGGCGAAAAATCAATCGTTAACGTAGGTGAATCATCTTGTGTGCTGTCAGGACTAAACGTAATGTCTCCAGCAGCTAAACCTGTTAGCCCAACTAGAGCAGGTCCACCGCCTCCTTGCAAACCATTTGTATCAAATACAGCATTAAGATCTGAACCAGCGCGTAGATTGATAACAATTTTAGCAATTGTTACACCGGCTAAACCACTAGCATAGTTGAAACCAAATTGACCCGCCGCTTGTGGAATGAATGTATTACCTGCGGCAACAGAGCCGGTTAAAACAGCTGTGCCAGTCACTGCACCAGTAGAAGGTCTGCCAATAATTAAATCTGAACCTGTTGTTCCATTAATCGTACCTTGATCAATAATGACATTAGTGTCTGCAACCGTAAATGTAGCTGATGAACTAACCGTATCGCCATCATTATCAACTAACACATAGTCAAAAATTGTGCCGCCTGTACCTGATGGAATACTTGGCGGTGCATCATAAGAATAAGCACCTGTCATAAAGTTAACTGCTAAAATACCGCCGTCTCCATCCGTAATTGTCAGCGTGTTTGTTGCTGCATCAAATGATGTTGTATCTGTTCCATCACCTGGGATCGTGACTGTTATCGTATTGGTTGCCGGATCATAACTGTACTGTGTTCCTGCTGATGTTGTAATCGATTCCAAGTAACCGTTATCGCCACCAAATACGATACCTGTTGTTAGTGAACCGCTTAAGAAGCCGGTTGCGGTGGTATCAATAATTGTGCCTGAAAGAACCTCATCAAGTAACGCAAAATCATTCACTAGTACTGCGTCAGTATCTGTTGCGCCTTGTCCATTATATGCAATGGGATCAAGTGATGCCGATGAAGTAAGGCCATTGCCTATACCTAAAGCGAATGAATTGATCTCATTCGTTGTCAGGAAGTTAGTCCAAACTGTTTCTTCATTACCAACGATACCCAATGTGCCTGTACCATTATCATCCGTAGGCTCGCCATCAGATAAGAAATAACCAATATTTTGTGCCGTGGTAATACTACCTACATCATTAAACGTATTCATAGCAGATTCAAGTGCAGCATCATAATCTGTTTGCCCCCCAGCACTAACACCTGCGAGTAATGTCCGCGCTTCAGCAATCGTTACCCAGGTACTGTTACTAGCATTGGTAAGTGTTTGAGCTCCACTTGAAAAAGTGACTATTTGTACCATGACATCACCCAATGCATCATAACGGTCAAATAATGTGTTAATTGACTGTACTGCTGCTTCTAAACGGGTTAAGAAACCACCGTTTCCGTCTGACAAATCAGAATCAAGTGACATACTACCTGACACATCAAGAGTAATAAGTAAGTTTGTATCGAGTGTATAGAACACATCTGAAACAGCCCCTGTTACAGGGGAGTCATCCTCAATATTAACTGTCAATGCATTCGTTACTGTTGTTGATGCACCCGCAGTTGTTGCAGTGACATCAAACCCTAAACTAATAACATCTTCTACATTCGCAACAGGGTGATCAAATGGTCCCGATAAAGTGAACGTGTAGTTTCCTGCTGTATCAATTGTTAGCGTCGCAACGGTTGAACCATTTGCTGAGCCCGTTAACGTTGACGTTCCTGAACCCACCCACGTAATAGCGGCACCGTTTGATGTAAAGGCACCATCTGCAGGAGCAGTTAATGTCACTGCTGTGATTGGGTCACCATCTGGATCAACGACGGCGACTGTGCCGCTTGCCGTTGCCGAGTCAGTGACATCAGTTGGACTACCAATATTATCAGCATCACCTGTTACCAGCCCTTCTTCAGATACTGTGCTTGTTGCAGTGCCAATGGTTGGCGCATCATCCGTACCTGTTATATCAATTGTTAAAGTTGAAGATGCTGTACCACCATTGCCATCTGAATTAGTGTAGTTAAAGACATCTTGTACTACTTGACCTGCGGCAAGAGCTTGAACATTGGCCGCACCATTATTCAATGTGTAAGTATATGAACCATCCGCATTGAGTACTAATGTTCCGTATGTACCATTGAACGTGCCAGGTGTTGATACTGTTAATGCATCACCATCTGGGTCGCTATCATTAGTAAGCACATTACCTGTTGAGGTTAATGTGCCATCTTCCTGCACCGCACCTGTATCCGCTACCGCTATTGGCGCATCGTTTGTTCCTGTTACATTTATGGTTAATGTTGATGAAGCTGTGCCACCATTTCCATCTGAATTGGTGTAATTAAAGACATCTTGCACAACTTGACCTGCTGCAAGTGCCTGTACATTCGCAGCACCATTGTTCAATGTGTAGGTGTACGTGCCATCGGCATTAATTGTGACACTACCGTAAGTACCATTAAACGTTCCTGTCGTCGTAACCGTTAATCCATCACCATCGGGATCACTATCGTTAGTAAGAAGATTGCCACTAACATTTAATGTGACATCTTCTTGAACTGAACCCGTATCAGCAACAGCAACCGGTGCATCATTAACAGGGTTAACCGTAATGTTTACCGTTCCTATATCTGTCAATACACCATCAGTAACCGTGTAATTGAAACTGTCTGGGCCATTATAATTAGGAGCCGGTGTATAACTAAACGTACCGTCTGTATTCACAGTAACGCTGCCCCCATTGGTTGTTGCAAAGACACCAGCAACAACAGAAAGCGTATCACCATCAATATCAAAGTCAGCACCGCCGCCATTATCATTAAGTACATTTCCAATGAGCGAAATATCTTCATTAGTCGTAAAGGCATCATCAACAGCAACAGGTGCATCATTATTACCTGACACATTAATTGTTAACGTTGATGATGCTGTACCACCATTACTATCAGAATTGGTGTAATTAAAGACATCTTGAACAATTTGCCCCGCAGCAAGACCCTGTACATTCGCTGCAGCATTATTCAATGTGTAGGTGTATGAACCATCAGCAGCTAATACCAATGTACCGTAAGTACCATTGAAAGTACCCGTAGTTGAAACAGTTAATGTATCACCATCTGGATCACTGTCGTTACCCAGAACATTACCTGTTGTAGAGAGTGTAATATCTTCCTGTACCGCGCCTGTATCAGCAACTGCAACTGGACCATCATTTACACCGGTAACAGTCAAACTGACTGTCGCAGTATCAAAGTTACCATTACCGTCAGTAATGGTGTAAGTGAAACTATCATTAGAGCTGTCACCTACTGCCATCGCATTAAATGTCGCCGATGTGGTCGGATCGTAACTGTAACTACCGTTTGCATTAACCGTTAATGTTGCGCCACTAGCAAGAATAATCGCTGTGCCGACATTTACGGCAACACCATTTACAGCGCTAACAGAAAGCGTGTCACCATCAGCATCGCTATCTGGTGAGCCACCTGTTGTATCAGTTATAACATTACCTGTTATCGCTGTATCTTCGTTAGTGGTGTAGTTATCATCAATCGCTACCGGCGCACTATCATTGTCAACAATTGTTGTTGTTACCTGATTAGCCGCCGTATTTTCAATGATATTTTCAAAGGAATTGTTAGTATCAACAATTGAGGCAATATCAACAATAATTGTCTCAGCACCTTCTGCTAGCCCATCATTAATAGTTGCAAGTGTAAATGTACTACTGCTGGTTCCACCTGCAATAACAACACTAGCAACACCGGTAAAGTCAGTGCCATCAATCGCTGTACCTGAATAAGATAAATTCACAGTCACTGAGTTACCAGCAGGAACAGATTGTCCGAGACTGACTGTGTAATTAGTGGTTGTATCACCTTCAGTAACATTTGCCGGACCGCTTAAGCTAACAAGAACGGTATCTTCTGGTCCCGGTGTGCCATCACTGCCGGTTTGATCCGTGATCGTGGTGGTAACAGCATTGCTGCTGCTTGCAGAAATCGCTTCAAAGTTGGTATCCGTAATAGTACCGATTGTAATCGTAA
>JALTKS010000058.1 GCA_027006175.1 Gammaproteobacteria bacterium
AGTTTTGTTAAATAAGCTGCCGGTGCGGTAATTTTATCAAGCGATTCAGTTACAACAATGCTCCAGTCCAGCGCGCTGTTTTCACCAAATTCACCCAAGTCTGCATAGATGGCCATAACCTCAATACCTTCAGCATTTTTATATATCGTATTACCGATTTCACCTTGCTCTGAAAATGCTTTTAATAGGGAGGGTTGTACTTGCAAATCGGGGAAGGCTTCTAAGGGAGCTATAGCGGGGCTATTGCTGACAATGACCTTGCCATTATTATCGACAATATAAATAAATCTTGAGTCCATCAATTGTTGGTTTACAAGTGATAACACATTCGCAATGCTATTAAAATTAACTTCAATAGATAATAGAGCAATAACCTTGGTATTACTGTCATCAGTAATGGGCGTTAGCATTATAATACCAAAGCCACTATCAATTAACGTGGCTTCTGAGACAAATACCTGTCCTTGACTGGCTTTGCTTGCTGCTTGAAACAAATTTTTATAGTCCTTGTTATTTTGCCAAAACAGCATGCCTTTTTCATTTTGTCCCCCTGAACTGAGAATAATATTACCTTCGGTATTCACCATATCAATATCATCAATCCATTGATTCTCTTTCACAATCTCCGTTAAATATTGAATTTTTTTATTGATATTACCCTGCTCGAGCACATCGGCCTGCGAAATGATTCGGGCATCCACAATACGCTCATCAAGAAAAGCATTAATAGAAAAGCCCATCAGTATGGATTGCTTTTCCAATTCCTTTTCAAGCGAATTAGTTAAGGCGTGGGATGAGCTATAAATACTTACAATTACCACTGCTACTAATGGTATTAACACTAACAGTACAGCGGATATACTAATAATTGATTCGTAGCTTAACTGTTTGTTCTGGCTATCTTTCATATAGCTATCCTCACCTTTTGGTGCGAAGTGCTTTGTATTATTTTTTCTCTAACGTCCCCATCAGGGGCTTTCAACGCTGGCGGGGCTTTTGCGTTTTTTTTGCAAAAGCCGCGACAGGTTTGAAAGTCCTCTGGATGAGCTTGTTAGCTCAATTTTAATATGCGAACAACTCTTGCAAAATATTGCATAGCTCAATTTGAGTATTTTCATCAATTGAACCTA
>JALTKS010000059.1 GCA_027006175.1 Gammaproteobacteria bacterium
ATAAAAATCGGCCGTTTACTGCATTTTTTACTTTGAAACTAAAATTAGTTAAATAAACAGAAAGTGGCGCCCCCGAGACGATTACTGCGGGCTATCGCCCTTGCCCTTCGGGTCGCACTATCGTGCGATCTAAATCACTATCGTGATTTAGTCAAACGGCTTTATATTTCGGTCGGCCGTTCTCATCGTGTGTTTACTGCATTTTTTACTTTGAAACTAAAATTAGTTAAATAAACAGAAAGTGGCGCCCCCGAGACGATTACTGCGGGCTATCGCCCTTGCCCTTCGGGTCGCACTATCGTGCGCTCTAAATCACTATCGTGATTTAGTCAAACGGCTTTATATTTCGGTCGGCCGTTCTCATCGTGCGTTTACTGCATTTTTTACTTTGAAACTAAAATTAGTTAAATAAACAGAAAGTGGCGCCCCCGAGACGATTCGAACGTCCGACCTAACCCTTAGGAGGGGTTCGCTCTATCCAGCTGAGCTACAGGGGCATCGTTATATAATAAATGATTTTTAACCAGAATGAGCGAAATATTTAGGCGAAATATTTTTTGTCCAATTTTTAAGCAATTCATCAGCATCTTTGATACCAATCGGCTTACTAAAAAAGAAACCTTGCACATATTCACATTGCTTGGATTGAAGCAACATCAACTGATCGGCATCTTCAACGCCTTCTGCAACCACGGTTAAACCAAGGCTATGCGCCATTGAAATAATGGCACTAACAATATTTACATCACCATCATTGGTCGCTATTTCACTCACGAAAGAACGATCAATTTTAAGGGTATTAATCGGGAATTTCTGCAAGTAACTCAACGATGAATAACCTGTACCAAAATCATCAATAGCAATCGCAACACCCATATTACTCAATTGCGATAAAGTCGTTGCCGCTTCTGCTGCGTTACGCATAATAGTACTTTCTGTTAATTCCAGCTCCAGATAGTTAGAAGGCAAACCTGTTTCATCCAATATATTCTTTACTACGCTGGCAATATGTTCATCTTCAAACTGAACTGGCGAAAGGTTCACCGCCATTGATACATCCCCAAAACCTTGTTTATGCCATAACATACAGGTTTGACAGGCTTTACGTAAAACCCAACGACCCACTTGTTCAATCATGCCGGTTTCTTCCAGTAGTGGTATAAATTCAACCGGAGAAACAATACCTAACTCAGGATGCGCCCAACGTAATAATGCTTCAAAGCCAATAATTTGATGCGTTACTAAATCAATTTGAGGTTGGTATAAAAGGAAAAACTCTTCTCTCTCTAATGCTTTGCGTAGTGATGACTCCAAATTGAGTCGATACAAGGACTGCGAATTCATTTTTGACTCATAAAAACGGTAATTATTACTGCCGCTTTCTTTAGCATGATGAATCGCCACATCAGCATTTTGCACAAGCGTTTCTGGCTGTTCTCCATCACCAGGATAAATACTCACACCAATGCTAGATGTAATAAATAACTCATGATCATCGATATAGTAGGCTTGTGATAATGAACCAATTATTTTTTCAATCACCTTGGCAATATCTTCCGTTTGTTGAACATCCTCAAGAATAATCGCAAATTCATCATCACCGAGTCTTGCTACCGTATCACCGTCACGTGTACTCGATAATAATCGCCCACCCACCGCCTGTAACATATGATCGCCACAGTCAAAACCGAGCGTTTCATTAATATTTTTAAATCGATCCATATCAACCAGTAGAACAGCAAGGATTCCCCCGTTGCGACGAGTTCGAGGTATCGCTTGTTCTAAACGATCATTAAACAACATTCGATTAGGCAAACCTGTTAACAAATCATGTTGTGATAAATGATGCAGGCGTTCACGCGTTTGCATCTGTTCAGTAATATCTTTACCCGTGGAAATAAAGTGTTCAACCACTCCACGTTCATTCTTTAGCGGTGTAATGGACTTCTCTTCATAGTAAAGCGAGCCGTCTTTGCGTTTATTAATAAAAACATCCTGAAAAACATCGCCTAAAGAAATCGTGTCCCACATAACACCATAAAAGCTATCATCATGCCGCCCGGATCGTAATAAACGTGAATTGTTACCCAGTGCATCATCTTTGCTGTAACCCGTCATACGAACAAAGCCTGAGTTAACATATTCAATAATACCGTGGGCATTACAAATCATGACCGAATCAGTTGTTTGTTCTATTGCGCCGGTTAATTTGCGCATTTCATTTTCAGAATTCTGGTGCTGATGACGAATGTTTGCTTCTTTTAGTTCGCGTTCAATAGCAGGAACAAGGCGGGCTAACTTGTCTTTCATAATATAATCGTGCGCGCCGGCTTTCATTGCCATCACAGCAATTTCTTCACCAATATTGGCTGAGACAATAATAAAAGGAATATCGGTACCATGACGCTTTAAAACATTAAGCGCGCTAATACCATCAAAATTAGGCATGGAGTAATCAGAGACAACGATATCCCAGCTTGAGCCAGTTAATGCTTCACGCATATCCGCCTCATTGTCGACACGACAATGCTCTGGTGCAAAGCCGCCCTTACGCAATTCACGCAATAGCAGTTCTGCATCATCCTCAGAATCTTCAACGCACAGAATACGCAAGGTTTTAGGCACAATCAGACCTCATGTCTTTTCGTTTAAATATAAATGCCCCAACTTGAAAATAAGTGAAAACACACATGCCAGCCTCATTTCCAGCACGTGACAGCAAAAATCCAAGTTATTGTTTATATATAGTCGACCATATTGGTCAAATATCAAGTTTTTTGCTCAATAAATTCAAGCGCATTACCATCAGGATCGCGACAGAACAGCGCTTTTCGGCCTGATTGACTCAATGTATAGCAAACATTGTTCTCATCGAGGATTTTTATTAATGAATTTAAAGACTTAACATGGAATGCGGTATGTCGATCACGACCGCCATGTTCTGGTCGATCGCTCATTGAATCAGGATTCTCTAACTCTAACAGATGTATTTGCTGCCCTGAGCCTACATCCAGCCATGCGCCGGGATAGCCAAGCTCAGGACGACTACTCACCACCACTAAACCCAGTAAATCACGGTAAAACTGCAATGCCTGCTCGGTATCACCGACAATTAAGCTAACATGATGTAATCGAGTTATTTCAAACATGTGCAATACCTTCATTCTCTCGTCTTGCAGCGAGATAACCTGCCAGAAGAATTAATCCGCCTCCTAGCCATTCCTGCGGTAAGACCTGTTCATTGGTCAATAATTGAGCAGAAATAGCCCCTGCGACCAGTTCAAACAATAAAATAACCGCTGATCGACTCACCGGCATGCGTGAAACACCGTATTGCACCGCCAGGGTCATCACAACCATACCAATCAATCCCAACAAAACGACGTGTAGATAAACCCAATTTGAAGTAACCACTGGAACAGCAATATCCAGTGAAATAATCCAGATACCCGCCAGAATCACCACGCCCCACCATACAGCGGCGGCCTTCGCCATGGCGGGTAAAACATGCATTTTACGTACAAACACATTGCTCACCGCAAACGCCATACCCGCGGTTAAGGCATAAAAATCGGAACTCGAACTGATCATCAACATGCCCGTCTCCGCCCGCCACAACATTAGGCCTGCGCCGAACATCGCAATAACCAGCGTCACTGTGCCAAACAAACCAAGACGTTCCTTGAGGAATATCCGCCCTAAAATCACGGTCCACAATGGCGAAAGGAAAAACAACAACATTACCCGCACGACATTGCCGTCAATCACCGCCAGAATAAAGGCGATATTTGCCCAGCCGCTGGCAAGCATTAACCCAAACATCATGGGCCATTCGCCTGATAATTGCCGATAACCCGTACGAAACCAAGGTAAGGCAACCAGACCTGCCGCAAAATACAGAATCAAACTTGCCCATAAGCCGGATAAGCCCTGCGCTTCAAACAAACGCATGGGATACCACAATACCCCCCACAAGGTGGACGATAACAATAAAGCCCCTACGGCTAGCAGGTTGTATTGACTATTGGATGCCATAAACCGATCACTTATAATAAGGTTATACAAAAATAACCATCGACACACGGGTTCGCGTTTGCTGCACTGTAGCGCAAGCAGGTCACGGTGTCATATCAGGCAAGCACAGCATGAATCCCAATTTGGCACGACTTCAGCCCTACCCCTTCGAAAGGCTTAAGGCACTCAAGGCAGGCATTACACCACCCGCAGACAAAGAACATATTGCGCTTTCTATTGGTGAACCGAAACACCCCACACCGCATTTCATCCATGAAACCATCATTCGTCATTTACATGGGCTCACGCAATACCCGCTTACTCGCGGTAGCGATGAATTAAGAAACAGTATCGCACAATGGTTGTGTCGTCGTTTCAACATTCCGAATGACGGTATTGATGCCAATAAAAATATTTTACCCGTCAACGGTACCCGTGAAGCCTTGTTTGCGTTTGCCCAATGTGTCATCGAACCAAAAAGTGATGCATTAGTATTAATGCCCAATCCCTTTTACCAGATTTATGAAGGGGCGGCACTGCTTGCCGGGGCAACACCGCTGTTTCTTAACAGCACCAAAGACTCGGACTATTTAGCTGACATTAGCAAAGTCACCGAGACACAATGGCAACGTTGTCAGTTACTTTATATTTGCTCACCCGGCAACCCTACCGGCGCTGTCATGGACAAACAGGCACTGACTGATTTATTTGCACTGGCAGACAAATACAATTTCATTATTGCTTCAGATGAATGTTACTCCGAACTTTATTTCAATGAAGACACACCACCAATGGGCATGTTGCAGGCATGCGTTGAAGCCGGTCGAGATGATTTTAAACGCTGTATTGTATTTCACAGCCTCTCAAAGCGTTCCAACGCACCGGGGCTACGCAGCGGTTTTGTTGCCGGTGATGCCGACATCATTGCGCAATTTTTAAAATACCGTACCTATCATGGTTGCGCGATGGCAACCCCAACACAGGCAGCGAGTACGGCTGCATGGCAAGATGAAACGCACGTCAAACAAAATCGTGATCTTTACCACGAAAAATTTGCGGCGGTCATTGATATTTTAAAACCGGTCATTGATGTTCAACAACCCGATGCCGGTTTTTACCTGTGGGTTAAAACGCCCATTAGCGACACTGACTTTGCCCGCGATTTATTCGCCACTCAAAATGTCACCGTATTACCGGGCAGTTATCTGTCACGGGATACCGAACAGGGTAATCCTGGCGCAGGTTATGTGCGCATGGCACTGGTAGCGCCACTTGACGAGTGCATTGAAGCGGCTACACGCATAAAAGAATTTATAGAATCATGCTAGAATACACACAGTTATAAGCGGAGATTAAAATGAGCAATATCCAGACAATTATTACCGATGCCTTCGAACAACGCGCAGACATCACCCCACGCAATGTAGATACTCACGTCAAGGAAGCCGTGCTTGAAGCCATTGGCATGCTTGATAGTGGCGAAGCCCGTGTTGCCGAAAAGAAAGACGGCGACTGGGTCGTGAACGACTGGCTGAAAAAAGCCGTGCTACTGTCGTTCCGCATTGAAGACAACGAATTCATGAAAGGCGGCTTCACCAACTACTACGACAAAGTAGAGTCTAAATTTGCAGACTACAACTCACGTGACTTCCGTGAAGCTGGTGTGCGTGTTGTCCCCCCTGCGGCCGTTCGTAAAGGCTCTTATATCGCTTCCGGCACAGTATTAATGCCTTCATACGTTAACATTGGCGCCTATGTTGATAGCGGCACGATGGTAGATACCTGGGCAACGGTTGGTTCCTGTGCGCAAATTGGTAAGAACGTGCATCTTTCTGGTGGCGTGGGCATTGGTGGTGTTCTTGAACCTGTTCAAGCAGCCCCCACCATTATTGAAGACAACTGCTTTATCGGTGCACGCTCAGAAGTGGTTGAAGGCGTTATTGTTGAAGAAGGTTCGGTTATTTCAATGGGCGTTTACATTGGTCAAAGTACCAAAATTTATGATCGTGCAACCGGCGAAGTCACTTATGGTCGTATTCCAGCGGGTTCCGTTGTTGTATCTGGTAACTTACCGTCTAAAGATGGCAGCTACAGCCTATACTGTGCCGTGATTGTTAAAAAGGTTGATGCCAAAACATTAGGTAAAGTTGGCATTAACGAATTACTGCGCGACATCTAATGACCACGCTGTATGGTATTCCAAACTGCGATACCGTTCGCAAAGCCCGCAAGTGGCTCACCGCGAACGGTGTTGAGTTTGATTTTCATGACTTTCGTAAAGACGGTCTGGATGAAAAACAACTTAAACGTTGGGTAAAAGAACTGGGTTGGGAAGTATTATTAAATAAACGCGGCATGATGTGGCGTAAACTCCCCGACAACAAGAAAGAAAACATTGACGAGAAAAGAGCCATTGCGATTATGCTCAATGAACCGGCGATTATTAAACGTCCGGTGCTCGATCTTGGCACGCAACGTCATGTTGGTTTTTCTGACGCTGAATACAAACAACTCTTTTAATAATATTTAAGAAAACAAACTATGTCCGAGACACTCGACCTTGCCATTGATCTGATTAGCCGTGACTCCACTACACCGGAAGACAAAGGCTGTCAGGATGTAATGATCGCCCGCCTTGAAGCAATCGGTTTTAAAGCCGAGCGCATGCGTTTCGATGATGTCGATAACTTCTGGGCACGCCGCGGTGATACCGCGCCGGTACTCGCCTTTGCAGGCCACACCGATGTTGTGCCGACGGGCCCGGTTGAAAAATGGCACAGCCATCCATTCAAACCTGAAATTCGTGATGGTCAACTTTATGGTCGTGGGGCTGCTGATATGAAAGGCAGTTTGGCCGCCATGGTGACAGCCGCCGAACGCTTTGTGGCAGAGCACCCTGATCACAATGGCTCACTGGCGTTTTTAATTACCAGTGATGAAGAAGGCCCCAGCATTAATGGCACCGTTAAAGTCGTTGAAGCCCTTGAAGCGCGCAATGAAAAAATGAATTACTGCCTGGTTGGTGAGCCTTCCAGTAGCAAGCTTGCGGGTGATGTCATTAAAAATGGCCGCCGTGGTTCTTTAAATGCCGTGCTCACCGTAAAAGGCAAACAGGGTCACGTTGCCTACCCGCATTTGGCAAGTAACCCAGTGCATTTAGCCGCCGCGGCGGTTGCCGAACTTGCTGCAGAAACCTGGGATAATGGTAATGACTCTTTTCCACCCACCACATTTCAGGTATCAAACATTCATGCTGGCACCGGTGTCACCAACGTTATTCCGGGTGAGCTGGAAGTGGTATTTAATTTTCGCTTCTCAACCGAACAAACTGATCAAGGATTACGCGATCGCGTTGAAGCACTACTTAATAAATACGAATTTGATTATGACATTCAGTGGACACTTTCCGGTCATCCTTTCTTGACCGCCGAAGGAGCATTGGTTGATGCCGCTCAGGAAGCAATTAAAGAAACAACTGGAATTGATACAGAACTTTCCACTTCGGGTGGCACATCGGATGGACGTTTCATTGCGCCAACCGGTGCACAAGTACTTGAACTCGGCCCACTCAATGCGACTATTCATCAAATAAATGAATGCGTGGGAGTCGAGGAACTCGATAGCATTTCAAACTATTACGAAAAAATCATGCAAAAGTTGCTTGGTTAAAAGCACGCTCGTTCAAGCATTGGTTTCTATATCAAGAAAATGAGTGGCCTTATTTCTGCCATTCTTCTTACTTTCATACATAGCTGAATCTGCCTGTTTGTATAAATCTGCTGCACTACAATCTTCAGAATCATCCGGCTGATAGGTAGAAGAACCCAAACTTGCCGTAACAAAAATTTCAGTATCAGCATACACAATTTTATGACGTTCTATAATATTTCTCAGCTTTTCTGCTTGCATACGAACATTTTCGCTATCCGTATCACGACATACTATTGCAAATTCTTCACCACCAACGCGGCAGATAATATCTGAACGCCGAACACTTTTAATAATAAGCGATGCAATCTCAAGTAAAACATGATCACCCGCGGCATGACCATGTTCATCATTGATCATCTTAAAGTAATCAAGATCAATCATAATCAGGCTAAATATTTGATTTTGTCGCCGCGAATAAGAAAATTCTTTTTCCAATGTTTCATCAAAATGTCGCCGATTATAAAGACCGGTTAATGAATCAGTGCAATTGAGTACCTCTAATTGAATATTGGTTTTCTTTAGTTTTTCGTTTGCTTCAAGTAATTCGATGGATTGTTGATACAGCAATTTATTTTGTAACTCGATCTCTCCATGAGTATGATCGATCTCTGCATGTAATTCAGATGTTTGTTCACTAAGCCTGCGCCGCATATCATTAAATGATTTTAATAATATTCGCAATTCCTCAGGGATAAACTTCCACGCTGTGCTGACTAACCTGATTTCTTTATTGCTTGATATATTTTCGTCTTCTTTCGCTACATCAACAACCGACTGAATTGGATCAGACAATATACTCGCAATAAACCAACTGAGTATTGCCGAAAGAACAATTCCTACAATAGCAATCGCCAGGGCAATCAGTTGAACGTCCTTTGCTCGTTCTTCGAGTTCTTCGAATGGCTGAGGAATCATCACTCCCCAACCGACTCGCGGCACAACCGTATAACCGGCAACCATATCTGCTTTCATTGCTGGAGTGTAAAATTTTGAAACCCCTGTCTTGCCTTGTTTCATTTCTTTAACGGGAGGCAGGAAACTCATGTCCTTCATCGTATCAACCCAACTTTTAATTGGGTGAGCTATTGCACGACCAGTGCGATCAACAATAGCTGCATGCCCCCGCCGACCAAATGTCACTTTTTTCTGCGCAAACAGAATATGTTTGGTTGATAACATTGCCATTGCAAAATCGCCATCATCTAATGCTTTTGCTAAATAAAAGACAGTATCACCCGTATCTCTTTGTACGAGATCACTGTAAATAATTTTACCCTTGTTAGCTTTAGCATCAGAAAATAATGAGGGCAATAGTTTCTGTGTTTGTTTATTGAATTCAGTAATAGGCGGTTGTGATGACCCCGTAACCTGTTTCTTTATCACATAATCTTTGGTTGTAATAACAATGCAATCCAGAAACAAGGAGTCCAGATATTCTGGTGTATCAAGTACATCATTACCACTCGCAAGATTTTTTGAAATAAGTGTAAAACCACTTTCAATATCGGTAACGTATCGTTCAAGATCGCCAGTCAGGTTTTTTGCGACCAGAAGGTGTTTCTCTTCAACCGAACGTGTTTCTTTATCTAACGCAGACTGTTCAACCCAACCAGCCAAAATCAGTACCGGCAAACTGGCAATAATCGTAAACGTAATAAATAAAATATGTTTAAGCCTGAAACGGAAAACCATTTACCCCAACCCTGAAAAAAATACTCGTTATAGAGTATATCGTCCTTAACGAGTCATTCCTTTAGGGTTAAGTTCTTGATTTTATTAATAGCGATATAATATTTAACTGAATTTCCGCTTATATCGAGAATATAAGCCTTAATTCATATGTGACCGACTAAAATGGTCGGATACTCGAATCAAAAGATACGGCTGATTTTATTGAAAATAAGCGGTATTCTGTCGACAGGTTCTATGATTTCAGCAACAAATGGAAAGCGAAGCCCGTTAATTAATTATGCGCAAAGAATTAACCAAACGAGCACTACGTCAATGGGATTCTTCTGTTCCAGAAGGCTTACAAGAACGTATAGAGATAAAACAAAGCCGCCGAAATTTTCTTAAAACAGCCGGCATTATTCCTGCCGCACTTATTCTAAGTGCCTGTGACAACACAAGCTCATCAAAAGGGAGTTCTTATAAAACAAATATATTACTGCAAGCACCCTGGAATACTTTCTCTGCCGTACAAAATCATTTATTCCCTAAAGATAATGAATCACCTGGTGCTGATGATATTAATGCCACCAGCTACCTTCGATCAGTCTTGGCGCTTCCCGGTACTGATGAAGAAGACAAAAAATTTATTCGTGATGGCGTTGGCTGGATCAACGATATTTCACAGAAAATGTTTAACAAAGATTTTTACTTACTCAATAACCAATACAAAGAAGACGTCTTACAACGTATTGCCAGCAGTAGCGCAGGTGAAAGCTGGCTATCACTCTTGCTTTTATATATTTTTGAAGCCCTGATTGTCGATCCCGTTTACGGTGGCAATACCAATAAAGTCGGTTGGCAATGGCTTGAACACATTCCCGGCTTTCCCATGCCGCCTGAAAACAAACGCTATTACTTACTACGATGAAAGATTATGACGTATGCATTATCGGTAGTGGTGCAGGAGGAGGCCCCGTTGCACTCACGCTGGCAGAAGCCGGTTACTCCGTACTGGTACTGGAAAAAGGCCCCTGGTTTACAGAAGACGATTTTTTTAAAGATGAACTAGCTTGCTGCCGGCGCTCTGTTTATACGCCCGATCTTAAAGACGAAATGCACGTCCTTGAAGAATACGACGGCCAGAATAAAGATGGCAGCTATAATTGGGCATCGCAATCTACTCTTGAGTCTGGTTCAGATTTTTGGAATGGTAACTGTGTAGGTGGCTCATCCAATTTTATGAGCGGTTATTTTTATCGTCTTAAGCCGAAAGACTTCCGGCTTCTCTCTGAATTTGGCCCGATTAAAGAGGCGAATGTAGTCGACTGGCCGATTGATTATGCTGCGATGGAACCGTATTACACCAAAGCAGAAACAGTCGTGGGGATTTCGGGAAAAATAGTTCCTCATCCTCATCAAGAACCCCGTTCTACACCCGACTTCCCTTATCCACCAACCATTGAACATGCTGTGAGTGGCTTGATTGATAAAGCCTGTCTTGAATTAAACATGCATCCACTACCGACACCCAGAGCAATTTTGCCACATGCGGTGGGAGATCGTAATGGCTGTGCCTACTCTGGTTTCTGTGGTAGTTACGGTTGCCAAACAGCAGCGAAAGGCAGTTCACGTGCAGCCTTACTCGACAAAGCAGTTAAAACCGGGCATTGTAAAATTCAACCCTATGCAAAAGTATATAAACTCAGTTCAGATCAATCGGGTAAGGTAACCAGTGCTGATTACTTTGATAAAAATAATCAAAAACAATCTGTCAGTGCAAAAATATTTGTTGTTGCCTGTCAGGCAATAGAAACCTCTCGCTTATTATTGGCTTCTACTGGTCCTAAACATCCTGATGGCTTGGGAAATAACACCGGTCAAGTGGGTAAAAACCTGTTATTTTCTGCTGGTGGCTCTGGCACCGGCGAGTTCACCTATAAGCAATTTGACACAGAACTCGCTAATGGTATGAAACAACGCGGCCCCTTTGTTAACCGAGGCTTACAAGATTGGTATTTTATTAATGATAAGAAATTTGGTGCACCAGCAAAGGGAGGTGTTATTGATTTCCTGTTCCGTCATCCCAATGGCATTAGTAAAGCTAATGGAGAGAAATGGGATAACAATGGCAAGTTGATGTGGGGTAAACCACTTAAGCAGAAATTAAAAACCGTTTTTGCCGAAACTAAATACTTACGTTTTGAAGTTTTTAATGACTGGTTGCCTACCAATGATTGTTTTGTCAGTTTGGACAATTCAGTTAAGGACAAATGGGGCAGCCCAGTTGCAAAAATACGACTTGGCTATCACGATCATGATTTAAAAGTGGGTCGATACCTTGCTGACAAATCAGAACAAGTGCTTAAACAAATGAATGCAAAGAATATTCGCTCTAGCGTAAGTGGTGCCCCGCCACCTAATTTGGTCGCGGGTGGTTGCCGTTTTGGTGATGATCCCGCAACCTCGGTGCTCAATGCAGATTGTCAGGCACATGATGCTGAAAATTTATTTGTTACCGATGGCAGTTTCATGCCAACCGGGGGCAGTGTTCCCTATACGTGGACAATCTACGCGAATGCTTTTCGTGTCGCGGATATTATTAAAAACAGCTTGTAACGTTACTGCTGTGCCTTCTTTTTAGCGACATTATCACGTAAATAAACAGGTATGGCTTGTTCTGCTGATAATAACTCACCTTTTTGATATGCAATGCTCGCTAGTTGCACAATCGTTTGCGCATTTGGAAAAACAGTCCCATCAACGTCACTAACAAATTCTGCCGCAACCCTTGATAATTCTTCTTGATATGTCTGCCAGCCACTTCCAAGCCCCATCCATGCGCCATTATTTGGTAAAACCACATCTCCCGGGACGCAAACTTGTTCATTCACAACTTCTTTTACGCCCTGCTCTGAACATTCATAACAGGCCCAATACACTTCGCCCATCCGCGCATCAATTGCTGTCATCACATTTTTTGTTTTATTCGCTTGCCATGCAGAAAAGGCGATTGCAGCAAGAGAAGAAACGGGCACAACCGGTAATTGATGTGCAAAAGCAATACCTTGAACAACACCGGTTGCAATACGGACACCGGTAAATGCACCGGGACCGCGACCAAACGCAATGGCATCCAGGTGTTTTAACTGAACATCTGCTTCCGCAAGTAATTCATCACACATACCTAAAATCAAATCTGCATGTTGCCGTGGTGCAAGCTGATAACGATAGCTTACTTCACCATCATGCAATAATGCAGCTGAACAGGCTTCTGTTGATGTATCGATGGCGAGTAATTTCATCAGGATGCTTCCATTACATCAGAAGATTGATTAATCAAATTAAAAAACTGTTCAACCTCTTCCTGTTTCCTGCTAATTGGCATGGCGGGTAAACTTTTTAAAAATAATTTCCCATACGGTTTTGAATAAAGACGCGGATCACAAATCATCAATACACCCGTATCATCGTTATCACGAATTAAACGTCCCGCCCCTTGTTTAAGACTGAGCACAGCATTAGGCAACTGGTATGTCATAAAGGGATTCTGCCCTTCCTTACGCATAGCATCAATACGTGCTTTTAAAACCGGATCATCCGGGCTGGCAAAAGGTAGCTTATCAATAATCACACAGGTCAATGCTTCACCACGCACATCAATCCCCTCCCAGAAACTTGCTGTTCCTAATAAAACAGCTTCTCCATGCTCTCTGAATTTTTTTAATAGTTCGCTACGCGGCAAACTACCCTGAACAAATAAAGTGTGACTGGTACGCTGTTCTAATAAACGTACTGATTCCTGCAATGCACGGTGGCTGGTAAATAAGAGAAACACACCACCGTGACTTGCTTCAATCACGGGTAAGGCTCTTTCAATTACTGCCTGTGTGTAATCACGCGAATTCGGTTCAGGCATCGCAGTCGGGACGTACATTAATGCTTGTTTATTAAAATCAAACGGACTATCCCAGCGATGCGTGATTGGTTCACCCAGACCCATCCGATTTGAGAAATGCTCGAAACCGTCAGCAACGGCCAAGGTAGCTGAACTAAATATCCATGTGGCACGGCTGGCTTTAATATGGCTATCAAACGTTTCCGATACTTCCATCGGTGTTAAATGAAAACTAAAGCTACGCCGATGTGTTTCAAACCATTGCACTGAATCTGCTGGCGGCTGTCCGGTTAACTGTGGTAATAACAAAGCAAATGCCTGAGCACGTTTAAAGCAATGCTCTAAACCACGTTCACGTTCAGCCGCGGGTTCTAATGCATCTTCCAGACCAGCCAACTTATCCGATAACTCTTTTAATGCTTCATCCAGTTTTTCTTGCTTCTCTAAGGCTTGCCAACTTCCACGTTGTGATGCGCTACCCAATGCTAAACGAAGATCAGCCGTGGCTTTCTGTAATTCCTGCGCGGCAGTATTAATCATCGTATGTTCTTTGGCGTACTTTATGTGTTCTGCAATGGCATCATTCGCCAGTTCATTCAGCTGCCGACTACTTAAACGCAAACCAAAAAATTGTGATGCCGCCTCAGGAAGTTGGTGTGCTTCATCAATAATAAAGGCATTCGCTGCGGGTAACACCTCGCCCACACCATCATCACGTAATGCCATATCCGCTAATAATAAATGATGATTCACCACCACCACATCGGCTTGTTGCGCACGTCTTCGTGCTTTAAACATAAAACAATCACTATAGGATGAACAATCCTGTCCAAGGCAATTATCGGCGTTGGCTGTGACCGAAGACCAAATCATCGCGTCTTCAGATAGCACGCTGCACTCCGCAATATCGCCGCTTTGCGTTTGTACTTGCCAGTCACGTACTTGCTGCCACTGTGCCCGCAATGCCGGTTTTTTAAATCGGGATTTTTCGCCGGCTAATTCAAGACGGTGCAAACAAAGATAGTTGGCACGACCTTTTAATAAAGCAATCTCAACCGGAATATTGAGCGCTTCTCTAACCGTAGGAATATCACGGTGGTAAAGTTGGTCTTGTAAGGTTTTAGTGCCCGTAGAAATAACAATTTTTTTACCTGACATTAATGCCGGCACTAAATAGGCAAATGTTTTACCAGTACCGGTACCGGCTTCGGTCACTAAAACCTGATTATCGTTAATAGCGGCTTCAACAGCCAAGGCCATTTCCTGTTGCGCTTCACGTGGGGCAAAGTTTTCAATATGGCGTGCGAGTGCGCCATCATTACCGAGCTGTTGTGCAGAATTAAGCATTGAGAAAAGAGGTCAATTAAGCACTAGCAGACGCGTTAGCGTTATCGCGGCTCCAGGCTAACTCGCCGATAATCTTGAATTTAGCCACCGACATAGCGCCGCGCTTACTCCGTTTCGACTCTGACTCCTGCATCGCATCAGCAATCACATCATGACTACATTCATATATTTCAAGCGGTTCATAAGATTCATCCAGTAGTACCAATACAACCAGATCCCAACTTTGATCCAGCTTCAACTGACCAACACGCTGACCTGATGATTTGCCCTCTGGAATAACACGCGCTTTAATTTGAACCCGTTTACCTTCACGCGAACCTTTACCAAGTGCATCATAACCGCTCACTCGAGGTTGGCAGAGTTCAAGATCCAACAACGTTACTGCATCATGTTCAGCGATCTCGCTACTAATACCGGCAAGTGGCTTACCCATAGTTTTACGGTAATCACTGGCTAATACACGAGCCTGATTGATGAGTTCGTCGACGGCGTAAACAGACACGGGTCTGATCCCTTCCTTATATATATGAACAAGAGCGCGATTGTACTCTGATTCAACTTATTATGTAGTTAATATTATGGCTGTAACAACATGAAAAGCAAATGATTTCGCCCTATTTATCACTGCATCACATTAACGAGCCCGCTGCATTGCGGCTTTTGCCTTTGCCGTTTGTCCCAGTGCTCTGTACGCCCTTCCCATAATCAGCCAGTTTTTTCGCTGTAATGGCGGTTGCTGACTTGCTAAGGCATTCGATTTTGCCGCCATATTAACAGCAAGACGCCATTTCTTCTGCTGTAACCTGACTTGCGCAAGCTGGTGCCAAAGCATTGCATCACGTGGTGATATTCGCAGCGCTCTTTCCAGTGTTGCCGCAGCCGCGGCATGTTTACCCGAACGCTGCTGAGACAATGCAGCCAAACGCAGCTTTTTCAATGCCGAACCCGCTTGAGGTGATGCTACTGATGGTTTTTTAGCTGGTGCGATCCGAGTAGCCGGTACAGGTGCAACGGTTATTCTCTCTTCTGGCTTATCAACTTGCCCGGGTTCCTCAACAGGGGCGGAGGTTGTGCGTGTTTCCAGAGAACCACACCCCGCTAGCAATAAAGGCATTATCAGCACTAAAATCCATGGTCGCTTACATCTATACATTATTCATCATTTCCAAACAGATTAAAAAAGCCATCAACGGTTCTCGAAAAAGAACCACCTGCACATTCAGCATAATCAGCCGGTGCGGTTCCAACAATAAACGGTAACACTAAAGCATCATCACAATCATCGCTACCACGTAATCCTGTTTTACGATCAATCCATTGTTCTTCTACATCCGCCGGTAGTTGTAAAGAAAGTGACTGGGTCGGTATTTTACTGATTAAATCTCCCCACACCTGCATCGCACCACTTGCACCTGTTAAACGAGCCACGCCGTTATCATCCATGCCAAGCCAAACAACACCAACATGTGATCCCGTAAAACCGGCAAACCAGCTATCACGCAGATCATCCGTTGTACCCGTTTTTCCTGCAACAACCAAATTCTCGGATAAATAATTTTTTAATCCGCGAGCAGTGCCTTCTTCAACAACCGATTGCAGAGTAGCATCAATTAAATAAACCGTCTCTGGTTCATAAACCTGCTGTACAGTTAATGGATAACGCTGCAATGCCTTGCCTTTTACATCCAGTACTTCTCGTATGGCACGTAACGGTGAACGAAATCCGGATGCTGCCAAGGTCTGATACATTTGTGTGACCTCAACCGGACTAAAAGGTGCCGTTCCCAATGGTAGTGAAGGGAAACGATGTACAGAACGGCGAACGCCTAAATTCTGTAACGCCTCAGCAATACGATCCATCCCCAACATTTGTCCTAATCTCACTGTTGAAACATTGTAAGAATGAATTAAGGCATCACGTAACAATACCTGACCATGGTACTGTTTATCGTAATTCGCTGGTCGCCATTTCTCACCGCCGCCCATATCGAGGGTTAAGGCGCTATCATCAAGCAAAGTCGCTAAATTAAATGCCTTCGATGAAACGGCTTCCAAGTACACCGCCGGTTTAATCAGTGAACCAATGGGGCGTACCGCATCCAGGGCTCGATTAAATCCACCCTGCCTGACATCACGACCGCCGACAATGGCTAACACTTCTCCCTGATTTACGGATGTAACAACCACCGCGCCCTGTAATTTTTTAGCCGGTAATTTTCGCTGTTTTTCCAGCCTTGCAATCGTTCGCTTTAATGACAATTCTGCCTGACGTTGAATAACCGGGTCGAAGTTAGTAAATATCTGTAAGCCTTCTGAGCGTAGATCTTCATCACGATAATCACGTTTTAACTGTCTTTTCACTAAATCAAGATACGCCGGAAACTGGCTGGCAGTGGCTCGTGGTTTTGGAATTAATTGCAGAGAACGTTTCTTTTCTATTCTATAACGGCGCTTGTTAATAAGCCCCTGTTCAAACATTAAGCTTAAAACCAGATTTCGCCTTTTAGTGGCACGTTTAGGATGCCGACGTGGATCGTAATAAGATGGCCCTTTAATCGTTCCTGCTAATAGTGCCATTTGTGCAATATTTAATTCATCAATACGTCGTCCGAAATAAAAATGGCTTGCCAAACCAAAACCATGAATGGCGCGCTGTCCCGATTGCCCCAGATACACTTCATTCAAATAGGCTTCGAGGATTTCATCTTTTTCATAATGCCATTCAACGAGCAATGCCATGATCGCTTCATTAGCCTTACGAACAAGACTCCGTTTCCTGCTCAGGAAAAAGTTCTTCACCAACTGCTGAGTGATAGTACTGCCACCCTGAACTGTTTTACCTGCACGCAAGTTAGCCCATATTGCACGCGCAATCGAACGAGGCACAACACCATAGTGAGTATAAAAATCACGGTCTTCAACCGCAAACAACGTCTTTACCAATAAAGGCGGCGTCTGTTTTAACTGGATTAATAAACGATCTTCTTTGTGTGCAGGATAAATACCGCCAATTAATAATGGTTCTACACGAACCAAATCGACATCCGCACCCGAACCACGGCGGCGTAATGAAACAATAACGTTATCATTAAAGCGTATCGATATTTTTTGTGCCGGCTCAACGCCATCCCAAAATTCAAATGAACGTGTCACTAAATGAATATCATTACCTGTCTGCCAATAACTGGCAGGCGTATTGAGGCGCGAATTACGCTGAAAACCAATCTTCTTTATTTCTCGAAGCAGATCGTTAGGGCTGATTTCCAAACCGGCATATAGTTCAAGCGGTCGGGCATAAACACGCGCAGGTAACGACCAACGTTTACCCTCAAATTGGGTTTGAACGGTATAGTCAAGATAAGCAACATAGGCAGCACCAACAACAATGCTGAACAACATCAACTTCACTAACCACTTTCGTAAAAATGATTTTTTTTGCTTTTTACGGCTGGTTTTGCGTTTACGTGATTTTTTGCGTGGCACGAATTTAAACTTCTGAATTATCTGAAAGCATGCTGTTTAGTATATCAAACCCCACCCAATTACGCTGGCATCATCCATAAGAACTTCTATACTTGTGACTATGTTCCGATTATTTTTAAGCCTGCTCTTTATTGCCCTACTTGCCTCCTGTAGCAGCCAACCACGCTATTCAAATACACCTGGAAACCAGCGTTTATTAGATTTCGCGCTACAGCAACAAGGGGTGCCATACCGCTATGGCGGCAGCAGCCCAAACAGTGGCTTTGATTGTAGTGGCTTAACGCAATTTAGCTATGCCAAAGCTGGTAAA
>JALTKS010000060.1 GCA_027006175.1 Gammaproteobacteria bacterium
TCTTCTCTCAAATTCTAGATGCGGATGGAGGCTGTAAAGAAGTCGTGAGAAAAATACAAGCCACCTCCGCGATGAAAGGAAAAATATTGCCTTCATCATCGACCGCCGCCTATTGCCAAGCACGACATAAACTATCTTCTGATACGTTGACTTCAATACTTGCACATACCACTCAACAACTTCAGTCAACATCATCACCCGAGATGTTTCACAAACGACGAGTAGTCGTGGTTGACGGTACTGGTGTGAGCATGCCAGATACAAAAAGAAATCAAGAGATCTGGCCACAACAAGCATTACAAAAGCCAGGCTGTGGTTTTCCGCAAGCAGCCATCTGTGCTTGCTTTTGTTTGTACACAGGCGCAATACTCAGTTACGAATTAGGTAATAAAAAAAGTCATGAATTACCGATGTTAAGAAAGCAGTGGGACACATTTCGATCAGGCGATATTTTCCTTGGGGATAAGGGTTTTTGTAGCTTTTATGATGTTCACAGTTTTAAAGAAAGAGGCGTTGACTCGGTTATTACTCTGGCAAGGCGTAAGCCCGTCAGTGCCGCTGAAGCGGTTAAAGTCTTGGGCAAAGACGATGTACTTGTGCATTGGAAAAGACCTTCTCAATCAAAAACTCCGTATAGCAATTGGCATGAATTACCTGAGGAGCTGCTGTTAAGACAAATCAAAGTGACTATCGATCAGCCCGGATTTAGATCTACTTCATTTTACATCATCACTACCTTACTTGACGCAATAAAGTATCCCGCTGATGACATTGCCGATCTTTATTTTCAGCGCTGGCAGGTTGAATTAAATTTTAGAGATTTAAAAACAACCTTGGGTATGGATATATTACGCTGCAAATCTCCAGAGATGGTACGAAAAGAAATCATCATGTATTTTATTGCTTACAACTGTCTTCGCAGTTTAATGATAGAGGCTGCAGCAAAAAACAAAATAGATCATCAGCGACTTAGTTTTAAAGCAACGTTACAAGCATTAAGACAATGGGAGCCACTGATTAATCAAACCAAAAATATTGCCGCCAATCTCTACCAATTAATGAATAATTTACACGATGCCATTGCAAAAAATATCGTACTCAACCGGCCCGGAAG
>JALTKS010000061.1:0-342 GCA_027006175.1 Gammaproteobacteria bacterium
AGGTGTTAACGTGTGCCGGATTTTTACCGCGCGCAACGGTTCCGTTGTGGCAGGACGAACAACTACCAATCACTTCAATGTGATCGACTCGAATCACGGGCGACCAGGTTGACTTGCTATGACAACTATCACAGGTCGTCGATGTCGTAATATGCCGCGAACCCTTGCCCCGAGCCACCGTGCCATTGTGGCAAGTGAAACAGGCCGCTAAAGGTTCAACGTGATTACTCGCCGGTGTCCACGCACGGTTGCTATGACAAATATCACATTCGGCTGATGTAGGAATATGGTTGGCTTTCTTGCCCGTGGCAATCACCCCGTTGTGACACGTGGTACAACTGC
>JALTKS010000061.1:442-1076 GCA_027006175.1 Gammaproteobacteria bacterium
TAACGTGACGCGTACCCCGACCTTTGGCAATGGTACCGTTGTGACAGGTGAAACACGCCGCTAAAGGCTCAACGTGATTACTCGCCGGTGTCCACGCACGGTTGCTATGACAAATATCACATTCGGCTGATGTAGGAATATGGTTGGCTTTCTTGCCCGTGGCAATCACCCCGTTGTGACACGTGGTACAACTGCCGCGCACTTCGTTGTGATCCACGCGAATCACCGGTGCCCAGGCGTTTTTGCTGTGGCAGGTTTCGCAGACGGTGCTGGTGTTAACGTGACGCGTACCCCGACCTTTGGCAATGGTACCGTTGTGACAGGTGAAACACGCCGCTAAAGGCTCAACGTGATTACTCGCCGGTGTCCACGCACGGTTGCTATGACAAATATCACATTCGGCCGATGTAGGAACATGATTAGCTTTCTTGCCTGTGGCAATCACCCCGTTATGACACGTGGTACAGCTGCCTCGCACTTCGTTATGATCGACTCGGGTGACTGGCGCCCAGGCATTTTTGCTATGACAGCTTTCACAGGTGGTGCTGGTGCTGACGTGACGAGAACTGCGCCCCGTAGCCGTTGTGCCGTTATGACAGGTAAAACATGCGGCTAATGGCTCAGCATGCTGAGT
>JALTKS010000062.1 GCA_027006175.1 Gammaproteobacteria bacterium
CTTGAACGTCACGATGTGATGTCGATGCTGGATCGTCCTATTTCAGAATTTGATGGCCCTGTTGATTCGGTGCGTATTCCCGTGGTGAAACCAAAGGGTGAATGTAAGCCATTCCAGGAAGTATTGATTGAAATGGGCTCACGCTTAAAGCTCCCCGCGTTTGTTAAAGATGATGGCGAGAAGAAATACCGTAATTACCCGGATTTTGTTACCAACTATGAAACCGAACCCGGTTCCGGTATTGGCTTCCTTGCCGGTTGGCGTGGTAAAGGTGGCGAGAAGTTCATGAAAGGTGAACCGAATCCGAACCAGTGGCAAATGTACGAAAACAATAACTGTGTTTACCACTACGAAATGCCCAAGTCCTACCAGTACATGCGTAACTGGAACAAAGGTTATTTGCAGTGGGCGAAAGAACATCGCTTAACGCGTTATGACGAACCGATTCTGATCCATATTTACTCAGAAGTGTTGCAACAGTTCCGTTTAGCCGCGCAAGGTAAAACACAGGGCAAGCAGCCACCGGATCATTTGCGTAAACGTGTTGAAACTTATTTCACGCCGTTGCCTTATTATTTTGAACCCCTGGAATCTTCCTTATCAGACAAGCAGAAGTATCCATTGAATGCGCTGACGCAACGTCCCATGGCGATGTATCACTCATGGGATTCACAGAATGCCTGGTTACGTCAGATCCATACTTATAATTATCTCTATATGAGTCCTGAAGTCGGCCGTCAGGGCGACTTCACTGATGGCGATTGGGTCTGGTGTGAATCACAATGGGGCAAAGTAAAAGGTATGTGTCGATTCTCGGAATCCGTTGAACCGGGCACTGTCTGGACATGGAATTCGATTGGTAAAGCGGCGGGTGCCTGGAACCTGGGACCTAAAGCCAATGAATCAAAACAGGGTTTTTTGTTAAATCATGTTATCTCTGAAGAGCTACCCGCCAATGAAGATGGCGAACATATTTCTAACTCGGATCCGGTGACCGGACAAGCGGGTTGGTACGATGTACGGGTGCGCGTTTACAAGGCAGAGGACAATGAGCCAGCGGAAACCTTCCCGCAGT
>JALTKS010000063.1 GCA_027006175.1 Gammaproteobacteria bacterium
GCAACATTAAACGAGTTCAGTACGTCTTGTCCAATTGTCGATGTATAGTCTGTGAACAGGGTATCCACCCCTTCTGCCACTTCATTACCACTAAACCCGACTACAGCAAGACCCGCAGGGACCCCGGCACAGCTTAATCCCGCTGATGGCACACACCCCGCGCCACCGGCTAATGCAAGACTGGTTCCACCAACAACACCCGCACTACCGCCCACAACACGAACAAGCCCTTCGCCTTTGACAAAGGCAAAATCGTTTCGTAATAAAAAGTCATTGAATACATCAAGGTTACTTTGGCCAAATAACCCCGATGCTAATAGCTCAGTCTGCTCGGCTTGGTAGGCTTCACCACGTTGTTGCTTGGCGAGCAGTTCAGTGTAATTTTCATCACTCGGTGGCACACCTTCTGCGCATTTAACCAGAGCACAGGCTGCATCAGATAAACGTTGTTGCTGTGGCCTGGTTTTATCTTTTTGCAGGGTGGTTAATACTTGCGCTTCAACAAAGTGCAATTGCCGATTATTGGTGTCCACCGCCAAACTACTTAACGCCCCAGCCTTGCCGCCTACCGCTTTTCCCAAACCAATCGCCGTCAGTTGTGCAAGCCCTTGTGACAGTAAAACAAGTGTGCCGGTGGTTTCAGTTGGTTTTTATTAGTTTGAATCACGCACTGGGCTGGTTAAAATTTAATCCCTCCGTCACCTTTTTAATCCCTCCGTCACCTTTTTCTCGTCACTTTTTTTACCTTTTTCTTCAACATATAGCAAAAACTAGTATAGCCATTGGTTATAATTGAATCCCTGCGGCATCTTTTCATCAAAAAAATGTTTTAATTCTGCTACTCAAAAACAAAAACTCGAGTCGCTTTTTGCAAAGCTGCCCACAGGCCGACACAAGCAATAATGGTTCCCAGTATTCCATAAGCAAAGTGAATAAAGTAAATAGTCAACAAACCAACCAATACTTGAACGCCTAATAAAAATACTGATATCGCCCAAGCCTTTTTACTTCCTTTAACAATAAATTTTGCACAGTAATGAAATGCCAATCCAAAAGAAAT
>JALTKS010000064.1 GCA_027006175.1 Gammaproteobacteria bacterium
ATCGCTGTCACGGCGCGTAATGACAGCGCAGTCAGCGTCATTAACCACTTGATCTAGAACAGATTTAAGAGCATTTCTTGCTTCGGTGAATGAGATGATACGCATTGTTACAGCTCCTTACATGTACAATATATTGCACAAGTATAGCTCATGGAATGGACATGTACAATATGTTGGACATATTTCTAGAAAGCTAACGCCTTGCTCAGCGGCAATTTAAAGTGGCACGTTTTTGCTGGTTTTTTAGCAAAATAAGTGCCGCTTTGAATTGTCCGCTGTAGCTATTTGTTAGATTTAATTTCATTTATTAACTCCTCAATACTTATGTTGCCTTTTCTGTGCAACATAGCATGACAGTTTGGGCAGACTGGCCTGAGATCAGTTATAGGATTGATTTCATATTCATCGCCAATGTTGGATATAGGGATAAGATGGTGAACATGAATGAAGCCTTTGCCTCGTTGACCATATGTGCTTTCAAAGTTAAAACCACAAACAGTACAGCTTACTCCATATCTATTGATACATTCAGACCTGGCCTTTGGGTTCCGCTCATAGGAATTAACGGTGATTGATTTTTTACTTCCTTCTTTTAGCTCGCTAGATACTTCTTCTGGATAGATAATATCAGGGCTTTCAATACCATTAGAATGTTGTAGGACTTCAATATAATACGAAGAGAAATCATACTCAGTGCCATTTGACTGAGCATCAATTAAAGGGTCGCTTAGGCTTAAACTATTTGCATTTGTTGCAGGAATAAAAATATCTGCTGTGTTTTCCTTGTTTCGGAATTTTATTTTAGGTTCAGGTATCGATTTCGAAGGGATATGTACAAAAAACATTTGCCCCGATTGCTCGTTGTTTAGGATGAAGTATAGATTTTCTTCAAACTTACCAAAGGGAACATTTAGCCACCAACCATCTTTGCCACCATAGACAGATAGATTCGCCCAATGGGTATTCTTTCCCGTCAGAGAAAAATTCTCATGGATTCCATTGATTAGTGCAATTGCCTGATTCTTGTCCATACCTTGCTTTTAAATCTAACG
>JALTKS010000065.1 GCA_027006175.1 Gammaproteobacteria bacterium
CGCACGATAGTGCGACCCGAAGGGCAAGGGCGATAGCCCGCAGTAATCGTCTCGGGGGCGCCACTTTCTGTTTATTTAACTAATTTTAGTTTCAAAGTAAAAAATGCAGTAAACGGCCGATTTTTATTTGTTTTATGAGATATTAAACAGGCCGCTAAAGTTGGACATTTCTAAAATTTGCTTAACTTCAGGGTTACAACCAACGATTGAAATTTTCTCTGATGCTTTACTTGCATGTTCACGTAATAGAAGCATCATCCCTAGCGCTGAACTATCCAGATAGGTGGCACGATTCATATCAATGATAAAAAGAGTATTATCAGGCGTGTTTTTATATGAAGCGCGAAACTCGCTATGCACGCTATAATCAAATCGATCTGTAATGATAATGCGAGTTGTATTGTTATGGCTTGTCGTTGAAATACTCATCGTTTTAAAATAGTACTAATCTTCTGAAGTGAGGGCGATGAGTTTATTAGTAATATTATGTAGTGGTACAATTTCGTCTACGCCGCCATGTTTTACTGCTTCACCTGGCATACCCCAAACGACACTGGTTTTTTCGTCTTGTGCAATGGTGTGAGCACCATTGTCATGCATTTCCTTCATACCCGATGCACCATCATCACCCATACCAGTAAGCATGACACCAATCGCATTCGTTCCCACATTTTGAGCGACTGATCTAAACATAACATTGACAGAAGGGCGGTGACGATTAACCGGTGGTCCATCATTAAGTTTACAAATGTAACGAGCACCACTTCGCTCAACGATTAAATGTTGATCGCCAGGCGCGATATAGACATGCCCTGGTAATATTTGTTGGCCATCACTGGCTTCATAGACAGTCATCGCGCAATTGTTATTCATTCTGGCTGCAAAAGGACGACTAAATGCAGCCGGTATATGTTGTGTTATAACTGTGCCGGGTGAGTCGGCCGGCATTCTGATTAATAATTCTTTAATGGCTTCAGTACCACCAGTAGAAGCGCCAATCGCTATAATTTTCTCAGTTGTTTTTAATTTTCGAGGCGCTTTCTTGCTTAATACTTCATCAGTTGAATGTTTGGTTACCGCTTCAACGGATAAGGTAGATGGTGGTCTCCAGGAGTCCAGTATTTTTGCTTTCGCTGCCGTTGCGACTTTGTCACAGAGCTCATCTGCATACTCTTTTAAGCCATGCTGAACATCGATTTTTGGTTTTGCTACAAAGTCGATGGCACCGATTTCTAATGCTTGTAGCGTTATATCAGCGCCTTTCTCAGTCAGTGATGAAACCATAATAACCGGCATGGGGTGAAGTCGCATCAGGTTAGAAAGGAAGGTTATTCCATCCATCTTGGGCATTTCAACATCTAGCGTTAATACATCCGGTTTTAATTGTTTTATTTTATCTCGTGCTATAAATGGATCAGCAGCTACACCAACAACCTCTAAACGAGGATCGCTATTAAGTATCTCCGTAAGCATTTGGCGCACTAATGCTGAATCATCAACAATAAGTACCGTAGATTTAGTATTACTTGAAGTCATAAGTTGCTCTTTCACTCGTACTATAGTTCATATTAAAAAAGATCAATATCGCCTACAACCGGCGCTACTTCAATTTCGTTAAGGTAACTGTCTTCACGAGATATGATCGTATCATTATGTAGTGAGCGTAGTTTTTTCATTTTAACTTTGCCAGTTTTAGGGTCATACATAATTTTTCTCGGATAAATGTCGCCGACATTCTCAGCGACCAGATTTAATGATTCAGTTTCAATATATTCTCTAACAAAATTAATGTTATTAATCCCTACATCAGTCATTTTGCTGATAATTCTTCCACCACCAAATATTTTAACTTCCAGATTTTTACGCAAACCTCCATTGCCAAGAATGCCATTGATTAAGTGCTCCATAGCAAAGTTGCCATAACGGGTAGCAGCACTGATTGCATTATTACCCCATTGTGATGCGTCATCTCGTTTGTTGGCAGGCAACATAAAATGATTCATACCACCAATACCAAAGAGGGGGTCGCGAATACATGCTGATACGCAAGATCCTAATACAGTCGTAATTAATTCATCATTTGTTGTAACGTAATATTCACCGGGTAAAATTTTAGCAACATGTTTATTGGATGTTTTATCCCAATACCGGTTGATGTGTGTGAATTCAGCAAGCGTAGGGGGGGGCGTAGGCCCTGGTTTTTTCCGTACCTGCTGTAATCTGGTTACCGCCCGACCCATCTTAATACTTCTTCGTATAAGTTGTGTTACCGATCAAGTTAAAATCATCGCTTACCTTGAACATTGTTTCAGAATGACCAATAAACATATGTCCGGTATCCTTAAGAATGCCGTGATAACGTTTAAAGAGTATTTTCTGAGTCGGTTTGTCAAAATAGATAACAACATTACGACAAAATATAATGTCAAACTGGTTACGCATTGGCCAATCTTTCATCAAGTTCAGCTGCTTAAAGCTAATGAGCTGTTGTAGCTCGGGGCGTATTTTGACTGAATCCTTATTTTCTCCCTTGCCACGGAGAAACCACTTTTTCATGCGCTCATCACTGACATTATTAAGACGCTCAAGCGTGTAGATTCCTGCTTTTGCATGAGCAAGCACGTTTGTATCCAGATCGGTCGCAAGAATTTTAATATCCCATTTTTTTGATTCAGGGATTACTTCACGAATTGCCATGGCGATGCTGTAAGGTTCTTCACCCGTTGAGCAGCCAGCAGACCAGACTCTGATTTGTTTGGTATCTGCGTTCTCGCGCAATAAACCCGGGAGTACGGTTGATTTAAGAAAATCAAAATGATGATTTTCTCGAAAAAACGATGTCAGGTTAGTTGTGATGGCATTTGTAAAATTAGCTAACTCACTTTCACCGGCAGGACTTTCAAGAAGTTGTATATAACTTCCAAAGTCACCGATTTCAACTTTACGCAAACGTTTTGCTAATCGACCGTAAACCAGGTTTCGTTTGGCATCAGATAAAGATATACCTGTGTGTTCGATAACCAGTTTTCTAATACGATTAAAGTCTTTATCCGTTAAGGTAAAGTCACGCATTTCTTCCAGCGTGGAGACAGACATTATTATATCTCCTTAAAATTCTTCCCACTCGCTATCATCACCTGAATTAGATGGAGCCGGTGTTGCTGGGCGAGCAGTAGGGCGAGGTGCTGCAGGAGCAGGCGCAGCAGCCGGTGCTCTTCTTGGTGCTTCGCTGCGAGTTGCATCACCTGCACTTAGCTTGAAGTAATTCATTAACTGATCAAGTTCACGTGCTTGTTCATCAAGTGATTCACTTGCAGCAGCGGCTTCTTCAACCAGGGCGGCATTTTGCTGAGTAACTTCATCCATTTGCGAAACAGTTTGGTTAACTTGTTCGATGCCGGTTGATTGCTCAAGGCTGGCGGCTGCAATTTCTGCAATAATATCGCTCACCTTTTTAACGGCGCCGACAATTTCATCGAGAGTTTGACCTGATTCGTTGACTAACCGGCTGCCTTCATCGACCTTTTCAACACTGTCGTTAATCAATGATTTGATTTCTTTCGCCGCACCTGCACTTCGTTGTGCAAGATTTCGTACTTCACTTGCTACCACAGCGAAACCGCGACCTTGTTCACCGGCTCGTGCTGCTTCAACAGCGGCATTCAGTGCGAGTAAGTTAGTTTGGAAAGCAATTTCATCAATGACACTAATGATGTCTGCAATTTTCTTACTGGCCGTGTTAATTTCACTCATTGCCTCAATGGCATTGCTGACGACTGATCCGCCTTTTTCAGCCTGGTCTCGTGCGCCCGCTGCGAGTTGGTTTGCCTGGCGAGCATTATCGGCATTTTGTTTCACTGTACCGGTTAGTTCTTCCATACTTGATGCCGTTTCCTCAAGACTGGATGCTTGTTCTTCAGTACGCTGGCTTAAGTTAATGTTGCCTTGTGAAATTTCACTACTTGCTGTGGCAATACTGGCACTGGATTCACGAATATTACCAACAACATCAATTAAGTTGGTAACAGTGCCATTGATAGATTCCTTCAGAACAGCAAATTCACCTTCGTATTCGCCATTCATTGATTTCGTTAAGTCACCGGATGAAAGTGATTTCATGACATCCATACCATCTTTCAATGGTTCAACAACGGCATCCATTAAGTTATTAATACCTTCACCAAGCCCTTTCATAAAGCCTTGGTAATTGGAATGGTCAATACGGTTATCCAACTGCCCATCGACAGCATTATTAATAAGGGACTGAATTTGTTTTTCAGCATCTTTCTGTTCAGTAATATCTGACCACTGAACCATGTTGCCCATGTATTCACCGTTAGGACCTGTAATCATGGTTGCATTAACTTTAAAGGATAGACCACCGACTTCAATCTCTGCTGTCGCTGGTAAGCGTGCAGGATCAGAAAGGAGTGCACGTTGATGTGCCGGGTTTTTGTGGAAACCATCAATACAAGTACCAATCAGGTTATCGACATCGAGTCCGGGCCAAATTTGACGAAGCTCAGATTGACGATTACGTAACATTTCAACTACGGCAGGGTTTGCAAATGTGATGTTTAAATCAGCATCGCATAACATTAAATTCGCTTCTGCCCCATCAACGGCAGACATTAAGCGAGATACTTCGATTTCTTTCTTACGTACTTCAGTTACATCAGACCACTCAAGAGAGTTACCAATATACTCGCCTTCATCGGTGATTTGAGCCGTTACATTTAAGGCAAAGGTTAAAGGACCAACTTGTATGTCAGTTTGATAAGGTAAATTATTGGGATCGGATAATAATTGACGTTGATGCGCAGGGTTTTTATGGAAGGTATCAATATTGCCACCAACAACATGATCAGCAGAAAAACCAGGGAATACGCGTTTCAGTTCTTCTTCATTGTCTTTTAAAATCTTTATCGTTGCATTATTTGCATAGGTGATATTGAAGTCACGATCGATCATCATGATTGCTGTTGCTGCACCGTCGATGGCAGAGCGCATCATTGTTAATTCGTCATTGTTTTCTTTTGCAGTTGACTGTGTATTTGCCATGGTGGTTTCCTCTGAATCTTTATATCCGTTAAGCATAGTGGTTGAGATAGTTTCAAGCGCTTGTTGCCATGCTGACTGCACATCGTCGGTCCATAAATCACCGGCGAATTCTTCCATAACATCGAGCAGTATTGACGCAACGGCTTCGTAATGTGCCGGTTCTGCGCCATATCCCTGGTGTGTAGCACCAAGGTTTGTTAATACATCTACGAGAGCCTCAGGCTTACGTAAATTTTTTACAACGAGCACCAGGGCAGCGACTAATTTTTTCTGCTGTTTCGCCTGCGTCGTGTTTGCGAACATCGGTTTAACAGCAGGGTGGCGCGCAAAGAGCTCTTCATAAAATCGTTTGGCTAGTTTGTTTGCATTCGGTGCAAGGGCATCGAATGATGATTCGAGCAGTTCTACATTGAGCCCTAAGGGTGAGGCATAAGCAACCTCTTTAACCGCTTTCCTGGCAGATTTCTTTTTAGCGGCTTTCTTTTTTGGCGCAGGTTCTTCAACTTCTTCTTTCATCCACGCCAGCGGGTCATATCCCATTTTTGTTTGCTTCTTTGTGGCCATTTGTCTTCTCCGGTTTCTATGGCTAGCCGTTCCAGGCAATCTCTGAAAATATAGTTGTTAATAAAGTATTAACCGGACATTTATGAATATTTGAACGGATGTACTCTCTTGAGTTTTTAAGCAGTAGTTTGTTTCTCATCATGGATGAACGACGACGAAATGAAGCTGTTTTAAGATTAATCATTTAAATGTTCTCCCTTTAAGGAAGTCATCGGCAAGGTCACGGTAATCCTGAGCACCATTGCAAGAATTTTTGTATTCAAAGATGGTTTTCCCATAACTTGGGCTTTCAGCAAGCGAAACATTTTCTCTTATTGATGTGGCAAGTACTTGTCCCGGGAAGTAATTTAATAATTTGTTGTGAACTTCTTGTGCGAGCTTTCTTCGAGAATGAAAACGGGTTACAACTAACCATTTTTTTGTAACATGTTTTAGTCTGTCTTCAACATGCTTTAAAATATTAAGAAGTCGAGATAAACCATGTAGTGCAAGGTAATCACCAGACACAGGTATAATCATTTCTTTTGCTGCCAGTAGTGCATTCATTGTTAACATGCCGGAAGAAGGAGGGCAGTCTATAAAAACATAATCTTTGTCGTGTTCCTTCTCCAGAGCATCATGTAGCAGCCAGCCACGTTTTGCTCCGCCAACGGCTATTTGTTCAAGTTCTCCGAGCCTTGATCCTGCTGGAATGAGATCGATATTTTCTCGAACAGGTATTTTTACGCCATCTAAATTATTATCACCTAAAAGAACACTGTCTATGCCTTCTTGATCTTGAAGTTCAGCACCGAAACTGGCGGTAAGATGTGACTGGGGATCCATATCAATAACGGTGACTGCATTACCAGACATAGCAAGTGCATGAGCAAGATTCAACGTTGTCGTTGTCTTGCCTACACCACCTTTCTGGTTCATTACTGCAATCACACGCATATCCTCAATGATTTACCTTTTAAACCGCTAAACTATCTGTTGCTGCTATTTCATTACCTGACAGTAAATGATCAATATCTAAAATGATGATCATTTTTTCATCAACGGTAGCAAGACCTTGTACGAATTCAGTATCGACAACATTGCCAAAGTCAGGTGCTTCTTTCATTTCATCTGGTGGTACATCGTAAACATCGGATACACCATCAACGACAATACCCATAATTCGGTCACGATCGGCGCATTCTATTTTTAATACGATCACAACGGTAATAGGACCATATTCAACTTCGGGCATACTGAAGCGTTGACGCAAATCGACAATTGGTACAATTGTGCCACGAAGATTAATAACACCTTTTATATATTCTGGCGTGTTTGGGATTGGCGTCACTGAGTCCCAACCTTTTATTTCCTGGACACGCAGAATATCAACGCCATATTCTTCTGCCCCGAGGACGAAGGTAAGGAATTGATCTGCATCTGAATCTAATTCAGAGTTAATAACAGAATTGAGTTCAGTCGCGGTTGTGCTCATTCAAGTTCTCCTTATGCCGCTTGTTCGGCAATATTGCTACCTTCCCCGTCAGGATTAACCGGGGGGGTGTTAAGTGTTTTAAACATGTCAATAACGCCGGATATATCCAGAATCAATGCAACAGTGCCATCACCAAGAATGGTTGCACCTGATAAGCCATCAACGCGCTGGTAATTAGTTTCAAGACTTTTAATAACAACTTGTTGCTGGGCAAGTAAATCATCGACGATGATGCCGGCTTTTTTGCCATCGCCTTCAACGACAACCATGAGGCGATCTTCAAGTGATTCAGTTGAATCATTCATTCCAAAAACACTGTGTGCGCGTATGATCGGAATATACTCATCGCGTAATTTGTAAAGTTCAGCCTTGCCAGCAATACCGCTTAGGTTGGCAGATTTAACTTGTATTGACTCGATAATAGAAACAAGTGGCACGACAAAGGTTTCGTTTGCAACTTTCACTAATTGCCCATCAAGAATGGCCAACGTAAGCGGTAGTTGGATGGTAAAGGTTGCACCTTCACCTTCTACTGAATCAACCCGAACGCTACCACCGAGTGATTTTATATTCTTTCGAACAACATCCATGCCAACGCCACGACCAGATACATCACTGAGTGTTTCAGCAGTTGATAATCCCGGGTGGAAAATCAAGTCGTTAATGGCATCATCGCTGAGGTTCTCATTTTCACCTACCAAGCCATTTTTGCGTGCTTTGTTAAGTACTCGCTCTTTGTTAATGCCTGCGCCATCATCGGAAAGCTCAATAACAATATTGCCACCTTTATGGTAAGCGTTGAGCGTAAGCGTGCCGGTTTCTTCCTTGCCTGAGGCAACACGTTGTTCAGGTGTTTCAATACCATGATCAAGTGCATTGCGAACGAGGTGAACCATGGGGTCACCAATTTTTTCCATGACCGTTTTGTCCAGTTCAGTACCTTCGCCTAATGTGACAAGGTTAACTTTCTTGTTTAACTTGCCGGATAGGTCATGAACCAGACGTGGTACGCGACTAAAGACAAAACTAATAGGCAGCATGCGGATACGCATGACGCTCTCTTGAATTTCGCGTGTATTGCGTTCTAATTGTGCGAGTCCTTCCAGGAGTTTTTCCATCTGTGTAGAACTGTGACCATCATCATTACAAATTTCACCGCCAACTTGTCCTAGCATAGCTTGGGTAATAACCAGTTCACCCACCAGGTTGATTATTTCATCAACTTTATCGATACCGACACGAATGGATGCTGATTCAGTGTTCTTTTTAGCAGTAGATGCTTTAGCTGGTGCAGCAGGTGAAGGCGTCACAGCGGCTGCAGCAGAGGATTCGGCTACGACAGGAGGAGTGTCACTAATAGTTGTTTCTGATGGAGCTGAGAGTGGTTGAATATCTAAATCACATTCATCTTCTACCCAATCAAATACTTCTTTTACATCTTCGATCTTGATATCACCCTTAAGCGTGATTTCCCACCCAATAAATGAATCTTCAGGGTCTAGATCAGCAAAAGAAGGAAGTTCAGAAATATCTGCTTTCGTTTCTATCTCACCGAGTTCGGCAAGTGCATACATCATTCTGACAGGGTCATTGCCTGTTCGAAGCATTTCGACATGTGGGCGAAAGGATATAAGCCAACCATCTGCGTTTTCATTGCTGTTGTTGTCTGATTCAGTATTAGCGGATGCTGCAGCCGTACCTTCTGTTCCTAATAATTGTTCCAGTTCCATTTGGACAGAAGCAATATTGTCGGCATCCATTTCGCCGCCTTCACTTAAAGCGGTGAGCATGGCGCGCATGACATCAACTGATTTTAATAATACATCGACCGATTCTTGTGTGACCTGACGGATGCCATCTCGCATTTCATCAAGTAGTGTTTCAGCGACATGCGTAAATTCTGCAACGGCGGTAAAACCGAAGGTACCACTACCACCTTTTATTGAATGAGCTGAGCGGAAAATAGTATTGATGACTTCGCTGTCAGCATTGCCAACATCGAGATTGAGTAATTCGTTCTCCATTATATCCAGACCTTCGAAACTTTCTTCGAAAAAGGTCTGGTGAAATTGTTGCATGTCGATGCTCATGTTTCCTTACCCCAATACTTTTTTCACAGTCGCGAGTAATTGGTCTGGGTTGAATGGTTTAACAATCCATCCTGTTGCACCGGCTTGTTTGCCCGCCATTTTCTTTTCGCCTGATGACTCAGTCGTCAGTGTCAAGATAGGCGTGAATTTATAGGCCGGTAGTGAGCGCAATTCTTTGGTTAAGGTAATACCATCCATTATTGGCATATTGATATCAGTGATAACGAGGTTGTAGCTATTAGACTTTGCGATTTGAAGAGCTTCCTGGCCATCTTTCGCTTCAGTTACATCATAACCTGCGCCTTTAAGTGTAAAACTCACCATTTGACGCATTGACGCCGAATCATCAACTGCAAGGATACTTGCCATTTTGTTCTCCTTAATAGTACATGCGCCCTAGTGAAGGGGCATTTCTTGTAAACCTAAGTGTTCAGATAAACCCGTTACGGATGCTGCATGTCGCAGTTCATCACTTGGGTCAATCCATTCAATATTAATTCCGTGTACTTGAGCATCCAGGAAGAATGCGCATAATAATTGCAGTGCCGCTGCATCTGCTTTACAGACTTCATTTGCCTGTAGTTGAACGGGTTGACCGCTATCGAGGGCTATTTTGAGCTCATCGCCGAGTGTTCCGACCACTGAAATATCGAGTGAATCCTGGCAATTAATTAATTGTGTTTCGTTGTTTTCACTACTCATTATGTAGCCCCTTGATACTGACTTGAACGATATTCCGGCCTTCAAGAGCGCTATCGACATTTAATTTCAAACCTTTAGCGCAATTTATAAAAGAATTTAGTTTGATTAAGATGAAGTTCGGGGATTTAGACACTAAAATGACACACTAATCATAAGTCATTGAAATAAATGATTATAATTATCATTGTGATAGCACTGTATTGTCTTTTATCACCATGCAAAATGAGTGGGTAGAGAGAGTGATTTTGGTATCAGGTTTTTAGCTAAAATAGGCTTAATTTACTTCACATTCATGCAGAAATGGGTTCTGATCAGTGTTTGTATAAATTCATATAAATAACAAATATTTCTAATCTGGAAACCCATGTTAGCCACGTATCCTCTATTAAAAGAGACTGACTTTCCTTTATTGAAGCGAACCTGTTTAACCACACTTCAGGTGAATTTGGGTTATCGCTGTAATCAACAGTGCCTACACTGTCATGTGAATGCGGGCCCCAATAGAACAGAAGCAATGGACGAAGAGGGGATTAAGTTAGTTATTGATTTTTTAGCAAAGAAATCGATAACAACATTGGATCTGACCGGTGGCGCACCAGAATTGAACCCCTTTTTCCGACAATTGGTAGAGCAGGCACATGCATTGGGTGTGCGTATTATCGATCGTTGCAACCTGACAATTCTGGAAGAAGCCGAGCAGGAAGACTTGGCTGAATTTCTTGCTGCACATAAGGTTGAAGTCGTGGCATCGTTACCTTGTTATATGAAAAAGAATGTTGAACAACAGCGAGGCAAAGGGGTATTTGAGCCTAGCTTGGCGGGTTTACGACAATTAAATGCATTAGGTTATGGTCAGCCAGATAAAGAGTTGAAATTGAACCTGGTGTATAACCCTCAAGGTGCTCATTTGCCACCGGCACAACAACAATTGGAAATAGATTATAAGCAGCACTTGCTCGAAGAGTACGATATTCGATTTAATCAATTGCTGACGATTACAAACATGCCCATTCAGCGCTTTGGCAGTATGCTGATTTCAAAAGGGCAGTTTGATGAGTATATGAACCTGTTAAAACAGTCTTATCAGTCAGACAATCTTCAGGCAGTAATGTGTCGAAGTATGCTGAGTGTCGATTGGCAGGGGTATGTTTACGACTGTGATTTTAATCAAATGCTGGATATGCCTTTGGCGAATGTGAAGAATAAAAAAGTGCATTTATCTGAGCTAATGGATATTGAAACAGAAGGGCAGCCAATTGCCATTGCCGATCACTGTTATGGATGCACAGCCGGTAGTGGAAGCAGTTGTGGTGGTGCCTTGAGTGATTAAATTGATACCTTGTTCTATTATCATTCCGGTTTTGAACGAGAAGAAGATGTTATCGAGACAATTAGCATCGTTACAATATTTACGTGAAGCCGGACATGAAATTATTGTTGTAGATGGTGGTAGTGATGATGGTAGTAGTGACATTGCTGCGCCATATGTTGATCTGCTTGTTCATTCCGATCCTGGTCGTGCAAGGCAAATGAATAAAGGGGCACTGTGTGCAACGCATGACTGGTTGCTTTTTCTTCATGTTGATACGCAACTCCCGGATAATGTCTTGAATAAACTCCATGATATTTTTAATAAACAAACGACTCAGTGGGGGCGCTTTGATGTGCGTCTTTCAGGTGAGCATATTTTATATCGATTGATAGCATGGTTTATGAATAAACGGTCACGATTAACCGGCATTGCGACCGGGGATCAGGCGATGTTTGTTAGTAAGGCTAATTTCAAGAAAGTGGGCGGTTTTCCTGATATTCCTTTAATGGAAGATATTACCTTGAGTCGGAAATTGAAGAAGATAGCGGCACCGGTCTGTTTATCAGATTGTGTAATCACCTCTAGCCGACGTTGGCAGAAAAATGGCATTGTTCGCACGGTATTGTTTATGTGGTCATTACGATTACGTTATTTTCTGGGTGTCAGCCCTGCAACACTTGCCAGACAGTATTATCAGGTGTCTAAATGACAGATGTGTGCGTTTGTGTCTTTGCAAAGGCGCCGGTTCAAGGAAAAGTAAAAACACGTTTGCTCCCCGCTTTAACAGAACAACAAGCCTGCCTTGTGCATAAAAAATTATTAAGGCATTGCCTTGAAACGGTTCAATCTAATAATTGGCAGAGTCAGTTATGGACCACAGATATTCAGCATCCATATGTGAAACAGCATGCACAACAAAATTTAATGTCATTGCATTTGCAACAGGGACATGATTTGGGTGAGAGAATGTTGTTTGCGGCCAAAGAATCGTTAGATAAATATGCTTACGTGATTATTATTGGTACAGATTGCCCTGATCTGGATTCAGATTATATTTCAAAAGCAATTGAAACCTTACGGGCAGGAACAGATGTCGTGATCGGGCCAGCAAAAGATGGTGGTTATGTATTAATAGGGATGTCAGTTGTGGTCGACAATATATTTAAGAGCATGCAATGGGGTAACGATCAGGTTTTAGCCATAACACGTGAACGTTTGCAGCAAGCGGGTATTTATTGGCAGGAACTTGCTACGCTTCATGATATAGATCGACCTAATGATTTAGCTTTGCTTGAGTCTGGTTATTGAATAGGTGTTTCATTGCTATTACCCCAATCAGACCAGGAGCCTGGGTAGCCACTCACATCGTTATAACCTAATGACTTGAGCATAATAAAGCTTAAAGCAGAACGATGATGAGTATGGCAGTAACAGGTAATGTGCTTGTTTTTGCTGAAGCCACGTTCAGATAATGCCTGCTTAAGTTCCTCGGCGGGTTTTAAACGACCATGGCGGCAAGGATCCATGATATCCATCCAGTCAAAATTGATGGCGCCGGGTATATGCCCGGCTCGTGCCGCAAATTTTTTGTTACCGGTATATTCTGCCTGACTACGAGCATCGAGCAACTGAACATGATCATTTTCCAGGTTGGCAAGCACCATGTCGCGCGTTGAGACAGCTGCGGTTAGTTCACCGCTAACCTTGAAGTTACCTGTTTGTGGTGCAGGAAACGCTTTTTCTACTTGCCAGCCTTCATTAATCCACGCATTCAGACCACCGTTTAATAATGAGTAATTCTGAAAGCCAAATGCGTCGAGTGTCCAGAGTAAACGACTGGCTTTACCGCCTCCTTCATCATCATACGCAACAATGTAACTATGATTGTTAACACCTATTGACGCGAGCAGTGCTGAAAATGTATCAGGATCGGGTAGCAGACCCATAACCGGCTTTTCTACGCGTGTGATCATTGGGTAGTCAATATGCACGGCGTTAGGAATGTGCACTTGTTGCCAAGTCTTTTTGTTACAAAGATCAATAATAATTAAATCATCTTCATCCAGACGCATGGCCAGTTCATCGCATTCAATAATGATGGGCATTTTCAATCCTTACTTGGGTTAATCAGTTGTAGCCAGTGTTTAACAGGCGTTTCGGTACCGCTACGCATGTGTAACAAACAGCCAATATTGGCTGTGGCGATAATATCGGGTTCAGATGTTAATAAATTATCAAGTTTATTACTTAATAGTTGTGTTGAAATATTTTTTTGTAAAATAGAATAAGTACCTGCAGAGCCACAGCAAAGATGAGCATCATTATAATCAATCAGATCATAACCAATGTTGGATAATATGCTTTCTACTTTGCCGGTGATTTTCTGACCATGTTGTAAGGTGCAAGGGGCATGAAAACTTATTTTTTTAGATTGCGAATTTTCAAATAAAGTTAGATCTTCTTTAGCGAGAAACTCACTGACATCAACACATAGCGCTGAAACACGCGCGGCTTTCTCGGCATAGTCGCTATCAGCAGCGAGTAAGTGACCGTAATCTTTTATCATAACACCACAAGCACTTGCTGTACTGACAATGGCTTCTGCACCTGCTTCAATACTTGGCCACCAGGCATTAATGTTTTTCTTCATAAACATTTCAGCCTCAGTCGCTTTTGACATGTGTTCACTCATTGCGCCACAACAGCTGTCGCTATCGATTTCTATAGCGGTGATGCCGAGTTTATTGAGGATAATCTGGCAGTCTGTGTTGATATCCGCAGCGAAGGCATCTTGTGCACAACCTTTTGGAATAATCACCAGGCGTTCATGTTGCTGAGGCGTTACTGATTTATTTTCATTAACAGGAAGTTGCCGCTGTACCGATACAGGTAAAACAGGTTTTAATTTTAAGGCGGTTTTTACAATCAAGCCGATGCGTTGGCGGTAAGGAAGAACCATTCGTAAAAGGCGACGTAAAATGGTGTCGTAAACCTTGCGGGGCGATTTCTTTTCAGCAAGCTCACGACCAATGCTTAATAAACGACTGTATTGAACACCGGAAGGGCAGGTTGTTTCGCAGTTGCGACAAGTGAGACAGCGGTCAAGGTGGTCACGTGTTTGTTCTGTACATTCACCGGTTTCAATTAATTGTTTAATGAGATAAATGCGACCGCGTGGCCCATCAAGTTCATCACCGAGTAACTGGTAAGTGGGGCAGGTTGCATTACAAAAACCACAGTGGACACAACTTCGTAAAATATCATTGGCCTGATTGATGGCAGGGTGTTTTTTCAAACTTTTATGAATAATAGTTTGCATCTTAATAGTCTGCCGTCATGCGTAAAGGGTTGAGAATGCCGACAGGATCAAAGGCTTGTTTTAATTGCTTGTGAAGTAAGGCAATGCCCGGTGCTAATGGGTGAAAGGCTTCAATCTTATTATCTGGTGGAGCAAACAAGGCTGCATGACCACCATGAGATTCACAGAGGTGACGTATTACATTATCTGACTCATCTGTTTTTATCCAGCGTTGTGCACCCGCCCAGTCAATCAGGGTATCGCCAGACAGATTAAGCTGCATGGTGGCGCCAGCAAGGGACAGTCGCCATAATGAGCCTGGGCCTTGAAAGAAATCTAATTCATGATCGCGGAGTTGTTGCCAGAACTGTTTATCTTCCTTAAGTGGTTCTCCACCAATCATGGATTGTGCGTGTTTTACTGCAGCGGCATTACCAGACAGGCGAATATATAGTTGTTCATTGAACTGACAGCTGGCACTAATCGCTAATGCCTGATTACCGAGTTTCTGCCAGGTTTGTAATGCTTGTTCTGCACTTTGCTCCAGTACAAGGGTGATGGTTTGTTCTGGTTTTGGCATGACTTTGATGGACGCATCTAATATAAGTCCGAGTGTTCCCATTGAGCCTGTCATCAAGCGCGAAATATCGTAACCAGCGACATTCTTCATGACTTGTCCACCATAAACCAGTTTTTCACCTTTGCCATTAAGACAGCTTACCCCTAATACCGCATCACGAACGGAACCGGCAAAAGGACGTGCTGGACCCGATAAACCCGATGCGATCATGCCGCCGATGGTTCCCTGTTGGTTAAACTGTGGTGGCTCGAAGGCAAACATCTGATTCTTTTCATCAAGAACAGATTCAACCTCAGCGAGGGGGGTGCCACTTCTTACGGTGATGACCAGTTCGGTAGGTTGATAATCAATAACACCCTGATGCTCAATTGTTGAAAGTTTTTCATATTGATTATTAATTGTTCGCCCATAGAACTGCTTGCTGTCATGACCACAGATATTGATGCAGCGACTATTATCAAAACAGTCTTCTATCTTTTCCTGAAACTCTTTGCTTAAATCTTGTGTCATAGTGATAGGGTAATATTAGTTAAAGTGTAGAGAACGAAGCATGGCGATGCTTTTTTTAGACTGTACGGCACTGCCATTAATAATTTTTTCTTCTAAATTCAGATCGTCTTTCTCTAGTGGGATATCTGTCCAGACAAAGGCGAGTTTATCGTTATAATCAACAAGGTAAAAAAGATGGAAGCGTGGGCCACTTTTACTTGTTGAAAGTTGTTTATAAATAACCGATGCTGCTTTATAGCCGTTCAACTCAAACGATTGGGAAACAAGCTCAATTAAGTTTCCCCGATATGAGCGAACCGCCAATCGACGGTACCAGTCAAATGTTTTGGCGCTGGCTTCTGGAAAAGCAACATTCCTTTCTTCTGTGGCAACGGCATTACTGGTTTCTAAACGGTAGGTTCCAGCATTTTTCTTTGGTTCAATAGAGATTAAAGTCCCACGCGTTGTTACTGTGTCTGTGATGGCATTGACGACATATCTTCGCGTCCCTTTGATTGGTAAGGTAACACTAAAACTTTGATCAATAGCTGTGTACTCACCCGTTTCAGGAATAATATCGCCAACAATTCCCTTGGTACTATTTTCAGCATTCACTGTATTAGCAGCAAAGAAAATAGCACAAAGTGCCAGGAGCTTGGAAAATTTCCGAATCATGGTCATGGTATTAAAAACGTTCTATGTTAGGGAAGGGGACTTTCCCATGATGAACATGCATGGCACCAAATTCAGCACAACGATGTAAGCTTGGTACGGCTTTGCCCGGATTGAGCAATCCATCCGGATCAAAGGCATGCTTGACGGCATGCAGTTGTTGTAGTTCAACCGCGTTAAATTGCAGACACATTGAATCCAGTTTTTCGATTCCCACACCGTGTTCACCGGTAATGGTGCCGCCCGCCTCAACACAGGCTTGTAATATTTTTCCGCCTAACTCTTCAGTACGTGCAAGTTCATTTTCAATATTGGCATCGTACAGGATCAGTGGGTGTAAATTGCCATCACCGGCATGAAAAACATTAACGACAGCCAGGCCATATTCTTCTGAGAGTTTAGTAATTTGTGTTAACACGGTTGCCAGTTGGTGGCGTGGAATGGTGCCATCCATACAATAGTAGTCGGGGCTAATTCTACCCACAGCAGGAAAGGCGGCTTTGCGTCCTGCCCACATTTTTTGGCGTTCTGCATCATCGTTGGCAATACGGATTTCTTTGGCACCGGAGGAAGTTAACACCTGAGTAATGCGTTCAACCTGTTCAACAACATCATCATAAGAACCATCGACTTCACAAATTAATACCGCGGCAGCATCAATGGGATAACCGGCATGCACAAAATCTTCTGCGGCGCGTATCGCGGCATTGTCCATTAACTCAAGGCCGGCTGGAATGATGCCTTCAGCAATAATATTGGCTACCGAACTACCGGCTGCAGCAATATTATCAAAAGAGGCAAGCAACACTTGCACCGTATCAGGACGTGGTAACAATTTAACGGTTACCTCCACAATAATACCGAGTAAGCCTTCAGAGCCGGTCATCAAGGCGAGCAAATCATACCCGGCGGCATCAAGACCCGAACCACCAATGGTATGTAACTCACCATCAAAGGTGAGCATTTTAATTTGCTGGATATTATGAACGGTTAAACCATATTTCAGACAATGCACACCGCCGGAGTTTTCAGCTACATT
>JALTKS010000066.1 GCA_027006175.1 Gammaproteobacteria bacterium
CACCCGCATTTAAATCCGCCAGATTGGTCACATTCAATGTGCCGGTTTGAGTGATGCCATTGGCGCTAACATTCAACGCGCCTGCGGTAATGTTGTCAATGCTGGCACTGGCGGTGCCGGCATTTAAATCGGCTAAATTGGTGACGGTGATATCGCCACTTTGGGTGATGCCCTGTGCGTCAATATTCAGTGCAGCGGTGTTGGCCACGCCCACAATGTCGAGGCTGTTAACATCGTTATTAATGGTGGCGGTGTCGGCGTTGTTAATTTGTACATTGTTAAAGTTATTCGCCTGATCGAAAACAATATTGCCCCCGGTGGCCGATAACACGGTAGCGCCCGCATGGGTAATGCTGGTGGCCGCCGCTTGCGCAATGTCACCGTTGTCGCTTGTTAAGGTGAGTGTGGCGGCATTGCCCAGGGTGAAATTATTAAGCAGTAAGCTTTGTGCGCGCAGGTTTAAATCGCCGGTAATATTGAGATTATCTTGCAGGGTAAAAGCGCTGCTGTCGCGCACGTTGAGGTTATTAAAATTACCCGGTGCGCCGTTAATTAAAAACGTCACCGCGCCGCCAAAGGTGTTGGCGTTATCCAAAATAATATCGCTGCCCGCAGGCGCACGAAAGGTGCTGGTGCCGCTCACATCAATGGCACCGCCATCGCTAATGCTGCCGGCCGCGGTGAGGTCTAAAATGCCACCCACGGTCATGGCATTAAGTTGCGTGCCTGCGGGGTCGATGTCGGTAATGGTTGCGTTGCCGCCGGTGTTGGTGGCAATGCTGGTGATGGCGTTGTTATTGATATTGACGGTGAGGTTATTGGCATCGGCAAGGGTAACGGCGCTGGCGTTGTTAATATCAACAGTGCCGGTGAAATCGTTTAAGCCATTGTTTAAGGTAATCGCCCCGTTGGCGCTGAGGGTGCTGGTGCCCGCGATATCGACAATGCCGGTGCTGGTGATGGTGTTGGCGGTGACGCTTAGCGTGCCGCCACTATTGTCAGTGGCGAGGTTGCCTA
>JALTKS010000067.1 GCA_027006175.1 Gammaproteobacteria bacterium
CCGAATACACAACTACAAATGTTGTTACGTGGACAAAACTTATTAGGCTACCGTCATTATTCTGATGACGTCGTGCGTGCCTTTGTCGAACTCAGTGCTGAAAATGGCATTGATGTCTTTCGTATTTTCGATGCCATGAATGACATGCGAAATTTAGAAACCTCGGTTAAAGCGGTGAATAAAGCCGGTAAACATACTCAAGGCACCATTTGTTACACTATTAGCCCTGTTCACAGCATTGAAAAATTTGTTAGCCAGGCAAAACAACTTGAAGACATGGGTTGTAACAGTATCGCCATTAAAGATATGGCTGGGTTACTTACACCGAATGTTATTGGCGACATGGTTGCCAAATTTACGCAAAGCCTTTCAATTCCAGTGCATTTGCATTCACATGATACCGCCGGCATGTCGACCATGAATCATTTCGCGGCAATACAAAATGGCTGCCGTCATATTGATACGGCTATTTCAACATTCTCCTGCGGTTCAAGTCATGCGCCAACCGAAACAATGGTTGCCGCCTTGCATAACACAGACAATAGTACGGAACTTGATTTGGCTGCCTTACAGGAAATCGGTTTTTACTTTAAAGAAATCCGTAAAAAGTATCACCAGTTTGAATCTGACATGACAGGACTTGATACACGCGTGCAAGTTAATCAGGTTCCCGGTGGGATGATTTCCAATTTATCTTCACAACTTCAGGAACAAGGTAACCTTGATCGCATGAATGATGTGTTAACAGAGATTCCGCGTGTACGTAAGGATTTAGGCTACCCGCCGCTGGTGACACCCACATCACAAATTGTGGGCACACAGGCCGTGTTAAATGTCATGACTGGCGAGCGCTATAAAACGATTACCAATGAAGTGAAACTTTATATGCAAGGCCGCTATGGCAAAGCACCGGGGAGTGTTAATACTGATATACGAAGAAAAGCCATTGGTAACGAATCTGTCATTGATGTGCGCCCTGCTGATTTACTCAAGAGCGAAATGAATCGACTCCGCGATGAAATTGGTGAACTCGCCAAATCAGAAGAAGATGTTTTAAGTTATGCCATGTTCCCGGAAATTGGTCGAGAATTTTTAGAACAACGGGATGCTGGAACACTTGAACCAGAAACATTAGAAGCAGCCCCCACCGGTGACGATAGCCCTCATGCTGCTCCGGTTGAATTCAATGTCACCATGCACGGTGAGACCTATCATATTAAAATGACCGGCACCGGGCACAAAGGTCAAAACCAACGCCCCTTCTTTGTCACTGTGGATGGTGTGCCAGAGGAGTTGATGGTTGAAACCCTTGATGAAGTAATGATTGCGACTGATGGAACAGAAACAAACCAAAGCACTCACAAGGGCAGTAAACGACCTAAAGCATCAAAACCGGGGCATGTTACAACCTCGATGCCCGGCACCATTGTTGATGTATTGGTCGAGGAAGGCTCAGAGGTAAAAGCAGGTGATACCGTATTAGTGACTGAAGCGATGAAAATGGAAACAGAAGTACAAGCACCCGTCTCTGGCAAAGTAACCGCTGTACATGTTGCAAAAGGTGACAGTGTTAACCCCGATGAGGCATTGATTGAAATTGAATAAAGCCTATCGCAAAGCGATTATTTAAGCTTTATAATCCCGCGTCATGACAAACTTATCAACATCAACCAGACTCGTGCTGGCATCGACATCTCCCTTTCGTAAAGAAATTCTTAAAAAGTTAGGCGTAGCATTTGAAACAGCTTCACCCGATATCGATGAAAGTCCATTGGCAAATGAAACGCCACCGCAACTTGTGATACGACTTGCAGAACAAAAAGCGCGTGCCGTTGCTGATGAATTTCCCGAGCATCTTATTATTGGTTCAGATCAAGTTGCAGTTATTGATAATAAAATCATTGGCAAGCCACATACACATGAGCGAGCAGTTGAACAGCTCAGTAACGCCTCAGGTAAAACAATACGCTTCTACACTGGGCTTTGTTTGTACAACTCAAAAACAGATCACTATGAATCTGAAGCGGTTCCTTTTGATGTGGTCTTTCGTAAACTTAGCCCTTCACAAATTGAACATTATTTGCGCGCAGAAAAGCCTTACAATTGCGCAGGCAGTTTTAAGTCGGAGGCGCTGGGTATTAGCTTGTTTGAAAAATTAGTCGGTGAGGATCCAAACACATTAATGGGACTACCACTAATCCGTCTGGTTGCTATGTTAGAAAAACAAGGACTAAATATTATTTAGTGTCAAAAGTACTTAGTGGCAGTTCAACCCGAGAGCAAACACCTTATTTTAACTGCATATCTTTTAAACCTAATACATTTGCCAGTGTCTTGCTCATTGATGCGCCTAACCTGTCTGCGAATCTGTCTGCAAAAGAAGGTTTAATTGTATAATCAACCAATTTCTCTTCGCCAATAACTTCGCGAGCAACATAACTACTACTGCCCAATGCATCAATTAAACCTAACTCAAGACTTTTTTCACCTGACCAAATATAACCACTAAATAGTTTTTCATCGTCTGCGAGCCGATCGCCACGACCATTTTTAACAACGTCAATAAACTGTTTATGTATGTCAGCTAACATCTTTTTAGTGTGAACAACTTCTTCCTGGTTAATTGGAGAAAAAGGATCAAGAAAACCTTTATGCTCGCCTGCTGTTAAAAGACGACGTTCCACACCGACTTTTTCCATCGCCTTTGTAAAACCAAAACCGTTCATAATCACACCAATGGAACCAACTAAGCTCGCTTTATCTGCATAGATAGTATCTGCTGCAGCCGCAATGTAGTAACCACCTGATGCACAAATATCAACAATCACTGCGTAGAGGGGTTTATCCGGATACTTTGCTCGTAATCGCACAATTTCATCGTTAATGTAACCCGCTTGAACCGGGCTGCCGCCAGGGCTATTGATGCGTAAAATAACCCCCGCTGCTTTATCATTTTTAAAGGCCTTACGTAAGGCGGTAACAATATTATCGGCACTGGCTTCATTGCCTGCAGCAATAACACCGCTCACTTCAATAAGCGCAGTGTGTGCATTCAGTTCAGCTGCTGCACTTTTGTTATCAAATTCAAACGCAACAAAAACACTGATTAAATATAAAACAATAAAAAACCGGAATGCGAGATTCCAACGTCGAGTACGACGTTGTTCCTTGATTGAAGCAAAAAGAAGGTCATTAATCGTGTCTTTTTCCCAATTATTGTTTGGTTTTATATCATTCTCACTCATTACCTATTTCCTATCATTTCAAGAAACAAACATTACTGCTGATAATAGCAGTAATTCTCAACTATGCTCGTGTAACCAATCATTTAGCTCAACTATGTTCTCGCAACAGGTCAGTGGCGAGTACTGTGCTAATTGTTTACAGCCATGTACGCCATAGCTCACCGCGACACAATCAATACCGGCATTATTTGCCATCTGCATGTCATAGGTTGAATCTCCAATCATGAGGGTTTTTTCTGGTGCCACATTTAACTCCTGCATTAACTCATGCAACATAGCGGGATCAGGCTTGGATCCCGACTCATCTGCACATCGGCTGGCATGGAATAGTGTGTGGTATCCGGTTTCATCAAAGACACGATTCAATCCACGACGAGCTTTACCTGTTGCAACCGCCATTTTGACGCCTTTGGTATTAAGGCTAGTCAGCATGGCATCTGTACCATCAAACAATGTTGACTTACCTTTACTGGTATCAAAGAAATGATGGCGGTAACGCTCAGTCAATGCTTCCTGTTGTGCCTTATTCGCATCAGGATACAATGCCTCAAATGCTTCAGACAAACCCAGACCGATTATATTCCGGTAATTATGGTGACCCAGATCTTCCATATTGGTATCGGCGGCCGCCGCTGATAATGAAGACACAATATGATCAACTGAATCCATCAATGTGCCATCCCAATCAAATATATAGAGTTCAAACTGCTTATTCATATATGTCTCTTACAATTTATCTAATATATCGCTCAGCTCATCACTCAATGGCGCGATTATATCCATTTCCTGACCCGTACCCGGATGCTCAAACTCCAGTCGATAGGCGTGTAAAAATAACCTTTTCAAGCCAATTTTCTTCAATTGTGCATTACAGTCATTGTTTCCATATTTATCATCGCCTGCAACGGGATGCCCACAATACGCCGCGTGTACGCGTATCTGATGCGTTCGTCCTGTAAAAAGCTCGATATCCATGTAACTCGCCTGCTTAAAGCGCGATATGGGCTTAAATAGTGTATGCGAGTCTTTGCCCTTTTCATCAACACGCACCACTCGTTCGCCTGAGCTATGTGTTACTTTTAAAAGCGCTGCATTTTCATGGTGCTTGCCGAGATCCCAATGACCACAGACTAAAGCGCGGTAATGTTTTCTAATTTTCCTGTCTGTACGTAACTGTTCATGAAGATGACGCAAATAGCTGCGTTTTTTCGCGATCATTAAACAACCTGATGTATCCCGATCTAAACGATGCACCAATTCAAGGTAAGGTGCTGTCGGACGAGAGGCTCGCAGTAATTCAATGGCGCCAAAACTCAGCCCACTGCCACCGTGTACGGCAAGGCCAGATGGTTTATTAATAATAATCAGCCCCTTATCTTCAAACAGGATGGCTGCCTCGAGACGTTCAATTTGTTCATCTGGCGGTCTGATAGTCGCGGGCTTTTCCACCATTCTGATAGGGGGAATACGGACCTCATCACCTTCTTTGAGTCGGTAAACAGGTTTAATACGCCCCTTATTTACCCGCACTTCACCCTTTCGTAAAATGCGGTATATACGGCTCTTGGGAACACCTTTTAGTAGTGTAATCAAATAGTTATCTATGCGTTGTCCCGCTTGTTCCGATGAAATGCTCAGCATTCTGACGGTGTTTAAGGGGCCATTTTCTACATTGCTCATGGCCGCGATCATACCCTAAAATTATATAAAAGCTTGTTTTTCAATGCTTAATTGATGTAATCGCCTGAGGCTGCTATATTATAAGGTGTCTGAAGCAGCTACCGGGCAGCGTTAACGCGCCGGGCTATTAGCAAGTACAGATATCGCGCGCTCCCTGACCAGCTGGTGCGGCAGTCGAGCGCGAACATGACAAACATGAATAACTGCGATCGGACTTATGCCGATTGCAAAACTAAACTAGGTACTGCTCGAGCAAGAGCCGAGTAGTCAGGAATAACTAGACAGGCAATAGCCTGCTGTTACAACAAACCTGCCAATGACAGCTCCGTGTCTACAGGTTCTACCGCACCAGACAAGTTTTGATAACTTGTCCTGACTGTTCAAATAGCGAAAGCTAACTCCTGCCCGTGTTGTACAACGGGATTACAGTAAAATGAAAAGAATGTTGATTAATGCAACTCAACAGGAAGAGTTGCGCGTCGCACTGGTCGATGGCCAGGCACTTTATGATTTAGATATTGAAACACCTTCCAAAGAACAGAAAAAATCCAATATCTACAAAGGCAAAATTACTCGCGTCGAACCGAGCCTTGAAGCGGCCTTTGTTGATTACGGCGCTGAGCGTCATGGTTTTTTGCCCTTAAAAGAAATTTCGCGTAGTTATTTCAGCAGTGCACCAGAACAAGGCAAACGAGTACGCATTAATGAAGTACTCAAAGAAGGTCAGGAAATTCTGGTTCAGGTTGAAAAAGAAGAACGTGGCAACAAGGGTGCCGCACTCACTACCTTCATCAGCCTCGCTGGTCGATACCTTGTACTGATGCCTAATAACCCTCGTGCTGGCGGTGTTTCTCGCCGTATTGAGGGTGCTGATCGCAGTGAAATTCGTGACATTATGGCATCGCTGAATATACCCGATGGCATGGGTCTCATTGTACGTACTGCAGGCGTTGGTAAAAACCACGAAGAACTGCAGTGGGACATGGACTACTTGCTACAACTTTGGTCTGCCATTGAAGAAGCCTCAAGTCAACGCCCTGCTTCTTTCCTCGTGTATCAGGAAAGCAATGTTATTATTCGTGCAATTCGTGATTATTTACGTAAAGATATTGCTGAAATCCTGATAGATAGCGAAGAAGTCTATAAGAAAGCCCATGACTTCATCATGCTGGTCATGCCGCATAACTTAAACAAAGTTAAGCGCTACGAAGATCCTATTCCACTGTTTAGTCGCTACCAGATTGAAACTCAAATTGAGTCTGCTTTTCAACGCGATGTTAATTTACCATCCGGTGGCTCAATTGTTATTGATCATACTGAGGCGCTGGTTGCTATTGATATCAACTCAGCACGTGCCACCAAAGGTAGCGATATCGAAGCGACCGCTTTAAACACCAACCTCGAAGCGGCTGATGAAATCGCTCGTCAATTACGTTTACGTGACTTAGGTGGCCTGGTTGTTATTGATTTTATCGATATGGTGCAATCAAAAAATCAACGTGCGGTTGAAAACAGAGTTAAGGATGCCCTAAAACAAGATCGTGCTCGTATTCAAGTTGGTCGAATTTCACGATTCGGTTTACTGGAAATGTCACGCCAACGTTTACGTCCCTCATTAGGTGAGTCAAGTCAAATTACCTGCCCGCGTTGTTCTGGTCACGGCAGTATTCGCAGTGCAGAGTCATTAGCCTTGTCTATTCTTCGTATTATTGAAGAAGAAGCAATGAAAGAGAAAACCACTCGCCTCATTACGCAAACACCCGTTGATGTCGCGAGTTTCCTCTTGAATGAAAAGCGTTCAATCATTCATGAAATTGAAGCGCGGCATAAAATCAATGTCACTGTCGTGCCAAACCCTAATCTGGAAACACCCCGTTTTGAAGTACAACGTGTTCGAGATGCAGATGCTAATGACGCTGAGTTTAATAAACCCAGTTATAAAATTGCCGATGAACCTGAAAAAGAATTAGAGCTCATTGTTTCTGATAGTAAACCACGGATAGAAGAACCTGCGGTTAAATCATTTACACCTGCAACGGCTGCACCGGCACCAACGCCCCCACCTGCACCAAAACCAGCAGAAGTAAAAAAATCAGGTCCAGGTGTTATTAGTCGAATCTTTGGCTCGCTATTCGGCAAAAAACAGGCAGAAGTTAAGGAAGAAACGCACAATAATCGCCGCCAATCACGTGGTCGAAATAATCGCAATGGACGTAACCAACAAGGCAATAACCGGAATCAAAACCGGAATCAGGGTCGCCGTAATCAGAATAATCGTGGGCAGAACCGTAATCAGAATAATACGAATAAAGACAACAATCGCAATCAAAAAAATAAAAATACTCAGAATAACCAAGATGCCAAGTCACCCGCAGCCAATCACGCGGCTACTACAAATACCACACCACAGGGTAATACCAAGAGTGAAGATCAAAACAATCAACGTAGTCGTCGTCGCGGTCGTCGTGGTGGTCGCAGAAGAAGTAATCGCAATAACCAACAAAATACAAATACGGCAGAAACATCCGGTTCAAAAACAAACACAACTGAAACGACAGCGAAGCCTGTATCAACTACACCTGCAGAGGCATCAACACCGGCTGCTCCGAAACCTGTCGCGCCTAAGCCTGCAGAGGCATCAACACCCGCCACACCAAAACCTGTTGCGCCTAAGCCTGCAGAGACATCAACACCCGCTGCGCCGAAACCTGTTGCGCCTAAGCCTGTAGAGACATCAACACCGGCTGCACCGAAACCTGTCGCGCCTAAGCCTGTAGAGACATCAACACCGGCTGCACCGAAACCTGTCGCACCTAAGCCTGTAGAGACATCAACACCCGCTGCACCGAAACCTGTCGCGCCTAAGCCTGTAGAGACATCAACACCCGCTGCGCCGAAACCTGTTCCACCTACACAAACAAGTACTCCTAAACAGAGTCCACAACAAGTCTTTACTAAACCAAATGTAACAGCACCTAAACCAGACTCATCTGCCTCAGGTACGCAACAAGTGTTCACAAAACCCAAGGCGGATAATAAACCGACACCAACAGCTAACCCGTTTATACCTAAACCACCATCAGATAAAGAGTAATATGATTAAAGTACTATTCGTTTGCATGGGCAATATCTGTCGTTCACCGACAGCCCATGGTGTTTTTGAAACAATGGTAAAAGCTGAAGGAATGGTTGCAGATATAGAAGTGGATTCAGCCGGAACCCATGCCTACCATGTTGGCGAAATGCCCGACAAACGATCTAGCCAGTGCGCTAGCCAACGTGGCTTTGATCTTTCCTACATACGTGCTCGAAAAGTAGAAATTAGTGACTTTGATTATTTTGATTACGTATTAGCGATGGATGCTGACAACCTTTCAATTCTTAAATCAATGGCACCAACTCGCCACCAGAACAAAATCAGTTTGTTTCTGGATTTTGCAAAAGACAGAGTCGAATCAGAAGTTCCTGATCCCTATTATGGCGGACCGAATGGCTTCGATCACGTCTTTGATTTAGTAGAATCAGCAAGCAAAGGTCTACTGGACGTTATTAAGCGAGAGAAATAATTATTTTTCGACTATTAAAGAATTAATCATCTTTAACAAGACGAATCACCCTTTCTAGTTCTTCTTGAGTATCGACACCCGGCGGTGGAATAGCAGCGGCTTCACTAATGTGAATCCGTTCGTCATTCCAGAGTACGCGTAACTGTTCTAGTGATTCCATCTCTTCAATATCACAAGTTGGCCAGGTAACGTAGCGTTGCAAAAATCCTGCACGATAAGCATACAAACCAATATGCCTATAATGCATATGATGACCAGAAGGTCTGAAATTCGAAACACGGAAATGCTCACGTTCCCATGCTATTGGTGCACGACTAAAGTAAAGCGCATAACCTGACTTACTAAACACAACCTTAACAACATTCGGATTTGCAACATCATCCGCCGAATGAATAGGTGTGCATAATGTAGAAACACTGGCATCTTGATGATCATGCAAATCAAGAGCAACTTGCTCGATTAAGCCGGCTGGCATAAGTGGCTCATCACCTTGCAAGTTAACAATAATATCATCATCACTAAAAGTTAAATGTTTAGCTGCTTCAGCGAGACGATCTGTGCCGGAACGATGTGTATCCGCAGTTAATACGACATCAGCACCAAATTTTTTTGCGGCATCTTCAATACGCTTATCGTCCGTTGCAATGTAAACAGAGGATGCGCCACTTTCGATAGCGCGTTCATAAACATGCTGTATCATCGGTTTGCCGCATATATCTAAAAGAGCTTTGCCGGGCAATCGTGTTGATGCAAAGCGTGCAGGAATAATGACACTAAATTTCATTAAAATTCTTCTTCCGCATCTAGCTGACGTGCTTCTTCTTCTAGCATAACAGGAATATCGTCACGAACAGGATATGCGAGCCTGTCCCCTTTACAGATTAATTCTTTAGTTGGCTTGTTAAATATCAATGGCCCCTTGCATAATGGGCAAACAAGAATTTCCAGTAACTTTTTATCCATGATCTTTTCTCTTTTCTAATAATGCTAATAAACGTGGCGCAAAATGCTTATTAAGATCTGCTTGCACAGGAACAAACCAATGCTGTTGGCATTGGAAACGCTGGCATTTAACCGCATCTTTTTCCGTCATTAGTACTGGCAAGTCATCATCAAAACATACATCCTTTTTATTAAAAGGATGATGGTCAGGATATGCGTGTTCAATTAATGTAATACCAAATTTCTTTAGCCCTGCAAAAAATCGTTCAGGGTTGCCAATCCCACAAACCGCATGCACAGTCTGTCCGTTAAAACGTTCCAGTCCCTGCACTTTATCAGAAACCAGATTTCTAGCGACCAGCCCTTTTACCAGCATGGCATATTCACCGCGATCTGCCACACCATTACTCACAACAAAATCAACATTGTCCAATCGAGACACAGGTTCTCTTAGCGGTCCAGCGGGTAATAAGCGATGATTCCCATAACGTCGAACCCCATCAACCACTGCTATTTCAATATCTCGCTGCATTGCATAATGTTGTAAGCCATCATCAGAAACAATGACATCACAATCTGTATGCTGCAACAAGGCATCTATTGCTGCACGACGATCAGGTCCAACAGCAATGGGGCATTTACAACGTCGCGCTAATAATACGGCTTCATCGCCAACAATAATGGGATCACTATCAATTCTTACTTGTTGCGGCCAACTACCGGCTTTACCTTTGTAACCACGACTAATGATAGCGGGCCGATAACCGGCGCTTTTGAGCAATTCAACGACCCAAATAACCAGAGGTGTTTTACCACTCCCCCCGACAGATATATTGCCAACAACAATTATGGGAACAGGAAATGACTGGCTTTGCTTCCAGGCATGATCATAAGCAAAACGGCGTATCTTGACTAATTGGGAAAACACCCAACTAACCGGCAAAAATAGTACACATTGCCAACCATTTCCATACCAGACGTTATTAAAAAAACGTGTTAGCCATGACTTCATTACTTAATCTTCTCTGTCACTAAATTGCATACGATGGAGTAAGGCATAACGTCCATCCAGACGAAGCAATTCATCATGCGTGCCCTGCTCTATGATTTTACCTTCATGCATCACCATAATCGTATCTGCATTTTCAATTGTAGAAAGTCGGTGCGCAATAACCAATGTAGTACGATTTTTCATTAGTGTTTCAAGAGCCGCTTGAATATGGCGTTCTGATTCAGTATCCAGGGCAGATGTTGCCTCATCAAGAATCAGTATCGGTGCATTCTTAAGCAATGCACGTGCAATGGCCAACCTTTGGCGTTGTCCACCAGACAATAACACACCATTCTCTCCTACCATGGTGTCATACCCTTCTGGCAATTTTTCAACAAACTCACTTACATGCGCCATTTTTGCTGCATGTTCTATCTCATCACGACTTGCATTATTCAAGCCGCCATAAGCAATATTATTCGCAATCGTATCGTTAAACAGCGTGACATGTTGGCTTACTAATGAAATGTGCTGACGTAAATTATTCAATTCAATATCTTTTATGTCGTGACCATCTATCGATACTACGCCGCTGTTCGAATCATAAAAGCGTGGCAACAAATTAACCAATGTGGTTTTTCCACTACCAGAACGCCCGACAAAGGCAATTGTCTTTCCTGCTTCTGCTGTAAAAGAAATATCTTCAAGCACCTTCCCTGTATCAGCATCGTAACTAAAATCAACATGAGAGAAAGTGACATTACCTTTTATTTCACTTAATTTAGTTGAACCCGTATCCGATTCTTTTTTCAGATCGAGAAAAGTAAAAATACTCTGCGCAGCAGCAATACCTGTTTGCAAATATTCATTTACTGAAGTGAGGCGCTTTATGGGGCGCTGCAAAACAATCAATGTTGTTAAAATTGAAACAAACACCCCAGGCGTGACTATGTCTCTCATGGATTCAGACGTTGCATAATAGATAACCAGCGCTGTACCACTCGCGACTAACAACTGCACCACACCCATACTTAAAACACGTAACACATCCATTTTTATTTTTTGTTTACGATTGTAATCGTTCTCTTTTTCGAAGTTTATTGCTTCAACTTCCTGTCCACCAAATGTCTTTACAACACGGTGCCCCTCAATAACTTCTTCAGTAACATGGGTAATACCACCCATACTGTTTTGTATGCGTTTACTGACTTTTCGGAACTTCTTGCTAACAAAAGAAATAACCCACGCGACAAACGGGCCAATAACAATAAAAATAAGCGTCAATTCCCAGCTGTAATAAAGCATCAATGCAATCAAACCAATCGCGGTCAAGCCTTCCTGTATCACGACAGTAATAGCATTGGTTGATGCGCGCCCTACTTGCTCAGCATCGTAACTCATTCTTGATAACATGGAACCAGAAGATGTTTTGTCATACACAGCGGTGGGCAAACTAAGTAAGTGATCAAACATTTCCTTACGAAGTTGCTTAATAACAGCACGACCAACATAACTCATGCAGTAGGTAGCAACGAAATTAACCACGATACGAATCGCAAATAATGAAATGAGTAAAATCGGAATAAGTGCAATAGCCTCGGGATCCTGGGCAATCAAACTATCATCAACCAACGGTTTCATTAATGCAGGAAAACCGACTTCCGTTATCGAAAAACCAACCATGCCTATAATGGCAAGTAAAAACATTTTCCAATGTGGTACAACATAGGTCAGTAGTCGACGGTAAGCCTGCATGCCGTCAAGTTGTTGGCGAGGTTCAGTCATCCAGGTTAATTTTCTTTCGTTGACAATCGTGTTGCGAACGTTAGTCGTGTAAAACCAAGTTGTCTGGCAGCATCCATTGCTGCAACCACAGATTGATGTGAAGCCAGACCATCCGCACTGATAATCATAGGTATGTCACGCTTATCACCGGCAATTTTTACAATTGCTGCTTTTAAGGTATCTATCTGCGAGTTAATAATTCGCTCACTGTTAATCGCATAGTTACCTTTTTCATCAATTGACACTTCAACTTGTAGGGTCTGTTTTTCCAGTACCTTACCTTCTGCTGTCGGCAGCTCAATACTCAACTCGGATTCTTTATCGAACGTGGTTGATACCATGAAAAAGATCAGCAATAAAAACACTACGTCAATTAACGGTGTTAAATTTACATCTGGATCTTCAACGCGTTGTGATCGAAGCTTCATGCGGTTTCATTACCTTCTAATAATTCACCATCAACACTGTCTGCTTCTCGATCACCGTGCATCACCTCAATCAGCTTTAATGATTCTTGCTCCATGGTAATAATGAGCTCATTGACGTGTCCCTTAAAATAACGAGAAAACATTAAAGCAGGGATAGCAACAGACAAGCCTGCGGCAGTCGTAATCAAAGCCTTGGAAATACCCGCAGCCAGATTCGCAGGATCCCCAACACCGTGCTCGATAATAGCGGCAAACACATCAATCATACCGACTACCGTACCTAATAAACCTAATAACGGCGTAATCGAAGCAATAATACCCAAGGTATTCAAGAACCGCTCAAGCTCAGGGACAATATGACGCCCTGCATCCTCAATGCTTTCTTTCATGATTTCGCGTGGATGATGACGATTTATCAAGCCAGCGGCAATGATTTTACCTAATGGTGAGCTATTTCTGAGATGCGTGACCTTCACTTCATCCAAATCATTGGCTCGTGCCCAGTGCCAGACCTGTGCCACCAGATGTTTAGGGGTGATTTTTTTGCGTTGTAGTGACCAAAAACGCTCTACAATAATGGCGACAGCCAGAATAGAGCATATGACTATCGGTAGCATGAGCCAGCCACCCGCTTTCACAAATTCAAACACGGTATCTATACCTTCGTTATCTTTTTGATTTATAAGTTTTTTTTATCATTTTTCAGTTACTGGAGAATATCTTCTCAAGTAGTTGATTATTGTACAACATGACCGCCACAAAACCATCACTGACTGTGCCAATATCGCCTCAATTTATCTCGCCAGCGCAGCGGCTGGGAAATGCCTGTTGATGTGATATTCACCGAAATAGCCCCCGAATTCTGTGTTTCAAACCACTTTATGCTGTCTGAGTCATACCGTTTTATAACAGAGTAATGTGGGAAACGATAACGATTACGGTAACCATCGGCTATTAACACCAGCTCAGGTGAAACCGCCTCCATAAAAGCCGATGATGATGAGGTTTTACTTCCGTGATGTGGCGCAATCAAGATATCGCTTTTTAATTGCTCGCCATAATATTGAATAAGTTGAGCCTCCGCTTTTTTCTCAATATCTGCCGGTAACAGGATAACCTTATCGTCAACCCGTACTTGCAAAACACATGAACGATTATTCCCTCCTCTTGCCACGTTTTTTTGTGGGTGTAGTATCTCAAACTGAATACCGTCCCACTGCCAGGACTGACCTGCATTGCATGGAATTGATTGCTTATGTTGCCAGCGTTTTGTACTCGCCCCTGAATAAAGCATTTGCACAGGGAATGTATTCAGTAACGCATTCGCGCCGCCACTGTGATCATTATCGCCGTGACTCACAATCAGTGCATCGACACGACTTATCCCCTGAGATTTCAAAAAAGGAATAATTATATTCTTGCCTGCATCAGAACGTGCTGAGTAACGCGGCCCCGTATCAAATACCAAGCTATGATTTTTAGTTTGCAGGACAACAGATAGACCCTGACCAACATCAAGTAAGGTTAAGTTTAAACTCCCTTCATCAGGACGCGATTTAGTTACCATGAGTGCCGGTAAAAATAACACCGGCGCTAACCATCGTGCTGGTACACCTCGTGGCATCAACAAATAAATAGCTGCCACTGCCGCAGGTATCAACGTCCATAATACAGGTGTCGGCGTCTCTATCACGGCCCAGTGTTGAGAAGATAACCATTCCAACAACACCCATAATAAATCAAGTGATTCGCTTGCAATCGACAGTAGTCCTTTTGATAACAAAGGAAAAATATCCAGCGTGATCACGCCGAGTAATGTGCTTGGTACAGTGATAAAACTTACCCATGGCACAGCGATTACGTTAGCCAGTGGTGCAGATAAGCTCACACGCTGAAAAAACAGTAACATCAAGGGCAACATACCGATGGCAATAACAAACTGTACTTTACTAGTCCCACCGATAACAGACGGGCTTTTAATCCGCCCTGTCGCCGCTAAAAGAATCACAGCAACCGCAGCAAATGATAACCAGAAACCAATATCCAAGACCGACATGGGATCAAACACCAATATCACCAACAAACTAAACGCAATAATATTGGATGCACTGACTGTCCGGCGTTGTATTAACGACAACATAACAACGCATACCATTAAAAAAGCACGCTGTGTCGGAATCGTGAAACCCGCCAGCAATGCATAGACCAATGCAGCCATGATTGCTGCCGCTGCGGCAGGTATTTGCACCGGCATACTACGCAACAACAATGGGATACGCGATACCAATAAACGCATTAGCAAAAAGGCAAATCCGGCAACAAGCCCAATGTGCAATCCCGAAATAGCGACAAGATGGATCGTGCCTGTGCGCGTTAATACTTCCCATTCACTGGAAGTCATTCGTTTACGTTCACCAATGGCTAAGGCTTCAATAATGCCTGCATGTGATTTTTTACTCAGTACGTTTTGTAATGATGTGGATAATGACTGACGTAAGCGGACAATACGATCAGCCATGCTTGGTTCAATCTCAGTATCATTTAAAACCTGATTAACATCATTACGCCGAACATAGCCCGTTGCTGAAATACCCTTACGATACAAGTTGCGTTCATAATCAAAACCGCCAGGGTTCATCGAACCATGTGGACGTTTTAATTTAACTAATAAGCGCCAGTGCTCACCGGCTTTAGGTGGACGATATAATTTCTCATACCAGCTCAACTTTAATAAATGTGTTTTATTCTCAAGTTGGGTTCTGAAGATAAATTGTGTTGAGCGCTTTGATACAGATGGAATACTCGCAATAGCACCTTCAAGTAATAGCTGTTTCCCTTCAAGTGCTTGAGGAAAGGTATTATTTTGAAACAATAGAATGGATGCAAAGACCCAATTAAAACCAAGTACCAGGGCAAAAATAGGCTTTAACCATGGTTTAGCGGCATAAATCCCGAGCAAAGCAATCGGAATTAACAGCAACCAGACTGTAGATGGAATTTGAGAGGATTGCTGCGCAGCAACAATACCTATCATAAATGCGATCGTCCCTGTACGCATGATGATTTATGTGCCCTTCGTGGCAAAATGTTGGATAATAGTCCCTTATTAAGGCAACCATAACATCAAGATACTCGAATGGCTAAAAATCTCGTCAAACGTTTCTTACCCAGTCACGATAAAGTACTGAATAACAAGTATTTAAAAATATTTGGTACGCTTTTACACGACCCTAATTTATTCCACATCAATCGTCGATCGGTTGCCGGTGCTTTTGCTGTTGGTCTGTTCTTCGCCTGGGTACCCGTCCCATTTCAAATGGTGCTTGCCGCCGCCATTGCGATACCTACTCGTGTTAACCTGATTATCTCGGTTGCTCTGGTCTGGATCACCAACCCGGCCTCAATGCCCTTCTTATTCTATTTCGCCTACTGGCTTGGCGGACAAGTACTGGGGCTGGATACCAACCACTTCGATTTTGAGTTAAGTTTTGAATGGCTCACTAATGAATTACTGCTTATTTGGCAACCCTTCCTGCTTGGCTGTTTAATTATGGCAGTAACAAGCTCAATTCTCGGCTATGGATTTATTCGTTTATTCTGGCGCTGGAATATTGTACGGCGTTGGGAACAACGTAAAATCCGCAAGCGATGAATTGGAAATAAAGACTATTTATATGTTTGTGGTTCAATGATTGCGGGAATAACCTTACCGTTCATTAATACAACATAAATATCATACTTGGATTTCTTAACACCATTTGTCACCTTAATTAAATAGTGCCAGTGCTTTACATGCGTTGGAAAAGGTCTTATCTCAATTTCCTTTATTACCTCAGAAACACCTAATACTTTAGAAAAATCCTTTACTGCCTTAATAGCCTGCGCAACAGTCAGTGGCGGCTCACTTATTTCAGGCTTCCATTCTGGACTGTTTTTAATATCCTTTTGACTAATCGATGCAACCATTTTGATGTCGTCAAATTGTTCAAATATTATTTCATTAGACTGGAATGCGTATGCATTTGTCGATACAGCAACAACCACCAGAAAAAACCAACGATAATAACTCATATTAATACTTCTCCAACATTTACGTAAAAATTAATTTGTATTTTCATCCGCAGTCAATACACCTGCGTCAAGCATTAAAACTCTATCCATTCGATGCGCCAGTGTTTCGTCATGAGTTACAATGACAAAGCTGGTTTGGTGTGTTTCATTCAGCTCAATCATTAAATCATGCAAGCGTTCTGCATTATAATTATCCAGATTACCAGTTGGCTCATCCGCCAACACACATTTAGGTTCTGTCACCAAAGCACGTGCGAAAGCAGCACGTTGTCGTTCCCCCCCCGACAACTCTACTGGACGATGATGCATGCGACTTTCAAGTCCTACTTGATTTAATACATAGCGCGCCTTTTCAGTCGCAACAGCAGGTTTCGTACCACGAAGCATAAGCGGCATCGCCACATTTTCAACTGCGGTAAATTCAGGTAACAAGTGATGAAATTGATAAACAAACCCTAAACTGCGATTTCTTAATTTGGCACGTTTGGTTTCACTGATGTTGGCTATATTCGTACCATCAATAATGACCTCCCCCTGTGTTGGGATGTCCAAACCGCCAAGAAGATGCAATAAAGTACTCTTACCAGCACCCGAGCGACCAACAATAGCAACACGCTCTGCGCGCTGTACATTTAAATTAACATCCGTCAACACATCAACTTTCAAGTCGCCATCTTCATAGGACTTGGCGAGATGGTTACATTCAATTACATTCAACTCACTCATAGCGCAATGCCTCAGCGGGTTGAATATAGGCAGCGCGACTTGCAGGGATAACCGTGAATATTATGGTCACAATAAACGACGCAATCGAAATAGCCGTGACATCGGACCATTGTAAGTCTGAAGGTAGCTCGCTAATTAAATACACATCGGGTGATAAAAACTGAACATTAAATAAAGATTCAATCGCTGGAACAATGGTGTCGATGTTCAATGATAATGTAACGCCACCAATGACACCTAAAGTAATCCCAACCAAACCAATAATTAATCCTTGAGTAATAAATATCCAGGTAATTTTAAACGGTGTTGAGCCCAAGGTACGCAGAATCGCAATGTCACTTTGTTTTTCCGTAACCGTCATCACCATCATGGCAATAATATTAAATGCAGCAATAATAATAATGAGAATAAGAATAATAGACATAATGCGTTTTTCGGTTTGTACTGCACGGAAGAAGTTTGCATGCAATTTCGTCCAGTCATTGACCAAATATCCACCCGACAATTGGTCAACCAATTCCAGGCTAATCCGTGGTGCATCAAAAATATCTTTAATCTTAACCCGCACCCCTGTTACATTATCGCCCATTCGCATCAGTTTAGCGGCATCTTTAATATGAATAATGGCTAAACCACTATCATATTGGTTATGCCCTGTTTCAAAAATACCCGCAACCGTAAAGCGTTTTAATCGAGGTAAAATACCCGCCGGAGTCACCGCTGCTTGCGGGGTGACCATCGTCACCTTGTCGCCCAGATATACCCCCAGTGCACGAGCCAGATATTTACCCAGATAAATTTTAAAATCACCGGGTTTAAGATCAGCAAAGTCACCCAGCAAAATCCCCTTCTGCACGTCAGACACAGAAGGTTCAAGCTCAGGGTCAATACCACGAACAAAGGCAGCACTCACATATTGACCATTGGTCAACATTCCTTCTGTACGAATGAAAGGTGCAGAGCCAACGACCTGGGAGTTAATGGCAGTACTCTTCATGACCTCATGCCAGTCACCTAGTTCGCCATCCATGCCTTTAATGGTAATGTGCGAAGCCGCACCGAGAATGCGTTCCCGCACTTCTTTTTGGAAGCCATTCATGACTGACAGCACCGTAATCATGACCAATACACCAAGCATGATGCCGACAATAGAAATCAATGAAAATATCGAAATAAAATTGTTACGGCGGCGTGCTTTGGTGTAGCGGAGGCCTATATGTACTTCAATTGGACGAAACATGTTGCGCATTAAAGCATATGACCCGAGCCTTGACCACTCATGATATTGTGGTCTAAGTCGCAGTTTTTGATTCAGCACCTATATAAGGTATAACATGACAGTGTTATAGTTATTCAAATAGCCACGGATTCGGAGTTAAACCATGCTAAACAAGAAAACATTGATTAAATCTACTCTGCTATTGTGCTTATTTAGCACGCCTTTTAGCCTTTCGGCTGAAACATTAAGTATCATCAATGAACCTGAAAATAGCGAAAATGGTGTCTTAAGACCAACTCGTGGAATGACCATGCAACAAGTTGAAGCCAGTTTTGGTGCACCAAATAGTATTAATCCAGCCGTTGGCAAACCGCCCATCACGGGTTGGGTCTATGACAAATATACTGTGTATTTTGAAGATCAATATGTCATTCATTCAGCGGTAAATCGTTAGCTTTTACTGAATGCTTCCTGCTGAATGGTACCCTCAGTCAGGGGTTATGCTGACCTGGCCACATAAGCAAACCGACTTTGCCAGTGAATTAACACGTGTAGAAACCGTGTTTTGCACCCTTGCCAGTATCATTAGCCAGTACGAGAAAGTAATTATAGGCAGTAGTGATGAACAGCATGCCTTACATATTCAACATCTCTTAACTCAAACAGACTGCTCTCTTCACAATGTGAACATTTACCACGTTGATTCAAATGATAGTTGGGCACGTGATCATGGCCCCATTACCATCATCGAAAATGGTGAACCACTGTTACTCGACTTCAAGTTCAATGGCTGGGGCAATAAATACCCATATAATCTCGATGATGCCATTAATTCTGCACTCGCCTCACAAGGTGCTTTTAATGTGGCATTGAAATCCTTAAACCTGGTTCTTGAAGGCGGCAGTATTGATAGTGATGGAGAAGGAACACTGCTCACAACGACTCAGTGTCTACTCGCTGAAACACGCAATCCATCTATCAGTAAAACAAACATTGAACATCAATTAAAACAATTATTCGGCATTCACCGCATCCACTGGTTAGACTACGGCAAGTTGCTCGGTGACGACACTGATAGCCATATTGATATGTTAGCGCGTTTCATCAATCCCGATACGATTTGTCATATGCTGTGTGAAAATCAAGATGATCCACATGCACTCTGGATGCGCCAATTACAGCAGAATCTGCAAACACTACGAAAAGCTGATGGCAAACCATACCAACTGATTGCGCTTCCCTTTCCTGACCCAATCTATAATGAACAGGGTGAACGACTACCTGCCAGTTATTGTAATTTCTTGATTATTAATGGAGCCGTGCTTCTACCTGTTTACGGTTGCCCTCAAGATAAGCAAGCAATTGATATCATCAGTAACTGCTTTACTGATCGGGATATTATTCCAATCGATTGCCGTGCCCTCATCGAGCAACATGGCAGCTTGCATTGCATCACCATGCAATTCCCCAAAGGTGTACTTGCTGATAAGCATTGTTAGAATATCTCTATGAGAAAACCCCATATACTTCATGCTGGATTGCTGCAAACAAAATACGGCGATGATATTGAAATCGCTATCGCTAACTCCGCGGCACAAGGTGTACAACTACTTGTATTACCTGAATTACATGATCATCACTATTTTTGTCAGGTGAAAGATCCTGATAATTTTAAACTTGCCACCACGATACCCGGCCCTGTTACCGAGCATTATAGTCACCTTGCCAAACAACACGCTATTGTGCTCGTCTGTTCGCTGTTCGAAAAAGTAAATGAAAACAAATATCATAATACTGCTGTGGTTTTTGATACAGATGGTTCAATGGCTGGACAGTATCGCAAAATGCATATTCCTGAAGGTCCTAACTATTATGAAAAATTCTATTTCACCAATGGTGATCTTGGTTTTAACCCCATTCAAACATCCATTGGAAAAATAGGTGTTCTGGTATGTTGGGATCAATGGTTTCCCGAAGCCGCCCGTTTAATGACCCTGGCCGGTGCTGAGATACTGGTTTACCCGACTGCCATTGGCTGGGAACCTACCGATACGGATGATGAAAAACAACGCCAACTTGATGCCTGGACAATTATTCAACGTGCTCACGCCATTGCCAATAATCTACCGGTTATTTCCTGCAATCGACACGGTCATGAAAAAGATACCAGTGGCAACACGGCCGGCATTGATTTTTGGGGGAACAGTTTCATTTGTGGACCGCAAGGTGAAATACTAGCCGTAACTGATGATTCAGTATCTACGTTTATTCATGCTGAAATCGATTTAAACAGAACCAACGACGTTCGTGAGGTATGGCCATATTTGCCAGATCGCCGAATAGACAGTTATGATGATCTGAATCAATGTTTTGCTGACGATAAATAAGGAATAATAAAGCATGATCTTATTGCTTCACCCTAATACCGACAAAAAGAGTGATGACTACCAGTCGTTACTGAATAAACTAAGTCAGCTAAGTGACGTACAAACACGCGTTCATGATGTAGAAGGAACAGAACAAACACTGACCGAAATTTATCTGCTTGGCAATACCAGCGCTTTACTCCTTAATGAAATGCAAGACTACCCCTGTGTTGAGCGTGTTATCCGAATTTCTGATGAATACCGCATTTTAGGACGACACGATGATGAACACCGCGCTAGCTCATTTGAATACAACGGCGTGAAATTTGGTCAAGATACCCTTAATGTCTTTGCCGGTCTTTGTGCGGTCGACAACCCTGAACACGTCGAACTCATGATGAAAGCCTTACAGGCCAACGATCAAGTTTGCACCCGTATGGGCGCATACAAACCCAGAACCAACCCCTATTCATTTCAAGGTCAAGGCAAAGACTGCTTACCGTGGGTATTTGAACTTGCCGGTAAATATGGCATTAAAGTCGTTGCCATGGAAATCACCCATGAAGCACATGTGGATGAAATTAACGATGCTCTCGAAAAGACCGGTCACCCCACTGGTGTCATGTTACAAATTGGTACCCGTAATACCCAAAACTTTGAGCTACTAAAAAGTGTCGGGCAACAAACAACACATCCCGTGTTATTAAAACGCGGCTTTGGCATAACGCTAGAAGAATCTATTAATGCGGCTGAGTACATCGCCAGCGAAGGTAATCAGAATGTTATCTTTGCTCTACGTGGAATGAAAACTAATATGGGCGATCCACATCGTAACTTTGTCGACTTTGCCCATGTACCGGTTGTTAAACGTCTTACCCGTATGCCTGTTTGTATCGATCCTTCTCACTCTGTTGGAACACGAGAAGCCGCGCCAGATGGTTTACTCGATGTGATGCATGTCACTGCACAAGGAATTATTGCCGGCGCAAACATGGTACTGGTTGATTTTCATCCCGCCCCCGCCAAAGCTCTTGTCGATGGCCCACAAGCACTCCTCATGGAGGAACTGCCTTTGTTCTTAAGCGATGTAAAAATAGCACGCGATGCCTATCTAAAACGCTGCGAATTAATGAACGAATTTAAAAATAAATCATAAAAACTTTAGGTTTTTACATTACAACACAATAAAACTATCAGCCTATAGAAAGAGCTTGCTAAGGTATTTGTCTCACCATTCTGAGCTAGCCGCAGGCGGCTCTGAGTGAGACAAATACCTTAGTAAGCTCTTTCAACCAATCTCAAATTAATCTCTGGCCCCTTTCTCCGCCATAAAATACAACCACAAAAACCCTGAAATCCCCGCCAAAGCAGATGCCATCAAAATCCCTGTCTTCGCCATCAACAAATTCTCAGGCTGATTCACAAAACCAAGCTCAGCAATAAAAATAGACATGGTAAAACCAATACCGCCCATTAATGCAACACCAACAATATGTTTAAAATTCAAACCATGTGGCAACGTCGTTAAACCAAGCTTAACCGCCAACCAGGCAAAACCAGCAATACCGATTAACTTACCTAACACCAATCCTGCCGTAATGCCCATTGCAACAGGATGCGTGGCAACACTCCCCATTGACGACCAGTCAATAACAATACCCGCATTTGCCAAGGCAAAAATTGGAATAATAATATACGCAGAAGGCAGATGCATTTTACGTTCAAGCATTTGTGCCGGTGCCTGCACCAATTGCACACCGTCACCCAATGCCTTTACACGCGAACGTAGTTCATCATTTTTTAAAATATTTCCTTCTCGCTGATACGCTTGCTTAATCTTCACAATCATTTCATTTATATGTGATAAAAATCTGTCTGGATCATATTTAGGGCGCATTGGAATAGTAAAGGCGAGGAATATACCCGCTAGTGTTGCATGTACACCGCTCTTTAGCATCGCTACCCAAAGAATAACGCCTAGCAAGACATACGGAAGTGTACGACGAATACCCCCCAGATTTAGTGCCAGCAAAAGCCCCAGGGTTACTGCGACAATAGTAAGTGCTGAGATGCTAAGTGTTTCCGTGTAAAACAATGCAATCACTAACACTGCTCCCAGATCATCCACAATAGCGAGCGCCACTAAGAATGTTAATAGATTCTTCGGTATCCTATTACCCAGCAATGCCAGGGTTCCCAGTGCAAAGGCAATATCAGTTGCCATCGGAACCCCCCATCCTTTTAAGGTTGGTTCATCAGGATTGAAAATAATATAAATTAACACGGGCACTAACATTCCGCCTATGGCAGCAATGATAGGAAAAATTGCCTGTTTCGGATCAGCCAATTCACCCACAATAATTTCACGTTTAAGCTCAAGACCGATCACAAAAAAGAATAACGCCATCAGGCCATCATTAATCCAGTGATGCACAGATTTGGACAACTGGAAATAAGGCAGACCAATAGTAAAATTGGTTTTCAGAAAAGCATGATAAATATCGTGCCACTGACTATTGGCTATATAAAGTGCGAGTACAGCACACAACATCAATAAAACACCACTGGTTGTCTGTCGATGAATAAATTCATCCAGTGGCGTTAAAATTCGATCAAATGCCTTTTCCCACGGCGCAATAAATTCTTTTTTATAAGGATTTTTCATAGGCTAAAAATACCATGCCAGTTCTAATTGTACAAAATCATCTTTGCTAAAACCGGATAGAAAATTTTGTTTATCTATGTTAGAGAAAAAGCGCGCCTCCAGGTTGATTTTCCAGTCATCACCAAGTCGCCGACTGGCTTCAATACTTGCTATACGCGATGAATCATCAATATCAACGATGATACCCGCTAGTAACTCACTACTCGCTTCATCATTTAAAGCCAGTCGTGCGCCGAGAAATACATCGTTCGCGAAGGCCGTTGTGGCCAGAGAATCGCGAGAGTCATACAGGTATTCAGCAATTAAGCCTAAATCGGCACCACCATCCGTAACCCCATATAAAGTATATTCAAAACCACCCGTCGCTGCGGTATAACGATCACCAAAACCACTTCGACTAATTAACTCTAACTTCCAAAGCCAGTCATCTTTGGTTGCCTGAAGATCCAGAGCGGTCTGATCGATGGTGTCATAAACAGGTATTAATACGGTACGCCCATGATCAACCGCGAAACGGAATCGTGGTTCACGTGATGTGCCTGAGAAATGAGAAACACCAATATCCCAATCACCGAAACTTTGTGACCAACGGACCGCCGCATCGATATTATCCCGTCCCGACGAAGAACCGTATTCAGCATGGTTAACGGCAACAGCTGCAGATGTTCGTAATCGCCCTGTCCTTGAAGGATAAGTCCGCTCACGAAAACCGGGTAAGATAAAAATATCTATATCACCCCAATCCCTAACAAGGCTTAACTTTAACATCGACTGCCCAAGCTTTTCTTCACCATCAATACTCTCAACCAAATCTGTTTGGTTAATGATATCGACAAGATGTTGTGACTCTGTCACACCCCAAAATACTTTACCCACACCGACTGTTAACTCCCAGTCTTGATGCACGGTTGTCCAGTTCAATTCTCGCACATCGAAATGACTACGCTGCGTATCACGTCCATCAATTCTTATAAAAGGGGTGAAACGAAATGATTGCTTACCATTCTCCCATTCACGGTAATACTCTGCCTGGGCAGAGACCGATGTCGTATCGCCCTGCTGTTCTGAATCGAGTGGTGAACCAGTAAAGCCACGCCACTCAGCTGCGACATAACCGGACCACTCGCCTTGATCTGCCAGTGAAATAGAGGAAACACCCACGAGGGTGAATAGTAAAAATAATCGAGCCAACATAAGAAATCTAACGCGCGCGTTTTAAACTGTTTCTATCAAAGTCGCGATTAGTATACCCGTTGCCAAACTTATAATTCTTCCATGACAATAAGGTTGTCTTACCCGTTTGATGGTTTTCCATAAACATTTCATCCGCACGCCAGTATTTTCCAAGATACTGCTGATAACCCTTGTAAGTAAGCGTCTTTAATAATGCATTTTTACGATCGTAATAAACAATTTTATATGGGCGATATTCTTTCTGATCAACCCAGGCAACCTGTCGGGTATATCCTGACAGTTCATCCACCGGGTATCTTTCAATAACGAAACAAGTTGAATCGCCACAAGCATCATCTTTAATGTACTTGTATTTGTACTTCTCAACCTCTTGTGAGGAAATATCTTCATAGGCAAATTCACTGCCCATAAAAGAACCCGATTTATTACGAGAAGAAATCCGCTTAACGCGTTTTAATGCCGGCAGATATAACCACTGATCATCAGAACCGACTTTATGAGTAAACGATAGAAAAGCAGTTCCCTTTACATCACGAGGGCGATCAAAGATAGACATACTTTTATCTCCATCGCCTTTGACTTCCAGTGTGCGGAGACGAATATAACGTGTGCTTTCTTCACCATGTCTATTCTTTAGCAGCATAACCAAATCCGCTTTCGAATCAGCAAACCCTGTGTCCCGCTTATCGACTTCCGTGGCAATTTCCAAACCCTTTTCCTCAGGTGATAAAGCAAATATTGTTGTCGAGTAAATCAACCCGACAAGTAACAATGGCTTAACTAACATCATGTCGTCCCCTTTCCATTCTCATTAGTAATGGCGGTAATAATAAGAAATCAGCAAATAACGCCACCGTAATTGTAATTGCGGTTAATTGCCCCATGCCTGCATTCAATTCGAAAGCAGAGAGTGATAAAACGAGAAAACCAGCCACCAGTGCAAACGATGTAATAAATAATGCCATGCCTACGTTGGCAAAGGCATAACGCACTGCATCTTCACTATTCATTCCCTTTTCTCGTCGCGCACGTGTGTACTTACTCAGGAAATGTACCGTGTCATCAACAATAATACCCAATGTCATGCTCGTCACAACGGATAAGGCTAAACCGACTTGCCCGACAAATATACCCCATATACCAAAAGCAACTGCGGCAGGAATAAGGTTGGGAATCATACTGAGAAACCCAATCTTAAATGATTTTAAGGCGATAATTAATATTAATGAAATTAATACGAGTGCGGATGTTGTTCCTAGCAACATACTGCGAATATTGCGTTCACCAATATGTGCAAACATAATCGATGAACTTGCGCCTTGTACTTGCATTTCTTTAGGGAGGTTAGCCTCCATCCATTTCCCGGCACGCTCCTCAATTTCTAACAAACTATTGGAAGAAATACTTTTCAGGGTTACCACCAGGCGTGTCGATGATTTATCAACATTAATTTGATTATTCAGGTCTAGACCATATGGTAATGAGAATTCGTATAACAACAGGTATTGAGCCGCCAATTCGCGTAACTTGGGCAAGGTATACCATTTAAGTTGATCACCATGCATATTTTTGTTCAAACGACGCATAGTGTCAGTTAGTACATTAACGTGTAATACACTGTCTTGCTGGCGGTACCAGTTAGCCAGACGATCCAATGCTTGCAGGTATTCGGGTTCAGCGATACCACCACTGTCTTTTGCCGGTATCGAATATTCAATTAAATAAATACCGGTTAAATGGCTGGTTGTATAATCCGTATCCTGTCTAAACTGAACTGATTCATCAAAATATTTAACAAATTCATCATTCAGTTCATTTCTCGGTAAAAAAGAAATTAATGCAATCACCACTACCGTCATAACAACAATTAATTTTCGTTGTTGCTTGATTACAAATTCCGCAAAGTCATGCATGATGCGTGAAGATTTTCCAACTTGTCTGACTTTTATGGGCAACATGGTAATAATTGCCGGCAATAATGTGACGGAAAGAATAAAAGCAATAACTACCCCTATTGCCACTATATTACCTAAATCGCGAAACGGAGGTGCATCACTAAAGTTCATTGAAAGAAAACCCAGTGCAGTTGTCATGCTTGTTAAAAACACGGGTTGAATATTAATCCTCAGGCTTTCACGCATTGCTGCCAGTCTTTCTTTTCCTCCCCGCATTTCCTGCAAGAAAGTCATTAAAATATGCACACAATTTGCCACTACAATGGTCATAATAATGATCGGTGATGTTGTGGTCGGTGGTGAAAGTTTTATGCCTACCCAACCTGTTAAGCCTATTGCGGTAATAATTGTTGCAATAATCGTCAGTAACGTCATAGCGGTGGCCGTTTTGCTCTTCAGCAATAATGCCAAAACAATAATAACGGCAAGGAACATAAACGGTACTAATGTCTTAATATCTTTTTTACTTTGCGCTGAGAATTCATTATTCATCACCACCATGCCAGTCATGCGAATTTCCAAATCAGGATATTTTTCACGTAACTTATCGGCAAGCGCATAGGCAAACTTCGATGCCTCTGGAACCTCAAGGTGTTGCGCCTTGCCTGGCAACTGCATCGTTACATTGACAGCCGTTACGGAACCGCCTTCAGAAATCAATCTGTTCAATAACAAAGGTTCTGATAGTGCTATTTTTTTTCTATCGGCTAACTCCTCGTCAGTCAACGATTCAGGATCCAGAATAAGATCTTCGACTAACAGATCATCTTCATTGGCACGTGTGTGTTGAAAGTTAGTAACAGAGTCAACACGGATAGAATAGGGTATTTGCCAGCCTTGTTTAGTAATATCAACAATTGCGGTCAGGGTTTTGCGTGTAAAAACCTTGCCATCTTTTGGGGTAATGACAAATAAAATATTGTCATTTTTAGTGTAAGTATCTTGTAGCGCTTCAAATGCCTGTAATTGAGGATTTTCTTCACTAAAGAAAATTCTATAATCACTGGTGAAATATAATTTTTTTACCCCTGTAGCTGATGCAACAACACCTATCAGGACTAAAAATATAACTAACCAGCGGTGCGCCAATACCCAATCAATATATTTGTCTTTTAGTGTTTGCATCTCAACACTCCGTATTTATGTTGTGATTCTAAGTCCATTTAAATAATCTAATAAAATATTCGTGCAACTTGTTAATGTCACTTCAGATTGTTTGTTTTTTGCTAAACCAATACTGCCTTCGATGGTTGCGACGATGAATAAGGATACTTCATTTACATCGACATCTTCTTTCACCTGCCCTTTTTGTTGTCCGCGAGCAAGCGCTTCAGATAACGCCGTTTGCCAGATTTCATACTGTTCATTAACGCGTTCACGGAAACCTTCATCGACTGCGGACATTTCTTGTGACAAATTATTAAGTGGACAACCAAATTTTATTAATTCTTCGCCATGACATTTGTATGTATCGTTAATAGAATGCTCAATGGCATCAATTGGGTTATCTGTCTTTGATAGTGGTTCGATCCAGAGATGTTGCATGTATCCCGCAAATAACTCATCAATCACAGCATAGCCAAGTGCTAGTTTGCTTGGAAAGTGATGGTACAATGCACCGCGCGTTAAAGTTGTATTTTCAAGGATTCGGCTAATGCTCGCTGCATGATAGCCAAATTGATGAATTTCATCACAAGCTGCTTCGAGCAGATTTTGCCGTGATTCGTCTGAGTTACGTTGCTTTAACATACCGAACAGTATGTTTGTTATTGAACATTGTTGTCAATTATTTTTATACGCAAATAAATCAGTAAGTTAGGATATTTAGTAAAGATATTTAGAGATGGAAACAGACTATAAGAGCCTATTCAAGCCGCCACTGCCTGCCAAGCATAGTGAAATAAGACAGTGGGGTCGCTTATACGGAAGCAGTACAGCACTAGTGATTGCCCAAGCGGCTAAACACCATCAGGCACCCGTGGTAGTCGTCACAGGTGATACAACTGAAAGTCTCCAACTAGAGCAAACATTACGTGTGTTTGTTGAGAATGAACTCGATATTCATTTATTCCCCGACTGGGAGACCCTACCCTATGATATGTTTTCACCGCATCAGGACATCATCTCGCAGCGACTGGAAACACTCTATAAACTACCCGAAATAAAACGGGGCATCGTTATCTTACCTGTTGAAACCTTAATGCAGCGAATTATTCCGCGTGGCTACATTGATGTAAACAGCTTAATGCTGGAATGTGGACAAACCATTAACCTTAATTCATTACGTGCCAAGCTTGAGCAGTCGGGGTATCTCTGCGTACCGCAGGTACAAGATCATGGTGATTTTGCTGTACGGGGTAATTTAATCGATCTTTATCCAATGGGAAGTCAACTTCCCTATCGTATTGATTTATTCGATGATGAAATCGAGACCATTCGTTTTTTTGATCCCGATACGCAACGTTCATTAGAAAATATAAACGAGATTCGTTTACTTCCTGCCCGAGAGTTTCCACTGGATGAAGAAAGCATCAATCGTTTCCGACAAAACTTTCGTAGTACATTTGATATTAGTCCTAATTCAAGTCCCTTATACCGTGACATAAGCCAGGGAATACCCTCAGGGGGTATTGAATACTATATCCCACTATTTTTTGAAAAGATGGCCAGTTTATTTGACTATCTACCCAAAGATAGTTTACTCATTTCTATCAATGATACTGACGATGCGGCTGAGAAATTTCATGAAGAAGCACAACAACGCTATGAACAAGATCGGCATGATTTAGAACGTCCATTACTACAACCCGATGTACTATTTCTGGACTGTGATGTACTCGATAAAAATATTAAACAGTTTAAGCAGATTAAGTTACAGCACTTTGAACTAGAGCCTGCTGAAAATACAGATAACTTTGCTTCATCCGCCATTACATCCCTGGCACTCAGTGCGCGTGCGCAAGATCCAGCTAAATTAATCAAGGATTTCATTAAACAGTTTAATGGACGCATTTTGATTGCCGCCGAATCACCGGGGCGACGTGAGTTTATATTAGATACATTACGCGAGTACGCAATACACCCAACAACCATCGAGAACTGGCAGCACTTTGTTGATGGAGACTATCAACTTGCCATAACGGTTGCGCCACTGGAACAAGGTTTAATTTTAGAAAACCCTCGTCTTGCCATTATTAGTGAAACACAAATATTTGGTGAACAAGCCCGCCAATCACGCCGCCGTAAAAAATCAAATCAGGATAGCGATGCCATTATACGCAACCTGACTGAACTCAGTATTGGTGCGCCTGTTGTGCATGAACATCATGGCGTCGGACGTTATCTCGGCTTGCAAATGCTGGACGTTGGGAATATTAAACAAGAATTTTTAACACTGGAATATGCAGGCGATGACAAATTATATGTTCCGGTCGCATCATTAGAGCTTATTAGCCGTTACACGGGTAGCTCACCAGAAACAGCCCCCATGCACAAACTTGGCTCTGAAGTTTGGTCAAAAGCCAAAAAGCGTGCCAGTGAAAAAGCACGCGATGTTGCAGCTGAACTACTGGATATTTATGCTCGTCGCGCAGCAAGAAAAGGCTTTGCCTACCCTGCTCCTGATGAATTATATAATTCCTTTGCAGCAAGTTTTCCCTTTGAAGAAACGCCTGATCAGGAGTCAGCTATTCATGATGTTATCCATGATATGACGCGTGATCAGCCCATGGACAGACTCATCTGTGGTGATGTTGGCTTCGGCAAAACAGAAGTCGCAATGCGTGCCGCGTTTTTAGCAACGCAAGCAACCAAACAAGTTGCCGTACTGGTACCCACCACTTTATTAGCACAACAACATTTTGAAAACTTTCACGACAGATTTGCAGACTGGCCTGTTCGTATTGAAGTTTTATCCCGGTTTCAATCGAGTAAGGCATTAGACAAAACCATTAACGACCTTGCCAATGGCAAAGTTGATATTGTTATCGGTACGCATAAGTTAATTCAAAGTGATATTAAATTTAAGAATCTGGGTCTTGTGATTATTGATGAAGAACACCGGTTTGGCGTAAGACAGAAAGATCGCTTTAAATCACTGCGCTCTGAAGTTGATGTATTAACGCTGACTGCAACACCAATTCCTCGCACATTAAATATGGCATTATCTCAAATACGGGATATGTCGATTATTGCCACGGCCCCGGCCAACAGATTATCAATTAAAACCTTTGTCCGTGAATGGGATGATGGCTTGTTACGTGAAGCTTTTATTCGTGAAATAAAACGTGGCGGACAAGTTTACTTCTTGCATAATGAAGTAAAAAATATTGAACGTGTTCAGCAACAACTACAAGCACTCGTGCCTGAAGCAAACATACGTATTGCACATGGTCAGATGCGTGAGCGTGACCTTGAGCATGTCATGCTCGATTTTTATCACCAACGCTTCAATGTCTTACTTTGTACCACTATTATTGAAACAGGTATTGATGTGCCAAGTGCCAATACCATTATTATGAATCGCGCCGATAAATTTGGTTTAGCACAGTTGTACCAATTACGTGGGCGTGTGGGTCGTTCACATCATCGTGCCTATGCATATTTAATTCGTCCTGAACGCCGCAGCTTGAGTTCGGATGCAGTAAAACGACTTGAAGCGATTGAGTCTCTTGAAGATTTAGGTACCGGTTTCATGCTTGCAACCCACGATCTTGAAATACGTGGTGCAGGTGAATTACTCGGTGATGGGCAAAGTGGTCAAATACATGAAATTGGCTTTAGCATGTACACCGAATTACTTGAACGTGCCGTACAGGCACTGCGAGAAGGCAAACAACCTAATTTAGACAAACCGCTTCACAGTGGCACTGAAATCAATCTTCACATGCCGGCACTGATCCCTGACGACTATCTTGGCGATGTGCATTTACGTCTTATTATGTACAAACGTATTGCTAATGCGGTCGACTCTGAAGAATTACGTGAGTTACAAGTTGAAATGATTGATCGTTTTGGACTGCTACCTGAGGCAATCAAGACCTTGTTCCGTGTTACCGAGCTTAAATTACTCGCGACAAGACTGGGGATTGCCAAAATAGATGCCAGTGTCGATGGTGGCCGTATTGTCTTTGATGATGCCCCGAACATTGATACGACTGCGCTCATCAAATTAATCCAGACCCAAAGCCGCCGCTACCAATTCGATGGCAAGAAAACCCTTCGGATCAGTGATTTATTGCCTGATAATAGTCGTGCTGATTCACTAGAAAAAGTTATGAGTACCCTGAGCCTCGATGATGCGGCATAATAACGCTATGCAAAAAATGAAATTAGTTATCATTACATTTATTTTCAGTGGGTTACTGAATATTTCAAGTACCAGCCTGGCAGTGGAAAATTCGCCAAACCAAACCGAGCCTGAGATCTGGTATCAGATTGAAGTGCTTGTCTATGAGCCGGTTACTCAATCCCTTGCCGGTGAATCATGGCCAGCCATTGTCGATAATGAAATTCCTGATAATGTTATTGAGCTTGCAGCAATTGAGACACAACCTCCTCAAACAGAAGGCAAGATACTTGTTAATGCATTTCAACAACTTGCTCCTGAAACACTTGTTTTAGCAGAAACGGCCAATAAATTAATTAACTCTCGACGTTACCGGATTATTACTCTACAAGGATGGCAGCAACCGGTTAAACCTCGTAATGAAGCAGAGTCCGTGCATTTAACCGATAAGAAAATTGATGTTACTGAAACCGATACAAACCCACTACCTCAGGCCGGCACGGACATAACCGAGCAAGCCGCGATTAATGAAGTCAGTATTGAAACAGAAGAAATACCAGCAAAAATTAATGGCACAGTGACTGTTAGTTTATCGCGCTACCTGCACATGGCACTTAAATTGGCTTATTACAATCCTGATGTCTATCTTGCTGAACAAATTGCTTTGCAAAAACCGGAAGAAGTATTAATTAATACATTTATGATGAAGCAATCAAGACGAATGCGCAGTAAAGAAGTGCATGTATTCGACCACCCCTACTTTGGCGTGATTGCAACCATTACGCCTATAAGTCGCGACATGTAGGTAAAATCATTTCGAGTAACTTCTCGATTTTCTGCATACCACTTAATAAGTTTTGCTCGATTTCATTCAAGGTAATTTCACCATCGCCTCGTCCTGCTGCACGATTCGCAATCACCGCACATGAGGCATAGCAAAGATCCAGCTCTCTCGCCAATGCTGCTTCGGGCATACCCGTCATACCAATCATATCGGCACCATCGCGTTCCAGACGATTTACTTCAGCAGCCGTTTCTAATCGAGGGCCTTGTGTGACCGCATAGGTTCCTTTGTCACTTATATTAATTCCGGCATTTCTTCCTGCATTGATCGCAAGCTGACGCATGGCCTCACAATAAGGCCAGGTGAAATCAATATGTCTCACGGGCCCATCGCTTTTATCAAAAAAGGTATTACTACGAGACCAGGTATAATCAATAATTTGATCTGGAATAACAATTTCACCGGGAACAAGATCGTCACGAATCCCACCGACTGCTGCAATTGCTAATACATTTTCGACACCAATCGATTTCAATGCCCAAATATTAGCGCGATAGTTAACATCGTGAGGCGGAATAGTATGACCATGCCCATGTCGTGGTAAGAAAATAACTTCATGTCCACACAATACCCCGTGCGTTACTGGACCAGAAGGCTCACCATAAGGAGTACGAACCATTTCACGGCGCGTTATTTTCAGTGCGGCTATCGACGCTAAACCGGTTCCACCAATAATTGCTATTTTAGACATTTTTTATTCCATTTCCGGTATTGCATAGATACCCGAAGCATTACGCAAATAGCCTTTGTAATCCATACCACAACCAAAGACATAGCGGTTCTCAACCGCCAAGCCAATAAAATCAACATTAACCGCTGTTTTTTTCTGACAGGATTTATCCAGTAAAATCGCTGAATAAACTTTCTTCGCCCCCGCTGCTAAACAGTCTTGTATTAACGCTTCTAACGTTAGCCCTTCATCAAAGATGTCATCGACAATTAACACAACTCGATCTTTCAATGATTCTGTTGGTCGTGCAATCCAGTCTAATTTAGCGCCATGCAAGGCACCTCGATAGCGGGAAGCATGAATATAATCAACTGACAGCGGAAAATCCAAACGTTCTAATAATTTCCCCGTAGTAATAATACCGCCAATCATTGTGCACAGCACTAATGGTTTCGTTTCAGAAAGTGCTTCCGATATTTTATCGGCAACAGTATCAAGCGCAGCGTTTACTTCACTCTCTGTATAAAGACAATCGGCAGATGCCTGAATAGCAAGTAAGTCATCTCGCGTTAACTCACCTTGCATGTTATTTTTCTTTGGGTGGTGTTAGCGAAACAACCACTTTATCTTGTGGTTCATCAGTAAAGCGTGGGCGTTTACCTGTAGGTGCTAACTCATGTTCACGTGATGTGATCAATGCAAGACATTGACGAATATCATTGATTGTTACATCCGACAAAGGGTGTTTCATCCCCGGTTCAGTGGTCGTATCTTTAATGACGTTCGTTATTACCATTTTAACGGCGCGCAAGACCTTTAATTCTTTGTCTTGATCTGATTCATTACTCATGAGAACTCCAATACTATTCGTTTACCTGACAATTTAATGGCTCCGCCATATGAATTGTTGATGTTGGGAATGCTATTTCCGCATTATGTGACGCTATAATAGCATTAATCTTCAGCAGAACATCCTGTTTGATATCATGAAAATCAGTCCATACCGTCGTTTTTGTGAAAGTATAGATAAAAAAGTCCAGAGAAGAAGGCGCATAGGCATTAAAATTCACCATCAAGGTCTGATTCGTATCAATATCAGGGTGGTTCAAAAGCATCTCTTTGACGTCAGCAATTATTGTTGCCAATTTATCGGCATCATCATAACGAATACCAATCGTTTCTTTAATACGCCTATTGGTCATACGTGATGGATTTTCTAACGCAATATTGGCAAACACCGAATTAGGAATATAAAGTGGCCGTTTATCAAAGGTGCGAATACGCGTTAAACGCCAACCGATGGTTTCAACCGTCCCTTCGATATTCCTATCCGGTGAGCGAACCCAGTCGCCAACAGAAAAAGGTCGATCCAGAAAAATCATTAAACCACCAAAGAAATTCGACAATAAATCTTTTGCAGCAAAACCAATAGCAATACCACCAATGCCACCGAATGCCAATACACCTGAAATGCTATAACCCAATGTCTGCATCGCAACAAGTGTAGCGGTGATAAGAACCGAGATACGTAATAAACGACTTATTGCATCTGCCGTCGTTTTATCAATTTCATTGCCTGCTTCACGGCTGGACTTAATGATATTTTTTTCAGCGGCTTTAATAAAACGAATAATAAACCAGGTAATCGTCGCAATCACACCCACATCACGGATCGGAGCCACCGCACTAAAAATAATCGCATCTGAAACACCTTTTGCAATTTCTGCCGCAAAGGAAATACCAACAATCCAGACCAACAATCGTAGTGGACGACGTAACGCGCCAAGTAAAGCATCATCCCAGGTGTTTCTGGTTTTCTCGAATGTTTTTTGAACTTTGGATAAAATACGCATCAAAATAAAATTTGCTATCAATACAACAAAGACAACTATAAATATTTGATAGATCCATGCATCCTGACCACCGACATTAGTGATCTGTTCTAATAATTTATCAAAATCCATTCAACTACCCTCTTACATATCTAAATCAAGCGTTTCTTTTAGCCCGTAACTTTCCACTGCTTTTGCCGCTTGATGCCAGTGCTGTGATTCTCTCACTGGTTCAGGTCCAAGTAAATCTCTCCCCTGCAATCTTAGCAAACGACTATTCGATGCAGGATTAACCTCCGGCTTCAATCCATCAATAACCTCAACAGCCGCCTCACGATCATTGCAAACCAGAAACATATCACAACCTGCCTGCATACAGGCATCAGCGCGATCAACAATACCGCCCAGACCTGCCGCCCCTTTCATAGAAAGATCATCACTAAAGATCGCGCCCTGAAAATCCAGTTCTTTGCGCAACACTTCTTTTAACCAAAACCCGGAAAATCCTGCTGGCTGATCGTGACACTGCGAGTAAATAATATGCGCAATCATAATCGCAGGCATACCAAAATGAATCATTCTTTCAAATGCCAACATATCCTCATTACGAATATCACTGTAACGACGTTCATCAATGCTAATCGTTTCATGCGAGTCAGCAGCAATCGCACCATGACCGGGGAAATGTTTACCTACCGCCGCCATGCCAGCCTGATCCATGCCGCGCATATAACTGTGTGCTAAATCAGCCACCACTTCAGGGCTACGATGAAAAGCACGATCACCAATTACACTGCTTACGGAGAAATCCAAATCAAGCACCGGCGCAAAACTCAAATCTGCACCTACCTCACGTAACTCGGCCGCATTGATCCAACCGGTTTGCTCCGCGAGTTGGCGTGCCAATTTTCTATCTTTATTATAAATAATTCCTAAATCTGCAACGGGCGGCAATCGCGTAAATCCATCTTTGAACCGTTGAACGCGTCCACCCTCTTGATCTACCGCAACCAATAATGGTGTTTTACGTAATGCATGAATGTTTTTAATTAACTCGGTGACTTGTCCGGGCGATTCATAATTACGCGCAAACAAAATCACCCCACCCACCAATGGGTGATGTAATACTTCTCGATCTTCACTGCTTAATGATGTACCCGCAACATCGAGCATTAAGGGACCCAGGGACATAATAAACATTCCTAAATAAAATTAACTTCTCACATCAAGGTGATCACGTAATTGATCACCCAGTAAATTAATCGCCATAACAACACTAAACAAAGCAATAGCCGGTATCATAACAAGATGTGGCGCAACAAGCAGGTAGCGAGAGCCATCCCTGATCATACTCCCCCATGATGATGAAGGTGCTTGCACACCCAAACCAAGAAACGACAAACCTGCTTCGGCAATAATCAGCCCCGCCACGGCAAAGGTAGCTTCAATAATCAGCGGTGCAACCAACAATGGCAATAAATGCCGAAGAATAATCTGATAACTACTGGTTCCCAGTGAACGTGCCGCTATAATGTGATCACGATTTTTCAAGAGCAATGTTTGCCCACGAGCAAGTCGGGCAAAACCAACCCAACCTACAATACTTAGTGCCAGTACTACATTCCCCACACCCGGCCCGAGTAATCCTGCCAGGGCAATGGCGAGTAATATCCCGGGAAATGCCAGAATTATATCAGTGATTCGCATAATTAATTGATCTAACCAACCACCCAACCAGGCGCTACTAACACCAATAATTGTCCCGACTAGCAACGTAACCAACATCACAGAAAAGGCGACAAACAAGGACACTTGTGCGCCACTTAGTAATCGGTCACTCACCGAACGTCCCAAGTCGTCTTCACCTAACCAACTTGCATCTCCTGGAACAGCCAATATTTGTTGTAAGTTAATATCATTTGGCTGGAGTGAGAACAACGGTTGTAGTAACACAACCAAAATCCAAAATAATAGAATCAGGAAAGGCAGGTATCGAAATATCTTCATCACGCTGCACACCGAATGCGTGGGTCAATCAATTGATAAATTATATCGGTGATCATATTCACCACTACATAGACTGCACTAATGAATAAAATACACCCTTGCAATAAAGGGTAGTCACGGCGTTGAATCGCTTCAACAGTCAATCGACCAATACCCGGCCAGTCAAACACCGTTTCGGTAATAACTGCACCCGCGAGTAACCCGCCTAACTGCAACCCTAATAAAGTAATCATAGGTAACATGGCATTTCGTAAAGCATGCCGAAACATCACGCGTATCGGTGAGAAACCTCTTGCATACGCACTACGAATATAATCTTCACTCATAACTTCAAGCAAACTACTACGTAACATTCTCGCCAGTATAGCTGCCATCACTGTTCCCAATGTGATCGCTGGTAGTACTAAAGACAGAAATCCATCTCGACCACTCACAGGAAACCAGCCTAACCACAATGAAAAAATCAAAACCAGCACAGGACCAAAAACAAAATTGGGAATAGCGATACCCAGCAACATAAAACTACTGCTAGCCATGTCCCATAATTTACCTTTGTGCATTGCTGCCCACATACCAAAAGGAACGGCTAATACAATACCCACAATAACCGCTGCCAGAGCTAATTCTGCTGATGCCGGTAGTCTCTGTAGAATTAATGTCGTCACCGGCTGGCGACTGTATAGTGAATTGCCTAAGTCGCCTTGCAGTAAGCCCGACATATAACTTAACCATTGGCTCATCAATGGTTGATTTAGGCCCAATGCTTCACGAAGGGCTTCTCGATCAGACAGTCTCGCGGTTTCACCCAGAATAACTTCTACCGGATCACCTGGAATAACGTGAATAAAAAAGAACACAATGACACTCACGCCAAACATCACCACAAAAGCAGAGAAAATACGTATGAATAAAATCTGCATCTTATTCCTTTATATAGACCTCTGTACCAACGGCTAATAAATCAAATAATGTAATAACCTCCTGATTGCGCATACGAACACAGCCGTGGGAGTTGGGCTCACCCATCATTGTTCCATCAGGGCAGCCATGTATATAAATATAACGCCGCATCGTATCAACCTTGCCAAGACGATTCTTGTTTTTTTCACAACCACTCAACCAGAGAATCCGTGTCAGAATCCAGTCACGTTCTGGCTGCTGTTGGCGCAATGTTTCAGTGAATACCTCGCCTGTCGGACGACGCCCGACAAATACCGTGTTTTCTTTACAACCATGACCAATTTTGGCACGAATAATGTGTTTACCACGTGGCGTACATTCACTTCCCTGTTGTTCACCCACGCCGTTGGCAGCCGTTGAAACTAAAGCCGTAAATATCACGGCTTCATCTTCAATCACATCCAGCGTTTGCGTTGAAATATTGATAAGTACATGTCTGCTTGTCATCTAATGCTCTCCATTAGCCTGTGGCACCAATGTTACTTTTGCCAGCGCATCATAGTTACCATTTAAAGATAAGCTATAACCGTGTATTCGCTTCGATGTTACCGCAATATTGTTTTCGAACCACAAAGGTATATAAGGCAAGTCCTCTAATAATATACCTTGAACACTATCAATACGTGAGATTAATGCTTCTGGATTGTTTGAGGTTGAGAAGGCAGCATCGAGAAGCTGATCGACCTGGGCATTTTTATAACGACCACGGTTGGCTCCTTTGGGTGGCAAAGACTGGCTATGAAAGACTGTTTGATAAATATCTGGTGAACTAATCCCAACCCATGACAAGCTGTACATCTGAAAATTCCCCGATTTAATATCCGCGTAAAAGGTTCCCCAATCGTAACTGCGTATTTCCATATTAATACCCACATCGGCTAACTGCTTTTGTATCACCGTCGCAATACGTAATCGTAACGGGTTGGTTGTTGTCTTGTAGGTAATATGTGGACGTCGTTTATTACTGTAACCCGCTTTTTTTAATATCCCTATCGCCTTTGCCGGTTGATAAGAAAATGTCGGCATTTTTTTATTTCTTGCCCAATGTTGTAAAGGTAATACTGAATGACTCAATGTGGCACGACCACCCAATAATGTATTGATTAACTGATTCCGATCAATCGCTAAAGATATGGCTTTTCTTATTGCCCATTGTGACGTCAAAGGATCATCCATATTAAAACCGATATAGCTAAAGGTAGAACCACGACCAGACTGAACATCAACACTGTCTTGTTTTTGCAAGTAAGCAATCAACTCTGCTGGCAAATCATTTTGAATAATATCCAGTTCACCCCGTAACAATTTAAGCACGCGGACAGAAGGATCTTTAACATGCACAAATGACACTGTTTGACCATCATAAACGCGTTGCAATAAAACATCTGACATCGTGTTTGCACTGCTTATCTTAAATGGTCCATTTCCAATACCCACTGACTGAGCATCAGGGATACCAATACTTAATCGCCCGGGGAATAAAGCATCATCACGCGATAAATAAAAGTCGATGGTCTTGTCATCAATCACCTTCATGTTTTTAATATGGGCAAGATTACCCTGATGAGGTGAGGCGTTTTTTACATTAAGGATATATTCATAACACGCCAGGATGTCTTTTGTTGTTAACTTCTTACCATTATGAAAATTGTCGTTATCTGCTTTCAGAGTAAAACGGTAATGTGTTGGCGAGATAACTTGCCATGTTGCCAGACCCGGCACTGCACGAAGTTGATCATCAACATCAACCAACGACTGAAATATAAGGCGATTAATCCTCTCCGCACTGGCATCTGTTGCCCTGCGTGGATCCAAATGAATCGGCGCAGATTGTAAACCAAACCGAATAACCGATGATTCTGTCTCAGCCTGACACCCAGTTAATAAAATAATAATTAAGAGCAAGACTCTCATCAATATTACCAGTCTTTGAATGGGTGCTTAATTAAACTGACATTGTAATAGCGGGGATCATCCGACACTTCTTTACCTAACCAATCCGGCTTTTCAAACAACTCATCTTCATCACGTAATTCTATTTCAGCAACAACCAGTCCTTTATTATCGCCTTCAAAAACATCAATTTCCCAAATATGCCTGCCAACATTAATTTTATAACGCGTTTTTTCAATCAGTGGCTTTTCGCACAATGTTGCAAGCATTGTTTCTGCATCACTACGATCAATTTCATATTCGTATTCCTGTCGACTAATACTTAACTCATAGCTTTTAATGTTCAAAAAAGCCTGTTCGTTATCCACCCTTACCCGAATTGATGCGCGTGGTGATGTAACGGTCGGTCCAGCAAAATATCCCTGGCGCATCACGTTCCCGTCTCCGGCAAACTCTCGCCATGTATCATTTAAAAGTAGAAATTTACGTTCAATCTCAACGGCCATACTCTCGTCCTGAAACTATCTGTACTTATTATTACGTCCCAATATACCTTATCGCTTGCCTTGTCGATACTTGTCGCGCTAGGCTAGCCAAAATGACTTAAAAACGAATTATTATGACCACCATTGATACATTAGTTAGTGCACGCTGGATCATCACTGTTAACGATGATAATGAGATACTGGAAAATCATAGTCTCGCGATTCAAAATGGCAGCATCATCGATATTCTTGCCACGCAAGAGGCCAACAACAAATATCAGGCAAGGCAATCTCATCAACTTGACGGGCATGCGCTTGTTCCCGGCTTTATTAATAGCCACACCCATGCTGCGATGAATTTATATCGTGGCCTGGCCGATGATCTTCCGCTGATGGAGTGGCTACAGGAACATATCTGGCCAGCAGAACAACAACACACTAATCAGGAATTTGTAAAAACCGGCACCCAGCTTGCTATTGCTGAAATGTTACGCAGCGGGACCACCTGTTTTAATGACATGTATTTCTTTCCGGATGAAACGGCTAAAACAGCGAATGAAATAGGCATTCGTGCTTGCGTTGGTTTAATTGTGATCGACTTCCCTACCGTGTGGGCAAACGATGCCGATGAATACATTCATAAAGGTTTACAGTTACATGACCAACTCAGGCATCAATCACTCGTAACAACGGCCTTTGCTCCGCATGCACCCTACACTGTCTCCGATGCCCCATTACAAAAGATTCTCACCTTAAGTGAAGAGCTTGATATTCCCGTGCATATGCATATTCATGAAACCATCGGTGAAATCGATGATGCTGTCGCGGCATCGGGTAAACGTCCACTACAGCGTTTAAGTGAATTAGGCGCGATTAGTCCCAAATTAATCGCCGTACACATGACACAACTGCAACAAGCTGAAATTGATTTACTCGCCACCGATGCCTGTCATGTCATTCATTGCCCTGAATCAAATCAAAAACTGGCGAGCGGTCTTTGCCCTGTTCAAACCCTCATTGATGCCGGTATTAACGTTGCGCTCGGTACCGATGGCGCTGCAAGTAATAATGATCTCGATATGTTGAGTGAAATGCGTTCTGCCGCATTACTGGGAAAAATAGCAACCATGGATGCACAGGCGGTGAACGCCAGCACCGCATTACGCATGGCAACCATTAATGGTGCCAAAGCACTCGGTCTGGATACCATAACCGGTTCATTAGAAGTCGGTAAAGCGGCCGATATTACAGCGATTCAATTAGACAGCATTGAAACACAGCCACTATATGACCCGATTTCACAGATTGTTTATGCTGCCGGTCGTGAGCAGGTGACTAACGTGTGGGTGGCGGGAAAACAGCTATTAAACAATCGAAAACTCAGCAATATTGATGAAAAAACACTATTAGCTGACGTGGCACAATGGCAACAACGAGTAAGCACCATCTAGCCGCCGAATACGATATACTATACGTATACAACTGAAAAATGAGACAAAATAAGCCATGTCCACTGAAATAACCATTGAACATAACCCCTCACCTGCCAAACTCGATGTTATCGGCGTATATGACTGGCCGATCTGGACAAAAGAGGTGTCTACTTTCCCATGGCACTACGATAAACAGGAAAAGTGCTACATCGTGGAGGGTGATATTATAGTGACACCCGATGGCGGTGAACCCGTACACATTCAAGAAGGTGACTTTGTGACATTTCCGGCAGGCCTTTCCTGTACTTGGGAAATACGCGAAGAAGTTGAAAAACATTACGATTTTGGTTAAAAATTATGCAACAAGCAAACGTTGATGCGGCAGAAGTCGCTAAATTTGAAAAATTAGCCCATCGCTGGTGGGATCCTCAAAGTGAATTCAAGCCTCTGCACGAAATAAACCCGTTGCGACTCAATTATATTGACGAACATGCCGGACTCAAAGGCAAACACATCGTTGATGTTGGCTGCGGTGGCGGTATTCTGGCTGAAAGTATGGCGGCAAAAGGCGCCGATGTACTCGGTATCGACATGGGTGAAACCCCTCTTTCAGTCGCCAAATTGCACAAACTCGAATCAGGCGTTGAATTAGAGTATCGCCAATGCACCGCCGAAGAACTCGCCAAAGAAATGCCGAGGAGTTTTGATGTGGTCACCTGCATGGAAATGCTCGAGCATGTGCCTGATCCTGCCTCCGTCATCCAGGCCTGTGCCACACTGGTTAAGCCTGGCGGTAAAGTATTTTTCTCTACGATTAATCGCAATATGAAAGCCTACCTATTCGCTATTGTTGGGGCTGAATACGTTTTACAAATGCTCCCCAAAGGTACCCATGACTACGCCAAATTCATACGCCCTTCTGAAATGGAATCTTGGGCACGTGAAGCCGGACTTACATTCTCTGATATGATCGGCATGAGTTACAACCCACTGAGTAAAAATTACACATTAGGCAACGATGTCACGGTCAACTACATAGTATGTTGTGATACCGAATAATCAGTGTGAATAAAACAAAACAACTGCGTTCAGTCCTGTTTGATCTTGATGGTACTCTGCTCGATACTGCGCCAGACCTTGCGGCAGCGCTGAACCATGTTCTGGCCGTAAATGGACGCGAGGCGCTCCCTTTTGAAACCATACGCCCCTGGGTATCGCATGGTGGCTTAGTCCTTATAAAAAAGGGGTTTAATATTGATCAAGACGCAAGTGAATTCGATGATTTGCGCCAACAACTCCTCCACTACTACTATAATAACCTGAGCGTCCACACGCGGCTTTTTCCGGGTATGGGCGAGGTGCTAAACAAATTAGAAAAAGCGGGCATTAAATGGGGCGTTGTCACAAATAAACCAGGCTGGTTAACCAATCCATTACTTAAAGAGCTAGAGCTGGATGAGCGCAGCAGTTGTATCATCAGTGGCGATACGCTTAAGGAAAGAAAACCACATCCCTTACCACTGCAACATGCTTGCGAACTAATCGGCTGTGACGTAACCGAAAGCCTTTATATTGGTGATGCGCAACGGGATATTGAGGCGGGCATTAATGCCAATATGCCCACTTTAGTCGCACTATTTGGTTATATTAGTGATTTAGACTATCCTCAAGACTGGGGAGCTGACGCAATGATTGATGCACCCTCCGACATAATCAACTGGGTTTACCAGCACTATGATTGTGAAGCGCTTAATTAATCAACCAACAAATAAAATAAACCATGCCATCAGCTGAAGAACAACTACAACAAAAACTAACTGCACTTAAACAGGTTTTTATTGATCAGTTGCCTGAAAAAATTGAATCATTGCAGAACCAGTGGCAAATAGTTGCAAAGCAACAGTGGTCTAAAGAAGCAACGCATGCCTTTCACCTTATTGTGCATAGTTTAATTGGCACTGCGGGCACATTTGGTTTCACAGAAATCGCAGACAAAGCACGTCAACTAGAAATTATTATCAAAACAATTTCTACTGAGCAACTTACTCTATCGCAGGAAGACATTGATGTTATCGAACACGCCTTTTTGTCTCTCTGCAATGAAATGAGAACAACACCAGATACGTTACCAACGAATGAAACTGTTACTAACGCGATAACAAGCACCAGAAACGAATTAACCAGAGTGCTTATTGTCGATGATGATGACATATTAGCAAACATTATTGCCGACCATCTACGTGCACAGGGGTTTGTCGTTGAAATACTGCTTCACCCTTCATCACTAATCGCGGTTTGTGATAAATTCAACCCATCCATTATATTAATGGATATGATTTTCCCGGAAGGCAAGATGGCAGGCGCCGCTGCCATTGAAGTATTGCGAGATAATGGTGATATGACACCCGTTATCTTTATTTCCGTTAATGAAGATATGTCCTCTCGACTCCATGCAATACGTGCCGGCGCCTATACCTATTTAACCAAGCCTCTCGATCTGGATCTATTGATTTCCAATATCAAAATGGCCTGCGAAATAAAACCCGATCTCCCGTATCGCGTTCTTATTATTGATGATGATGAAGAACTACTTGAACTCCATGCTCAAGCACTCATTAATGAAGGTATGTTGGTTAGTACACTAAGCGAACCAATGAAAACCCTGGACGTCGTTAATGAATTTAAACCAGAGCTTATTTTATTAGACATGCATATGCCCGAATGCTCCGGGCTTGAAGTTGCTATGACAATAAGGCAAAGCAGTGAACATAATGAGCTTCCTATTGTGTTCTTGTCATCTGAAGAAGATATCAGCATTCGCATGTTGGCTATCAAATGCGGGAGTGATGATTTTATATCAAAACCCGTTAACCTTGATTATCTAACCAAGGCAGTTCAGGCGCGAATAGAAAAATCACGAAAACTGATAGAATCAAAAAATATCGACAAAACAACCATACAAAAAATATCGGCTGCAAAGAAATTAGCCGAACGCGCCAACAAAACCAAATCAGAATTTATTTCAAAAATGAGCCATGAGCTACGAACACCACTCAACACGATTCTTGGCTATACTCAATTACTGGAAATAAATCATGAAAAAAACCTGAGCGATGCACAAATAAGTAACGTGCAACACATACTTTCATCAGGCTGGCATTTGCTGGCATTAATCAATGATGTATTAGATATTTCAAAAATAGAAATTGGTCACTTATCCTTAGCCAATACAGAAACCAATTTAAACTCAATTATCAATGCTACAATTGAAGATGTACATACCTGCGCTAATGATAAAAATATAACTATTTCTTACTCGAACCGATGCCAATTAGATGACATGGTGTACGCAGATGCAACCAGATTAAAACAGGTATTAACCAACATCATATCTAATGCGATAAAATATAATGTAGAAAATGGCACTGTCGATATTCTGGTCGACAATGATAGTCGCCACTGTAAAGTAACTGTTTCTGATAGTGGGCGAGGGCTACCTGAAGAAAAAATTAATCATTTATTTGAGCCATTCAACCGCCTTGGCTTAGAGAATACTAATATTGAAGGTAACGGTATTGGGCTGGCATTAAGTTCACAGTTAATAAAGTTAATGGACGGTGAAATTGGTGCGCATAATAATGAAGACGCAGGATCCAGTTTCTGGTTTACACTTAATAAATACACTCAGCCTGAAAATATACAGGTGAATAATAGCAAGACTATCACCGTGCTCTATGTAGAAGAAAATGACATGGACTTTGAATTAGTGAGCAAATCTCTCTCTGCACAAAGCAACATTAAACTCTTTACCGCTCGAGATGCCGAATCTACTCTTAATTTAGCACATAAAATATCACCTGATGTCATTTTGCTGGATATTGAACTATCCAGCATGGATGGAGCAACAATGCTAAATGCATTACGCACTAATGCTAAAATCAAAGACGTGCCTATTTTAGCTTTATCCTCAAGCGATATACCTTCTGAGCAACAGGTATTAGGGGGTGAAAATTTCTATAAATATTTCAGTAAACCTTATAATATAAAAGACCTTATTACTGCTATCGATGATGCCCTGGATAATGAGCCGCCAACTGCTACAACAGCCAGTCATTAAACTATGAATACACAAATGCTATTACTATTAGGGCTTGCCGCATTGATTGCAGGCATTATCGGTTATGGGCTTGCCTATATCCGTAGTGAGAAAAAATTTTCTCAATTACGTGAGAAAACCACTGAATTGAAAACGACACTCGAGAATGAACGCAATAGTCATCTCGAAAAGCAAAAATCATTAGAAAAAGATCGTGAGAACCTTAACCAATCTTTCGCGGCACTTGCCAGCAAGGCACTAAAACATAATAGCGATGAGTTTCTTAAACTTGCCGAACAAAATTTGAAACAATTTCAAATATCGGCGAATTCTGAACTTGAAAAAAAAGAACAGTCTATAGCCGATCTTGTTAAACCCATTCGTGAAGCACTCGACAAAACAGAAAAACAAGTTCGTGAAATGGAAAAAGAACGTAAAGAAGCTTATGGCTCACTAAAACAGCATTTGGAATTAATGTCTCAGGATCAGGCACAGCTACAATCTGAAACACGCAATTTAGTACAAGCCCTTCGTCGCCCTGAAGTTCGTGGTCAATGGGGTGAGATGACTCTCAAACGCCTTGCTGAATTAGCCGGCATGGTACAACACTGTGACTTTTATGAACAAGAAAGTATCGACACTGATGATGGCCGTTTGCGCCCTGATATGATTATTAGAATGCCAGGACAACGCGCCGTGGTCGTGGATGCAAAAGCGCCTCTCGATGCCTACATGTCTGCTATTGAAGCCAATGATGATAAGAGCAAAGAAGATTTCCTCATTCGTCACACAAAAAATGTACGTGAGCGTATTCGTGAATTATCTGCTAAAGCCTACTGGAGTCAATTTGATGACACCCCTGATTTTGTCGTGCTCTTTATTCCAGGTGATCAATTCCTAAGTGCAGCACTGGAACGGGATCCATCAATACTCGAAGATGCCATGAGCCAACAAATCATTCTCGCGACACCCAGTAGCTTTGTCGCCCTGCTTCGTGCTGTCGCGTTTGGTTGGCGACAAGAAGTGCTTGCCGACAATGCCGATAAAATCCGTAATCTGGGCGTGAGCCTATATGAAAGAATTTCTGCTTTTAGTGGTCATCTTGGCAATATCGGTAACAGTCTTAGCAAAAGTGTTGAACACTTCAATAAGGCTGTTGGATCTTTTGATAGTCGTGTTTTACCCAGTGCCAGGCGTTTCACTGAAATGGGGATTAGCGCTAAAAAGGAAATAAAAGAACCCAATCAAGTTGAAATGATTGCCCGAGAAGTGAGTGAGCCCAATAATGACTCAAATGACTAAACGATTATTTAAGTTGTTCGTTAATCGCTTCTTTTGCATCATTATAAAGACGCCCTGCTTTGTCGCTCAATCTATCCGAAACAGTTGGTTCTTTGAAGGGATTGCTCGACAAAGGCACATCACGACCAATATTAACACCCATCCACAGTCCTGCGCTCAGACCCAGCAATAAACCAATAACGATGCCATTAATTGTTTTCATTAAAAACCTCTATCTAAATGTAAATTATATTGACTACTCTACCGCAAAATACTGAATCAGCCTACAAGGCTTGTGCTGACATAGTACGACAACACTATGAAAACTTTCCGGTTGCCTCGATTTTACTGCCGAAAACATTACGTAAACCTATCAGTGCCATTTACTCATTTGCTCGCACTGCTGACGATCTCGCTGATGAAGGTGATCTTGATGCCTCAGATAGGCTGCAAGCGTTAGAGCAATATACAAAATATTTTAATAATATGTTAGCGGGCGTGTCTGGCAATGATCCTGTGTTTATTGCCTTAGCCGATACTATTTCCCGATTCGATTTATCACCTGAATTGTTCACTGATTTAATCAGTGCTTTTCAACAAGATATTACAAAAAAACGTTACGACAACTTCGAAGAAGTACTCGACTACTGTCGCCGTTCCGCCAACCCTGTTGGCAGGCTGCTAATACAACTTGTTGGTAAAGACCAGCCGCAAGCAAGAAAGTTCAGCGATGCTGTTTGCACGGCACTGCAACTTATTAACTTTTATCAGGATATAGGTCAGGACTATGAAGAAAATAATCGTATCTACCTGGCTAAAAATGAAATGAACGCAGCAGGTATTACTGAAGACTATTTTTCACAACGCATCAATGACGAAAAGTTCAATCATTTTATGAATCAGCAAGTTGAACGTGCTGATAAAATGCTTATCTCTGGCTACCCACTCTGCCACCACATTGGTGGGCGACTTGGCATGGAACTTAAAGTGACAATTCATGCTGCTCATACAGTAGCAACTAAAATGTTACGAACAAAAGACTGTTTTACCCGTCCTCGCCTATCCAAAACCGACTGGCCAATGATAGTATTCATGAGTCTATTTGATATAACCCCAAAAGCAATGAGTGGTTTAGCATAACAATATGAACGCTGAAGAATATTGTCAGGAACAAGCAGCCGCAAGCGGTTCAAGCTTTTATTACAGCTTCTTGTTCCTTCCCGCCGATCAACGTCAGGCGATCACTGCATTATATGCATTTTGCCGTGAAATAGACGACATTGTTGATGAGTGCACTGAACGCAGTATCGCACTCACAAAACTAAACTGGTGGCGAGATGAAATTAAGCGAATATTTCACGGACAAGCACAACACCCTGTTGGTATTGCCTTAAGTCAATCTATTAAAAAATTCAATCTTGATGAAAAACATTTTCATAGCATCGTTGATGGCATGTTAATGGATACAGAGCATGTTCGATATCAGAATTTTGAAGAACTATCCCTCTACTGTTATCGTGTTGCCGGCGTCGTTGGTTTACTCACCATCGAAATATTTGGTTATAAAAACAAATCCACCCAACAATATGCTGAAAATCTTGGACTTGCTTTTCAGCTCACGAATATTTTAAGAGATGTAAAAGAAGATGCTGAACGTGGTCGAATCTATTTACCACTTGATGAACTGAAAAAATTCAATGTCTCAGAGCAAGATATTATAAATGGCAAAATCAATGATAATTTGCGTCACTTGTTTAAATTTCAGGCTCAACGTGCTGAACATTATTACCAACAAGCCTATACATATCTTAATAAACAAGATCGTTTTCAACAGCGCAGCGGGCTTATTATGGCCGCCATTTACCATGCCTTACTCGAACGCATAGAAAAACAAAATTTTGATGTCTTTACTCGCCCTGTTCGTCTTTCACCGTTGCGAAAACTTTGGATTGCCTGGCGAACTTCTCGTAAAGAACTAAAAGCGAACAAAAAATGACCAACAGTATTACTCGCTCAGTTATTATCATTGGTGGTGGCTGGTCGGGTCTCACCGCCGCAACCGAGTTATTAAAAAATGGCTATCAGGTGAGCCTTTTTGAATCAGCCAAACAACTGGGCGGTCGAGCAAGATGCGTTGCTTTCGATAAGCATCGCGTTGACAATGGGCAACATCTTCTCATTGGTGCTTATAAAAACACCTTATCGATGCTAAAAACATACGATGTTGATATGAGTGCTTCTTTATTACGGACGAAACTAACATTATTAGTCATTAACAAGAACAAACAAACCTTTAGTTTGCAGTTAGGGAAACTACCCGCTCCACTTAATATTTTGTTTGCTTTTTTAAACCTTAAGAATATCCCGTTAAAAGACCGCCTGAAAACCTGCGGCTTCCTGATTAAACTTCGATTAATGCAATTCAAGCTGAAACATGACATTAGTGTTAAAACTTTATTGCGCAAGCAACCGGATATAATGATTAAACAATTTTGGGAACCGCTCTGTCTAGCCGCACTTAATACATCTATTAGTGATTCGTCGGCACAAATTTTTCTTAACGTGTTAAAGGACAGTTTTACCACAACACCGGATGCGTCTGATTTAATTATTCCAAAAGTAGATTTAGCTACTTTATTTGTTCATCCGGCAATGCAATATATTGACCAACATGGCGGCAATATTACTCTGGGTAAAAAAATAGTAAAAATCACAAGCGATCAAACATCAGCAACAGCCATTGACGCCGATGGCAACACTTATAGTGCTGAACATATTGTTCTTGCCGGTTCACCCTCCAGCAGTATTAACTTACTTAAAAATGCTGACTTACTCGAATCCAGTCAACAATTATTAGCGCAACTTGACTATGAACCTATCTGCACCGTTTATCTGCAATACCCTGATAACATATCTTTACCAGAACCGATGGTTGGGCTCACCAATTGTACCGGGCAATGGATTTTTGATCGCCGCTTTTGCCAACAAGACGGGCTCATGGCGGTGGTTATCAGCGCCTCAGGCGATCACATGCAACTTGACAAAATGACATTGGCACAAATTATTAGTGATGAGCTCAGCGAAATATTTGATTGGCCGGATGCCGATAAAAGTTTCGTTGTTCGAGAAAAACGGGCGACCTTTAAATCATCGGTCAATATCAATCAATATCGCCCAGGCAATGCAAGCTCAGATGCCAGAATATGGTTCAGTGGTGATTATACGCTTAGTCGTTACCCCGCCACACTCGAAGCGGCAGTGCAGAGTGGGTTACAATGTAGCCAACAGATTATTAACCAGTCGCATTAACCGAACAAAGGTCAGAGTTATTATGTCTTCAGCCATTCCTGATAATTACCACCCAGGTAAAGAACTGCTTAAAGATCGCGTCATTCTTGTAACCGGTGCGGGCGATGGTATTGGTAAAGCTGCGGCTAAAATCTATGCGGCGCATGGCGCCAGTGTTGTGCTAACCGGTAGAACCAGTCATAAACTCGAGGCAGTGTATGATGAAATTATGGCAGAAGGTAATCCCGAACCAGCCATTTTTCCACTCGACCTGTCTTCTGCCACACAAGAAGATATCTTGGGTCTCACCGGCGGAATTTCGAACGAATTTGGCCGACTTGATGGTTTACTCAATAATGCAGCCGAACTAGGCTCACTGACACCGATTGATCACTACCCTGTTGACTTACTGCAACGTATCTTAACGGTGAATCTACAAGCCCCCTTTATATTAACCCAGGCCTGTTTACCTTTACTGCGTCAGGCTGACGATGCTGCCATCCTGTTTAGTTCTACTGAGCCTTACGAGAAATCAGGTGCTTACTGGGGTGCTTACGGTATGTCTAAACAAGGCCTGGACTCTTTTATGCAGATCCTTGCTGATGAATTGGAAAGCAATACACCCATTCGCGTCAATTCTATCGATCCAGGACCAATACGTACCCGGTTACGCCAATTAGCTTACCCTGCCGAAGACTTAAGCAAACTTAAATTGCCCGAAGACGTAGCAAGCACCTACCTTTATATGATGGGGCCAGACAGCAAATCCCTACGCGGACAAATTGTTAAGGCAAAATACGGCAAATAACACAACCAAACTATGGTTAATCGGCAAGTTTTAACCGATATTTGCCACTAAAATGTGCCAAAAATTCGTCATTTTTTAGCCTTGTAAAATCATCGTCTTATAACTATATGTTTTGTATAGAATTGTCTATACTTAAAATCATGGCACGATATTCGCATCATGAATAACAAAACAAATACGTTTTGAGGATGTACAAATCATGGCACGACTACAAAATACCGAAGCGAAAATTCTCGATACTCACTTTTTGGAAGGACGAAACACCGTGCTTTCAACAACAGCAACACCTGCACAAAAGCAATCCGAGCCTTACAAGGCTGATTGGGAATTAAATAGAAAGCTTCAAACAAGTTTACATGTAGATGACATCACCAACATCTTCTTTGATGGTATTCAAACCGAATTTAATTTTGCTCAAATGATTTTTGAACACGAAAAAAGTGACACCAATATTACGATTGGTGATAAAGCGGCTCGCCACAGCTGTAATTATCAAATAGAAATTGCCGGAGAATCACTTGGGCGCTTAAGTTTTACTCGCACTATCCGCTTTGCTGAACACGAATTAAACCGCCTGGAAGAACTGCTTTGCTTGCTGGTCTACCCACTACGCAATTCCTTGTTATATGAAGAAGCATTGAAAAAAGCCATGCATGACCCTTTAACAGGTACATTAAACCGTGCAGCACTGGACACAATGCTGGAAAAAGAAATTGATCTTGCTCACCGCCATGATAACCCACTGTCACTATTAATGATTGATATCGACCATTTTAAAGATATTAATGACAACTATGGTCACAGTATGGGCGATAAAGTGCTGCGCTCACTGGTCGATGGTCTCAATAATCATATTCGTAACTCAGATATTCTGTTCCGTTATGGTGGTGAAGAATTCACTGTTCTTCTTAACAATACCAATATTGATGGTGCTCACTTACTTGCACAACGTATTCGTAGCAGCATTGAAAAAATGACTCATATATATGATGGCACGGTTATCCAGCTCACCATCAGTATCGGCATGGCTACATTAGAAAATAATGAAACAGCAAACCAATTACTTGAACGTTCTGATTCAGCCCTCTATGCAGCGAAGAAATTTGGTCGAAACTGCGTTATTCAAGCCTGATAAAACAGACTATATCTACAAACTGATAACTCGGTCACATTTTTGACAGCTGTGGTCTAATAACATTACTATTCGTTTTCCGTATTAATAGCAACGAGTAGAAAAATGGTTGATCCGGCATTAGAAAGAATTAATAAGCTCACGGAGCAAAGCTACCCAATTGTGTACTTTGAAACTCTGCGGAGCATGCATATTGTCGAAATATTCAAAAACCTGTCTCTTTGCAGTAGTAAAGCAATCTATCATTGGCAACCAGAATCAGGCATGTACCGCATGGATGCCAATCACATCATGATTCCGCGTACGATTGATGCAGAAGATGTACTTAATACGATTGATAGCATGGCTCACTTTGGTGTATTTGTATTAACTGGCTTTGATACGCACATTCAAGATAGAAAAATCGTTAACGTATTAAAGAAAATATCATCAACTCATAGAGCCAATCCCAAAATGATTATCTTGCTGGGAAATAATATTGATGTTCCAGGCGATTTACGTCCCACCGTTGCGCATATTCGCCACACCATGCGCTCAAGCTCTTCTGCCGAAAAGAAAACAGGCTAATTATTTATTTACGTTTAGATCGACGTCGCTGCGATGGATGCGTGCTACGCGAATCGCGCTTGTTACTGGCTGAAACAGGTGCTTTGGTTTGCTTCATGACTTTATTTCTCATACCAACAGCAGAATATAAAGCCGCGGCTTCAGCATGATTTAAATCTCTGAACATTCCTTTACGCAAATCGCGCATTAAAAAGATCGGACCAAAACGAGTGCGCATTAAACGACTTACTTTCAGTCCTTGTGATTCCCAAAGACGACGCACTTCTCTTTTACGACCTTCTTTTAAAACAACGCTATACCAGTGATTAGCACCACTTCCACCAACATCAACGATAGAATCGAATTTAGCCACCCCATCGTCGAGCTCTACGCCTTTAGTCAAATTATCCAGCACCTCGCCGTTAACATCGCCAAGAACCCGTGCAGAATATTCACGTTCAATTTCAGATGACGGATGCATTAAGGCATTCGCCAAATCACCATCAGTTGTGAAAAATAATAAACCTGATGTATTAAGATCAAGTCGCCCAACAATGATCCAGCGAGAACCTTGTAGTTTTGGCAAGTTAGCGAATACATCAGGACGACCATCAGGATCATTACTTGTACAAATCACACCTTCAGGTTTATTATAAACAAGAATACGGTGCTGCTGTTCATCGAAAGTAAGTTCGATTAACTTACCATCAAGTGCTACTTTTTCATTCTCAGAAATACGATCAGCCGTTTTAGCCAAACGACCATTAATCGTAAATCGGCCTGCCTCTATCCACCTTTCCATTTCTCGCCGAGAACCATAACCACTACGAGCAAGAATCTTGTGTAGTTTTTCACTCATGAAAAATAATCAATCAACTTTTTCAGCTGATACTTCATCAACATTAACAGATGATGATTCAGATTCAGAAGAATTATCCGCTATTTCATTGCCTTCGTTACTCTCTGATTTGTCTGGTGACTCTTGTTCCGGCATTTCCAGACCGGGTAATTGCAAATCAAGCTCAGCATTAATTGTTTCAAAATCCCGTAATTCAGCAAGTGATGGAAGTTCGTCTAATGACTTTAAATTAAAGTAATCAAGGAATTGCTTTGTTGTGCCGTACATCGATGGCTTACCGGGCACATCACGATGGCCAACTACTTTAATCCATTCACGCTCAGTCAATGTTTTTATGATATTACTACTCACAGCAACACCACGTACATTTTCAATTTCACCACGCGTTGCTGGTTGACGATAAGCAATAAGTGCTAACGTCTCTAGCAATGCACGGGTATAACGTTGTGGTTTTTCTTCCCATAAGCGCGAGACCCAGGGTGCCATGTCTTCACGAACCTGTAACCTGAAACCACTCGCGATTTCCTTAAGTTCAATACCACGGTCATGACAGTCTTCACCGATTTCAGCCAGGGCTTTACGAATATCATTTTTCTCAGGTTGAAAATCACCTGCTGCAAATAAATGCATTAATTTATCAATATTCAGCGGTTTACCTGAAGCAAGCAATGCGGCTTCAATTACTTTTTTTACAATATCAGGATTCATCGTTTTCAGTATCCGGCGTTATAGTAGGAGATTCTGCATTATCTTTCGATGACGCGACAGCTTTTACATAAATAGGTCCAAATGGTTCGTTCTGCACCATTTCAATTAAAGTTTCTTTCAATAATTCTAAAATAGCGAGCAAACTAACGACAACACCGGAACGACCTTCTTCAGGTGTAAATAAATCAGAAAAATCAGTAAAGTCATCTGCTTTAATCAGGGTTAAGACACTCGACATACGTTCACGTACAGACAAAGGCTCCATTGCAATATGGTGATGCTGGAAATTTTCTGCTCGTTTCAACACTTTTTGAAATGCCGTCAACATATCTTGCAAACTAACATCTGGTGCTTTTCTAACAACGGCGACATCCGGTGTATCAATTTCCACTTCGTAAATATCACGATTTAATCGCGACAAGCTATCAATATTTTCTGCCGCCTGTTTGAAGCGTTCATATTCCTGTAATCGGCGCACTAACTCTGCACGAGGATCTTCACCCTCTTCGCCTTCTTCTTCACGACGTGGCAATAACATACGAGATTTAATCTCGGCCAGCATGGCAGCCATAACCAGATATTCTGCAGCCAGCTCAAGTTGTAACTCTTTCATCACTTCAACATATTCCATGTACTGTGTCGTGATTTCAGCAATGGGAATATCAAGTACATCAAGATTTTGACGACGAATTAAATATAATAATAGATCTAACGGCCCTTCAAATGCATCCAGAAACACTTCAAGCGCATGCGGAGGAATATAAAGATCCTGCGGTAATTCCGTTACCTTCTCACCTTGCACAACCGCAAAAGGCATTTCAGCTTGCTGCGGTGCTTGAGCAGTTTCAGCTTCATCAGCGATGGCGTTATCAGTTTCACTCATGTTTTTTATTTATAAGCCAGGCCCATGACCTGACGAACCTCTTCCAGAGTTAATCGTGCAATATCACGTGCCTTTTCACAGCCTTCGTTAATAATACCGCGA